>NZ_JBVPZA010000009.1:0-205125 GCF_055703065.1 Hydrogenophaga sp. L310
TGAAAAATGGCAAAAGAGAAATTTGAGCGGACCAAGCCGCACGTGAACGTCGGCACCATCGGTCACGTGGACCACGGCAAGACGACACTGACGGCGGCGATCACCACCGTGCTGTCGGCCAAGTTCGGCGGTGCAGCCAAGGCCTACGACCAGATCGACGCGGCTCCGGAAGAAAAGGCCCGCGGCATCACCATCAACACCGCCCACGTGGAATACGAAACGGCCAACCGCCACTACGCCCACGTTGATTGCCCCGGCCACGCCGACTACGTCAAGAACATGATCACCGGTGCCGCCCAGATGGACGGCGCCATCCTGGTGTGCTCGGCCGCTGACGGCCCCATGCCCCAGACCCGCGAGCACATCCTGCTGGCCCGTCAGGTGGGCGTGCCTTACATCATCGTGTTCCTGAACAAGTGCGACATGGTCGACGACGCCGAGCTGCTCGAACTCGTTGAAATGGAAGTGCGCGAACTGCTGGACAAGTACGAATTCCCCGGCGACGCCACCCCCATCATCCACGGCTCGGCCAAGCTCGCCCTCGAAGGCGACAAGGGCCCTCTGGGCGAAGAAGCCATCATGAAGCTGGCCGATGCGCTGGACACCTACATCCCCACGCCTGACCGTGCGGTGGACGGTGCCTTCCTGATGCCCGTGGAAGACGTGTTCTCCATCTCCGGCCGCGGCACCGTCGTGACCGGTCGTATCGAGCGCGGCATCGTCAAGGTCGGCGAAGAAATCGAGATCGTCGGTATCAGCGACACCCAGAAGACCACCTGCACCGGCGTGGAAATGTTCCGCAAGCTGCTGGACCAGGGCCAGGCTGGCGACAACGTCGGTATCCTGCTGCGCGGCACCAAGCGCGAAGACGTGCAGCGCGGCCAGGTGCTGTGCAAGCCCGGCTCCATCAAGCCGCACACGCACTTCACCGGCGAGATCTACGTGCTGTCCAAGGATGAAGGTGGCCGTCACACGCCGTTCTTCAACAACTACCGTCCGCAGTTCTACTTCCGCACCACCGACGTGACCGGCTCGATCGAGCTGCCCGAAGGCAAGGAAATGGTCATGCCGGGTGACAACGTGTCGATCACGGTCAAGCTGATCAACCCCATCGCCATGGAAGAAGGCCTGCGCTTCGCCATCCGCGAAGGCGGTCGTACCGTTGGCGCCGGCGTTGTTGCCAAGATCATTGCGTAAGGAGCACACACATGTCTTCCAAGCAAAAGATCCGCATCCGCCTGAAGGCGTTTGACTACAAACTGATCGACACCTCGGCCGCCGAGATTGTGGACACCGCCAAGCGCACCGGGGCCATCGTCAAGGGCCCCGTGCCCCTGCCGACGCGCATGAAGCGTTTTGACATCTTGCGTTCGCCGCACGTCAACAAGACGTCGCGCGACCAGCTCGAAATTCGCACCCACCAGCGTCTGATGGACATCGTGGACCCGACCGATAAAACGGTTGACGCCCTGATGAAGCTCGACCTGCCGGCCGGCGTGGACGTCGAAATCAAGCTGCAGTAATGCACGCATGGCAAGCCTGGCGAGAGTCAGGCTTGCGCAAATTCAGCCTGCTGGTTATACTCGTAGGCTTTTCAGGCCTTTGGTCTGAGAGATGATCGTTTTTTCGGTGCTGACCGGTGGGTCCGGAGCGCCTTAACAATGTGTCGCAGCGCTGCCTCAGGGCAGAGGCGGGCACAACATCAGCCCCGGCCAATTGAAGTCGGGAACGGAGAAAACAATGAGTCTTAGCAACTCCCTCGGGTTGTTGGGTCGCAAGGTGGGCATGATGCGCCTGTTCACCGATGATGGGGACGCAGTTCCTGTCACGGTGGTCGACGTGTCCAACAACCGTGTGACACAAGTCAAAACCCAAGCCAACGATGGCTACGATGCGCTGCAGGTCACCTTTGGTGCCCGCCGTGCTTCACGCGTCACCAAACCCGAAGCGGGCCACCTGGCCAAGGCCGGTGTTGAAGCGGGTGAAATCATCCAGGAATTCCGCGTCGCCTCCGACGTCGCTGCCCAGTACCAGCCCGGTGCCGTGGTGGCTGCCACTGCTGTGTTTGCGGCTGGCCAGAAGGTGGACGTGCAAGGTACTTCGATCGGTAAAGGCTTCGCCGGCACCATCAAGCGCCACAACTTCAAATCCCAGCGCGCGTCGCACGGCAACAGCCGTTCGCACAACGTCCCGGGCTCCATCTCCATGGCACAAGACCCCGGTCGCGTGTTCCCCGGCAAGAAAATGACCGGTCACATGGGCGATGACACCAAGACCATTCAGAACCTCGACATCTTCCGCGTTGACGAAGCCCGTCAGCTGCTGATGATTCGTGGCGCTGTGCCGGGCTCCAACGGCGGTTTCCTGACCGTTCGCCCCGCCATCAAAGCCAAAGTCAACAAGGGAGCTAACTGATGCAAGTTGAACTCCTGAATGACCAGGGTCAAGCCTCGTCCAATGTGGACGTGCCCGAGACCGTTTTTGGTCGCGACTACAACGAAGCGCTGATTCACCAGCTGGTCGTGGCCTATCAGGCCAACGCCCGCCAGGGTACGCGAGCTCAGAAGGACCGTGAGCAGGTCCATCACTCGACGAAGAAGCCGTTCAAGCAAAAAGGCACGGGCCGCGCCCGCGCCGGTATGACCTCTTCCCCGCTGTGGCGTGGCGGCGGTCGCATTTTCCCGAACAGCCCCGACGAGAACTTCACCCAGAAGATCAACAAGAAGATGTACCGTGCCGGCATGGCCTCCATCTTCTCGCAACTGGTTCGTGAAGGCCGTCTGGCTGTGGTCGATTCCATGACGGTGGATTCACCCAAGACCAAGCAGCTCGCCGACAAGTTCAAGGCCATGAACCTGAACCATGTTCTGGTGATTGCCGAGGAAGTGGACGAAAACCTGTATCTGGCTTCGCGCAACCTGCCCAACATCCTGGTTGTTGAGCCGCGTTACGCCGATCCGGTGTCCCTGGTGCACTACAAGAAGGTGATTGTCACCAAGGGCGCCATTGACAAGCTCAAGGAGATGTTCGCATGAGCGTCACGAAATACGATGAAGGCCGTCTGATGCAGGTGCTGGTTGCGCCGATCGTGTCGGAAAAGGCCACGCAAGCCGCCGAGCAAACCAACGCTGTGCTGTTCAAGGTGCTGCGGGATGCTTCCAAGCCTGAAATCAAAGCCGCTGTGGAATTGATGTTCAAGGTGGAAGTCAAGGGCGTGTCCGTGCTCAACCAAAAAGGCAAGTCCAAGCGCTTTGGCAAGTCGGTTGGTCGTCGCGACCACGTGCGCAAGGCCTACGTGACGCTGATGCCGGGTCAGGAACTGAACTTCGGCGGGGAGGCTGTTTAATCATGGCAGTTATCAAGATGAAGCCCACCTCACCAGGCCGTCGCGGCATGGTGAAGGTCACGCGTGACCACCTCCACAAAGGTGAAGGTTATGCGCCGCTGCTGGAACCACAATTCCAGAAGGCCGGTCGCAACAACAACGGTCACATCACGGTTCGCCACAAGGGCGGTGGTCACAAGCACCACTACCGCGTGGTCGACTTCCGTCGCACCAAGGACGGCATCCCGGCCAAGGTCGAACGCATCGAGTACGACCCCAACCGCACCGCCCATATTGCGCTGGTGTGCTACGCCGATGGCGAGCGCCGCTACATCATTGCCCCGCGCGGTGTTGAAGTCGGTGCCACGCTGCTGTCCGGTTCGGAGTCGCCGATCCGTGTCGGCAACACCCTGCCGATCCGCAACATTCCCGTCGGTTCGACCATCCACTGCATTGAGTTGCAAGTCGGCAAGGGCGCGCAAATCGCCCGTTCCGCTGGTGCCTCGGCCGTGTTGCTGGCCCGCGAAGGCATTTACGCCCAGGTGCGCATGCGCTCGGGTGAAGTGCGCAAGATCCACGTGGATTGCCGCGCCACCATCGGTGAAGTGTCCAACCAGGAACACAGCCTGCGTCAGCTGGGCAAGGCCGGTGTGAAGCGTCACATGGGTATCCGTCCGACCGTTCGCGGTACCGCGATGAACCCGATCGACCACCCGCACGGTGGTGGTGAAGGCAAGACCGGCGAAGGCCGCGCTCCGGTGGATCCATGGGGCAACCTGACCAAAGGCTACCGTACGCGCAACAACCGCCGTACGCAGTCGATGATCGTGTCGCGTCGCAAGAAGTAAAGGGTTGACAACATGACTCGTTCACTCAAAAAAGGCCCTTTCATTGACCATCATCTGATGGCCAAGGTGGAAAAGGCCGTGTCCACCAAGGACAAAAAGCCCGTCAAGACCTGGTCGCGCCGCTCCATGATCCTGCCCGAGTTCATCGGCCTGACCATCGCTGTGCACAACGGCAAGCAGCACGTGCCCGTGTACATCACCGATCAGATGGTGGGTCACAAGCTCGGCGAGTTTTCGCTGACACGCACGTTCAAAGGCCACCCGGCCGATAAAAAAGCGAAGAAGTAAGGACCAACCATGAATACAGAAACTCGCTCTGTCGTTCGCGGCGTGCGCCTGTCGATGGACAAGGGCCGCCTGGTTGCGGACCTGATTCGCGGCAAAAAGGTTGACCAAGCCCTGAACATCCTGGCGTTCACGCAGAAGAAGGCCGCTGGCATTGTCAAGAAAGCGCTTGAATCCGCCATCGCCAATGCTGAACACAACGACGGCGCCGACATCGATGAATTGAGGGTCAAGACCATCTACATCGAACAAGGCACCACGCTCAAGCGTTTTTCGGCCCGCGCCAAAGGCCGCGGCAACCGCATCAGCAAACCCACCTGTCACATCTATGTGACAGTTGGCAACTGAAGAGGTCACTGGAATATGGGACAGAAAATCAACCCCACCGGGTTCCGCCTCGCGATTTCACGCAACTGGGCCAGCCGCTGGTACGCAAGCAACCGCGACTTCGCCGGCATGCTGGCCGAAGACATCAAGGTGCGCGAGTACCTCAAGGGCAAGCTGAAGAACGCCGCGGTTTCCCGCGTCGTGATCGAGCGTCCTGCCAAGAATGCCCGCATCACCATTTACTCGGCACGTCCGGGCGTGGTGATCGGCAAGAAGGGTGAAGACATCGAGAAGCTGAAGAAAGAACTGGCCGCCAAGCTGGGCGTGCCGGTTGCGGTCAACATCGAAGAAGTGCGCAAGCCCGAAATCGATGCCAAGCTGATCGCCGACAGCATCACGCAGCAGCTCGAAAAGCGCATCATGTTCCGCCGCGCCATGAAGCGCGCCATGCAGAACGCCATGCGTCTGGGTGCCCTGGGCATCAAGATCATGTCGTCGGGTCGTCTGAACGGTATCGAAATCGCCCGTTGCGAGTGGTACCGCGAAGGCCGCGTGCCGCTTCACACCTTGCGCGCCGACATCGACTACGGCACGTCCGAAGCCAAGACCACCTACGGCATCATCGGTGTCAAGGTCTGGGTTTACAAGGGCGACACCCTGGGTCGCAACGATGCGCCTGTGGCTGCCGAAGCACCGCGTTCCGAAGAAGATCGTCGTCCGCGTGGTCCGCGCCGCGAGCGTCCGGCAGGTCCTCCTGCCCGCGCTGCGGTTCGCCGCCCTGGCGCCAATGCCGCCCCGGCCGATGGCAGCGACAAGCCTGCCGAAGCCACGGGTGGTGACACCAAACCCGCCGTTAAGCGCGTTCGTAAAGACGCACCCGCATCTGCAGCTGCGGACGGCAAAGGAGAATAAACATGTTGCAACCCGCTCGTCGCAAGTACCGTAAAGAGCAAAAAGGCCGCAACACGGGCGTCGCCACCAGTGGCGCCACCGTGGCTTTTGGTGACTTCGGTCTCAAGTCCACCGACCGCGGCCGTCTGACGGCCCGCCAGATCGAAGCCGCACGCCGTGCGATTTCCCGTCACGTCAAGCGTGGCGGCCGGATCTGGATCCGCGTCTTCCCGGACAAGCCGATTTCCCAGAAGCCTGCCGAAGTCCGCATGGGCAACGGCAAGGGTTCGGTCGAGTACTACGTGGCTGAAATCCAGCCCGGCAAGGTGCTCTACGAGATCGTCGGTGTGCCCGAACAGCTGGCGCGTGAAGCCTTCACGCTGGCTGCTGCCAAACTTCCTTTGCGCACCACGTTCGTGACGCGCATGCTGGGTCAGTGATTCAGGAGAACATGAGATGAAAACTGCTGATCTGCGCAAAAAGGATGTGGCCGGCCTCGAAGCCGAAGTGAAATCGCTGCAAAAGGCCCACTTCGGTCTGCGCATGCAAAAAGCCACGCAACAACTCAACAACACCGGTACGCTGGGCGACACCCGCCGTGCCATTGCCCGCGCCAAGACCATCCTGGCCGAGCAACAGCGTGCAGCGGCTGCTGCCAAATAAGGAGCGAAACCATGACGGAAGCTAAAACATCCCTCAAGCGCACCTTGATTGGCAAGGTCGTCAGTGACAAGCGTGCAAAGACCGTGACGGTTCTGGTCGAGCGCCGTGTGAAGCACGAGCTCTACGACAAGATCGTTGCCAAGTCGAGCAAGTACCACGCGCACGACGAAGCGGGTGAATACAAGACGGGCGACGTGATCGAGATCACCGAAAGCCGTCCGCTGTCCAAGACCAAAAACTGGGTTGCCACCCGCCTGGTTCAAAAGGCCGCACTGGTGTAAGCCTGTTTTTGCGCCCTGCAGCGCAACTCGAAGAAGCGACCGACAATTCGGTCGCTTTTTTCATTTCTGGCGCCGCGTTTCTCGCGGGTTGGCCAATCCGGCCCTGCGGGGCTTTATCCAGTACAACGAGGAGCCCCCATGATTCAGATTGGCGACAAGATTCCTGCAACCACCTTGATGGAATTCATCGAGGTTGCGGGAGAAGGCTGCAGCATTGGCCCCAACCCTGTGGACACGGCCAAGGCCAGCGCTGGCAAGACCATCGCTATTTTTGCCTTGCCCGGTGCGTTCACCCCTACTTGTTCTGCCAAACATGTGCCCGGCTATGTGGCTCAGTTCGATGCCCTCAAGGCAGCGGGCGTTGACGAAATCTGGTGCCTGAGCGTGAACGACGCGTTTGTGATGGGTGCCTGGGCGCGCGACCAGAAAACCGGTGACAAGGTGCGCATGCTGGCCGACGGCAGCGCGGAGTTTGCCAAGGCCACGGGCCTGACACTGGATCTGACGGCGCGCGGCATGGGCCTGCGCAGCAACCGCTATTCCATGCTGGTGAAGGATGGCGTGGTCAAGGCGCTGAACATCGAAGGCCCGGGTCAGTTCGAGGTGAGCGACGCCGACACCTTGCTGGCACAGATCAAAGCAGGCGTCTGAACATTGCGGGCGACATCAAGGGCATGCCGCCAGCGGATGGCCTGCCCTTCTATCGCTGGTGATCGCCACGCTAAAGCATGGCTTTGAGGTAGTGCGCTCCTGCCAGAGGGTTGTGGTAGTAGGGGGGCACCTCGACAAAACCGGCCTCCTGGTACATGGCCCGTGCCGTCTCCATCTCGCTCAGGGTGTCCAGCAACATGGTGGTGTAGCCCGCGAGCCGGGCCATCGACATGGTTTGTTCGACCAGCTGGCGCCCCAGACCAAAACCCCGGAATGCGCGCCGGACAAACAGGCGTTTCATTTCGCAGGCGTTGAGGTGGTCACTGCTGATCAATGGACGGAAGGCACAGCAGCCGGCGGGGAGGCCATCCACACAGGCCAGCATCAAGCCACCTCCGGGTGCCGAGTAGTCGCCGGGCAGGGTAACCAGCTCGTTGGCGAAGCCCTGGAAGCACAGGTCCACGCCCAGATCGGCTTGGTACTCCAGAAAGAGTGTACGGATGATGTCCACATCTTCGCCAGCGTGGACCAGGCGCAAGCTGACTTCGGCTGGGGACTCGTTCATGGATGAGGGGTGCTCGGGCAATTCCGGATCACGACTATAGACGACAAGGCGTTCGGGCCGCAGTCAGTCAAAACCCGGTCACGGTACCCAGGTCCACCAGCCCATATACCACCAGCGCGCACAGGCACAACACCCCCAGGGCCAGCAGGCGCGACTGCGCAGAGTCCCGCGCGCTCGAGACGGGCGTGGCGACCTGCTTGTCACCGACGATCATGGGACGCACCAGATCTTCCTTCTTGGCGATCCTGTAAAAACCTATCGCCAGAAGGTGCAGCGCCACGAGGGCCAGCACAATGAACTTGCCGACATTCTTGTGGTAGCTGGTGGCCAGACTGACGGTATCACTTGAGACCAGGCTCACCAGCGGGCCGGTGAACGCAATTTCATCGTCGCTGAAAAGACCGCTTCCGACCTGCAGCAACAAGAGTGCCAGCAATCCAAAAACGGAGAATGCTCCCAGCGGATTGTGGCCGACGCGGTGTTCCGGGCGGGCCTGGCCTCTGAGGTAGTTCAGCACCGTGGCGGGGCCGTACAGAAAGCTGGAGAAGCGGGACCAGTGCCCGCCTACAAAACCCCAGACCAGCCTGAACAGCAACAGGGTCAACACCGCGTAACCCAGGCGCAAGTGCCAGTTCATCCAGTTCCCACCCACATTGGCCGTGACGATCTGGCCAATGACACAGACCACCAGAGCCCAGTGGAACAGGCGGGTGGGCAGATCCCAGACGCGGATGGTGTGCATGGTCGAGCCTCCTGTGGTGACGCCTGCATTATGGAGAAAACAGTGCGCCATCAGTTCCTGCGGAACTTAATCATCGGACGTAGACTCAGCGCGTTGTAGCACTCACGGGCTACAACAACACATCCAATCCACTTGCTCAGGAGTCACCATGAAAACGCTTGCCTCTCTTGCTCTCGGTGTAGCTGCGGTCAGCTTGTCCTTTCCCGCTGCGGCCCAGTTCCAGAAGCCCGAAGATGCGGTCAAGTACCGCAAAGCCGCGTTCACCGTGATGGCCGCCCATTTTGGACGCATCGGTGCGATGGCCAGTGGCAAGGCGCCGTTCGATGCCAAGGTGGCGGCGGACAACGCGGCCATCGTGGAGACCATGAGCAAGCTGCCCTATGCGGGCTTCGGCCCGGGGACGGACAAGGGTGAGACCCGTGCGCTGCCCGCGATCTGGACCGAGCAGGCGAAATTCAATGCGGCGGCCGAGAAAATGCAGGGGGAAGTGGCCAAGCTCGCCGCTGCCGCGAGAACGGGCAATCTGGACAGCGTGAAGACCGCGTTCGGCGCAGCGGGCCAGTCGTGCAAGGCCTGCCACGACGACTTCCGCAAGGACTGAAGCGTGGAGCACATCGTTCGTGGGGCGCATGACGGCGTCCGCGAATGACAAAAAAAGCCGGCTTCGAGGAGCCGGCTTTTTCATGCGAGAACATGCCTGGACGGGTGTCAACCCTTGGCGAGCAACTCTTCGATCAGGTTGTGCAGCGCCGTCATGTCGGGTTCGCCGACGAAGCGCTTGACGATGATGCCCTGTTTGTCCACCAGGTAGGTCGTGGGGGTGAGCTTCACGTCGCCCCAGGCCTTCGCCAGTTCCCCGGTGTTGTCGAGGGCCACCTTGAAGGGCAGTTGCCGGGTCTTGGCGAAATTGAGCACCCAGGCGGGCGGGTCGTAGCTCATGGCCACGGCCACGGTGTCGTAGCCGCGGTCCTTGTATTTGTTGTAGGTCGCGGTCAGCGCCGGCATTTCCTTGACGCAGGAGACGCAGGTCGTGGCCCAGAAGTTCACCAGCGTCACTTTGCCTTTGAGGTCGGCGGTGGTGGACTGGCTGCCGTCGATCAGCACAAAGGTGGAAGCCGGGGCGGCGTCACGGGTGCCGCAACCGCTCAGGCTGAAAGTTGCGGCGGCCACGACAGCAAACAGCGTCATGACGGAGCGGCGGCGGGTGGCCAAATCGGTGATGGTGGAACGGAAAAACATGGGGCAGGGTTCGCTCAAGGGAAGGTGATGCGGTTGACGGCCAATCGTTGGCGGAATGTGAGAGATGGACCTTGGCCAGCAGTGGGAGTTCAACGGAACCGGTAAAAGTTCAATCCGCCGGGGATTCAGGTGGCGTGTGCCGATTTCAGTTTGATGCGGGCTTCCTGGAGACGTGCATTGAGGTATTCCCCGTAAAAATCCGGCACCGCCACGCCGACCAGGCGTTCGGCCAGCTCTTGCCCCTTGGGTCCGAGGAAGAGCACCGTCGGTGCAAAGCGCGCTTTCCACAGCCGGGCCTGTTCGGCCGGGGTGGTGTTTTCGCCCTGGAAGCCCTGCAGGTTGCTGCTGCGGTCGCGGATGTCGATCTGCACCGCCTGCACCTTGCCCTCGCGCCGCAGGGGCAGCAGGTAGCTGTTGCGGACCAGGTCGCAATAAGGGCAGCCACTCAGCGTGGTCATCACCACCAGCGGTTCCCCGAGGGCTGCGGCGGCCAGAGCTGCGCCGCGCAGGGACGCCGGGCTGGGCAAGGCCGCGGATCGGTTGATCGGGGTGGCGGCGGTTGCCACTTCTTCAGGCTTCGTTGCGGTGGTGCTCATGGCAAGTGGGGCGTCAGGGTGACAGGAAGAGGGGGACGAGCAGGCCAGCGTCAGACGATACCGCGCGCGCGAAGTTCCGACAAGCGCTCGGGCGTGTGGGCCAGCCAGTCGCCCAGCACCTCGGCCGTGTGCTCGCCCAGCAGCGGTGGCGGCAGATCGCTGCGCACCGGGGTGGCGCTGAGCTTGAGCGGGCTGGCCACCAGGTCTACCGCGTCGGCCAGCGGGTGCTGCCAGGTCTGCACCATGCCGCGCTCTTGCACCTGCGGGTCGGCAAACACCTCGGCCAGGTTGTTGATCGGGCCGCCGGGCACCTTGGCGGCTTCCAGCGCGGCGAGCCAGTCGGCCTTGCTGCGCGTCTTCATGATCGCTTCGAGCAGCGGTACCAGCACGTCTCGGTGGCGCACGCGGTTCTGGTTGCGGGCGAAGCGTTCGTCCTGCGCCAGATCCGGGCGGCCCGCCACCTCGCAGAATTTGGCGAACTGGCCGTCGTTGCCCACGGCCAGGATGATGTGCTGAGGCCGCCTCTGCGCATCCGGCGCCACCTCGAACACCTGGTACGGCACGATGTTGACATGCGCGTTGCCCGCGCGACCGGGCACCTTGCCGTCGTCACGGCCGCGCACCAGGTAGTTGGCGCCCAGGTTGGCGAGCATGGTGACCTGCGTGTCGAGCAGGGCCATGTCGATGTGTTGTCCCTCGCCGGTGCGCTCGGCGTGGCGCAGCGCGGCCTGGATGGCTACCGTGGCGTAGAGCCCGGTGAACAGGTCGGCCACCGCCACACCCACCTTCTGCGGGCCGCCGCCGGGCAGATCATCGCGCTCGCCGGTCACGCTCATCAGCCCGCCCATGCCCTGGATCGCGTAGTCGTAACCCGCGCGGTCCTTGTACGGTCCGGTCTGGCCGAAGCCGGTGATCGAGCAGTAGACCAGCTTCGGGTTGATGGCGTGCAGCGACGCGAAATCGAGCCCGTAGCGCGCCATGTCGCCGACCTTGTAGTTCTCCACGAACACGTCGGCCTTGGCGGCGAGTTCGCGGATCAGCGCCTGGCCTTCGGGTTGCGCGATGTCGCAGGTGATGGATCGCTTGTTGCGGTTGGCGCCCAGGTAGTAGGCGGCCTCGCCGGTGTCGGCGCCGTCGCGCCCCTTCAGGAAGGGTGGGCCCCAGCCGCGTGTGTCGTCGCCACCGGGGTGGTTGGGGCCGGGCGGGCGCTCCACCTTCACCACGTCGGCGCCCAGATCGGCGAGCGTTTGCGTGCACCAGGGCCCGGCCAGCACGCGGGACAAATCGAGTATGCGGATACCATCCAGAGCGTTCATCGGGCCATTGTGCCCGTACCGGCGTTGCCCGGTTGTCGCGCTTTTTGTCCGGAGATCCCGTTGTCGTATTCATCCCGCGCAGCGTGGCTGGCCTCGCTGCTCGCCCTGGGCGCCTGCAGCCCCACCTTCAACTGGCGCGAGCTGCGCCTGGACGGCGCGCCCTTGCTCGCCCTCATGCCCTGCAAACCCGAGAGCGCCACGCGCACGGTGCCTTTGGCTGGCGCGCCGGCCGAGCTGCACATGCACAGCTGCGAAACCGGTGGCCTGCGCTTTGCCGTGGCCTGGGCCGATGTGGGCAATGCCGCCCAGGTGCCGACCGCGCTGGCCGCCTGGCGCAGCGCCAGCCTTCAATCCATTCGAGCGGTGCCCACACCGGCCGACGATCCGGCCTACGGGTGGACCGTGAGCGTGGCCGGTACACCGGCGGCGCTCGGCGTGAGCGCGCAAGGTCAAGATCCACAAGGCCAGCCGGTGCAGACGCGCGCCGCCTATTTCGCCCAGGGCACGCAGGTGTTTCAAGCCGCCGTGTACGGCGCCCAGCTGACCGACGAGGCGGTGGATCCGTTCTTCGCCGGTTTGCGCCTGCCCACCCCATGAGCGCCCAGGCCAGACCGCCGGTGCCCGAGAACGAATGGCTGGCACCGCGCACGGCGGTGTGGGTCTTTCTCGCTTTTGCGCTGGCCTATTTTTTGTCGGCGCTGGTGCGTGCCGTTACCGCCACACTCTCGCCGGTCCTCAGCGCCGAACTATCGCTGCAGGCGAGTGACCTGGGCCTGCTGGCCGGGGGTTACTTCTTCGGTTTTGCGCTGACGCAGCTGCCGCTGGGCACCTGGCTGGACCGGTATGGCCCGCGCCGCGTCATCCTGGCGTTCCTGTGTGTGGCGGTGCTCGGTTGTGCCGCCTTCGCCATGGCCACCAGCTTCGCCGGGCTGCTCGCCGCGCGGGTACTGACCGGCATGGGTGTGAGCGCCTGCCTGATGGCGCCGCTCACCGGCTACCGGCGCTGGCTGAGCCCGGCCACGCAGATGCGCGCCAACTCCTGGATGCTCATGACCGGCTCGTTCGGCATGGTGGCGTCGACCTTGCCCGTGCAGTGGCTCATGCCGCTGCTGGGCTGGCGCGGGTTGTTCTGGTTGCTTGCCGGGCTGGTGGTGGTGTCCATGCTGGGCATCGCCGCGCTCGTGCCCGCCTGGCGTCACCACGGGAGCGCCGGTGCGCCCGCTGCGGGCAGGGCCGTTGGCTATGGCGAGATCTGGCGTCACCCGTATTTCCGCCAGATGGTGCCCATCGGATTCGTGAACTACGGCGGCATGGTGGCGGTGCAAACCCTATGGGCCGGCCCCTGGATGGTCAAGGTGGCCGGCTACACGCCGGATCAGTCGGCACTGGGCCTCTTTGGCATCAACCTGTGCATGCTCGCGGCGTTCTGGCTGTGGGGCGTGATCAACCCCCACCTCGCCCACCGCGGCCTGTTGCCCGAACGCCTGATCGCGTGGGGCCTGCCGTTCAGCTTCGTGGCGCTGGGTGCCATCGTCTGGTTGGGCGCCGATGCGGGCTGGCAACTGTGGGCCGTGTTTTGTGTGGGCAGCACCTTTGTGGCCTTGTCGCAGCCAGCGGTGGCACAGGCCTTGCCGCCCCAGGCGGCCGGACGGGCGCTCTCGGCGTTCAACCTGGTCATCTTTGCCGGGATTTTTGTGGTCCAGTGGTCGATCGGCCTGGTGGTGGACGCCTTCGGCACGCTGGGCTGGAGCACCGAATCCAGTTTCCGGGGTGCCGTGGCCGTGTTCGGGCTGTGCTGTTTGTCAGCGTATGGGGTTTTTTTGCGCGGCTACCGGCGACATGCGGTTTCGCCGCGGGACTAAACTGCACCCATGAACGGCATCCTCATCATTGCGCACGCCCCGCTCGCTTCGGCTCTGCGCCAGTGTGTGCTGCATGTGTTTCCCGACAGCGCGGATGCGGTGTCGGCGCTGGATGTCCAGCCCAACGTACCGCCCGAAGAATCGCTGGCACAGGCGCGTGCGTTGTTGCGCCAGCTTGACAAGCCCAATACCCTGGTCGTGACCGACGTGTTTGGTGCCACACCCTGCAATGTGGCGCAGAAGCTGGTCGACGGCGTGCGCTCCAAGCTGATCGCCGGCGTCAACCTGCCCATGCTGCTGCGCACCGTGTCCTACCGCCACGAGTCGCTCGATGCCCTGGTCGCGCGCGCCATGATCGGCGCCACGCAAGGGGTCATCCAGGTGGCTGTGACCGCACCCCAGAACCAGGCCCGAAGAGCCACCCATGATCAAGACCACCGTGACCATCAGCAATAAGCTCGGGCTGCACGCACGCGCCTCGGCCAAACTCACCAAAATCGCCGGCAGCCACAGCTGCGACGTCTGGATGTCGCGCGGCGATCGTCGCATCAACGCCAAGAGCATCATGGGCGTCATGATGCTGGCCGCCGGGATGGGCAGCATGGTCGAGATCGAGACCAACGGCCCGGACGAGCAGGCTGCGATGGACGCCATCGTCGCCCTGATCAACGACAAGTTCGGCGAGGGAGAGTGATGACACCCCCTTGCGTTTCCCCGCCTGCGGTATGGACCCGGGGCTCCGCCGCTGCGCGGGTCGCTGCCCCCCAAGGGGGCTGTTTCGCCGTGGGGCGGCCCGGCGGCGAAACGGCCGTTGGCCTTGAACGTTTGCGCTCGAGGTCAGCATGAGTTTCACGGTCCATGGCCTGGCCGTCTCCCGGGGCATTGCCATCGGGCGGGCCGTCATCGTGGCTTCCAGCCGCGTGGACGTGGCGCACTATTTCGTCAAGGCCGAACAGGTCGAGGCCGAGATCGAGCGTCTGCGCTCGGCGCGCAAGGCGGTGGTCGAAGAGATCGGCCGCGTGCAGCACAGCCTGGGCGAACTGGGTTCCAACGACGCCCACCCGGAACTCAGCGCCCTGCTCGACGTGCACCTCATGCTGCTGCAGGACGAGCAGCTCACCAACGGTGTCAAGCACTGGATCGTGGACCGCCATTACAACGCCGAATGGGCGCTGACCACCCAGCTGGAGGTGATCGCGCGCCAGTTCGACGAAATGGAAGACCCCTATCTGCGCGAGCGCAAGGCCGATCTGGAGCAGGTGGTCGAGCGCATGCTGCGCTTCATGCGTGGCGTGGCCTCGCCCGTGGCGGCGCCGCGACCTGCTGCGGCAGACGGCAAGAGCGACACCCTGTTCGATCCCTCGGTCGAGGTGCCGCTGGTGCTGATCGCGCACGACCTGTCGCCGGCCGACATGCTGCAGTTCAAGCAGAGCGTGTTTGCGGGCTTCGTGACAGACGTGGGCGGCAAGACCAGCCACACCGCCATCGTCGCGCGCAGCATGGACATCCCGGCCGTGGTCGGTGCGCGCTCGGCCAGCCACCTGATCAACCAGGACGACTGGGTCATCATCGATGGTGACGCCGGCGTCGTGGTGGTCGATCCGTCAGCGATCCTGCTGGCCGAGTACGGCTTCAAGCAACGCCAGGGCGAGGTCGAGCGCGAGCGCCTCTCGCGTCTGAAGAACACCCCGGCCATCACCCTCGACGGGCAGAAGATCGAGCTGCTGGCCAACATCGAACAACCCGAAGACGCGGTCGGCGCGCTCAAGGCCGGTGCCGTGGGTGTGGGCTTGTTCCGAACCGAGTTCCTGTTCATGGGCCGCAACGGCAAGCTGCCCGACGAAGAAGAGCAGTACCAGGCCTACCGCCGTGCGGTCGAGGGCATGCAGGGCTTGCCCGTCACCATCCGGACGGTGGACGTGGGCGCCGACAAACCCCTGGACCGAACACCCGTGCGAGCGGGCGAAGACCATCTGAACCCGGCGCTGGGCCTGCGCGCCATCCGCTGGAGTCTGGCCGAGCCGACCATGTTTCTTTCGCAGTTGCGGGCCATCCTGCGCGCTGCGGCGCACGGCGCGATCAACCTGCTCATTCCGATGCTGGCGCACGCGAGCGAGATCCGCCAGACGCTGGCGCTGGTGGACCGCGCGCGCGAGCAACTCGACGCGCGGGGCCAGGCCTGTGGTCCGGTGCGCCTGGGCGCGATGATCGAGGTCCCCGCTGCGGCGCTCACCATTCCGCTGTTTCTGCGGTACTTCGATTTTCTGTCCATCGGCACCAACGACCTGATCCAGTACACGCTGGCCATCGACCGCGCCGACGAAGCCGTTTCGCACCTGTACGACCCGGTGCATCCGGCTGTCCTGCAACTGCTGGCCAGCACCATCGCGCAGTGCCGCGCCCAGGGCAAGGGCGTGAGCGTGTGCGGCGAAATGGCGGGCGACGTGGCCATGACGCGCTTGTTGCTCGGCCTGGGTCTGCGCAGTTTCTCCATGCACCCGTCGCAGATCCTCGCGGTCAAGCAGCAAATTCTGCGCTGCGACACGGTCAAGCTTGCGACCTGGGCGCAGAGCGTGCTTGTGGCCGAGGACCCGGCGGCGCTGATGGCGGACTGAAGCTTGCCGGATGGGGCGCGCCCTGTGCTGCTGCGCATCCACCACGCCGCAATCATCTGCTCGGACGTCGAACGGTCCCCGCGGTTTTATGCCGGGGTGCTGGGTCTGCCGGTGATCGGTGAGCGAGACGCGCCAGAGCTGGAAACGGGACCTGGTCTTGCCTGACGGTTCACAGATCGCACTGTTTTGTTCCCCGGGTGCGCCACACCGACTCTCGTATCCGGAGGCGCAGGGCGTGGAGGTCGAGCCGGTGCGGTTGGACGAATACACGGGGTGCCGGTTCGCCTTTTTCGCCGACCCCGATGGCTTGCCGTTGGCGCTGTACGAGGTCAGGTCGCCCCAGGCCGATTGGCACGCACAACGCCAGGGGCGTGATCCTTGCAGCGACGTGCAAATTGGGGTGTCTCAGCGGATCCGCGTCGCCATCACCGCAGCGCCGATGATCATCACCGCGGCCAGGACCACGGATGCGCTTGGGGCCTCCCCGCGCACCCAGAGCAGGGTAAGCGTGGACAGCAGTGGTGTGAGGAAGCTCAATACACCGATCTGCCGTGCGTCACCGCGCTTGAGCGCCGCATCCCACAAAAAAAACGCCCCACCCAGAGGACCCAGGCCCAGCAGGGTGATCAGGCCCCAGTCGCGCGCGGACAGCGCGGTGGCTGGTTCCAGCCAGGCGTGGCACAGCAGCGAGAGCAACCCCGAGATCAGCGCAAAGCTGCCGATGGCCGCGGTGGGGAATGCCCGCACGCGTTTCGTCAGCAGCGAATAGCTGGCCCAGATGAAGGCCGAGCCGAGCGCCGGGATGTAACCCCAGGCCCAGACCGCTTCACCGGTACCGCCGCGTCCGAGTATGGCCAGCACCGCGCCGGCAAAGCCGATCAGCGCGGCCAGCACGTGGCGCGCGGTGAGCGACACACCCGGCAGGAACAGCGGCGCCATGACCACGATGCCCAGCGGCCACAGGTAGTTCACCAGGTTGGCCTGCACCGGCGGTGCGTGGCGCAGAGCGATGAAGAACAGGAAGTGGTAGCCGAAAAGGCCGTAGACCCCCAGCACCAGTGTGGAGGTTGGGATGCGCCATTGGCGCCAGTCGAAGCGCGACAGCGGCAAGGCGATCACGCTGCCGATCAGCAGCGCCAGCCCGGTCAGCAGGAACGGGGGCACGTGCGTGAGCGAAACGCCCAGCGCGGCGAGTGAGGCCCAGAGAACGATGGCGCCAAGGGCCAGCAGATGGGCCGTCATGCGGACACCCGGAGCGCCGCCATGGGGCTTTGATCCATGACAAGGCCGCATGCCGGGTTCATGCTGGATACTCCATTGGGTATTTTTCTTCGAAGGATTTCCATTGAGCACGTTCAATCACAGCGATCTGATGCGCGACATCAACGAGAGCCTGGCGCCGTTCCGCAAGGCTCAGCCCAGCGCCATGGCCGGCTTCGGTCAACTGGCCAAAGCCGCCATCACCGATGGCGAACTCAGTGCCAAACACAAGGAACTGATCGCGTTGTCGATCGCGGTCACGCAGCGCTGCTCGGGCTGTATCGGCTTTCACGTCAAGGCGCTGGTCCAGCTCGGTTGCACCCGCCCCGAACTGGAGGAAATGCTGGCCGTGTGCGTGTACATGGGCGGTGGTCCCGCACTGATGTACGCCGCGGAAGTGATCGCGGCCTGGGAGAAACTCCGCACCAAGGGTTGAGCGCCTGAGCGCAAGGCGTCGGAGTGACCGGGTCGCGGTACAAGAAGGCATGCCGTCAGCATGGTGGCCGCACCATTGCCAGCCGCGATGCGCTGGCCGCGGTCATTCACGTCCAGTTCCAGCACGCCGTCCAGTCCCGGCAGGATCTGGAACTGGTCGTGCGCGCGGCTGCCGTGCGCGGCGCTGCAGCACCAGACCGGCAGGGCATCGGCCGGGCGTTTCATGTTCAGGCCTTGGTGGCGCCCGCGTTGAGTGCGTTGTGCGCCTGCTGGTCGGCGTGGTACGAACTGCGCACCATCGCGCCAACGGCGGCGTGGGTGAAGCCCATCTTGTAGGCCTCGGCCTCGAACATCTTGAAGGTGTCGGGGTGCACGTAGCGGCGCACCGGCAGGTGGTGGCCACTGGGCGCGAGGTACTGGCCGATGGTCAGCATCTCGATGTTGTGCGCGCGCATGTCGCGCATGACCTCCAGGATCTCTTCATCCGTCTCGCCCAGGCCGACCATCAGGCCGCTCTTGGTGGGCACGTGCGGGAACAGGGCCTTGAACTTCTTCAGCAGGTTCAGGCTGAACTGGTAGTCCGACCCCGGGCGCGCTTCCTTGTACAGGCGCGGCGCGGTCTCCAGGTTGTGGTTCATCACATCGGGCGGCGCGGCTTTCAGGATCTCCAGCGCGCGGTCGTCGCGGCCGCGGAAGTCGGGCACGAGCACCTCGATCTGCGTGCCCGGTGACAGCTCGCGGGTCTTTTCGATGCAGGCCACGAAGTGGCCGGCGCCACCGTCGCGCAGGTCGTCGCGGTCCACACTGGTGATGACCACGTATTTCAACTTGAGCTGGGCAATCGTCCTGGCCAGGTTCTCCGGTTCGTTCACGTCCAGCGGGTCCGGGCGGCCGTGGCCCACGTCGCAGAACGGGCAGCGGCGCGTGCATTTGTCGCCCATGATCATGAAGGTGGCCGTGCCCTTGCCGAAACACTCGCCGATGTTGGGGCAGCTCGCTTCTTCGCACACCGTCACCAGCTTGTTGGCACGCAGCACGTCCTTGATCTCGTAGAAGCGCGTGGTCGGCGATCCGGCCTTGACGCGGATCCAGTCGGGCTTTTTCAGCACTTCGGCCGGCACGATCTTGATCGGGATGCGCGAGGTCTTGGCCTGGCTCTTCTGCTTGGCGGTGGCGTCGTAGCCGGCGGCGGGCTGGGTTTCGCGAACCGTGTGGGTGTCGGCGGCCGTGGGGGTGTCGGGGCGGGTCATGGCGTGGGCGCGGATGGCGCAATGGAGGAGCTTGGGGTTCAGGGGCTGAGGGTGGTGCCGAGCTTCTGGCTCAGGACCTGGGCCGCTTCATCCCATGAAACGGCGACCCCGATTGTAGAAAGGTCCACCGTCTGCAGACCCGCATACCCACACGGGTTGATGCGCCAGTAGGGCTGCAGGTCCATGGCCACGTTGAGCGCCACGCCGTGGTAGGTACAGTGGCGACTGACCTTGATGCCCAGTGCGGCGATCTTGCCCAGACCGGTGAAGTCGGGGTCGGCCGCAGGCTGGCCTTCCACCTTCTTTTGCGGTCGCTGGGGCAGCAGGGCATGGCTGGTCGGGTCGTCCAGCCTCACGTAAATGCCGGGTGCACCGGCCACTCGATGACCGGTCACGCCGAAGTGGTCCAGTGTGCGGATCACCGCCTCTTCAATGCGGTAGACGTATTCCTTGACGAAGTAACCGGCGCGCTGCAAATCGATCAGCGGGTAGGCCACCACCTGGCCCGGGCCGTGGTAGGTCACCTGGCCGCCGCGGTTGGTCCTGATCACCGGGATGTCGCCCGGCGCGAGCAGGTGGTCGTCCTTGCCGGCAATGCCCTGCGTGAACACGGGTGGGTGCTCGCAGACCCAGAGCTCATCGGGCGTGTCGGCGGTGCGCGCCTCGGTGAACGCCACCATGGCGTCGTGGGTGGGTGCGTAGTCCACCCGGCCGAGGCTGCGGATCTGCATGCTCAGAGAACGATCTTGACCATGGGGTGCGTGGTCAGTGTGCGGTACAGCTCGTCGAGCTGCTCGCGGCTGGTCACGTACACCGACAGGGTGAGACCCATGTAGTTGCCGGCCTTGCTCGGGCGCAGTTCGATGGTCGAGGCGTCGAAACTGGGGTCGAAGGCTTTGGCCACGTGTGTCATGGCCGTGACATAGCCGTCCACGTTGGCGCCCATCACCTTGATGGGAAAGCGGCAGGGGTATTCGATGAGCGATTGCTCGGGCGGGATCTCGCGGGGCAGGTCCATGGGGGTGCTCCTCAAATCGATTGGCTGGCCTTGGCCTGTTGGTAGGCGGCGTACAGGCGGGTGTAGATCGGGCCCGGGCGACCACGCGCGGCGCCGTGGCCCACAGACTGGTCGTCCAGGGTGGTGATGGGCAGGACCTCTTTGGTGGCGGAAGACAACATCAGTTCGTCGGCGTCCAGCACCTCGGTGCGGGTGATGCGCCGCAACTCGAAAGGGATGCCTTGTGCATGGCACATTTCTTCGATCAGGCCGAAGCGGATGCCCTCGAGCAACAGGTGGTCCTTGGGCGGGCCCATCACCACGCCGTTCTTCACCACCCACACGTTGCTGGACGACGCCTCGCTGAGGTGGCCGTCACGAAACATCACCGTCTCGACCGCGCCCACGTCGGCGCTGATCTGGCGTGCCATCACCGCGCCGAGCAGGCTGGTGGTCTTGATGTGGGCCTTCTGCCAGCGGAAATCATCGGCACTCACACAGTGCACACCCTGTTCGCGCTGGGCTGGCGTGGCTTGCTTCATCTCGCTCACCATCATGAACACCGTGGGGCGCAGGCCGCGCGGCATCACGTGGTCGCGCGGTGCCACGCCGCGCGTGATCTGGATGTAGACGATTTGGTTGGGTGCACCGGTGGACGCCACGAGCGCGTCGATCAAGCGCCGGGCCATGGCCAGCCATTCGGCGGGGCTGTGCGGGTTGTTGATGCGCAACGCGTCGAGCGAGCGGTCCAGCCTGGCCATGTGCTGGTCAAAGCGAAAAATGCGGCCCCCGTAGGCGGGCAGAACCTCGTAGACACCGTCGCCAAAAATGAAGCCGCGGTCCAGCACGCTGACCCTGGCGTCGCACAGCCGGATGTACTCGCCGTTCAGGTGGCACAGCGATTCGGGCAGTGGCGGCGGAAGGTCGGGCGATGTGACCGGCAGGGGAGGCGTCATGGCTGAGATTATCGGCCGCGGCCGTGACAGGCGCAGATAAGCCCCTCCGGTGTATTGACGACACGGTGGGGTTTCTACGTATAATCAGCGGCTTTGCGGAACCGCACACATTTGTAACCTGCGAGTAATTTGCCATGCCGACAATGCCGAGGCTTGAGTCGACAGCACAAGCAGATGACGAACAGAATGCAGATGGGTTGCAAGAACCCGAATTCAAGCCCCTGACGCGCGAAGAAGCGCAGCAGTGGCGGGCAAGTCAGCCGGAAATTTCGGTCTGGCGCTTGGTTGGAATGCAGTTGCTGGTGGGGCTGGCGGCGGGTGTGCTGGGGTGGTTGCTGACGCAGCGCGCTCCGGTGGCCTGGTCGGTTCTGTACGGCGCTGCATCGGTGGTGATCCCGTCGGCCCTGATGGCCTACGGACTGACCTCCAGTTTCCTGGCCCGGTTGTTGGCGGGTGTGGCGCAGGCTGCATTTGCCGGTTTTTTGCTGTGGGAAGGGGTCAAGATTTTGCTGGCGGTCGCCATGTTGTGGCTGGCGCCGAAAATCGTCCCGGAACTCAGTTGGCTCGGCCTTCTGGCCGGTCTGGTGTTGACTCTCAAGGTGTACTGGTTTGGGTTTTTGGCCCAAGCCAGGCGTTCAAAGTTAAACGGTTGATTGGCGCGAACGAACATGGCTGCAGAAGGTATCGGTCCCACCCCCGGTGAGTACATTCGCCACCACTTGACCCATTTGACGAATCAGGAGCAGGGCTTCATCGTCGACTTTTCGGTCATCAACCTCGACTCCGTGATCGTCAGCTCCTTGCTGGGTGCGATCGTGTGTTTCGTCCTCTGGCGCGCCGCCCGTTCGGCGCATGCCGGTGTGCCGGGTCGCTTCCAGGCGGCGGTGGAAATGCTGGTTGAAATGGTGGACAGCCAGGCCAAGGGCGTGATCCACAACGCCAACAGCCGCAAACTGGTTGCCCCGCTGGCGCTCACCGTGTTCTGCTGGATTTTCGCCATGAACTTCATGGACATGATCCCGGTGGATCTGCTGCCCAAGATCTGGGAAGGCATCTATGGTGCCGCTGGTCACGATCCACACCACGCCTATCTGCGTGTCGTGCCCACTGCCGATCTTTCGACCACGCTGGGTCTGTCGGTCTCCGTGCTGTTGATGTGCGTGTTCTACAACCTCAAGATCAAGGGTCTGGGTGGTTGGGCGCACGAGCTGGTGACCGCGCCTTTTGGCACCAGCAAAAATCCTTTCTGGGCACTGCTCTTGGGCGTGACCAACTTCCTGATGCAAATGATCGAGTTCGTGGCGAAGACGGTTTCGCACGGCATGCGGTTGTTTGGCAACATGTTCGCGGGTGAACTGGTGTTCATGCTGATTGCGCTGTTGGGTGGCTTCGCTTCCCTCTCGTTGTCCGGTGGGCTCTTCTTCGTCGGACACGTGATCGCAGGCACGGTGTGGACCTTGTTTCACATTTTGGTCATCACCTTGCAGGCGTTCATTTTCATGATGCTGGCCCTGATTTATCTGGGTCAAGCGCATGACGCTCACTAAGTTGCGCGGTTTCACCTCGCTCTGAGTTCTCTCGTTTCTTCCCTTTCTCAACTTTCGTTCATCTCATAGGAGTCATCATGGAAAACGTTCTGGGTCTTGTCGCACTGGCTTGCGGTCTTATCGTCGGTCTGGGTGCCGTTGGCGCCTCTATCGGTATTGCCCTGATGGGTGGCAAGTTCCTCGAGTCGTCGGCCCGTCAGCCTGAACTCATGAACGACCTGCAGACCAAGATGTTCATCTTGGCCGGTCTGATTGACGCCGCTTTCCTGATCGGTGTGGCCATTGCCCTGCTGTTCGCGTTCGCCAACCCCTTCACGCTCGCCGCTTAATGGGTTTTGCTGCCATGCGCGGCGGCGCCCTGCAGGCCGGTTGGTTCTGGTCTGCGATCCGGTTGTCCGCTGACGCTGCAGCAAGCGCGTCACCACTCCTGTCAACACACAGAAAGGCGTTGCGATGAATATCAATGCAACCCTCTTCGCGCAGGCCGTCGTTTTTGCGATCCTGGTGTGGTTCACGATGAAATTCGTGTGGCCCCCCATCGCCAAGGCACTTGACGAGCGTGCGTTGAAGATTTCCGAAGGACTGGCCTCTGCCGAGAAGGCCAAGTCCGAACTGGCCGTGGCCAACAAGCGCGTTGAAGCAGAGTTGAGCCAATCGCGCAACGAGGCCGCCACCCGTCTGGCCGACGCCGAGCGTCGTGCCCAGGCCGTGATCGACGAGGCGAAGGCCCGTGCCACGGACGAAGCCGCCAAGATTGTGGCCACCGCCCGCCAGGAAGCCGATCAGCAGGTCGTCAAGGCCCGTGAAGCGCTGCGCGAAGAAGTGGCCGCGCTGGCCGTCAAGGGTGCCGAGCAGATCCTCAAGCGTGAAGTCAACGCCGGCGTTCATGCCGAGTTGCTGGGTCGCCTGAAGACCGAGCTCTGATGCGCTCGACGTCCACGTTCCATCCGATATCCGCAGGCATCCAAAGGTAGACCATGGCCGAAATCGCCACCATTGCCCGCCCCTACGCCGAAGCGCTGTTCCAGGCTGCAGGCGCTGACGCGGCCGGCACCGCCGTCTGGCTCGATGAGCTGGCTGCTGTTGCTTCCAATGAGCAGTTGCGCCAGTTCGCTGATGCGCCCAAGTCTTCGTCCGAGCAGGTGTTCGGGGTCATCACCGGTGTGCTCAAGAGCGCGCTGCCGGTCATGGCCCAGAATTTTCTGCGCACGGTGATCGACAACGGTCGCATTGATGCGTTGCCCGAAATGGCAGCGCAGTTCCGTGTGCTGAAAAACGCCCAGCAGGGCAGTTTCGACGCCGTGGTTTACAGCGCCTTCGACATGGACAGTGTTGCACTGGCCGATCTGTCGGGTGTGCTGGAAAAGCGCTTTGGACGCAAGCTCAACCTGAAGGTGGAGCTCCAGCCGGACCTGATCGGTGGCGTTCGCGTGGTGGTGGGTGACGAGGTGCTCGACACCTCGATCAAAGCCCGCCTGGAACAAATGAAAGTTGCGCTAACGGCCTGAAGCCCGTTGGTCGAATCCCGGGCGCGCCCTCATCCCATTTAACGAAAGAAGGAAAGAGTCATGCAACTCAATCCCGCCGAAATCTCTGAACTGATCAAGTCCCGTATCGAGGGTCTGGGTGCATCGAGCGATGTGCGCAACCAGGGCACCGTGGTGTCGGTGACCGACGGTATCGTCCGTGTGCACGGCCTGTCCGATGTGATGCAGGGCGAAATGCTGGAATTTCCTGCCAACAAGGATGGTGTGCCTTCCTTTGGCCTGGCCCTGAACCTTGAGCGCGACTCCGTCGGCGCCGTGATTCTGGGTGAATACGAACACATTTCCGAAGGTGAAACCGTCAAGTGCACGGGCCGCATTCTGGAAGTGCCGGTCGGCCCCGAGCTGATCGGCCGCGTGGTCAACGCCCTGGGCGCCCCGATCGATGGCAAGGGCCCGATCAACGCCAAGATGACCGACGTGATCGAAAAGGTCGCCCCGGGCGTGATCGCCCGTAAATCGGTGGACCAGCCTGTGCAGACCGGCCTGAAGTCGATCGACTCGATGGTGCCCGTCGGCCGTGGCCAGCGCGAGCTGATCATTGGTGACCGCCAGACCGGCAAGACGGCGGTGGCGATCGACGCCATCATCAACCAGAAGGGTCAGAACATGACCTGCGTTTACGTCGCGATTGGCCAGAAGGCCTCGTCGATCAAGAACGTGGTGCGTGCCCTGGAGCAAGCCGGCGCGATGGACTACACCATCGTCGTGGCCGCTTCGGCGTCTGAATCCGCTGCCATGCAGTACCTGTCGGCCTACTCCGGCTGCACCATGGGCGAGTACTTCCGCGACCGCGGCCAGGACGCGCTGATCGTGTACGACGACCTGTCCAAGCAGGCCGTGGCCTACCGCCAGGTGTCGTTGCTGCTGCGCCGCCCGCCAGGCCGCGAAGCCTACCCCGGCGACGTGTTCTATCTCCACAGCCGCCTGCTGGAGCGCGCCGCTCGCGTCAACGCCGACTACGTCGAAGCCTTCACCAAGGGTGAAGTCAAGGGCAAGACCGGTTCGCTGACCGCCCTGCCCATCATTGAAACGCAAGCCGGCGACGTGTCCGCTTTCGTGCCGACCAACGTGATCTCGATCACCGACGGCCAGATCTTCCTGGAAACCAGCCTGTTCAACGCCGGTGTCCGCCCCGCCATCAACGCCGGTATCTCGGTGTCGCGCGTCGGTGGTGCTGCCCAGACCAAGCTGATCAAGAGCCTGTCCGGCGGTATCCGTACCGACCTGGCCCAGTACCGTGAACTGGCTGCGTTCGCGCAGTTCGCTTCCGATCTGGACGAAGCCACCCGCAAGCAGCTCGACCGCGGTGCCCGCGTGACCGAACTGCTCAAGCAGGCCCAGTACAGCCCGCAGTCCATCGCCTTGATGGCCTCCACGCTGTTCGCCGTGAACAAGGGCTACCTGGACGACATCGAAATCAAGCAAGTCTTGCCTTTCGAAGCCGGCATGCACGCCCACCTCAAGGACAAGTACGCGGCCCTGCTGGCCAAGCTGGAAAACGACAAGGCCATGGACAAGGATGCTGAAGCCCAGCTGGCCGCCGCCATTGCCGAGTTCAAGAAAACCGGCACGTACTGAACCGGCCCATTGACCCGATAAAGGAGCAGCAATGGCAGCAGGCAAGGAAATACGCGGCAAGATCAAATCGGTGGAGAACACCAAGAAGATCACCAAAGCCATGGAGATGGTCGCCGCCTCCAAAATGCGCAAGGCGCAGGAACGCATGCGTGCGGCCCGGCCTTACGCGGAAAAGGTGCGCCAGATCACCGGCAACCTGAGCCGCGCGAACCCCGAGTACACGCACGCCTTCATGAAGGTCAACGACGCCAAAACCGCCGGTTTTGTCGTTGTGACGACCGACAAAGGCCTGTGCGGCGGCATGAACACCAACGTGCTGCGGGCGCTGACGTCCCAGCTCAAGGATCTGCAGGCCAAAGGCGTGGGTGCCGAAGCTGTGGCCATTGGCAACAAGGGTCTCGGTTTCCTCAACCGCATCAACGCCAAGGTGGTGTCCAGCGCAACCGGACTGGGCGACACGCCCCATCTGGACAAGCTGATCGGCCCCGTGAAAACGCTGCTCGACGCCTACACCGAAGGCCGGATCAACGCGGTCTACCTGTGCTACACCCGGTTCATCAACACGATGAAGCAGGAAGCCGTGACCGAGCAATTGCTGCCGTTGAACGCCGGCACCTTGCAGGATGGCGCTGGCGGACGCGACTGGGACTACATCTACGAACCCGACGCACCCGCCGTGATTGACGAGCTGCTGCTGCGCTACGTGGAAGCCCAGGTCTACCAGGCTGTGGCCGAAAACATGGCCTCCGAGCAGTCGGCGCGCATGGTGGCCATGAAGGCCGCCACCGACAACGCTGGCAGCGTCATCGGCGAACTCAAGCTGGTCTACAACAAGACCCGCCAGGCCGCGATCACGAAAGAACTTTCGGAAATCGTTGCCGGCGCCGCAGCGGTCTGAAGCAGCCGTTCAACAGAATCCAGAGAATTTAAAAGGTATCCATCATGTCTCAAGTACAAGGCAAGATCGTCCAGTGTATCGGCGCCGTGGTTGACGTGGAATTTCCGCGCAACCAGATGCCGCACATTTATGACGCCCTGAAAATGGAGGGCTCGGCCCTGACGCTGGAAGTCCAGCAACAGCTGGGTGACGGCGTGGTGCGCACGATTGCGCTGGGCTCGTCCGACGGCTTGCGCCGCGGCATGCTGGTGACCAACACCGCAGAACCCATCATGGTGCCGGTGGGCAAGGCCACCCTGGGTCGCATCATGGACGTGCTCGGCACGCCCATCGACGAGCGCGGCCCGGTTGACCAGACCCTGACCGCCTCCATCCACCGCAAGGCCCCGGCCTATGACGAACTCAGCCCCTCGCAGGAACTGCTGGAAACCGGCATCAAGGTGATCGACCTGATCTGTCCGTTCGCCAAGGGCGGCAAGGTGGGCCTGTTCGGTGGCGCCGGTGTGGGCAAGACCGTGAACATGATGGAGCTCATCAACAACATCGCCAAGGCCCACTCCGGTCTGTCGGTGTTCGCCGGTGTGGGTGAACGTACCCGCGAAGGCAATGACTTCTACCACGAGATGGCCGACTCCAAGGTGGTGGACCTTGAGAACCTGCCCAACTCCAAAGTGGCCATGGTCTACGGCCAGATGAACGAACCCCCGGGTAACCGTCTGCGCGTGGCCCTGACCGGTCTGACCATCGCCGAGTCCTTCCGCGACGAAGGCCGTGACGTGCTGTTCTTCGTGGACAACATCTACCGTTTCACGCTGGCCGGTACCGAAGTGTCCGCCCTGCTGGGCCGCATGCCTTCCGCCGTGGGCTACCAGCCGACGCTGGCTGAAGAAATGGGCCGTCTGCAAGAGCGCATCACCTCCACCAAGGTTGGCTCGATCACCTCCATCCAGGCCGTTTACGTGCCCGCCGATGACTTGACCGACCCTTCGCCTGCCACCACCTTCGCCCACCTGGATTCCACCGTGGTGCTGTCGCGTGACATCGCTTCGCTGGGTATCTACCCCGCCGTGGACCCGCTGGACTCCACCAGCCGCCAGCTGGATCCGCTGGTCGTGGGTCAGGAACACTACGAAACCGCCCGCTCCGTGCAGAACACGCTGCAGCGCTACAAGGAACTGCGCGACATCATCGCCATCCTGGGCATGGACGAACTGGCCCCTGAAGACAAGCTGGCCGTGGCCCGGGCGCGCAAGATCCAGCGTTTCCTGTCGCAGCCGTTCCACGTGGCCGAAGTGTTCACCGGCTCGCCTGGCAAGTACGTGCCGCTGTCGGAAACCATCCGCGGCTTCAAGATGATCACCAGCGGCGAGTGCGATCACCTGCCCGAGCAGTCGTTCTACATGGTCGGCACGATCGACGAAGCCTTCGAGAAGGCCAAAAAGGTGGCGTAAAGCGGAGCCCGGGGGGCGGCGTTGTTGCCGTGCTCGCCGTACGCTGGTACGGCTCCGCGCGGCACCTGGCCAGGCACCCCGATGCTTGCTTCCCACCCACCTTTTTTATTGGAGTAACTATGAGCACCATCCGCGTCGATGTGGTCAGCGCCGAAGAGTCCATCTTTTCGGGCGAGGCCAAGTTCGTGGCGCTGCCGGGTGAAGCCGGTGAACTGGGTATTCTGCCCGGTCACATTCCGCTGATCACCCGCATCAAGCCCGGTGCCGTGCGCATCGAAAAAGCCGACGGCGGCGAAGAGTTCGTGTTTGTGGCGGGTGGCATTCTGGAAGTGCAGCCGAACCACATCACCGTGTTGTCCGATACCGCCATCCGCGGCAAGGATCTGGACGAGGCCAAGGCCACCGACGCGCGCAAGCAGGCCGAAGAAGCGGTCAAGAACGCCAAGAGCGATATCGATCTGGCCAAGGCCACGTCCGAACTCGCCGTCATGGCCGCCCAGATTGCAGCGCTGCGCAAGTACCGCCAGAAAAAGTAAAACGCCCTGCGCGTTCTGCCCCAAGAAGACCGGTCGTTGGCCGGTCTTTTTTTTGCTGGTTTCTCTTGAGAGCCCGCACAATACAAGGATCTTGTCGAACCGCCTCAACCCCCACCTCCGCCATGTCGTCGATATTTGAAAGCCCGGACCTGGCACCCGAGGAAGTGGCGGCGCGCCTTCTGGTCACCGCGTCTGCGCTGGACGACCTGACCTTGGCAGACGCTGTGAAGGTGGTGGCGTACATGCGACCCAAGCGCATCAAGTCCGGGACGGTGTTCATCCAGGAAGGCGAAATCCGGCAGAACGACTACATGCTGCTGGTGCTCGAAGGCGACATCGCGGTAGAGAATGCCATGCCCGGTCTCAACGACAGCATGGTGGTCAACATCATGGGGCCGGGACATCTGATCGGCGAGATGGGTGTGCTGGACGGATCACCCCGCTCTGCCACCTGCACCGCCACCACCGACATCTACGCGGCGGTCCTCTCCCGAACCGCCCTCATGCGACTGCTCAAGGACGAGCCCCGTGTCGGCGCCCGATTGTTGCTGGCGATCTCCAAACGCATGGCCGACCGCCTGCGCGAGACCACCCGCAAGCTCAGGACCTTTGCCCAGATGAACAAGGCATTGCAGCAGGAGTTGCAGGTGGTCATGAACAGCCGCACCGGATTCGACACCCAGAAACGCCGGTAGGCCGAACACGGGCCTGCAGGCACGCCTCAGGCGCGCACGACGTTGTTGCTCAACTGGTTGGGGCGCCAGGTGTCGGCCGAAGCCGGGAAGTGCGCCACCAGCAGCGCCGATACCTCTTCCAGCGCCTGCGTCAAACCGTCTTCGAACTCACCACTGTGCAGGCGGGCGCCGAGCCGGTCCACGATGGCCTGCCACTGCGCCTGATCCACACGTTGCGTGAGGGCCCGGTCGGCCACGAACTCGATCGCGTGCTCGGCCAGCAGCAGGTAGATCAACACACCGTTGTTGTGCTCGGTGTCCCAGACGCCCATGCGTCCAAACCAGCTCACCGCACGCTCGCGCACCAGGGTCTTGACCGGCCGGGCGGGCTGCAGGCGCCACAGGTAGGACAACGGCAACGCCGCTTCGACGCACAGACGCACCTCGCCGGTGTGGCGGGCTTCGCTGGCCGCGACCCGCTGGGCCAGACGTTCTGCCATGTCGTCCGGCACCGCGCGGCGGGTGTCCGAGGCATCGAGCCAGCGGTGTTTGAGGATGCACAGCCATTTGTTCATCTTGCTCACCAGCCTCCCGAAGCGCCGCCGCCACCAAAATTGCCCCCACCGCCCGAGCCAAATCCGCCGCCCCCACCGAACCCGCCCCCTCCGCCGAAACCGCCGCCGCCCCAGCCGCCAGGGTGCCCGCCGCGGGAGCCGCGCCCCGAGGTGGGTGCAGAGGGCAGAAACTGGATGAACAGGGCGGCCAGCATCCCCAGTAAGCCGGCACCGATGGCGATCCATGCCACCGAGGTGATGAACCAGGCCAGTCCACCCGCCGCGCCACCGGTCAGCAAGGTGCCGAACTTGTTGCCAAAGATGCCCCGCAAAACGCTCGAGACGATCGGTACGGCAAAGACCAGAAAGATCAGCACGTCCATCCACTCAAAGCCATTCACCGCAGCGGGTGCGGCCTGCGGCAGCGGGAGATCCTCGCCGGCGATGCGCGCGAGGATCTGGTCCACCCCGGCCTGGATGCCACCGGCGTAGTCGCCCCGGCGGAAGGCGGGCGTGACCGCCTGGTCGATGATGCGGCGCGCGATCAGGTCTGGGATCGCGCCCTCCAGTGTCTTGGCCGTCGCGATGCGCAGGCGGCGGTCGTCCTTGGCGATGACGAACAAGACCCCGTCTCCCACGTCCTTGCGCCCGATCTTCCAGGCGTCGCCCAGGCGCTGGGTGTAGTCGGCGATGTCTTCCGGAGCGGTGGTCGCCACCATCAGCACCACGACCTGCGAGCCGCGGCTCTTCTCAAAAGCTTCCAGCTTGGCTTCGATGGCGGCGAGGCTGCTCGCATCGAGCGTGCCCGTCTGGTCCATCACGCGGGCGCGCAACTCGGGCAAGGGCTGAAGCCCCTGGGCCCAGGCCATCGATGCCAGCAGCCAGAGGGCCACCGCCAGCAAGGGGCGACGCCAGTGGGCGGTCATTGCTTGTTGAAGTCGACCGTCGGTGGTGCGGAAATGGCGGCTTCGTTCTCCACCTGGAAGCCGGCCTTGGGCGCGTAGCTGAAGACCATGGCGGTCAGGTTGGTCGGGAAGCTGCGTGCGAGCACGTTGTATTCCTGGATGGCCTGGATGTAGCGGTTGCGGGCCACCGTGATGCGGTTTTCGGTGCCTTCGAGCTGCACGCGCAGGTCGCTGAAGGCCTGGTTGGCCTTCAGGTTCGGGTACTGCTCAACGACCACCATCAGACGGCTCAGCGCGCTGCTCACCTCACCCTGCGCAGCCTGGAATTTCTGCATCGCTGCCGGGTCGTTCAGCATCTCCGGCGTCATCTGGATCGAAGTGGCTTTGGAGCGGGCCTCGATCACCTTGGTCAGCGTCTCCTGCTCGAAGTTGGCCTCGCCTTTGACCGTGGCGACGATGTTGGGGATCAGGTCGGCGCGGCGCTGGTACTGGTTCAGCACCTCGGACCAGGCGGATTTGCTCTGTTCGTCCAGGCGCTGGAAATCGTTGTAGCCGCAACCGCTGAGGCTGGCCGCGAGGAACAGGGCCAGGGCCCAGGTGGTCACAGGTTTGATCAAGGTGCGCATGGGTCCTCCGGAGGCGTTGGCCAGAATGGGGCAGGCGGTGTCGAGGCCTGCTGTCGGGTAACTATACCTGTGGCGCGTGGCCGCCCTGTGCCCTTGCCGGCAGACCCCGGCAAGGAACCGGCCAGTGTTCACGGTCGAGTCGTGCAGGGGAAACCGGCGCCAGTTGCCCCCGGCGCAACGGGCAAGCGGCAAAATGGCGGCCATGCGCAAAACCAAACTGCCTCCCAGCTCTCCCGACGACACGGAGCAGGCGTTCTACGACGCCCTGCAGCACGCCGACCTCGAGCGACTCATGGCCTGCTGGGCCGACGAGGACGACATCGTCTGCGTCCACCCTGGTGGCCCTCGGATGGTGGGGCATGCTGCGGTGCGTGCAGCTTTCGAGGCCCTGTTTGCCAACGGCAGCGTCAAGGCCCATCCGGAAAAGGTGCGCCGCCTGGATGCGGGCAGTTGCAGTGTGCACAGCGTGGTCGAGCGCGTGGAGGTGTTGAGCGACGACGGGCTGCAGCACGCCTGGGTGGTCGCTACCAACGTCTACGCCAAGACGGCACAGGGCTGGCGCCTGGTGGCCCACCACGCCAGCCCGGGTTCACGCACCGAGCCGCCTGAGGTCACGACCGCGCCGCCGGTCCTGCACTGAGCCTTCAACCAGGATGAAACGACCCCCACGCTCGCTTCGCCCGCTGCCCCCCGAGGGAGGCGCGTCCATGGCTTCGGGCGGCCGGGCGCCAGTGACATGAAACGCGAGCCGCTGACCAGTGCGATGGATCACTACCTCGCGCCCTGGTGGCTGCCCGGTGGCCATGCGCAGACGCTGTGGGCAGCGTTGTATGCCCAGCGCCATTTCGGGCCGGCGCCCGTTTGGCAACGCACCCGCTGGGACACGCCCGATGGTGATTTCATCGATGTGGACATGACCGCGCACACCGTCGCGCCTCTCGCACCCTTGCTGGTGTTGTTCCATGGACTGGAAGGTTCGTCGGCCAGTCAGTACGCCGTCGCCTTCGCCGACTTTGCCGCATCGCAGGGTCTGGCCTTTGCCGTGCCCCACTTCCGTGGCTGTTCGGGCGAGATCAACCGCGCGCCCCGCGCCTACCATTCGGGTGATTTTCAGGAGATCGATTGGATCCTGAACCGCCTCGCCACCGAGCACCCGGGGCGTCCCTTGCTGGCGGTCGGCATCTCGCTGGGCGGCAATGCGTTGCTGCGCTGGGCAGGCGAGATGGGCGAGGGCGCCGCACACACCGTGCGTGCGGTGGCCGCCGTGTGCTCGCCGCTGGACCTTGCTGCGGGTGGTTACGCCATCGGCCGCGGCTTCAACCGCCTGGTCTACACGCGCATGTTCCTCGCCTCCATGGTGCCCAAGGCCTTGCGCAAGCTGGCACAGTACCCGGGCCTGTTCGACCGCGAGGCCTTGCTGGCGGCGCGCGACCTCTACACCTTCGACAACCTGTTCACAGCCCCGTTGCACGGGTTTCGAGACACCGAGGACTACTGGGCGCGCGCATCGGCCAAGCCCCTGCTGGCGCAGATCCGCGTGCCAGCGCTGGCCCTCAACGCGCTCAATGACCCTTTTGTGCCCGCTGGTTCGCTGCCGAATTCGCAAGACGCCGGACCCTGCGTTACGCTGTGGCAACCGGCGCAGGGTGGGCACGTGGGCTTCCCGGCTTCGCGCCCGCTGCTGCGCAGCCATGTGCGCGCCATGCCCGAAGCCGTCGGTCGCTGGCTGCTGGCGCATCTCTGAAAGCAAACGTCATGGACGACATCGTCAAGGCCGCCCTCGCCAAATGGCCCAACGTGCCGCACTGCTACGGCTGGCTGGGACTCGACGCCCGCGGCAACTGGTACATGCGCGACGACCGTTGCCAGGCCGCCGGCCCGTTTGCGCTGGCCGAGGGCGACGAGGGCGCCGCCAGCAAGGGCTCCCTGCTCAAACACGAGAAGCTCATCGAATTCATCCACCGCAACTACGCCGCGGATGAGCAAGGGCAATGGTTCTTTCAGAACGGTCCGCAGCGGGTGTATGTCGAGCTGGAAAACACACCCTTCATCTGGCGCTTGCAGCCCGGAGGCCAGGTGTGGGCACACACGGGTTCCGATGCCGGTGAGGTGCGACAGAGCCTGCTGGACGAGCAGGGCCGCCTCTATCTCGTGACCACGATGGGCCTGGGCCTGGTGCACACCAGCGACATGGCGCTGGCGGCCGACGCCGTGGAGCTGGGGCGCTGGGTGCCCGAGCCGGTGCAATGGCTTGCGCTGCCGAACGACTGGGGCTTTGTGCGCAGCCCGCAGCGCTTGCACGAAAGAGAAAGCCCACCGGCCGGCTAGCCCTGACGCAGGGACGACACAGATGCAAAAAAACCGGTCACTGACCGGCTTTTTTTGCAGAGCGCAGAGGCCCTTCGGGCTTACTTGACCGAGGCGAGGATGAACTCGACGGCCGACTGAATCTCGGCGTCCGATGCGGTGGAACCACCCCGGGGTGGCATCGCGTTCTTGCCATTGATCACGCTGGCGGTCAGCGCTTCCAGGCCGAGGCCGACGCGCGGGCCCCAGGCGGTCTTGTCGCCCAGTTTGGGCGCACCGGCCACACCAGCCGCATGGCAGGCCACGCAAGCCTTGTTGTACAGCGCTTCGCCGCTGAGTGCGGCGGTGGGGGCTGCAGCGGCAGCGCCGTCAGCGGCAGGGGCTGCGCCCGAAGCCGCCATGGCGGCAGCGATCGTTTCGGCATCACCCAGCACCACGGTGCCCACGCGCTGGATGCGCTGGGCGGTCGCGAGTTCGGGGTCCACCGCGCCGGCGGCCGGCTTGTCGCCGGAGGTGACGTAGTACACCAAGCCGATGATGATGAAGATCGGGGCGACAAACGAGAAAAACGACGTCCAGAGCAACTGGGCAGGGGTTTTGATCGGGCCGGTGTGGGAATCGTGCGCGTGGTCGCTCATGGTGTCCTCAAGAATGGCGGAACGGGGAGCCAGGATGGGTGGGGCAGGCCGTGCCCGGCCAAGCGCCGGACAGCCCGCGATTATAGCCAAACCCCCCTTGCCGCAGACTTGCACCAAGACTCGCCTGATAGAATCAAATGCTGTTGCGGCTGTAGCTCAGTGGATAGAGTATTGGCCTCCGAAGCCAAGGGTCGTGGGTTCGATCCCCGCCAGCCGCACCACCATCACAACGACTGACCAGGGTTCCGTGTGGCCCACGCGTCGGTCCAGCAAGGCCCTCTCGGGCTGTTCATCCAGTCGGGACGCAACAGGGACCTTCACGGATGACCCAATTCAGTTTCGAATTTGACCCGCCCAAGCCCACGGAGCCGCCAGCCGCGGCCCCCGTTGCCGCGCCGGAGTCGCTGGATCTGGAGCAGATGGCCCGGTTGCTGGAGCAGCACGCCGATTACCGCGTTCTGCGCCGCCTCGTGCCCTGCATGGACTTCGGTCCGCATCCCGGCCAGCCGGGCGCCGTCCTGCGCGTGCTGGTGCTGGACACCGAAACCACCGGGCTCTCCCATCAGACCGACAAGGTCATCGAACTGGCCATGTTGCTGGTGCAGGTGGACGCCGACACGGGTTTGCCGTGGGGGCCGGTTGAGGTCTTTGAAGGTTTCGAAGACCCCGGCATGCCGATACCTACGGTCGCGCAGGAGGTCACCGGCATCAGCGACGACATGGTCAAGGGTCAGCGCCTGGACGACGAACAGGTCGCGGCCATGGTGTCGAGGGCCGACCTGATCGTGGCGCACAACGCCGGGTTTGACCGGCCCTTCGTGGAGGCCCGTTTTCCCTGCTTCGCTGCCAAAGCCTGGGCCTGTTCGTTCATGGACATCGACTGGAAAGCGGCCGGTTCGGGATCGTCCAAGTTGAGTGCGCTGGCCAACGACCAGGGCTGGTTCTACGACGCACACCGCGCCCAGGTGGATTGCCATGCCTTGCTGCAGGTGCTGAGCCAACCCGTTGGTCCCGGCGCCACCACGGGCCTGAGCCAACTGATCACAGCCGCTTCGTTGCCCAGCCTCAAGCTGCGGGCGACGGGTTCACCCTTCGAGTCCAAAGACAAGCTGAAGGCCCGGGGCTACCGGTGGGATGCAGACGCCAAAGTCTGGTACTGCACGCTGGCGAGCCAGACGCTGCTGGATGCCGAGCTGGCATGGCTCAAGGCCGAGGTCTATGGGCGGCGCAGCGCGCGGCTGGACATCGAAGCGATGGACAGCACCGTGCGTTATTCAGCGAGACCCGGTCGCACCGTTGAACAGGGCTTGTAGGTCCGTGTTCACGCCGACTCCCAATTCGATCGCAGCGCCTCGGCCTCGGTGCGGTACAGCCGCAGCAGTTCGCCTTCGGGCAGTTCGCCCGCCTTGCGCAGCAGCGCCTCCACCGGCAGTTTCAGACCCACCAGGTGCAGTGCAATGCCCTGGCTGGTCAACTGCGTGCGCAGGCGGCCGAAGGCCTCCACGCCGGTGGCGTCGATCCAGTTGATCGGGTGCGCGAACAGCATCACGTGGCGTGTCTGCGGTTGCTGGGTGAGGTGTTGCGTGATGGCCAGTTCGAAGCCGTTGACGGTGGCGAAGTCCAGCGCCGCGTCCATGCGCAGCGCGTAGGTGTGCTCGTTCAGCGGCGGCAGTTGCCAGAGGTGGCGGTCACGCAGGCTGCCGTCGGTGTGCAGGCCCACTTCGATGATGCGTGGGTGCAGTCGCAGGTAGAGAAAGTGCGACAGCGCCATCAGCATGCCCGCGAGCACGCCCCAGTAGAGGCGTGGCGCGGACAGAACCGTGATGGCAAATGTCAGCGCTGCCGTGACCGCTTCCACCCGCGAGAGCCGCCACAGCTTCAAGAAGGCGCGCGGCCGGATCAGGCCGGCCACCGCCACGACCACGATCGCCGCCAGCACCGCCAGCGGCACATAGGCCAGCAGCCGCGTCAGCAGCAACAGCGTGAGCAGCACCACCAGAACCGAGAACACCGTGGCCCAGCCGGTGCGCGCGCCGGCGTACAGATTCAGCGCCGAACGCGAAAACGACGAACTGGTGGGAAACGCACCCACCAGCCCTGAAGCCAGCTTGGCCAGGCCCTGTCCGATCAGGTCCTGGTTCTGATCCCAGCGCTGGCCGCGCTCGCCACTGTCCACCTTGGCACTTGATGCGGTTTCCAGAAAGCTCACCAGGGTGATCACCAGCGTGGGCAGCAGCAGCTGACCCAGCGTGTCCCAGCCCGGCCAGCCCGGTACAAACAGCCCGGGAAGCCCCTGGGGCAGATCGCCGATCACGGCGCCGCCCGAGGCCTGAAAATCCGTCCAGTAGCTCAGACCCGCGGCGCCCACCACCAGCAGCAGCACGCTGGGAAAGCCCGGCCGGAAACGCCGCGCTGCGATCAGAACCGCCGCCGCGCCCAGGCCATAGGCCAGTGTGGCCAGGTGCCATGCTGGTGGCGACAGCAGAACCGCCCAGCCCGCGTCGAACCCCAGCATGGCGGGCAGTTGCGAGCCGATGATCAGGATGGCAGCGCCCTGCGTGAACGCCATCAGCACCGGGGAATTCACCAGATTGAGCAACCAGCCAAAACGCGCGAACCCCAGCACAATCTGCAGCAAACCCGAGAGCAGCGCCAGCCAGACGGCCAGTTCGATCCACCGCGCGCTGCCCGGTTCGGCCAGGCCCGTGAGCGAGGCACTCACCAGCAGACAGGTCAGTGCCGTGGGACCGACCGACAGCCGCACCGAGGCGCTGAACAACACCGCCACCAGCGCCGGCAGCATCGATGCGTAAATGCCCGTGACCAACGGCATGCCGGCCAGCGCCGCGTAGGCCACGCCTTGCGGAATCACCATCAGCCCCACCGTCAGCCCGGCCAGCGCTTCGCTGCGAAGCAAGGCGGCGTCGGGCCGCGGCCAGTTCAGGAAGGGGAAGAGGCGGTGCAGGCGGGACATGGGCCATTATTGGCGATGGCAAAGAAGCACCAAAAAAAGGCCAGCGAAGCGCAGCAACAACCCCACCGGCGAGCAATGCCCCAACCCAGGATGCGGTGGAACCGGCTCCGCCGGGCCACTCGCATCGCCCCCTGGGGGGTGACGCCGCAGGCGGCGCGGGGGGGTCTTATCGTGTGGGCATGTCCTTGACCCCGTAGCCCAGGCTCACCGTGGCATCGGGTGGAATCGGCGGCATGGTCGCGTCCCAGGCCAGCCACTGTTCACGCATGTCGGCCAGGCGCTGCGGCTCGCGTTTCGCCAGGTTGGCTCGCTCACGTGCGTCGGCCGGGATGTTGAACAGGTATTCGTGACCATCCACCATCAGGTACTTCCAGTCGCCCTCGCGCAGCGCGCGCTGTCCGCGGTGGTTCATGCGCCAGTGCATGGGCCGCTCGAAACGCTGCGCCGGATCGCGCAGCAGGGCTTCGAGCGACACGCCGTCGAGCGGGTAATCGGGGTGCGGCTGGCCGCCACCGAGCGCGAGCAGGGTGGCGGACCAGTCCATGGTCATGGCGTGCTGTTCGCTCACGCTGCCGGCGGGGATGGCCGCGGGCCAGTGCGCAACCCAGGGCACGCGGATGCCACCCTCGGTCAGGTCCATCTTGCCGCCCACCAGCGGCCAGTTGTCGGAAAAGCGCTCGCCGCCGTTGTCGCTGGTGAAGACGATCAGCGTGTTCTCCAGCAGGCCTTCTTCGCGCAGCGTGGCGGTGATCCAGCCGATGCCTTCGTCCATGTGGTGGATCATGCGTCGGTAGGCGTTCACGCTGCCGCCGTGCAGGTGGAACAGGTTCTTCGCCACCTCGGGCGCCACGTGCGCGTCGTCGCGCGTCTCCCAGGGCCAGTGCGGCGCGGTGTAGTGCAGGCTCAGGAAGAAAGGCGTGCCGTCGCGCGCCTCGGCCGCACGCGCCCTCACATGCTCGACCGCCTTGTTCGAGAACACGTCGGTCAGGTAGCCGACCTCCTTGTGGGTGTCTTCACCGATGTAGAGGTCGTGGTCGCCGCTGGACGAGCAGTGGGTGAAGTAGTCCACGCCGCCGGCCATGATGCCGAAAAATTCTTCGTAGCCCGAGCGCAGCGGGCCGAAGTGCGGCGGATAGCCCAGGTGCCATTTGCCAACCAGCGCGGTGCGGTAGCCCGCATCTTTCAGCAGCGAAGGCAGGGTGGGCATCTCGGGCGGCAGGCCCAGCGTGGCGCTGCCCTTGCTGCGGCTGTTGATGGGCTCTTCCAGCGCGCCGCGCAGGCGGTACTGGTAGCGCATGGTGATCATGGCAAAGCGCGTGGGCGAACACACCGGCGAGTTGGCGTAACCCTCGGTGAGCTTCAGGCCACCGGCGGCGAGCGCGTCGATGTTCGGCGAGACCGGGCCGTCCGGCCCTTCGCGGCCGCCGTAGCAGCCGAGGTCGGCGTAGCCCAGGTCGTCGCTGACGATGTAGATGATGTTGGGACGGCTCATGGAGGGTCAATTCGATGTGATGCCGGTGGCGCGCACCACCTGGCCGTAGCGCGCCGACAGATCGGCCAGGCGCTGGGCAGCGGCGGCGCCGGTCAGGCCTTCGTAGAACAGGTCCAGCTTGACCAGACGCTCCTTCGCGTCGGGGCGCTGCAGCGCCTCGGTGATGCCCTTGGCCAGGGTCTGCACCACCGCGTCGGGCGTGGCCGCCGGCACCATCACCAGGTACAGCACTTCCTGCTCCAGGCTCTTGAGACCCAGCTCGGCCACGGTGGGCAGTTGGGGCGCCAGCCGGGAACGTCGCGCACTCGTGACGGCCAGCGCGGTGATCTTGCCGCTCTGCACGTGCGGCAGCATGCCCGGCGTGGCCAGGATGCCACCGTCCACCTCGCCGCTCAGCACGGCCGTCACGGCCGGCGTGTTGCCGCGGTAGGGGATGTGCGTGGTCTTGACCGGCGTGCTGTTGCCCAGCATCGCCGCGGCCAGGTGGCCCGGGCTACCGTTGCCGGCCGAGCTGAAATTCAGGCTCTTGCTTCGCCCCTGGCTCAGCAGGTCGCCAAAACTCTTGACGCCGGTGCGCGGGTTCACGCCCAGCAGCAGGCCCGACGACGCCATGATCACCACCGGCTTGAGGTCGGTGGGCTTGAACGGCATGGCCGGGTACAGGTGCGGGTTGATGGTGAAGGTGGTGTCGATGCCGAACAGCACCGTGTAGCCATCGGCCGGGCTCTTGGCCACCTGGTCGGCGCCGATGTTGCCGGCCGCACCGGCCTTGTTTTCCACCACGAAGGGCTGCTTGAGCGTTTCCTGCAGCGTGGCCGCCACCGAGCGCGCCAGGATGTCGGACGGCCCACCGGGCGGGAAGTTGTTGATGAACTTCACCGGCTTGGCCGGGTAGGCGTCCTGCGCGTGGGCGGTGTTCAGGCCCGCGCCGAGAGCGGCGCTCAGGGCCAGGGCGGCGAGGGTGGTGCGGCGTGAGAGGTTCGAGGTTTTCATGGGCATGTTCAGTCCAGTTGGATGCCGGTGGCCTTGATCGGGCCTTCCCAGCGTTGCAGATCGGTTTTCTGGGCCGCGGCCAGCTCGGCGGGTGTGGAGCCCACCGGTTCGTAGCCCTGCTCCAGCAGCTTGGCCTTCAGCGCGGGCGTGCGCACGGCCCTGGCGACAGCGGCACTCAGCCTGTCGCGCACCTCGGGCTTCAGGCCGGCCGGGCCGTACATGGCGAACCAGGCGGTGGCCACCATGTCCACGCCCTGTTCCTTGAGCGTGGGCACCTCGGGCACCTGCGGGTCGCGAAGCGCGCCGGTCACGGCGATGATGCGCACCTTGCCCGCGCGGTGCAGCTCGGCGGTCTCGGTCACCACGTCGAACTTGTAGTCGATGTGGCCACCCAGCAGCGCCGTGTTGGCCGGGCCACCGCCCTGGAAGGGCACGTGCGTCAGCTCGGCGCCCGCCTTCTGGCCGAACATCACACCCATGAAGTGCGGCAGCGTGCCCTGGCCGGGTGTGCCGTAGGTGCTCTTGCCTGGCGCCGCCTTGGCCTTGGCCAGCATCTCGGCCACGTTCTTAACGCCCGCCGACGGCCCGGCCACCACGCTGAACTGGAAATGCGCCAGCAGCGAGATCGGCGTGAAGTCCGCCACGGCGTCGTAGTCCAGCTTCTTGTAGACGTGCGGGAACAGCACCATCGGCCCGCTGGGCAGCAGCACCACGGTCTGGCCGTCGGCCGGTGCGCGCTTGACCGTGCTCAGCGCGATACGGCCGCCCGCGCCGGGCTTGTTTTCCACGATGACCGATGAAAAGTCGTTCTTCAGCCCCTCGGCCATCAGCCGGGCCAGCAAATCGGCCGAACCGCCGGGCGGGAAGCCGACGACGATCTTCAGCGGCGCCGCCGGGGTCTGCGCGAAGGCGGGGAGGGCCAGTGCGGCCGTGGCGGCCGTGGCCAGTGTGATGGCTGTGAACTTGCGTCGTTGCATGCTGGTCTCCTGATTGATGTGCATCAAACGGGTGTTTCCCCGCTGGAATCCCGGATGCTAGGCATTCACAATCAATTGCAGAAATCAATCGTTCCCGGTGTTTTCCCTGAGACTGTGACCATGCACCTTCCCGACCGGGTCAGCGATCCGCAACGACAGGGCGATCTGCTGCTGTACCGGCTCCACCGCATCCAGAGCACCGCTGGTCGGCTGGTGGTGCAGCTGTGCGAGAGCGAGTTCGGCATCACGCGGCGCGAGTGGCGCGTGCTGTCGGTGCTGAACGAACACGAAGGTGTGTTGTCTTCCGTGCTGGCCGAGCACGCCATGCTGGACCGCGCCCGCACCTCGCGCGCGCTGACCTCGCTGGTGGCGAAGAAGCTGATCACGCGTCAGCCACGCCCGTCGGACCGGCGCGAGGTGCACGTGTTCCTGACCGACGAAGGCCGGCACATGTACGCCCAGATCCTGCCGCGTGTGATGGCGATCAACCGCGAACTGGTGTCCGGTCTCTCGGCCCTGCAGCGCCAGCAGCTCGACGAGGTGGTGAATGCCCTGCAGGCGCAGGCCGGCCGCATGCTGGCGGCGTCGAAGGTCCGGCTGCCGCCGCCGGACGGTGGCGACTGAGGTTTCGCCCAGGGCCTGCGCCCGCTGTGGCGCTCAGGCCCGGCTCAGTCCCGCGACGATTCGTAGACCAGCACCGCCGCGGCCAGGTCTTCCAGCGCCGTGCCGACCGACTTGAACACCGTGCGTTCCTGCTCGTTCTTGCGCCCGGTGGCCACGCCCTTGGCCAGCGTGGTCAGCGTGCCGCGCACATCGTCGGCACGCAACACGCCGTGCTGCATCGGCACCAGCAGGTCGCCGCTTTTCTGCAGCGCCTCGTCGGTGTCGACGAACAGGCGCGCGCCCTCGAAGCAGGCGTCGTCGGCCTCGCGCATGGCGGGCGTGAAACCGCCGATCAGGTCCAGGTGCGAGCCGGGGGCGAGCCAGGTGCCGCGCACCAGCGGTTCGTTGGACAGCGTCGCGCAACTCACGATGTCGGCCTCGCTGCAGGCGGCCGCCAGATCGGTGCTGGCAAAGGCGGGCAGACCCGCCTCGCGCACCTGCGCAGCCATGGCCTGCGCCTCGCCAGGGCGCCGCGCCCACACCGTCACGCGTTCGATCGGTCGCACCGCGCGGTAGGCGGCGGGCAGCAGTTGCGCGACCCGGCCCGCACCCACCACCAGCAGGTGCTTGGCATCGGTGCGCGCCAGGTAAGACGCCGCCAGCGCCGAGGCTGCCGCCGTGCGGCGTTGCGTGATTTCGTCGCCGTCAATCTGCGCCAGAGGCACGCCGGTGCGCGCGTCGAACAGCAGGTAGCTGCTGTGCAGGCCGGGCAGGCCGCGCTTGGCGTTGCCGGGCACGATGTTGACGATCTTCACGCCGTAGTACTTCCCTGGCAGCCAGGCCGGCATGATCAGCGAGGTCATGCGCCGGCTGGCGAGGTCGCCACCGCCTTCGCCCGCAGGGCTGGTGATTTCGTGGACGTGGCGGGCCGGCACTTCGCAACCGCCCGCGAAACGCTCGCGCAGCGCGGCGATCAGTCGGTCAAAGGGCAGGGCAGCACGGGTGGCGTTCGCTTCATAAACTTGCATCATCCGATGGTAGCGCCTGCCCGACCCCGTTCGAGGTCCGGCCTGCGTGCACCCGCTTCTGTGCGGCTGGGCGCTTGCTACCAGTGCGCGTGGATCCGCCCCTCGACCACCCTGGACTCGAAGCGCTTGAGCGGGCTGTTGCCCTTCTTGATGCAGGCACCGCTGTGGGCGTCGAATGCCCACTGGTGCTTGGGACAGGTCAGGGTGCCGTCCTGGAGGGCCAGTTCGGGAATGTCGGTGCTCTGGTGCGGGCAGCGGCTGTCGAACACGTTGTAGGACTGCTGGTTCCGGTAGACGAACAGCCCCCGGCCGTCGCATTCCGTGCGGACCACCGCGCCATCGTCCATCCCGGTGCTGTCCATCACGTCGTGCCACCGGGCGGTCTGGGTGAGGACCTCCGGATCGAACTCGGGGATGTTCATGGCCAGGATGATGTCCACCGCCCAGACGATCTTGGCCAGCCCCAGCGTGGGAAAGGCCATCAGCAGCGCGTCCAGCACCTCCATGGGGGTGCAGCCCTCGCGCAGCGCCCGGCCCAGGTACTGCTTGAAGCCGCGCTCGGTCTGTGCATCGACCTTGGTGATGACCGAGATCAGGTTCCGGGTCTTGGGGTCGAGGTGTTTGCCCGCGTCCTTGAGGAAGGCGAAGTAGTGGCTCAGCGCGTCGGGCCGGGCCTTGAGCAGGTAGTTCAGTGCGTCACTCATGGTCAATTGCTTTCGGTTGTCAACAATGCAGAACCAGCACCGGGTGCTCGGTCAGGCCCATCACCTTCTGCGCCACGCCGCCCACCAGGGCGCGGCCAATGCGGCCGTCGTCCCGGCTGCCCATGACGATCAGGTCGGACCGGCTCTCGGACGCCGAGGCCAGAATTTCGGTGAAGGGCTTGCCGTAGCGCACCTCGCCCCGGGCGTCCACGCCACCCTGCCCGGCGAGCGCCAGCATTTCCGTGATGAAGGCATCGGCCTGGGGACGCATGCCTTCCGTGGCGACCACGGTCACCAGATGCAGCGGCAGGCTGCACTGGGCCGCCACCGCGACCCCGACGGCGAACACCTGGCGCCCTTGTGGACTGGGCTCGGCGGCCACCAGCACGCGCTGGCTCCACATGCGGGCACCGCGCGGCACGATCAGCACATGGCAGGGCGCGTGTGCCACCACCTTGCTGACCATCTCGCCCACCAGCAAATTGGCCAGGAAGCTGCGCTTGCCGCGCCGGCGGATGATGATCAGGTCGCTGGCCTGTTCCCGGGCTTCCTGCACGATCTCCTGGTAGGGCTCCTCCCCGCGGCGCAGGCGCAGATCGATCGTCACGCCGGCCGCACCGGCCTGCTCGCGCAGCTCGGCGATCCGGTTCGCTGCCTCGCTCTCGGCGCGGGCCGCGATCTGCGGTGCCAGCGCTTCGTATTCCGGGTTGCTGACCAGGGGCATGACGGTTTGCAGCGGCAGCTGGCAGCGCGTGGCCATGCCGAAGGCCACGCTTTCGGCGCCGGTGTCGTAGGCCGTGTGTTCGGTGGCCAGCAGCAGGCGTGTGAAGAGATGGCCCATGCTCAGTGCCCTCCCGTCAGCACACCGGAAGCGGCCAGCAGGATCACCGCCGCCACCAGAAGGCAGATCGCGGCGTAGGCGTGGTCGCGCCGCTTCAGGTACAGGGGGATCAGGCCCAGCAGGGGTGCCAGCGAGCAGCCCGCCAGCAGGGCAATGCCGATGAGGTTGGCCATGTCGCCCTTGTGCGCCAGCGCCAGCCAGCCCCAGCCCGTGGGCGTGTCGGTGCGCTGCAGGAATTCACCCACTGGCAGGTTCCACAGGCCGGGGAGATCTTCCAGCGGGACATGGGGCGGCAACAGCCCGGTCAGGTAGGCCACAAAACTGAGGAACAGCGCCACGACGCCGAGGCGTGTGCCCCAGTCGAGTATCCAGGCGTAGCGCGTGGCCTCGGCTTGTTGTTGCTGGGCGTTGGTGGCTTGTGTGGTGTTCATGGCGAGGTTGCTTTCAGGCCCAGATGCCCAGACCCTTGAGCAGGGCCCGGATGCCCGCGAACAGCAGCAGGGCTATGACCATCCTGCGGATGATCGACGCTTTGAGCACATGCAGCAACCGGGCGCCCAGGCGCGCACCCAGCATCATGCCCACCACCGACGGCACGGCGATCATCGGCAGCACCGCGCCCCGGTTCAGGTAGACCCAGGCGGCGGACGAGTCCACCAGCGACAGCACCAGTCCCGATGTGCCCGCGGACACCTTGAGGGGCGCGCCCATCAGCAGGTTGAGCGCCGGCACATTGGCCCAGCCCGCGCCGATCCCGAACATCCCGGCCATGACGCCGATGGCCAGGAACAGGACCAGCCCCATGGGCGTGCGGTGGACCTGCCAGTCGATGGAGCGCCCCGATGCGCCGTCGATGAACACGCCGTGAATGCCCAGGGCGGACGACAGGCGGTCCGGTTGCGGCACGTGAGGAAACTCCGATTTTTTGGACACCAGCATCAGCGCCACGATGCCCAGCACGATCACACCCAGGGCGGTCTGAATCGCCGCGGCAGGCAGTGCCAGGCCCAGCAGCGCGCCGGCAATGGAACTCATGCAGGCCAGCAAGGCCAGCGGCAGCGCCAGGCGCAGGCTGGCCAGGCCGCCCCGCAGCAGGAAGGGCCCGGCGGCCAGGGCGCTCGCCAGCGCCACCAGCAGACCGGCGCCGCGCACAAAGTCCAGATGGAAGGGAAAGAAGCCGCCGATGATCGGAACGAAGAGCGTGCCGCCGCCGATGCCGGCGGGCACCGCCACGATGCCGATGAGGAAGCAGGTGACGAACAGGGCCAGTGGCCAGAACCACCACGGCATCGCACTCCCGGGCACCACGCTGTCGCCGGCGAACGCCAGGTCGGGCAGCATGAAGAAGCAGCCCAGGGCCACGCAGGCTTTCAAAACGGGCATCAACGACGCAGGGGTCAACCGGGGCATGGTGGACCGCATTCAGGAAATGGTCTGGTAGTACAGGTTTTGCGGGTGGTTCGCCTGCGCAAAAAAGTACCAGCGTTCGGCCAGCAGGCCCAGGTACTGCAGGGCAAAGGCCGCCAGCAGCCAGGCCGTGGATGCGCTGGACAGGGCCAGCGCCAGACACAGCAGTGGCAAGGGAAACACCAGCAGCAGGAAGACCCATTTCACCGAGCGCAGCAAGGTCGCGCTCTGGCCGTGGAAGAACTCCCGTGTGTTGAACGAGCCACCCATGAAGCCCTGCGCCTTTTGCACGATGCGCGGGTGCTTGATGCCGATGGCGCTTTGCACGGACGATTTGGGTTTCAGGCGGGCGTTGCGCAGCAGCGAGGCGCCACGCGAGACCGCGGCCAGCAGCGTCAATCCGGTGGCGGCGAGCGCGTAGGGGGGCACCAGGTCGGGCATGCCCAGCAGGGCCGCGAGCAGCGTGGCCAGGGTGAGGCCCGATGCACAACCGAGCAGCAGGTAGTTCAACAGGGTCAGGGGGCTGGCCCACTCCTGCAGGAAGCGCACCGAGGCATAGATCATCGCGGTGCAGACGAACAGCGCCAGGCTGAGCAGGGCGGTCACGGCGCCGATCAGCACGGTCTGGGTCCAGCCCAGATACTGGGCGCTGCCGTACACCAACAGCCCCAGCATGAAGAAGGGCAGGGCAATCACCTCGCGCGACAGCCAGGAGGTGCGCCACATGGCGGCCGAGCGCCAGGCGCGCTCGGGGCGACCCAGGTGGAAGAACGAGGCGATCAGCCCCAGCCCCGTCAGCACCAACGCCACCCCACTGCCCAGGAACAGGAACTGCCGGCCGGCGGCGGCGTCGGTATCGGGCAGGAGCGTCAGCTCGGCGCCGTACAGCGCAAAAAACAGCCCTTGCGCGGCACCGATCAGCGTCGTCAAAAAAATGACCGAAAAAGCGGGTCTCATGGTGTGGAGGTGTCTGCGGTTCAGGTGGCGAAATCTTCGTGTCCCGGGTCGCGGTGGGCGGCGTCGGCGGGTCGGCTGTCGATCTTCAGCGGGTTGTCCACGCGCTCCAGATCTTCGGCATGGATCCGCATCTCTGTCTTGCGCCGGGGCAGGTAGTGGTTGGCCGGTCGGGTGCCCCATTCGGGCATGAGCTGGTAGCCGCCGCGCTCGGCGATGGCCTGGGAAACCACGGACGCCGGGTCGTGCACGTCGCCAAACAGGCGTGCGTTGGACGGACAGGCCAGCACGCAGGCCGGTTTGCGCTCGCGCTCGGGCAGGGCCTGGTCGGTGACGCGGTCCACACACAGGGTGCACTTGGTCATGACCTTGCGCTCTTCATCGAACTCGCGCGCGCCGTAGGGGCAGGCCCAGGTGCAGTACTTGCAGCCGATGCATTTGTCGTAGTCGACCAGCACGATGCCGTCTTCGGCACGCTTGTAGCTCGCGCCGGTGGGGCAGACCGGCACGCAGGGCGGGTCTTCGCAGTGCAGGCACGACTTGGGGAAGTGCACCGTCTGCGTGATGGGAAACTCGCCCACTTCGAAGGTCTGCACCCGGTTGAAGAAGGTGCCGTTCGGATCGGCCCCATAGGGATTCAGGTCGGTCAGCGCACCGGCCGTGCCCGAGGTGTTCCACTGTTTGCAACTCGTCACGCAGGCGTGGCAGCCCACGCACACGTTGAGGTCGATCACCAAGGCCAGCTGGGTCATTTGCGTCCCCCCTTGCCGGCAAACCAGGCCTGCCAGCGGGTGGGGGCCGCCTCGACCCCGGGCGCTCTGGGCACGGCCTTGAACTGCGGCCAGCTCTGTTCGGGCTCATCGGCCTGCGCCTTGTAGATGCGCACGCGCACGTCGTACCAGGCGGCCTGTCCGGTGATCGGGTCCGAGTTGGACAGGGATGCTCCGGCGCTGGATGGGGGCAGCTCTTCCGAGATCAGGTGGTTGAGCAAGAAGCCGCGCTGCGATTCGTTGGCGTCCGGCGTCAGGTTCCAGGCGCCGGCGGACTTGCCGATGGCGTTCCAGGTCCAGACCGTGCCGGGCTCCACGGCCTCCGAATAGCGGCACATGCAGCGCACCTTGCCCCAGGGCGACTCCACCCACATCCAGCCGCCATCGGCGATGCCTTCGGCGCTGGCGGTTTTGGGATTGACGAACAGGTAGTTGTGCGTGTGGATCTGGCGCAGCCAGGCGTTCTGCGAGTCCCAGGAGTGGTACATCGCCATCGGGCGCTGGGTGATGGCGTTGAGCGGGTATTTGACGGTGTCGGTGGCCTGCTCTTCCAGCGGCACGTAGTAGAACGGCAGCGGGTCGAAGTAGGTCTCGACGCGTTTGCGCAGGTGCTCAGGCGGCTGCTTGCCAGGGCGCTTGCCCTGGGCCGCGCGCCGGAAGCCTTGCAGGAATTCGGAGTAGATGTGGATGACGATCGGGTCCTTGTCGCGTCGCAGGCCCATCTGCTGCGCCCACTCCATGTAGCCCCGGTTCCAGTTGCGCATGTACTGGTGTTCGGGTGGCATCTGGTAGTGGAAGACGCAGTTGTTCTTCTCGTACATCTCCCACTGCTTGGGGTTGGGCTCGCCCCGCATCGACTTCTCGCCCGCCTTGCCGCGCCAGCCCGCGAGGAAGCCGATGCCCGAGCCGGGCGCGGTTTCGTAGTTGACGATGAAGTCCGGGTAGTTGCGGAACTTGCGGCTGCCGTCGGCCTGCGTGAACGCGGGCAACTTGAGGCGGCCGGCCAGTTCGACCAGCACTTCCTGGAAGGGTTTGCAGTCGCCCTTGGGTGGCACCACCGGGATGCGCACCGCGTCCACCGGTCCGTCGAACTCGGAGATGGGGCGGTCCAGCATGGACATGCAGTCGTGCCGCTCCAGGTAGGTGGTGTCGGGCAGGATGAGGTCGGCAAAAGCCGTCATCTCCGACTGGAAGGCATCGCAGACCACCAGGAACGGGATTTTGTATTCCCCGCTGTGTTCGCCCTCGGTGTGTTTGTCGTTCAGCATCTTGCGCACTTCGGCGGTGTTCATGGTGGAGTTCCACGCCATGTTCGCCATGAAGATCAGCAAGGTGTCGATCGGGTACGGGTCACCGCGCCAGGCGTTGGTGATGACGTTGTGCATCAGGCCGTGGGCCGACAGCGGGTGTTCCCAGGAGAAGCCCTTGTCGATCCGCACCGGCTGGCCCTGGGCGTCCACGAACAGGTCGTCCGGGCTCTCGGGCCAGCCCAGCGGCGCGCCATCGAGCGGCGTGTCGGGCTTGACGGCCTGCGGCCCCTTGGGCGGGCGGGCATTGGGCGGCACGGCGCGCGGATACGGCGCCTTGTGCCGGAAGCCACCCGGGCGGTCGATGGTGCCCAGCAGCGACATCAGGATCGCCAGCGAGCGGATGGTCTGGAATCCGTTGGAGTGCGCCGCCAGCCCGCGCATGGCGTGAAAGGCCACCGGGTTGCCCTTGACCGAGGGGTGGCGTTGGCCCCAGCTGTCGGTCCAGGCGATCGGCAGCTCGATCTTCTGGTCGCGCGCGGTGATGCCCATTTCGTGGGCCAGGCGCCGGATGGTTTCTGCCGGGATGCCGGTGATGCCCTCGGCCCACTCGGGGGTGTAGGGCTTCACGCGCTCCTGCAGCAGCTGGAAAGATGGCACGGCCGCCGTGCCGTCGGGCATCTTGAAGTGCCCCAGCAACGCCGGGTCTGCGCCTTCGGCGTGATCGGCGACCGGGCTGTCGGTGAGCCGGTCCCACCAGTGGAAGTTGGCGGGTCGCAGCGGGTTCACGGTGTCGCCGTCGGCCTTGCGCAGGAACATGCCAAAGTCGTCGCTGGCCGCGTCCTGGTTCACCAGCTGACCGGCGTTGGTGTAGCGCGCCAGGAACTCGCGGTCGTACAGGCCGAGCTGGATGAGTTCGTGGATCAGCGCCAGCAACAGGGCGCCGTCGGTGCCGGGTTTGATGGGCACCCACTCGTCGGCGATGGCGGAATAGCCGGTGCGCACCGGGTTGATCGACACAAAGCGCCCGCCGTTGCGCTTGAACTTCGACAGCGCCATCTTCATCGGGTTGGAGTGGTGGTCTTCGGCCGTGCCGATCATCACGAACAGCTTGGCGCGTTCCAGGTCCGGGCCGCCGAATTCCCAGAAGGATCCGCCGATGGTGTAGATCATCCCGGCGGCCATGTTGACCGAGCAGAAGCCGCCGTGCGCCGCGTAGTTGGGGGTGCCGAACTGGCGCGCAAACAGGCCGGTCAGGGCCTGCATCTGGTCGCGCCCGGTGAACAGGGCGAACTGCTTGGGGTCGGTGGAGCGGATCTTCTGCAGCCGCTGCTCCAGCATCGAGAAGGCGGCTTCCCACTCGATCTCGACAAACTCGCCGTCGCCGCGTTCGCTGCCGGGCTTGCGCAGCAGCGGCTTGGTGAGACGGGCCGGCGAGTACTGCTTCATGATGCCCGACGAACCCTTGGCGCAGATCACGCCCTGGTTCAGCGGGTGCTCGGGATTGCCTTCGATGTAGCGCACCTCGCCGTTGCGCAGGTGCACCCGGATGCCGCAGCGGCAGGCGCACATGTAACAGGTGGTGTTGCGCGTCTCGGTGGTGGCTCCCGCCAGTGGGGGGCTGCAGGGGTCGTGAAGCGGCGTGGCAGACATGCGTGGGGTGTTTTTGCTGAAGATGAAGCCATGCAAACCGTCCACCCTCGCTTCGCACAGGCCGGACTGTCAGTAGGGTCTTATTAAAGACAGGGGGGGCATCCCCGTCTATTACCGACACGGGTAAGCCGGCATCACCCATATGGGTAGCGTGACCGGCCGCCGCCGTCGCCTGGGTTTCCCGCGCGGCACTAACAGCAGATGCGCTCGCGCGCCTTGGGGTTTTCAGCATGCATTAGCGCATGCTTGTGGACTAATATGGTTCGGACTCCTTGCCTGACCTGGGTCTACCCTCAACATGCCAACGCTTTCCGCCTCCCCTGCACAAGCCAGCGCCGACATCCCGGGCGTGATGGTGCCAGGTGTTGCGTCTGGCGATCTGGAGTTGTTGCTCCAGCGCTTTCTGGGGCCCATACTTGATCTCGCCGGGGCACAGGCTGGCGCCGTGCGGGTGGTGACCGATGACGGGCTTCACATGCGGCTGGTGGCGCAGCAGGGCCTGCCGCAGCATGTGCAGGAGGCCGAGCAACTGGTGGATCGCGGGTGCGGCATGTGCGGCGCCGCGGTGGGCGCCGACGTGCTGGGCTGGGTGGACGATCTGCGTTCCTGTGACCGGCAAGGCGGCGGGCACTATTTCGGTGGGCAATGCAAAGGTGTGCTGGCCATCTCGCTGTCGCACGCCGATCAGGTGCTGGGCATCTACAACCTGTTTTTTGAGTCCAGGGTCCAGATCCCGCCGACGACGCAGACCATCCTGCGTCTGATCGGGCAGCTCCTGGGCCTGTCGCTGCACAATGCCCGGATCGAGCGCGAGCGTCTGCGGCTGACCGTGATGAAGGAACGCCAGGAAATGGTGAACGAAGTGCACGATGCCATTGCTCAGACGCTGGCCTACGCGAGGATGCGCCTGCCGCTGCTGAACGATGCGATGCTGGCCCACGACGACCCGAAAGCCATCAAGTACTTCTCGGACGTCAAGCAGGCGGTGGGGGAGGTGCATGACAACCTGCGCGAGGTCATGACCTATTTCCGCACCCGCATGGACCCGCTGGGGCTGCTGCACGCGCTCCAGGGCATCGCCGCCGAATTCTTCGGTCGCAACGGTATCTCGCTGGAGATCCGGAACACGGTCCGGCACCTGAACCTGTCCGACGCCCAGGAGGTGCAGGTGTTTCACATCGTGCAGGAATCGCTGGCCAACATCGCCAAGCACTCCATGGCCCGCCATGCGGTGGTCGCCATCAACAAGACCCCCGCAGGCCTCGAATTCGTGATCGAGGACGATGGCCTGGGCATGGCCGCGCCGGGCGTTTCCACCATCGTGACCACGGCCAAGGGGCTCTCGGCGTCCACCCATTTCGGGCTGGAGATCATGCAGAGCCGGGCCCAGCGCCTGGGGGCGAGCCTGGAGGTCGGCGAAAACGCCGGTGGCGGTACCCGCGTGCGCCTGCTGCTGCCCACGGCACCCGCCACCACCGCAGAACGCACACCATGACGACGCCCGCCACACAGGCCATGCAGACCCGGGTGATGCTGGTGGACGACCACGCCATGTGCCGAAGCGGGCTGTCCGAGTTGTTGCAGAACCGCAGCGGCATGGTCGTGGTCGCGGCCACCGGGGATCGCGCGCAGGTGATTCCCTTGCTGCGCGAGTGCCAGCCCGAGCTGATGATCCTCGACCTGAGCCTGGGCGCGGTCGATGGTCTGAGCGTCTTGCGCACGGTGCGCACGGAGGGTATTGATGTGCCGGTGGTCGTGCTGACCATGAGCGACAGCGAAGACGACCTGTCGGCGGCACTGCGTGCCGGCGTGCGGGGCTACCTGCTCAAGGACATGGACCCCGATGACGTGATCGAATCCATCGGCCGTGCCGCACGCGGCGAGCTGGTGGTGGCCCCGGCGATGGCCGCCAAGCTGGCCCAGATGTGGCAGAGCGGACAGAAAGGTTCGGTCAAGCGCGACCTGGTGGACACGCTGACCGAGCGGGAGCGACAGGTGCTGGACCATGTGGCGCGCGGCAAGAGCAACAAGGTGATCGCGCAGGCGCTGGACATCAGCCACAACACCGTCAAGCTGCACGTGCGCCACATCATGGCCAAGCTCGACCTGGGTTCGCGCGTGGAAGCGGCCGTGTTTGCGTTCGAGCACCGCACCTCGGCCGAACATTCGGTCAAGGGCGGCGAGCCGGAGAGCCCCTCGGGGCGCCGGTCTTCCTGAAAGCCTTTGCGCCACTTCAGTTGGCTGCGGCCGCGTTGAGCGCAGGCAACTGCCGTGGCACCTCGTGGTGGGCGGGCGACAGGCTGCTGTCGGCCCCGGTCTGCGGGTCGAACCAGTGCAGGGTGCCGTGCAGCTTGACCACGTCACCCACGATCAGCAGGCTGGGCGAGGTGAAGCCGCTGCCCGCCACCTTGGCCGGCAGGTCGGCCAGTGTGCCGGTGAGCACCTGCTGTGTGGCCAGGGTGCCGTGTTGCACGGCGGCAATGGGCCGTGTGGACGGGGCGCCGTGCGCCATCAGCTGGCGGCAGATGTCGGGCAGGGCGTTCAGCCCCATGTAGATCACCACGGTCTGGTTCGGGCGCACCAGCGCTTCCCAGTCCAGGTTGGCGCTGCCGTCCTTCAGGTGGCCGGTGACGAACATGGCGACCTGGGCGTGGTCGCGGTGCGTGAGCGGAATGCCTGCGTAGCTGGCCACGCCGCAGGCGGCGGTCACGCCGGGGATCACCTCGAAGTCCACGCCGTGCGCGGCCAGCTCCTGCATCTCCTCGCCACCCCGGCCGAAGACGAAGGGGTCGCCCCCCTTGAGGCGCACCACTTGCTTGCCCTCGCGCGCCAGCTGCACCAGCAGCAGATTGATCTGCTCCTGGCGCATGGTGTGTTCGTTGCGCCGCTTGCCGGCAAAGATGCGCTGCGCGCCCGGTGCCGCAAAGTCCAGCACGCCCGAGGACACCAGGTTGTCGTAGACGATGACGTCGGCCTGCTCCAGCAGGCGCACCGCCTTGAGCGTCAGCAGTTCCGGGTCGCCGGGCCCGGCGCCCACCAGGTAGACACAGCCGCGTGATCGCTGGCCAAAAGGTCGGATGTTCATAGGTATCGACTCCCCGTTCCACAACCGCCACCCGTGCCACAGCCACCGCTGCCGCAACCACCACCGCCGGTGCTGCAGCCGCTGGCGGCGGGGGGCTGGGCCACCAGTTGCTGGCTCACGAAAATGAAGTTGAACTGGCCCGGCTCCAGCTCGACGAAATCGAGCACGGTGTCTTCCAGCAGGTCGGCGTGCGCCGCGGCGATCACCACCGCCACATCCTCCAGCATCAGGCGCGTGTCGTTGTCGGCGGCATCGTCAAAGCCCATGCCGTAGCCGATGGAGCCGTCGGGCTCGCGCCGCGCGGCCACGCGCAGGGCCAGTTGCTCGGCGTCGCTCTCGCGGGCCGCCTGTCGTATCTGTTCTGCTGCGGTTGCTGTGAGTGTGAACATGCTGTGGGCCGCTTTCAGTGTTCGCCTTTGGTGCGCAACAGGCCGGCCAGCCGGTTGCCCTGTTTCTGCGGACCCCCACGGGGGAAGAGGTCGTGCAGGTGGTGGTTGCTGCCGCGTTCGGGGCCCCAGACCACCGTGAAGTGTTTGATCATGGCGCGCACCTGGGCCTGCACGCCGTGCTCGGCGTAGTACGCGCGGAGGTAGCGCACCAGCTCCCAGTGTTCATCTGTCAGCGTCAGTTCTTCTTGTGCGGCCAGCGCGCGCACGAAGTCTTCCGACCAGTCGCCCAGATGCCGCAGGTAGCCTTCGGAGTCGGTTTCGACCGGGTGACCGTGGACCATGAGGATGCGGGTGAAAGCATCGGCTGGGGGCGTGAGCGTAGCGTTCATGCGACGAGCCTTTCTGGTTGTTCCACGCGGGCGCAGAGCGAACGCCGGGCACGCACGAAGTCGACAAAATGCCGTGCCCAATCGGTGCCCGCCACGCTGCGCAGGTGGGCGTAAGTGGCCAGCAGGTTGTGCATCACGACGCCGTCGTGCCGCCCATCGATGCCGTGGCCGCGCGTGATCCGCCAGGCGTAAACCGTGTCTGCCGGCAGCCCGTCCAGGCTGGAATAGTGGAATTCGTGGGCGCGCACAGCCTCACCCTGCAGACCGGCCCAGGGCATGTGTTCGGTGGCGGCCAGGTGCACATAGCCGCGTCCCACCGGCTTCTGATGCAGCGTGGCATCGCCCGCCACCGCGCCCACCATCTCGCAGCGTTCGCCGCGCCATTGCAGCGAACGCGCCAGGTACATCAGGCCGCCACATTCGGCGTAGGTGGGCAGGCCGGCTGCTATGGCAGAGGCGATCTGCGTGCGCAGCGAAGCATTGGCCTGCAGCTCGTGCATGAACAGCTCGGGAAATCCGCCGCCGATGAACAGGCCGTCGATGGCATCGGGCAGCGCCGGGTCGCTCAGGGTGTCGAACGGCAGCAGCTCGGCGCCCGCGTCGCGCAGGGCCTGCAGGTCGTCCGGGTAGTAGAAGCCGAAGGCCCGGTCCTGCGCCAGGGCGATGCGAACGGGCTGCGCCGGACTGGCCACGGGCGCCATGGGCATGGCCGAGAGGTTCAGCGCCGGCGCGCTGGTGGCCAGCGCGCGTACCCGCGCGAGGTCGACCTGGGCGGCGATGCGTTCGCCGATCAGGCCGATCTGCCGCGCGGCGTCGGCGTGTTCGTTGCTCGGCATCAGGCCCAGGTGGCGCTCGGCCACCGCCAGGTCGGTGTCTTCGGCGATGGCCCCCAGCACCGGCACATCGGTGTAGTGTTCGATCACGGCGCGCAGCTTGGCCTCGTGCCGGCTGCCGCCCAGGCGGTTCAGGATGACGCCGCCGATGCGGATGCGGCGGTCAAAGGCCTGGTAACCGAGGATCAGCGGCGCGATGCCGCGCGTCATGCCGCGCGCGTCGATCACCAGCAGCACCGGCAGGCCCAGCAGCTGCGCCAGCGCGGCGTTGCTGTTGCTGCCGTCCAGCGCCAGTCCGTCGTACAGCCCCTTGTTGCCCTCGACGATGCTGATGTCGGCACTGCCTGCGTGGCGTGCAAACAAGGCACCGATCTGTTCCGGCGTCATGAGGTAGGGATCGAGGTTGTAGCAGGCGCGACCGCTCGCACGCGCCAGCCACATCGGGTCGATGTAGTCCGGCCCCTTCTTGAAGGGCTGCACCGCCAGCCCGCGCGCGGCGAAGGCCGCGCACAGGCCCAGGCTGACCGTGGTTTTGCCCGAAGACTTGTGTGCGGCAGAGACGAGCAGGCGGTTCATGGCAGCGGGGTTCAGTGGCTGGCAGCCAGGTCGTGCGGGCTGCTGTCGGGCGGGAACTGGTCCAGCCGCGCCGGCACAAAGCCCAGCCATTTGATCGCCAGCACGACGATGACGCCGACCAGGGCAAAGCCACCGAAACCGAGCAGCCACTCCGGCAGACTGGGGGCGTAGGCGTTGACCACGCCGTCGCTGAAGCTGCTGCTGACTTCAAAGCCCGGAAACAGTGGCAGCGGATAGGCCTGGCTGCCGATGATGGTGACGTACATCTGGGCCATGCCGCCAGCCATCACCAGCAGCGCGGCCAGGGCCACGGCTGCGTACGAGCCACGGCTGCGCGGATGCAACAGCAGGGCCAGGGGCAGGATGCTGCCCAGCGCCATCTGGCCGATCCAGAACAGGGCCGGGTAGAGCCCGCCATCGAGCAGCAGGAAGCGCTCCAGCCCGTGCTGTTTGGCGAAGTAGAGGTTGGTCAGGTGGTAGACCAGCACGAAGTAGGCGGCACAGGCGACAAAGATGGCCTGCAGGCGCACCAGACGGGCGAACATGTCCGCGGCCAGCGGCCGGTCGCTCCAGCGGCTGATCGCCAGCAGCACCAGCAGGAAGATGGCGAGCCCATAGGACAGCGAGTAGACGATGAACATCGGCCCCATCAACGCCGAACCGAAGGCCTGGCGACCGATCAGGAAACCGAAGATCGAGCCGGTACCGGTGGTCAGCAGCAGTCGCCAGACGAAGGCGGCCAGGCCGGCCCAGCTCGACCAGACGTTCATGCGACGCTCCATCATGGTCCACAGGTAGGCCACCACCAGGCCCATGAAACCGGAATACAGGATCACGTTCCAGGCAAAGATGGACTTGAAGTTGTAGTAGGTCATGGCCACGATCAGCCGGTCCGGCCGGCCGAGGTCGAGCATGAGAACGGCCAGACCACTGGCCAGCAGCGCGATGGCCAGCAGGCCCGAGAGTGGCGCCAGTGGCTTGAAGGCCGTCTTGCCGAACACCGACGCCATGGACGCCACGTTGAGTGCGCCGGAGGCTGCGACCACCAGAAACACCGCGAACACATGCGGCAGGCCCCAGACGATCTGGTTGTTCATGCCGGTGATGACGTGACCGTGGTGTTCCATGGTCCAGGCGGCAGCCAGACCGATGGCGGTGACCAGCAGCAGACCGGCCAGCAGCAGCCAGTAGGCGGGGCTCCGGCCTTCGATTTGACGCAGGGCGATCTTCATGCTGGGGCCTCGTTTTCAGATGCCGATGTAGCGCACGCCGGTGTCGAGATTCAGGTCCTCACGGATCTGGCGGGTGGCGTACCGGGCCACGCGCTGGGAAATCTCGCTCTCCGGATCGTTGAGGTTGCCGAACACGATGGCGCCATGGCCGGCGGCGCTGCAGGCCTGCACGCAGGCTGGCTGCTCGCCGCGGTCCACCTTGTGCACGCACATCGTGCAGCCTTCGACCGTGCCCATGCCGCGCGGCACGTCGGGTTTCTGACCGGTCACCGGCTCGTGGATGAAGGAGCGCGCCTTGTAGGGGCAGGCCATCACGCAGTAGCGGCAGCCGATGCAGATGTGTTTGTCCACCAGCACGATGCCGTCGGCGCGCTTGAAGGAGGCGCCGGTCGGGCAGACGTCCACGCAGGGTGGCTCGGCGCAGTGCTGGCACATGACGGGCAGCGACTGCGTCCTGCCGGTTCGTATTTCCTTGATCTCGATCTTGCGGATCCACTGCGCGTCGGTCGGTCCCGGGTTCTCGGGCAGGCCGTTCTCGCTGCGGCAGGCGGTCACGCAGTCGGTGCAACCGCTGCTGCACTTGGTGCTGTCGATCAGCATGCCCCAGCGCACCTGGGGGTCGGCACCAGCGGTGGCTGCACCCGCAGCGGGAGCTGCCTGTGCGATCTCGATCAGGCGCACGCCGGGTGCCAGCAGGATGCCGGCCAGGCCCGCAGCGGCCACGCCCAGGAAGCCGCGGCGCTCGGGCTGGGCAGCGTCCTTCGAAGGGGTTGGGGTTTCCGACTTCATGGTCGTGGGGCAGAAGGGGTTTCGGCACCCAGCGCGCGCACCAGCCGGGTGAGCTGGGCGGTGGTGCCGGAGGGATGGACCAGCGGGTGGAAGGCGGAGGTCGCTGCGGGCTGGGTGGCGTGGCACTCGAAGCAGTCGATCTTCACCGCGGCAAAGCTGTGGCAGCTGACGCAGAAGTTGGTCTTGGTGGCCGCCACGCTCTGGGTGGTCTGGCTGGCGTGGCATTCGATGCAGGTCTTCAGGCTGTACTTCGCACCGCGCAGGCCGCCGTGCACGGTCTCGTCGCGCTGGTGCCGGAGGTACTTCATGTGGTCGCGCCGCATGATGGCCGGGTCTTCCACGCACTGGCCACCGCGTGCCGACTCGATCACCGGCTGTGGCACGCGCGTACGGGCCTGCGGCGCATCGGCCGCGAGCACTGCAGCGCCGCCCAGCAGCAGGAGCGCTGCCGCAGCACGAAAAAGGTGGCGAAGCCGGCCCATCGACGTCACTCTCCCAGACCCATCTGGATGTAGCCGGTCGGGCAGACGTCCTGGCAGATGTGGCAGCCGATGCACTTGCTGTAGTCGGTGTCCACATAACGCCCGGTGGTCGATTTCGACTTGGGCACCTTGAACACCGCGGTCTGCGGGCAATAGACCACGCAGTTGTCGCACTCGAAGCACTGGCCACAGCTCATGCAGCGCTTGGCCTCGGCCTGCGCCTGGGCTTCCACCAGCGCCTGCAGGCGCTCGTCGAAGTTGCCCAGCGCCTCCTCGGCCGTGAGGCTGACGATGGTGCGCTTGCTTCGCGGCGTGTACGCGAAGTGGCCAAGGAACAGCTCCTTGTGCGAGATCACGTAGCGGTCGGAGCGGTTGTCGAAGTTGTGGATCGCCACATTGCTCTTGTCGGTGCCGTGGATCGGCTCGTGCACCTCGCTGAAGGTCAGGCCCTTCTCGATCATCTTGCGCTGGAGGTCGAAGACGTGCACGTCGATCTTGGGTCGCTTCTCCAGTGCCTCGCCCTGCAGGAAGCGGTCAATGCCCTCGGCTGCGATGGCTCCATGCCCGATGGCCGTGGTCAGCAGGTGCGGGCGGATGATGTCGCCACCGGCGAACACGCCCGGCTGCACCTGGTAGTTCTTGTCGGCCGGCACCGCGCCCTTGCCGTTGTTGAATTCCTCCAGCCCGGTGAAGTCCACCGCCTGACCGATCGCCGAGACGATCAGGTCGGCGGGAAGATCTTCTTCCGTGCCCTCAATGTTCTTGATTTCCAGCTTGCCGCCCACGATCTTCGCTTCACAGCGGATCACGCGCAGTGCGGTGGCGCGCCCGTCCGGGCCGCGCACGACGCCCACCGGTGCCAGGCCGCCGCGGATGGCGATGCCTTCGGACAAGGCGTGCTCGACCTCGTGGCGCGAGGCCTGCATCTTGTCCACCGAGAAGATGGAGGTCAGCGTCACGTCCGCGCCTTGCTTGGCCGACACCGCGGCCACGTCGTGCGCCACGTGGCCGGCGATCGCGTGCTCGGGGCGGTCGCTCTCGTGGATCTGGTCGATGTGGCCCAGGCGGCGCGCCACCGTGGCGACGTCGATCGAGGTGTCGCCACCACCGACCACCACCACGCGTTTGCCCACATGGCGCAGGCGCCCGTCGTTGAAAGCCTTGAGGAAGGAGGTCGCGGTCACGCAGTTGGGCGCATCCGCGCCCTCGACCGGCAGGCCGCGGCCGGACTGGGCCCCAAGACCGAGGAACACGGCGTCGAAATCGGCGCGGATCTGGTCCATCGTGATGTCGGTGCCGATGCGGCAGTTGGTGCGCGCCACCACACCCAGGTCCAGGATGCGCTGGATCTCGGCGTCGAGCACCTGGCGCGGTGTGCGAAAGCCCGGGATGCCGTAGCGCATCATGCCGCCGAGCTCGGCGCGTTCGTCAAACAGCGTGACGGCATGGCCACGCAGCGCGAGCTGGTAGGCCGTTGACAGGCCGGCCGGGCCACCGCCGATGACGGCCACCTTCTTGCCGCTGGAGAAATCCGGTTTCTTGAAGCCCAGGTTGTTGGCAATGGCGTACTCGCCCAGGAAGTGCTCGACCGAGTTGATGCCGACGAAGTCTTCCACCTGGTTGCGGTTGCAGCCCGACTCGCAGGGCGCCGGGCAGACCCGGCCCATCACCGAGGGGAAGGGGTTGGCTTCGGTCAGGCGGCGGAAGGCGTATTCCTGCCAGGGCATGCCGGCCGGCGGCTTCTCGATGCCACGCACGATGTTCAGGTAACCGCGGATGTCTTCCCCCGATGGGCAACTGCCCTGGCAGGGCGGCGTGCTCTGGATGTAGGTCGGGCACTTGTGCGAATGATCGGCGTTGAAGATCTGTTTCTGCCAGGGCCCCGGCTTGTGGTCGCCATCCTTGTAGCGCCGGAAGTTGAGGGGCTGGACGCTGACGGATTCGGGGTTGGCTGACATGTCTTGTCTCCTGTGATCGTTGTCGGTGCGTGTGCTTACTTGTCACCGAGCCGGATGGCCTTGCTCACGAGCTGGTGCACACCACCGACCATGCTCATGTCAAAACCGTACTGCGGCAGCACCTTGGTGAACTGCGCCTTGCAGATGGCGCAGATGGTGGCCATGAAGTTCACGCCGTGTTCGTCCACCACGTTCTTCAGCGCTTCCATGCGCGGCAAGGCGCCCTTGACGCGCAGCTCCAGCAGGTCGTCGGTCAGCAGGCCGCCGCCGCCGCCGCAGCAGAAGGTGCTTTCATGGATGGTTTCGGGCGCCATGTCGTGGAAGTGGTTGGCCACCGCCTTGATGATGTCGCGCGGGATGGTGAACTGGCCGCCCGCAAAGTCGCCCATGCGCGAGGCGCGCGCCACGTTGCACGAATCGTGGAAGGTGATGATGCGGTTGTCGTTCTTTTCCTTGTCGAACTGCAGCGCACCGCGAACGATCAGGTCGTGCGTGAACTCGCAGATGTGCATGGGCTGCTTGTAGCGGTGGTCCAGCTGGTTCTGCAGCTCGATGGCAAACGGGTCCTTGCCGCCGGCGCCGATGCCCACCAGCGTGTTCCAGAAGCTGTACGCCACGCGCCAGGCGTGGCCGCACTCACCGACCACGATGCGTTTGACGCCCAGTTCCAGCGCGGCTTCGCGGATGCGCAGCGCGATCTTGCGCAGCTGCTCGTAGTTGCCGATGAACATGCCGAAGTTGCCCGCTTCGCTGGCCATGCTGGAGAGCGTCCAGCTGACGCCAGCGGCGTGGAACACCTTCGCGTAGCCGATCAGGCTGTCCACGTGCGGCTCGCTGAAGAAGTCGGCCGACGGCGTGATCAGCAGCACCTCGGCGCCCTTGACGTCGAGCGGGAAGCGCACGTCCAGGCCGGTCTCGTCCTTGGTGTCTTCTTCCAGCCCCAGCAGGGTGTCTTCCAGTGCCGGCCCGGGGATGCCCAGGTTGTTGCCGATGCGGTGCACCTTGCCGATGATTTCGTTGGCGTACTTCTGGCCCATGCCGATCGAGTCCATGATCTCGCGCGCGGCCATGGTGACTTCGGCGGTGTCGATGCCGTAGGGGCAGAACACCGAGCAGCGTCGGCATTCGGAGCACTGGTGGTAGTAGCTGTACCAGTCGTCCAGCACCTCGCGCGTCAGGTCCTTGGCGCCGACCAGTTGGGGGAAGTGTTTGCCGGCAAAGGTGAAGTAGCGGCGGTAGACCTGTCGCATCAGGTCCTGGCGTGCCACCGGCATGTTCTTCGGGTCTTCGGTGCCGAGGAAGTAGTGGCATTTGTCGGAGCAGGCACCGCAGTGCACGCAGGCGTCCATGTAGACGCGCAGCGAGCGGTACTTGCCCAGCAGCTCGCCCATCTTGTCGATGGCTTTGGCTTGCCAGTCCTCAACCAGCTCACCCGGAAAGCCCAGGTTCTTCTGGATCGCCTCCGAGGCCACGAAGGGCTTGAGGTGCGACGTGGCACCCAGCTGCACCAGCGGGATGACCGGGTATTCCTTCAGCTTGGGGGTGGTGAATGCGGCGGTGGCCATGGCGGATGGGTGCTCCGTTTATTTGTCCAGGGCCGCAGCCCAGGTGGCCAGGTGGCGGGCTTCGCGCGGGTTGTCGGTCATGTTGCGCGTCGGGCTGAAGAACAGGCCGGGCGCGTGCAGCAGCTTGCTGATGGGGAAGATGATCATCAGCAGGGCCACCAGCGACAGGTGCACCAGCAGCACCGGGTCGGCGGGCAGCGGCTGCACGCTCAGGCGCATCAGGCCCAGCATGAACACCTTGACCGCCACGATGTCGGTGTGCGCGACGAAGCGCATGGCCAGGCCGGTGAGGCCGATGGCGATCAGCAGCGCCAGCATCAGGTGGTCCGAGGGGGTGGAGATGTAGCGCACGCGGTCCACCAGGAAGCGCCGCGCCCACAGGCCGGCCAGGCCGGCCACCATGGCAAAACCCGCGTAGGTGCCAAAGGGCTGGACCACGGCAATGGGCAGCCAGACCGGTTCCTGGAAATAGCGCACATGGCGCAGCACCACCAGCAGCAGCGCGGCGTGGAACATCCAGCCGAACAGCCAGGTCCATTTGTTGGAGCGAAACAGGCTCTCGAAAAAAACCACCTCACGCGTCAGGCGCCAGCCCACGCCGGTGGTCGTGAGCGGTGCGGGCGTGAGGGCGATCTTCAGCGGCGCGGGCGTGACCGCGTACTGCCGGATCTTCAACGCCACACCGACCACGAAAATGGCGGTGGCCAGGTAGAACAGCGCAGCGAAGAAGATCGAGAGAGCGCTCATCACATGGACCTGGGTCGGGGTGGCGAAGGGGTCAGGAAGGCAGGTCAACCCGGCAGGCCGGGCGGATGCCTCAGCTTCAGACGCAGCCGGTGGGCTTGGGCAGGCCGGCGATCTTGCAGGCCTGCTTGGCGGGGCCGTAGGGGAACAGGTCGTACAGGTACTTGCTGTTGCCCTTTTCCTCGCCGAACTGCTTGCCGATGGCCTTGGTCAGCACGCGCACGGCCGGGGCGATCTGGTACTCGTTGTAGTACTCGCGCAGGAAGTTGATGACTTCCCAGTGGTTGTCGGTCAGCGGGACCTTCTCTTCCTCGGCGATGTGCTCGGCGATCTCCTTGTTCCAGTCGGCCAGGTTGATCAGGTAGCCCTCTTCGTCGGTTTCGTAAGTGGCGCCATTGATTGCGATGCTCATGGTGATGTCCTCAGGTTGTCGGAATGAAAATGCGGCTGGCTCAAGGTTCAGAGCCAGCTGTTCGATGCGCTGTGTTCGGCCACCAGGTCCACGAAGCCGCCGTAGTCCACCAGCGTCACGCCGTCCAGGGCCCGCGAGGCCATGCCGCGCGCGTCCATGTCGGGCTTGAGTGCGTAGAACCTGACCTGTGAACCGGCCTCGCGCAGGCTGGCCTCCAGCGGGCTGCCGGCGGTGGCGGCGTAGACGCCGTCTTCGATCAGCAGCACGGCGTGGCCGGGCAGGGCCATGCGCAGGCAGCTCGCCAGCGAGCCGGTCTGGTGGGGGGATTTGTTGACGATGTGCAGCATGGGGTTCTCCTCAAAAACTCAGGACCACGTCCTGCTGCGCCATCAGCTCGGCCATCTGCGCGGTGTCCAGCACCTCGACCGGCACCAGCAGGTCGGCCTCGCTCAGGCCGCGCTGCGCCAGCGAGGCCTGGTCCACGTAGAGCTTCTCCACGTCGTAGCCTTCCAGCGCGCGGTAGCTGGGCGAGAAGTTCTTGATGCCGATGTCCTTGGTCTGCTGGCCCTTGACCAGCTCGTAGACGCCGTCGTCCATGAACACCAGGCTGACGTCCTGGTCGAGCGTGGCGGTGATCAGCACCACCTCCAGGCTCTCCAGCGCGTAGATCGTGCCGTAGGGGGCCTTGCGGTTGACGAACATGAATTTTTTCATCGTGCTTTCCGATCAATCGCCGAACGTCACGAGGCGGTCGGCCTTGATGCCGCTGTCCACCAGCTGGCCCAGACCCGAGATGCGAAAGCCCGGGGCCAGCACCTCGTCCTTGATGCCGCGCCGCAGCGCAGCGGCCACGCAGACCACCAGGTCGACGTTGTGCTCGGCCTTCAGCGACGACCAGCGGTTGACGATGTGGCGGTCGTCCTGCGGCGGCTCGGTCAGCCGCGTGGCGTTGTTGACACCGTCGTGGTAGAAAAAGACGCGCTGGATCTCATGCCCCTTCGCGATCGCGGCCATGCAGAACTGGTAGGCGCTGTCGGAGGCCTGGTGGGTGTAGGGCCCCTCGCTGACGAGTAGTCCGAATTTCATGGGCTGGGTCCGCCGGCGTTGATCAGAAACGGATGTGGGTCGATGCGTTCAGGCTGGAACGCGAACCGCGCCAGTCGTCGATCAGGTACTTGGTGAAGGGCAGCTCGCACTTCTCGAAGAAGTTCGGCCAGCCGATGCGCTCCACCCAGTCCGACAGGCGCTCCCAGGGGCGGGCGTCGGCCTTGTAGGTGTAGAGGATCTTCTTGACGATCTCCGACACCTCGGGCCAGCGCGGCGGGTTGTTCGGAATGCCCGAGGCGACCATCTTCATGAAGGTCGGTTTGCCACGCGCGTTGGAGTTTTTGCCACCGACCCAGATGGCGAACTTGGAGTGCTCCGGGTCGTTGATCTGCATCGGCGGGCAGGGCGGGAAGCAGGCGCCGCAGCAGATGCATTTCTTCTCGTCCACCTCCAGCGACGGTTTGCCGTTGACCAGCGCCGGGCGGATCGCGGCCACCGGGCAGCGTGCCACGACGGCCGGGCGTTCACAGGCGTTGGCCACCAGGTCGTGGTTGATCTTGGGCGGCTTGGTGTGCTGGATCACGATCGCGATGTCGGCCTGGCCGCCGCAGTTGATCTCGCAGCAGCTGGTGGACAGGTGCACGCGGTTGGGCATGTCCTCGCGGATGAACTCGGTGTAGAGCTCGTCCATCAGGGCCTTCACGGCGCCCGAGGCGTCGGTGCCCGGAATGTCGCAATGCAGCCAGCCCTGGGTGTGCGCGATCATCGACACCGAGTTGCCGGTGCCGCCCACGGGGAAGCCGCTCTCGGTCAAGGCCGAGATCAGCGGTGCCACCTTGTTCGGGTCGGCCACCATGAACTCGATGTTCGAGCGGATGGTGAAGCGCACATGCCCTTCGGCGTAGGTGTCGGCGATGTCGCAGAGCTTGCGGATCGTGTGCACGTCCATCTGGCGCTGGGTGCCGGCACGCACCGACCAGACCTCGTCGCCACTGTGCGAGACGTGGTGCAGCACGCCGGGCCGCGGCCGGTCGTGGTAGCGCCAGTTGCCGTAGTTTTTCAGCAGGGTCGGATGCAGGAACTGCTTGTTGTCCGGCACGCCGCTCTCAATGGGGGATCGCATTTGGGCCATGGGTTGCCTTCCCGGGTTGGACGGTGGAGAAGAAATCGGAGGAGGAGAAGAGCGCTGCGCCGGTCAGGCGGCAGCCTGCTTGCGCGCCATGTACTTGGCGGCTTCTTCGTCCCAGTCGTCGGTGCGCACGTAGGGGTTGGTGCGCGGGGTGGACACCATGTTGGGGTCCACCTCCAGCTCGATGCCTTCGAGGAAATTGACCAGGCCGATGCGCTCGATCATCTCGCCGGTGCGCTCGTGTTCCAGCGCGTTCTCGGCGAAGAAATCGATGATCTTCTGCCCCAGCTTGACCAGGCCCTTGTAGTCCTCGTCGGTCTTGAGCGGCATGAAGGGCACCACCACCGTGCCCATCAGGTCGCCGATCTTGAGCGTGCGTTTTCCGCCGACCAGGATCGTGGCGCCGGTGTCGGTGCCGTGGGCCAGCGCGCCGGTCATGACGTTGATGCAGTGCATGCAGCGCACGCAGTTGCTGTTGTCGATCTCCAGGCACTGCGTGTCGTTGATCTTCACGCTGGAAATCTTCGGACCCTGGGCCACGTCCTTGACCTCCTTGAGCAGGATGGTCTTGGTCGGGCAGCGGTTGATGACGTCGTTCACCAGCTCGTTCATGCCGTGTTTGTCGAACCACTTGCGCGCCAGGGTTTCGTCGGTGCGCATGTTGTCGCGCCAAGTGCCGATGACGGCCATGTCAGAGCGCTGGATCGAGTTCATGCAGTCGTTGGAGCAACCCGAGAACTTGAACTTGAACTTGTAGGGCAGGGCCGGGCGGTGGATGTCGTCCAGGAAGGTGTTGATCACCTGGCGGTGGGCGCGCGCTTCGTCAAAACACGACTGCTCGCAGCGCGCAGCGCCGACGCAGCTCATCGAGGTGCGCACCGCGGGGCCGGCCCCGCCGAGGTCAAAGCCGAGTTCGTTGAGCGCGTCAAAGGCGTCCTGCACCTTGTCGGTCTTGGCGCCCTGGAACATGATGTCGCCCGACTGGCCGTGGAAGGCGATCAGTCCGGAGCCGTGCTCCTCCCAGATGTCGCACATCTTGCGCAGCACATCGGTGTTGTAGTGCATGCCGGCCGGCGGCTGCACGCGCAGCGTGTGGAACTCGGCGGCGTCGGGGAACTGGGGCTTGCCGTCGGCGTCCTTGAGTTCGGTGAAGCGCGGGATCACGCCACCGCCGTAACCGAACACACCCACCGTGCCGCCCTTCCAGTAGCCCTTGCGGGTCCGGTACGAGGTCTCCAGCTGACCCATCAGGTCCACCATGTAGTCCTTCTCGCTGGCCAGCCGCTTGAGGCCGGTCACGAAGCTGGGCCACGGGCCGCTCTCGAGCTCGTCGAGCATCGGGGTCTCGTGCATCTTTTTGGCCATGTCTTGTCTCCTGTCGGGGTACCGTTTTCGACAACGGCGGTCTCGCATCGTGGGCATTGCGGGGGCTCTGTCGGCCCGTGTTCCGGTGTGGGGTGCATCGTAGGAGCCGGGGCGGTCTTCTTGCTATCCCCCTCGTTGGCTAGGCGGGACTACCCAGATGGGTTATGCGGTCCCACCCGTCCCGGCTATAGACTGCCGGCCCCGGAATTGCGCCAATAGCGCAGATGAACAAAGCCCGCCAGCTTGTGCAGGCCAACAGAGTGACGGAGACATGAGCCAGATCACCCCGCTAGACCGATTCCGGGTGCCCCTCGGTGGGCAGGAGATCGAGCTGCAGCAGCACGACCACGACGCCGGTGGCATGAGTCTGCTGCGCACGCGCATCCGTGAAGGGAGCCGCTTCACGATCTTCGACATCGATCCCCAGACCGCCGAGCACTGGGGCCAGGCGCTGCTGCGCTGGGCGCAGGAACAGCCCACACGGACCGATCCCCCATGAGCGGAGCCTTCGACGACACCCGGCCCACCGCGCTGGTTGACATGGTCTTTCCGTTGAACGGCCACAGCCTGCCGCGCGATTCGGCGCCGGCCCTGCGGGCGGCGCTGCAGCGCGAGATGCCCTGGATCGATCAGGAGCCGCTGGCCGGCATCCACCCCCTCAAGCTGGTGCCGGGCAATGAAGCCGAGGCCCTGCTGTCACAGCGCACACGCCTGCTGCTGCGCCTGCCACGCGAGCGCCTGGCGGCCGCCATCGAACTCGCCGGCCGGTCCTTGCAGGTGGGCGAGCAGACCGCCACCCTGGGCCTGCCGCACCCGCGCGAACTGCTGCCGCACCACACCTTGTACGCCTATGCCGTGGCCGCGGAGGCCGATGACGAGATCGCGTTCATGCAGGCGATGAACGACGAGTTGCAGACGTTGCAGGTGCGCTCGCAGCTGGTCTGCGGCAAGCGCCAGCAGCGCGACTGGCCCGGTGGCGCGCAGACCACGTTCAGCCTGATGCTGCACGGACTCAGCCAGGCGGATTCGCTGCTGCTGCAGGAACACGGACTGGGCCGTCACCGCTTGCTGGGCTGCGGCATCTTCGTGCCGCACAAGTCGGCCGCGGCGGTCGGTGAATAGCTTCGATTTTCTCAACCCCCCAACACGGAGACACCAGCATGGGCTACCAGATCAATGGCGTTGAACTCGAAACCGATGCCGAAGGCTACCTGCTCGAACCCGACTACAGCGAAGAGGCGGTGCAGGTGATCGCAGCGGCCGATGGCCTGGTCCTGTCGGATGCGCACTGGGAAGTCATCCGCTACATGCGCGACCAGTACCGCGAGCACGGCCACACGCCCAACTTTCGCAACATGCTCAAGGGCTACAGCGAGATCCGCCAGGGGGTGGACAGCAAGTACCTGTACGACCTGTTTCCGCTCGGGCCGGCCAAGCAGGCGGCGAAGGTGGCCGGGCTTCCCCAGCCGCTGGGCAAGGGCGGATACTGACCGTTTGCACCATGGCCCTGCGCATCAAGAACCAGTGGTTTGACAACGGGCGACCGAAGTCCGCGAAGGAGACCGCCAGTGTGCTGGCCTTCATCGTCTGGCGCGTGACGCAGAACATGGTCAAGCAGATGCGCGAGGCCCGGTTCGACATCGACGTCGGGCCGCAATATTTCGCCTTCATGCGGGAAATCCTGGGCTTCCTGATCCAGGTGGTGGACCGCATGGCGTTCGAGCGCATGGGCGCGGAACAACGCGGCGAGTTCACCGCTGCACTGGTGCGCCGCGTGGCCGAGATCCTGGAGGAAAGCGAGCAGGAATGGCTGGGGCTGCCACCCGAGGGTGCGGACAGCTGGCGCAACCAGTTCATCGATTTCTGCAATCAACTCGGCGAGGCCTATGCCGACTTCGGGCATGGCCCCGAGGGGCCGGACTTCGGTTTCGTGCGCTACCTGGGCAGCCGCATCGAGGGCGTCATGCCGGCCAAGGACCAGCACTGGGTCAAAGACCAGCTGATGGCCGTCGAGGTGCCGGAGGCGCTGGAGATGGTGCGCCGGGGCATGCACGGCGCACTGTCCACCGAGCCGCGACCGAAACGCCGCGCCTCCATGAGCGGAGACTAGACATGACAGCCACCTCCCCCAGCCCGTTCGACCTCGACCAACCGCAGGCGTACGCGCAGTGGCGGGCCACCAAGCTGGCCACCCAGCCGGTGCGTGCGGAAGACCTGATCGTGGACGTGGCCGATCCGCGGCACCTGAGCGCCGACGAACGCGCCGCCCTGCTGCACACCTGCGCGCGCGCCAACATGGTGGTCTACCGCAGCCCGGTCGTCGAAGAAGACAAGGCGGTGCCGCGCCTGCTCGGGGCACAGCTGGGCCTGCAGCGGCTCGACGCCAACTGGCTGGCCGACGAAGACGGCATCTCGCCGATAGCAGTGTCGACGCAGCGGCCTGGCGCCCGCGCCGACTTCATCCCCTACACCGACAAACCCATCCGCTGGCACACCGACGGCTACTACCACCCGCAGTCGCGCCGCATCGAGGGCATGGTCCTGCACTGCGTGCGCGCGGCGGGCGAGGGCGGTGTCAGCGGGCTGGTCGACCATCACCGGGTCTACATCGCGCTGCGCGACGCCAACCCCGCGTGGGTGCGCGCACTCATGGCGCCCGACGCCATGACCATTCCCGAGCGGGCGGACGACAACGGTGTGGCCCGCCCCGCCCAGAGCGGCCCGGTGTTCAGCGTGTTGACGGGCCTTGACGGTGAGCACGCGCTGCACATGCGCTACACCGCGCGCACGCGCAGCATCGCCTGGAAGGACGACCCCGACACGCGTGCGGCGGTCGCTTTTCTGGAGCAGCTGCTGTCCAGCGACGTGCCCTGGATTTTTCACGTACAACTGCAGCCCGGCATGGGCGTCGTCTGCAACAACGTGCCGCACGATCGCAGTGCCTTCACCGACGACCCGCAGCGGCCGCGCCTGCTGTACCGGGCGCGTTACCTCGACCGTGTCGGCGCACCGCCAGCGCCGCATCGCCACGCGCTGCAGGCGGCCCAGCCGGAGCTGCAGTTGTGAGCGCAGCGCCGGGCCGCTCCCACGCCAGCGCGCACCGTGGCCCGTTGGGCGAGGTGTTCCGATGAGCCACTGGCTGACGATCTGGCGCGCCGCCCAGCTGGTCGGCGTGCCCCGTGGCGTGCTGCAGCAGCAGGTGCGCAACGGCGCGCTGGTGCTCAACGACGGGCTGGTCACCACCGACGAGCTGCTGCGGCTGTACCCCGGCGTGCAGTTCGAAGAAACCGGCCTGCTGGAGCGGGTGGCCCACATCCGCGACGAGGCCTTCGGCAAGCGCCTGCGCGAGCGGCTGCTGCCCAGCCAGGAGGTGCTCGCGCAGCGGCTCTTCCACCAGACGCAGGAGCTGGCCGATGTGCGGCGTTTGCTGCAGCGTTACCACGCGCTGGTGATTGCGCTGCAGACGCGCATCCATGCCCTGCAAGACAACGGCGCCACGCCGCTGGCGCTGTCCGAACTGCAGGATTTTGTCGACCAGGGTCTGACGCAGGCGCTCGCGACCGAACAGGCCGACCTGCTCACGGTGATGGACGACATGCTCAAAGTCATGACAGCCCAGGTGACGGTGCGCCCCAGCGGACACCAGTTCTGTGTCGAGGGGCACGACACCCTGTTGCAGGCCGGCCTGCGCGCCGGACTCAAGCTCAACTACGGTTGCGGAAACGGCACCTGCGGCATGTGCAAGGTGCGCGTGATTTCGGGCGAGGTGGTACGCACCCAGCCCTGCGACTACCCGCTGTCCGAGGCTGAGCGGGCCCAGGGCTACACGCTGGCGTGCGCGCACACCGCGGCCAGCAGCGAGCTGACGCTGGAACTGCTGGAGGCCCGTGGCCCGCAGGACATTCCGCAGCAGCAGATCGTGACCACCGTTCGCGCCGTCACGCAACTCGCGCCGGGCACGCGGCTGCTGCACCTGCAGACGCCGCGCAGCCACCGCCTGCGCTTCCTGGCCGGTCAGTCGGTCACGCTGGGCCTGAACCGCCCCGACGGCAGCGACGTGCACGCCCTGTACCCCATCGCCAGCTGCCCGTGCGACGACCGCAACCTGCACTTCTTCGTCGAGCGCCATGCGCGGGACCCTTTTGCCCGCCAGCTGTTTTCCGATGGCATCCAGGCCGGCGACAACGTCACGGTGTGGGGGCCTGTGGGTGACTTCGTGCTGGCCGACAGCGCCCGGCCGCTGGTCTTCGCCGCCTGCGACACCGGTTTTGCCCCGGTCAAGAGCCTGATCGAACATGCCTTGTCGCTCGACAGCGCACCTTCGCTCTCGCTCTTCTGGCTCGCCACCCGGCCGGACGGCCACTTCCTCGCCAACCAGTGCCGGGCCTGGTCGGAGGCGCTGGACCTGTTCGAGTACGAACTGCTGGCCGATCCCGACGTGACCTTTGGCGCGCTGCAGCTCGCGCGTGCCATGCGCGCCGACCTGTTCGAAATCGACTGCGATTTCTACCTCGCCGGACCGGCGGCTTTCGTGGAGGCGCTCGACGCCGAACTGCGGGCCGCGGGTGTGCCGGCGGCGCAGATCCACACCCTGATGCTGACCGAGCCGGTGGGGGAAATGGCGTGACGGTCCAACTCGATGCCATGCCTGGTGAGTCCGCCTGCAGCGGAAGTGAAGCCTTTGCCCTGCGCGTGCTTGGCACCAGCATGGAGCCCGAGTTCCTGGAGGGCGAGATCATCCTCATCGAACCCGAGGGCCTGGTGCGCGACGGCAGCTTCGTGCTGGCCCAGCACGCCGGTGAATGGATCTTCCGCCAGCTCTGCCAGCAGGCGAACGGCTGGACGCTGCACGCGCTGAACCCGGCCTTCGCCGACCGGCCGCTCGCCGATCTGTCGGCCGTGCGGGGCGTGGTCATCCAGAAGGCGCTGCCCGGGCGGCGCCAGGCCAGCAAACGCTACATCTGAAAACCACCCATCCCGAGGAACCTCCGTGCCGTACTACATCTACCGCGTCAAACCCTTTGGTCAGCTCGACAAGCTGGAGGAACACGGGGCGTTTGCCGCAGCGTCCAGCCAGGCCAAGACGCTGCGTGCCGCGCTGCCACCGGGCAGCACCGACAAGGTGAAAGTGATCTTTGCCGAGAACGAACTGCAGGCCGAAGACCTGCTGTGCCAGGTGCGCGAAGCCGGCCCGACGGGCGAAGAATAGGGCTTCAGCAAGGGCGGAGGACGGGACCGGGTGTCAGCGCTGTTGCCACTTCATCGTGGCCACCGCCCCGCCCACAATGCCCGTCAGGGCGATGAAGGAGCCGATCGCCAGGGTGGACACGCCCGACAGGCCCTGGCCGATCGTGCAGCCCATCGCTGTGACCCCGCCAAAGCCCATCAGCACCGCGCCGATGAGCTGGGTGCGCAGATCCTCCATCGAGGCAAAGCCTTCCCAGCGGAACTGCCGCGTGCTGATGGCGTAGGCGAAGGAGCCGAGCACCACGCCGATGGCCGACGCGATGCCGAAGGTCATGCGCAGCGACTTGTCGGTCCACATCATGAGCATTTCCAGGTTGTAGGCCACTGGTGCGACGAAGCTCATGGATTCCAGCGTGCGGGTGTTGGTGGCGAAGTACACCGTTTCGAGCGTCTCGGGATCTTCGCCGTAGCCGAGATGGCCGGTCAGGTACCAGGCGGCCACGACCACCAGACCCAGCACCACCGAGCCGAACACGTGGGACAGGTTGGCGCGGAAGCGCTTGTCCTTGAACACGAACGCCAGCAGGCCCAGCCCCACCACGCTCAGCGTGATCAGCAGCACCGTCTTGTCCGGCAGGCCGGTCAGCCTGGCCAGCACCTGCGGCAGGCCCTGGGCGCTGAAGCCCCACTGCGACAGGTCCACCGAGACCGGGTCCAGGTAGCTGGCGCGCCACTGGCCAAACAGGCCCTTGAGTGTCATGTAGGCCGAGATCGCCAGAACCGTCAGCACCACCACCGATCGCAGGCTGCCACCGCCCACGCGCACCAGGTTCTTGTTGGTGCAGCCGGCGGCGATGGTCATGCCCACGCCGAACAGGGTGCCGCCCAGCAGCAACGACAACCAGGGCAGCACCGGCCGCTGGTAAACCGACCTGGACAGGTCGATCAGGCCGAAGTAATAGAGCAGGTTGGCCCCGATCACCGCCACGGCGATGGTCAGCAGCCACATGCGCATGCGGCCCCAGTGCTCCATGTTGACCACGTCCGAGATCGCGCCCATGGTGCAGAAGTTGGTCTTGTTGGCCACGGCGCCGAAGATGAAGGCCAGGACAAAACCACCCCAGACCACAAGCATCGACGGGTTCATTCCTTCGCTCATGTGCAGGGCTCCGGGGTCAGATGAACAGGCAGACGTCCGATTCGCCGGCGAACTTCATGAAGGTCGCGGCGCCGCCGTATTCGACGTCCTTGATGAATTCGCTGGTCTCGAACTCGAACAGGTCCACGGTCATCTGGCAGGCGACGAACTTGACCTCCAGTTCCAGGCAGACGTCGCGCAGTTCCTGCAGCGAGGCCACGCCCTTGGACTTCATCTTCTTCTTCATCATCATCGTGGCCATCGCTTCCATGCCCGGCAGCATCTGCACCATCACCGGCATGGGCACGGGCATCGGCATGGCCGGGTTCGCCAGCGGGCTGATCTGCACGCCGTCGAGGCTCTTGCGCAGCAGCTGCAGGCCGTAGAAGGTGAAGAAGATCTGGACATCCCAGCCCAGCGAGGCCGCGGTGGACGCCAGGATGAACGGCGGGTAGGCCATGTCCAGCGTGCCCTTGGTGGCGATCAACGCCATTTTTTTGCTTGCCACGTTGCGTGTCTCCTGCGAGGGGAAAAGGCGAGAGGGGCTTCAGGCCTTCTTCAGGTAGAACACGAACTTGCTGTTCTCGCTGCTCTGTTCCAGCAGGGCGTTGCCCGTCGCCTCGGCAAACGCGGCCATGTCGCACACCGAGCCGGGGTCGGTCGCCACCACGCGCAGGATCTGTCCGCTGGCCATGTCGGCCAGCGCCTTCTTGGTCTTGACGATCGGCATGGGGCAGGCCAGGCCCGAGGCGTCAAATTCCTTGTTGAATTCCATCGTTGTCTCCAGTGTTTTTTGATGGCGCTCACGCACCGCATGGAGGTTGATTCTTCAAGAGGACGCACGGCCCGTCTATCACCGCAAAGGGTGATGACGGGTAGCCCATATGGGTGATGTGGTTTTCCCCTGAGCCCGCAGGGGGTGGAACGACCGTGAAGCCTTACAGGCTGAGCCCTTCACCGGCTTCTTCCACCGTCTGACCGTCGCGGATGTGGTAGATCCGCTTGAAGGTCGGGATGATCTTCTCGTCGTGCGTCACCACGATGATCGCGGTCTGCGCGTGTTGCGCCATCTGGTTCAGGATGCGCATCACGCCCAGCGCGCGCTCGCTGTCCAGCGGCGCGGTGGGCTCGTCGGCCAGGATCACCGGCGGCTTGTTGGCCAGCGCGCGCGCGATCGACACGCGCTGCTGCTCGCCGCCCGAGAGCTGCGAAGGCTCGGCCCTGGCGCGGTGCGACACGTCCAGCGCGGTGAGCAGCTCCAGCGCGCGTTCCCGTGCCTTCGCATTGGGCATGCCCGCCAGCATGGGCAGCAAGGCCACGTTGTCGGTCACGTCCAGGAAGGGAATCAGGTAGGGCGCCTGGAACACGAAGCCGATGCGGTCGCGCCGCAGCGCGCGCAGGTCCTTCACCTTCCAGCCGTTGTCGTAGATCACATCCTTGCCCAGCGTCATGCGCCCCGAGGTGGGCTCGATGATCGCGCCCAGGCATTTCAGCAGCGTGCTCTTGCCCGAGCCCGAGGGACCGACCAGGCCGACCACCTCGCCGGGGCTCACCTGCATGTTGACGTGTTTGAGCGCTTCCACGGCCGTGTCGCCGTGGCCGTAGACCTTGCGCAGGCCTTCGATGAGGATGCCGCCGGGTTGGGGTGTGTTCATGGGGTTCATCCGATCGCCTCGCCCGGATCCACCTTGAGCGCGACGCGGATCGCCAGCGTGCTCGCCAGCGCGCAGATCACCAGCGTCACCACCAGGCCGGTGACCGCGTCGCCGGGCAGCAGCAGCACATATTTCGGGAACGCCGGCCCCCACACCGTGGCCGCCACCTTGCCCACGGCAAAGCCGATCAGCCCCAGGCCCAGCGCCTGCTGCAGGATCATGACGGCGATGGTGCGGTCGCGCGTGCCGATGAGCTTGAGCACCGCGATCTCGCGCAGCTTGCCCATGGTCATGGTGTAGATGATGAAAGCCACGATGGCCGCGCTGACGATGGCGAGGATGACCAGAAACATGCCGATCTGTTTCGCCGAGTTGGCGATCAGCTTCACCACCAGGATGTCTTCCATGCCGTCGCGTGTGTACACGCTCAGGTGCTTCCAGCGCCGTATCGGCTCGGCCACCTGCTCGGGCGTGAAGCCCGGCGCGATCTGCACCAGCACCGCGTTCACGCTGCGGCTGCTGGTCTGCAGGTTCTGCACCGCCTCCAGCAGGCCGGGGCTGCCCGGCCGGTTGAAGGCCGGGTTGGCCGCGGTGCGCGCGCGGTCGTTGACGATGGCGTCGTTGTCTTTCAGGAACTGGGTTTCCTGCGCGTCCTTCAGCGGCACGAACAGCATCGGGTCGCCTCCCGACGACACCATGCGCCGCGTCAGCCCCACCACCGCGTAGTCGTGGCGGCGGATGCGCACCGTCTCGCCCAGCTGGAAGCCGGTCTTCACGTCGGCCACCGCCTCGTAGTGGCTGCGCGTGGGGTGGCGTCCGGCCACCAGGTAGCCGGGTGCACCCGGCATGCCGGGCTCCATGCCCACCACCATCACCCGGTTGTCCTGTCCGTCTTTCTGCACCTGCATGGTGAGGTAGGCCACGTTGGCCGCGGCCGCCACGCCGGGCATGCCGCGCACGCTGCGCACCACGTCGTCCTTGATGCTCGACGACTCGGCGTACGGCCCCTGCGTGTCCTTCTGCACCACCCACAGGTCGGCGCGGCTGTTGCTCAGCAGCGCGTGCGCGTCGTCCACCATGCCGCGGTACACGCCCGCCATCGTCAGCGTCACGCCGATCAGCAGCCCCAGGCCCAGCCCGGTCAGCACGTACTTGCTCCAGCCGTGCAGGATGTCGCGCCCGGCCAGGCTGATCACTTCGCGCCTCCCGCCGGCACCAGCTGCTCCACCACCGCGATGCGCGCGTCGGGTTTGAGCGCGCTCTGGCTGTACAGCACCACGGTGTCGCCTTCACTCAATCCTTCCAGCGCCTGCACCGTTCCGTCCAGCCCCTGCACGCCCAGCGTCACCGGAGCAAACTCCAGCCCGCCGTCCTTCAGGCGCCAGACGCCGGTTGTCCCTTCGTGCTGCACCACCGCCGCGTTCGGCAGCAACAGACGCTCGGCCGTAGCCGGTAACTGCAAGGTCACTTCCGCCATCTCCCCCACAGAAACGCCGCTGGGCAGTGCGTCAAACGCCACCATCGCCAGCCGTTCTTCGGTCACGCTGTCGGCCAGCGCTTCCACGCGCGCCACCTTGCCGGCCAGCGTTTCGCCCGGGCGCGAACGCAGGGCGATGCGCGCCACCAGCCCCGGCGCCAGCCCGGCCGATCGGCCCTGGTCCACCCGCAGCTTCACCCACAGGCTGGCCGGGTCCATCAGCCGCAGCACCGCCTGGCCCGCCACCACCGTGGTGCCGGCCTCGGCGTCGCGCGCGGTCACCACCGCCGCGGCAGGCGCCACCAGTTTCAGGTTGCCACGCTGCTGCGCCAGCGCCGCGCGTTCGGCGCGCAGCCGCGCGATGTCCATCGCGCTGCCGCCCAGGTTGGCCTGCGCCGCCGCCACACCCGCGTTGGCCGAGGCCACCTCCTGTGCCCGCGCCTCCAGCGCGCCCGCACTGATGAAGTTCTGGTTCGCCAGGTCCTGGTTGCGTTTCAGGTTCGCCGCTGCGAGCGCGCGCCGCGCCTGTGCGTCATTCACCTGCGCGCCCGCCGCCTGCTGCGTGCTCTGTGCCCGGGCCAGCGAGGCGTCCAGCGCCGCCAGCCGCTGGTCCAGGTCCACCGGGTCCATCTCGGCGAGTGCCTGGCCGGGTTGCACCGCCTCGCCCACGTCCACCTGCACGCCCAGCACGCGCCCGGCCACCGTCGGCCCCACCATCCAGCTGCGCCGCGCCTCCACCTGGCCGATGCCAAAAATGGCCGGGCTCACGCTGCCCTTCTTCACCTCGGCCACCTGCACCTTCACCGGCGCCAGCGGCCCGGTGCGCAGCGCCACATAGGCCAGCGCGGCCACCAGCGCCAGCGCCATCCCGCCCAGCAGCAGGCGGCGCGAGTTTTGGGGGTTCATCTTCATGCGGGGGTCTCCTGGGTGCGCCGGGCCTTTGCGGTCGGCGCGGCAATCGCTTGTTGAAAAAGGTCAAACACGGCGGGCGCCAGCGCGCGCATCGCGCCCACCTGGCCGCTCAGCAGCGACTGCATCACCAGCCCCTGCACCGAGCCGATGAACAGCACCGCCGCCGCCTGCAGGTCGGTGCCCGGCGCCAGCAGCCGCGCCGCCTGTGCCCGTTGCAGCAGGCCGGTGAGCAGCGTGCGGTAGGCCTGCATCAGCCCGCGCACGCGCGCCTTCAGCGGCGTGTCCTCGGGGTGCTGCAGCTCCTGAAAAATCACCCGCGGCACGCCCGGCTGCTCCACCACGAAATCCACGTGCGCCATGAACACCGCGCGCAGCGCCGCCAGCGGCTGCCCGGCCGCCGCCGCGTGCAGGCGGGCCAGCAGCTCCTGGTGGGCGAAGTCGATCACCGCCAGCCAGATCGCTTCCTTGCTCTCGAAATGGCGGAACACCGCGCCCTGCGTGATACCCACCGCCTGCGCCAGCGCGCCGGTGGTCACCTCGGCCGGGCTGCGCTCGGCGGCCAGCGCCAGCGCCGCGGCCACCAGCTCGGCCTGGCGGGTTTGCGTGGGTTGTTTGGTGGACATGGGTCATTAATGTAATTGAGTAATTACTTATATTCAAGCGAAGAATCCGACGATGCCCGGCGTCTACCATCCGGGCCATGCCGCACCACCACGGCACGCTGCAGCACAGCCACCCGCACGCGCCCGACGTGCACCACCGACATGGGCACTGAGAGGTGGCCTCTGGCTGCTATCCGGCCCATGTGCCCCTCTGGGCAACGGCTGAACACCTCACTGGCTCAGCCGTTCGCGATGCGGCTGACCAAAGCCTTGGTGAATTCCGCCGTGCTGGCCTTGCCACCCAGATCGCCTGTCTGGATGGTGTCGACGTTCAGCGTCGCACCGAGCGCCTGACGCCGGTGCGTGGCCTGTTCCGTGAGTTTGACCTGGTCTCCAGCACCATCGCGGCTGCCAGCGGCAGGGCTGTGGGGTTGGCGATCCCCTGGCCAGCGATGTCGGGCGCTGAACCGTGGGCCGCTTCGAAGATGGCAGCGTCTGCACCGATGTTGGGCAGCAGGCGACCTTTGCCAAACTGCCCTGAGCGCTTGGCTTCAAGGATGGTGATCAAAAGGCCTCCAGCGGGTTTTTCGTCTCCCGCAACACGTCGTGCACTTCGGCCTCGATGCCGGCCCAGGCCTGCTCCGACATGCCCGACGGACATCGCAGGTGCTTGGGCATGCGGGCGGAGAGGGCCATGCCCTTGCGCGCAAACGCGATGCTGTTGCCGCCCTCGCGCGCTGCCACCGCCACTGTTTCTCCGTTGAAGCTCAAGGTTATGCGCTCCAGGTAGGCGCCGAAATACAGATCGAGTTCATGCAGGTTGCAGACCAGGACGCCCCCGGTGGTGAGCAGCCGCGCGCAATGGCCGTAGAAGTTCTGGGTGCCCAGAGACGGGGACATGTCATCGGCATTGAACCCGTCGACCATGATGACGTCGTAGCTCGCGTCGTCCATTGCAGCAACGAAGTCCGCACCATCGGCCTGCACCACCCGGAAGTCTTGCTGATCTGGCGGCACCTCGAACTGGTCGCGCAGCGCCATCACCCGCGGATCGATCTCGACCACCGTGATGTCGGTGCCGGGAAAGTGCCGGTGGCAGAACTTGGGCAGCGATCCCCCACCCAGCCCGATCATCAGCATGTGGCGTGCACGGGGCTGAAACAGCACGAACCCCATCATCAGGCGCGTGTAGTTCAGCACCAGGCGGTCGGGGGCGCGCAGGTCCATCGCGCTTTGCACATCGGTTGCACCGAAGCGCAGTGCGCGTTCAAAGCGTTCGTGTTCGATCCGGACATGTCGCAAAGTCAGGCCTGCTTTGACAGCAGCCTGCCGGAACGTGGTTTCGTGCTCAAAGGTCATGCGATCTTTCTGGCCTGAGCAGGGCTTCTTCAAGGCGCGTCGCGTCCTCGCAGATCAGGCCGTATTCCGGGTTGGTCTCACAGGCGCGCTGGACCGATTCGAGATCGGCCGCACCGAAACACACGGCGTCCAGCCAGTTCATGGCGCGCATGAACGCGGGCAGGGTGCAGGCGCAGTCGCCAAACCGGCGTTCAAAAGCCCGCATGTCAGCGTGTTCATGGCTCTCGTCCAGACAGGGCGACGACCAGCGCACAAAGCCGTCCTCCAGCCAGGCCGTCACCACCCACCAGGCCCTGGCCTCTCCCATCGGCCGGAAGCTGATGCCCAGATCGGTGACCACGCCCGTCTGGTGGGCGGTGTGGCGCGGGATCGCCAGCAAGCCGCCCAACTGGCGGTTCGCTCGTCGGGTGCGCACCTTGTGCGTGAGGTGTTGAATCATGGTGATAGCCGGTCAATGTGCTTTTGACACATCTATGATGTGACCATAGTACGTTTTCAATGTGCATATTATTATCATATGATGATCATAGTATCCCGTGTGCAGCGTTCGACGCACGAGCGGCACACGCCAGAACGTCCCCGTCCCCACCGTGTGTGAAGAGAGGTCCACCACCATGTCGCTGTCCGCCCTGGAACGAAGCCTGCGCGCCACGCACCCGCGCTGTGTCCGCGTCAACCTGCGCCTCTGGTATGCGCTGAAGTCCGCCAACCTCATTGCCCAGCGCGAGGTATCGCCCGCCGCTTCGTCGCTCGCCGGGGTGCTCTTTCCTCACTTTGGTGAGGTGCTGCTGGTGCTCGATCCCGAACTTGAGGGGCGTTCGTTCATGGTCGGACAAGCCGCTCAAGAGACCGTCCCGGTGGCTGTACAACCGGGCAACACGGCGCCCAAGGCAGCGGCCCCGCCGCAAGAAGCCCTGCCCGAATCACCGTTCGACCGCCGCTGGATGGGGCGCTACTGATGGCGGCCCCCGGATACATGCACATCCAATTTACATAGAATGCACACATGGAGCTCAAAACCGCCCGCCTCACCGTCCTGATCGACCCCGCCAAGAAGAAAGCCTTCGAAAGCCTGTGTGCGCGTCAGGACGTGACCCCGTCGCAGGTCGTGCGGCGACTGATCCGCGACTACCTCGCCAGCCACGGCGAGGGATTCATCCCCAGCGGCGCCGCGCCGCAAGCCGCCGAAGAAGACAGCGAAACCCCGGTCTGACCGTTCAGCGCCGCCGCAGCGCCGGCCCCTCGATCAGACCCACCACCAGGGCGCTCGCGCCCAGTGTGCCCACCATGAACAGCGGCAGCAGGCTGTGCACCATCTCGGACGAAATGTCCATCAGCAAGCTCACGAAGCCCAGATGGCGGTGGGCATCTCCGGTCGGGTGGGGCGAAGCCGCTGCACCCGCCGCCGCGATCCAGCGCACCGCCCCACCGGGTTCGAAGCCATGATGGAAGCGCTCGCCGACAATGATCGCTATCGCCAGGCGGCGGCCCGCCTCGCTGACCCATCGCGCGCGGTCGAGGTGCGTCTTGACCCGCTCTGAAGGCCCTCCCGCCCACCCGCACAAGCACCGCCGCTGGGCCGTGGGCCTGTCGGTGGCGTTGCACCTCGCCGCCGTGGGGCTGATCATCCAGGCCTCCAACCAGACCGTGCGGGATCGCGCGCCGCCCAAGGAAGCGGTCGTTTTCCTGGCAGACATCCAGCCCGCCGAGCCGCCCCCTGCGCCGCCGGTCAGCACCCCGCCCCCGGCGCCCCTCCTCAAGCCCGACCGGCCCACGCCCCGCGAGCCCGAGCCCGAGTCCGCCACGCCCCCGCCCGCCCGGGCCTTCATGGACGCGCCGCCGGCCCCCACGGCCGAGGAATGGGCCCTGGCCGCCACCTACACCCTCAAGAACAGCAAGCGCTACCGCCACAACTGGGGGCAACAGGTCCGCAGCCAGATGGGCACCGCCCACGAGGGCCCCGAGCAAGGCATCGTGCGCTTCCGCATCGAGATCGCACCCAGCGGAACCCTGGCCCGGCTGGACACCCTGTGGACCACCTCCGCAGAGATCGAACAACGCGCCCGCACCGCCATCGGGCAGATGCCGCCGCTGCCGCCCACGCCCAATGGCAAGCCCCTGATTTTTGAAAAGACCATCGTCTTCAACGCCTGGACCGCCGAGTCGCCGCCGCTCTACAAGAACGACTGCCTGCCCGACCCGCCGCCGCGCGGCAACCGCTTCGTGTGGGACGGCCGCTCGCCGCAAGGCCCGCCAGCGGAAGAAACCGAGCCTGAAAAGCTGGACCCCCAGGCCCTGGCCGACTGCCTCAAGCAGCTGCCCCAGGACAGCATCGAAGCCGAAGCCGCCGACGACCAGCGCCAGCAGGAGCAATGGGGGTCGCACAAACTGGGGCGCTGAGGGCGCCTCCAAGTCTTGGGCCGCGTGCGGCAAGAGGACGGCGCCAGCCGATGCGGCCGCGCCAGCGCTGCGTGACAAAGCTGCTCAATGGGCTGGCCGCTGGGTGGTCAGCAGAAGCGCCGCACGTAGTCGAGCAGCCATTTCATCTGGGTGGCCTCGGCCCAGGGTGCGCTCCTGAGTACGGTGTGATCGGGGCTGCCGGGTGTGGCGCTGTTCAGCTTCACGCTGTAGGTTTCGCCGCCAGGGGGCTTCTCCAGAGCGGCTTCGGTGCCCGGCAGCAGGATGGCCCGGGAGTCCTTGCCATCGAACTGGCCTTGAGCGTGCACTTCCAGCATGCAACCGTCCAGCAGCGCGAAGCGGGCATGGGCTTCCAGATACTTGCCGCGTCCGATCTGGTTCATGGCTTCCAGAGTGGCCTGCTGGCTCATGCCGTATTCCAGGTGCAGCGTGTCGCCTTTGCCGAAATAGCCGTCGGAGCAGGCGCTCAGGGTGAGCCACGCAGCCGCCGCGGCGGCGAGCGCGAAGGGTCGTCGCGTGGTCATGGGGTGGTCACCTCGTCGGTGCTTTCAGGCGCGTTCGGGTCCAGGTGGGTGGCGAGCACCTTGTCGATGGTGCGGCCGTCCATGTCCACGATTTCGAAGCGCCACTCTTCCCATTCGACTTTGTCGCCTTCCTTGGGCAGGCGACCGGTCAGCAGCATCATGAGTCCGCTGAGCGTGTGGTAGCGGCCACGCTCTTCGTCGGGCACCGAGTCCAGCGCCAGGCGGTCCTTGAGTTCGGGCACGGGGATGTGGCCGTCGAGCAGCCAGGAGCCGTCGTCGCGCTGCATCGCCCAGGAGGTTTCCGGGTCGCGCGGGCTGAATTCGCCGGTGATGGCCTCGATCAGGTCTTGCAGCGTCACGATGCCCTGGACTTCGCCATATTCGTCGATGACGAACGCCATCTGCCCGCCCGACTGACGGAAGTTGCCGAGCAGCTCCATGCCGGTGATGGTTTCGGGTACATACAGCGGCTCTTCCATGGGCTGGGTGGCCAGTTCGCGATCACTGCCGCGCAGCGCCTGCGAGAGCCACTTGCGGGCGTTGACCACCCCCGCCACGTTGTTGAGTCCGCCGTGGACCACAGGAAAGCGCGCATGGTCGGAGGCTTCGACGCGTGCCATGTTGACCTCAAAGCTCTGCTCCAGGTCGAGCGCGACGACATCGCTGCGCGGCACCATGAGGGATCCGATCTGCCGGTCGTCGAGCCGGAACACGTTGCGCACCATGGTGTGTTCGTGCGACTCGATCACGCCCGCGCTCGTGCCCTCTGCGAGCATGGCGTGGATCTCTTCCTCGGTCACGGCGTTGGCGTTGCCCTGCTGGATGCCGAGCACGCGCAACAGACCTTTGGTGGAGAGCGAGAGCAGCACCACGAAGGGTTTGGTCGCCATGGCCAGCCAGTTGATGGGGCGCGCCACGAGGCGTGCGAGCAGCTCGGGGTTGGACTGGCCGATGCGCTTGGGCACGAGTTCACCCACCACGATGGAGAAGTAGGTGATGAGCACCACGACCAGGCCGGTGGCGGCGAGCTGGCTGTATTGCCCGGGCACGCCCACAGTCACCATCCAGACGGCCAGCGGCGCGGCCAGCGCGGCCTCGCCCACGATGCCGTTGAGCACGCCGATGGAGGTGATGCCGATCTGGATGGTGGAGAGGAATCGCGTGGGATCTTCGCCCAGCTTGACGGCGGCGGCTGCAGAGCGGTCGCCTTCGTCGATGAGTTTTTGCAGGCGCACTTTGCGGGCGGTGACCAGCGCGATCTCGGACATGGCGAACAGGCCATTGAGCAAGATGAGCGCGAACAGTAAGGCGATTTCCATGGTGGGAACGGGGTCCAAAGGGAGGCGCCCGCACAGAAGCGGGCCGGGAGGCAAAGGGGATGGCAGGCAGGCGGGCGGGCGCCGCGCCTGAGGTCAGGCGCGCGTGGTGCGCTGGGGAGGTCGGTCCAGACCCACGGGGAGTGGGTCGTCCCGGGTCCTGAAAACCCAGGGTGTCGCCGGCAGCGGCGCGAGGGACAGCCTGATGACCGGCATGACACGCGCCGGGCCGTCGGGCACGTCGGGGGCGTCGTCGGTCAGGCCGTGCTGGATGCTGGAGTTCAGCCCGTCCGCGTCGGCCGTCAGCGCGGACTCGGTGAGCGCCGGCGAGGGCATGTGAAGCGTAAAACCGCCCAGGCTCAGCAGGAAATGCAGAGCAAACAAGGCGATGAGGAGCCGGCGCAACATGGGGCGATTATAGAAATGGGTTGGTTTTGATCGCCTTGCCGGGCGCCAGATCGGGTATGCGTCGATAGAATCCGCCCTTGTGAAATCCGTCCTCACCACCTGGGTCCTGTTGTTCGGTCTGCTGCTGCAGTCCGTGGTGTGGGCGCTGCCCGCCCAGCGGGCCGGCCAGGCCGAGCGGCTGGCGCACGAGGTGGCCCATGCGATTGACCATGGTCACCACCAGCACCTCGACCCACACGGGGCGCTGGGCCACGACCTCGACCCCACGCTGATGATGGACGACGCGCCCAGCGGCGACGACCACGGTCCCCACCACTCGCACGCCAGCGAGGGCGTGCAGTTCCAGGGCCTGCCCGTGGCGGCGGCGCTGCCTGTGCCAACGCTGCCGCGCAGCGCTCCCCGGGCATGGACGCCGGTCCAGCCACCCTCGGCCGATCCCGACAGCTGGCTGCGGCCTCCCAGGTCCCTCGTCTGATGTTTCCCGGGCGCCTGCGTGGCGCCCAGCCGCGCGCGGCGCTGCTTGCGCGAGGTGGCCCGTTCCGCAGGCACTGCGGCCGGCTTCTCCATCAGACCCACAGGATTTTTCCATGCATGTTTCCCGCTTGCGAAGCGCGGCCATCTGGCTGTCGCTCGCCCTCGCGCCGCTGGCCGCCCTGGCCCACGGCATTTCAGACGCCGACCGACAGCGCATGCTCGACGGCGGTTACCTCCAGTACGTGGGCCTGGGCGCCAGCCACATGCTCACCGGCTACGACCACCTGCTGTTCCTTTTCGGTGTGGTGTTCTTCCTGGCCTCGTTCAAAGACGTGGTCAAGTTCGTCTCGATCTTCACACTGGGGCATTGCATCACCCTGATCTTTGCCACCTACTTCAAGATCACCTGGAACTACTACCTCATCGACGCCATCATCGCCGTCAGCGTCATGTACAAGGCTTTCGACAACAACGGCGGCTTCCAGAAGCACTTCCAGATGGCCTCGCCCAACCTGCTGTGGATGGTGTTCGGCTTCGGTCTGCTGCACGGCTTTGGCCTGTCCACCCGGTTGCAGCAGCTGCCGCTGGGCGACGACCCGATGGCCATGCTCGGGCGCATCCTCAGCTTCAACGTGGGCGTTGAGCTGGGCCAGATCGCCGCGCTGGTGGTGATGGTGGGCGCGCTCTCGCTGTGGCGGCACCGTCCGTCGTTCAAGCGCTTTGCCTACATGGCCAACCTGGGGCTGCTCTACGCTGGTGTCTACCTGTTGTTCATGCAGCTGCACGGCTACCAGCACGACGTGGCGCCCGACAGCTTCCGTTTCCCCGCCGCCGAACACCGCCACGCCCACGAAGACCTCGATGTTGAAAACACACAAGACACCAGCCGTGACGGACTCTGATCTTTCCCATTCTCATGCCCTCTCTATCCAACCCCCGAAAGGACTCCCCATGAAATCCCTCGCCATCGCCGCCGCCCTGGTCTCCACCCTCATCGCCGCCCCCGCTGCGCTGGCCGCCGAAGGCAGCAGCTGCCATTTCCACGGCACCAAGCCCGCCACCGAAGCCGTGGTCACCGACTGCGCATCGCAGCGCAAGGCCTCGCTGGTCAAGGCTGGCAAGCTCGACGCCTCCTGGCAAGCCGTCAAGCAAGACAAGGCCGAGTTGGTGGACGGCAAGAAAGGCAAAGAGTGGAAGGTGTCGTTCAAGAACCCTGCCGTAGCCGACGCGGCCAAGCAGACGCTCTATATCTTCTTCTCGCAGCCCGGTAACTTCATCGCCGCCAACCACACCGGGCAGTGATGCAAAACGCGTCGCCCGTCTTGCGCGGCGGCGCGCTGGCCCTGCTGGCCGCCGCCCTGTTTGGCCTGAGCACGCCGCTGGTGCAGCGTTTCGGTCAGGGCCTCGGCCCGTTCAGCACCGCCGCGCTGCTCTACGCCGGCGCCGCGCTGGTGGCCCTGTTCCAGCGCCGGGGCGCGGGGGTCGAAGCGCCGCTGCGCCGCAGCGATGCACCGCGCCTGCTGGCCATGGTGGCGGCGGGAGCTGTCATCGGCCCGGTGGCGCTGGCCTGGGGCCTGCAGCGCACCAGTGGCGCCAGCGCCTCGCTGCTGCTCACGCTCGAAGCCGTGTTCACGGCGGTGCTGGCCTGGCGCTGGTACGGCGAGGTGCTGGACGGCCGCGTCAAGACCGCCGTGGCACTGCTGCTGGCCGGCGGCGCGCTGCTGGTGATCGACCAGGGCCTGACCGGCCAGGTCGAACTGATGGGCCTGCTCGCCGTGGCCGTGGCCACCGTGGCCTGGGGGGTGGACAACACGCTCTCGCGCGGCGTGGCCGAGCGCGACCCGGGGCAGGTGGTGCTGGTCAAAGCCGCGCTGGGCGCCAGCGTCACCACCGCGCTCGCGCTGGTTTGGGGCGAGCCGCTGCCGCCGCTGCCCGCTGCGCTGGCCCTGATCGCCGTGGGCGCCACCGGCTACGGCCTGAGCCTGCGCTTCTATTTGCTGGCGCAGCGCAGCTTTGGCGCCGCGCGCACCGGTTCGGTGTTTGCGTTCGCGCCCTTCATCGGCGCCCTGGGTGCGTTCGCGCTGGGCGAGCGCGCGGCCAGCGGGCTGCTGCTCGCGGGCGGCGGGCTCATGGTGGCCGGGGTGCTGATCCACCTGGCAGAAGACCACGGCCACGACCACGATCACGAGGCCATGGATCACGAACATGCCCACACCCACGACGATGGCCACCACCTGCACAGCCACAGCCCCATGCCCGTCGGCCCGCACAGCCACCCGCACCACCACGGCACGCTGCACCACAGCCACCCGCACGCGCCCGACGTGCACCACCGGCACCCCCACTGAGCGGGGCGCTGTTCAGCGCCGTCGCAATGCCAGCCCCAGCAAGGCCAGGCCGCTGAACGCTGCCCCGGCGTAGAAGGTGAATGAGGCGCCCAGCTGGTCCCACAGCAGGCCGGCGATGGCGCTGGACAGCAGCAGGGCCACACCGCTGACCAGATTGAAGAAGCCGAAAGCCGTGCCGCGCAGATCGGCCGGTGCCGTGTCGGCCACCATGGTCGCCAGCAGGCCCTGCGTCATGCCCATGTGCAGACCCCACAACGCCACGCCGGCCAGCAGCGTGGTCCAGTGCGCGTTGACCGCCAGCACCAGGTCGGCCACGATCAGCACCGCCAGGCCCAGCGCCAGCAGCGTCCGGTGGTCCATGCGGTCGGACAGGCGGCCAAAGGGGTAGGCCGACGCCGCGTAGACCAGGTTCATCGCCACCATCACCAGCGGGACCAGGGCCACCGGCACACCACTCTGCGCGGCGCGCAGCACCAGAAAGGCCTCGCTGAAGCGCGCCAGCGTGAACACCGCGCCCAGGCCCACCACCCACCAGTAGGCGCTGCCCAGGCGGCGCAGGTTCTCGCGCCGGATCGGGTTGCTGCGCCGCAGGCCAGCCGGTCGGTCGGGCTCGCGCACGCCCAGCATCAGCAGCGCCACCGCCAGCACCCCCGGCACCACCGCCACCCAGAACACCGCCCGGAAGTCGTTGGCCCACAGCAGCATCAGGCCCACCGCCAGCAGCGGGCCGAGGAAGGCGCCCACCGTGTCGAGCGACTGACGCAGGCCGAAGGCTGCGCCGCGCATGTCGGGCGGCGCGATGTCGGCCACCAGCGCGTCGCGCGGTGCGCCGCGCACGCCCTTGCCCACGCGGTCGAGCAGGCGCGCCGTCAGCACGGTGCCGATGCCCGGCGCCAGCGCAAACAGCGGCTTGGTCAGCGCGCCCAGGGCGTAGCCGAACACCGCGAGCCACTTGCGTTTCCCCCACCAGTCGCTCAGCACGCCCGAGAACACCTTGACGATCAGTGCGGTCGCCTCGGCCAGCCCCTCGATCAGCCCGACCACCAGGGCGCTCGCGCCCAGCGTGCCCACCATGAACAGCGGCAGCAGGCTGTGCACCATCTCGGATGAAATGTCCATCAGCAGGCTCACGAAGCCCAGCACCCAGATGGCGGTGGGCAGCCGTGGTTTGGAAGGGCCTGACTTGTTCATGACGCGTGTGAGTGGTCGGTTTGTTTCAGCGTGGCAGCAACACCAGACATGGCGATGCCCACATCCTATCCATCGACGGAAAACCGAGCCAGCCAGGCCAGCCCCCGCCCGGCTTCTATCATCCGGGCCATGCCGCACAAAAACACCCCAGGGAACCCCGCCACCGCCGACACTGGCACCGACAGCGCCGCCCAGGCCTTCATCCACCGGTGGAAGGGCGTCACCGCTTCCGAGCTGTCCACTTCGCAGAGCTTCGTCATCCAGCTCTGTGAGCTGCTGGGCGTCGAAGCGCCGCACCCCACGCCCGAACAGAGCTACATGTTCGAGCGCCCCATCACCTTCCAGCACGGCGACGGCTCCACCAGCGCCGGCCGGGTGGACTGCTACAAACGCGGCCATTTCGTCTGGGAGAGCAAGAAGCTCAAGCTTGGCAAGACGGCCGGCGTGCAGGCGCAGCAGACCCCCGACACCCCGCCCGTCACCACCAAAGCCTTCGACGACGCCCTGCTGCGCGCCCGCACCCAGGCCGAAAACTACGCCCGCGCGCTGCCCGCGCGCTGCCCGCCGCAGAAGGCCGCCCGCCCTTCGTGGTGGTGGTCGATGTCGGCCACGTGATCGAGCTCTACGCCGAGTTCACCCGCTCCGGCGCCACCTACACGCCCTTCCCCGATCCGCGCAGCCACCGCATCCGCCTGGAGCAGCTGGCGCAGCCGGCGGTGCGCGCGCGGCTCAAGGCGCTGTGGACCGACCCGCTCAGCCTCGACCCTTCGCGCATCAGCGCCAAGGTCACGCGCGCCGTGGCCGCCGAGCTGGCCGAGCTGGCCAGGAGCCTGGAGGCCGCCGGCCACGCGCCCCAGCCCGTGGCCGCCTTCCTCACCCGCTGCCTCTTCAGCATGTTTGCCGAAGACGTGGGCCTGCTGCCCGCCCACGCCGACGGCAGCGGCAGCTTCGTGCACCTGCTCAAGGCATACCGCGAACAGCCCGCCACCCTGGTGCAGATGCTCAAGGTGTTCTGGCAGGGCATGGACGTGGGCGGCTTCAACGCCGCCATCGCGCGCGACGTGCTGCGCTTCAACGGCAAGCTCTTCAAGGGCGCGGGGGTGGACGGCTACGTGCTCCCGCTCAGCACCGCGCAGATCGACGGCCTGCTGCGCGCCGCCCGGGCCAACTGGCAGGAGGTGGAGCCCGCCATCTTCGGCACCCTGCTGGAGCGCGCGCTCGACCCCACCGAGCGCCACGCCCTCGGCGCCCACTACACGCCGCGCGCCTACGTGGAGCGCCTGGTGTTGCCCACCGTGGTGGAGCCGCTGCGCGCCGACTGGGCCAACGCCCAGGCCGCCGCCGTGGTGCTGGCGCGCGAGGCCGACCAGCTCGACGGCAAGAAGCGCGAAGCCAAACTGGAAGAAGCCCGCGCCGAACTGCGCCGTTTCCACCACCAGCTCTGCACCACCCGCGTGCTCGACCCGGCCTGCGGCAGCGGCAACTTTCTGTACGTGACGCTGGAACACCTGAAGCGCCTCGAAGGCGAGGTGATGAACCAGCTCGAAGCGCTCGGTGAAACTCAGGACCGCCTCGGCCTCGAAGGCGAAACCGTCACCCTGCAGCAGCTGCGCGGCATCGAACTCAACCAGCGCGCCGCCGCCCTGGCCGAGCTCGTGTTGTGGATCGGCTGGCTGCAATGGCATGTGCGCACCCGCGGCCTCGCCAGCGTGGCCGAGCCCGTGGTGCACGACTACGGCAACATCGAAAACCGCGACGCCGTGCTCGCCTACGACCGGGCCGAGCCCGCGCTCGACGCCGAAGGTAAAACGATCACCCGCTGGGACGGCGTGAGCTTCAAGCCGCACCCGGTGACGGGCGAACCCGTGCCCGACGAAGCCGCGCAGGTGCCGCAGTGGGCTTACGTGAACCCGCGCCCCGCCGAATGGCCGGCGGCCGAATTCATCGTGGGGAACCCGCCGTTTATTGGCAAGCTCAAGCTGCGCGAGGCGCTGGGTGATGGCTATGTGGAAGCCCTGCGCAACACCTGGAAGGACGTGCCGGACAGCGCCGACTTCGTCATGTACTGGTGGGATCACGCCGCATCGCTCGTGCGTGCCGGAGCAACGCGGCGTTTCGGCTTCATCACCACCAACAGTCTGCGCCAGACCTTCAACCGCCGCGTGCTCGAGTCACACCTTGGCGCCAACAAGAACCCGCTCACACTCGCCTTCGCCGTGCCCGACCACCCGTGGGTGGACAGCGCGCAGGGTGCTGCGGTGCGCATCGCCATGAGTGTGGGCACCGCAGCCGAAGAAGAAGGGCGGTTGCTTTCCGTGAGTGAAGAGCGCGAAACAGAAAGTGAGGAGGTCGAGGTGCTGCTTGAAGAGCGACGCGGCCTGCTCCATGCCGACCTGCGTGTCGGTGCCAATGTGGCGGGCGCAAAAGTTCTTCAAGCCATGCGGGGCATCACCAGCATGGGCGCCATGTTGGCTGGATCGGGTTTCATCGTCGAACCCGACACCGCCGAGCGCCTGCGTGCGGGTCTGGACGCTGCGACGGCACAGCGTCTTGTCCGCGATTACCGAAACGGCCGCGATCTCACCAGCTCCCCCCGTGGTGTCTATGTGATCGACACCAACGGCTGGAGCGCTGACGAACTTCGCGACCGGGCGCCCGCTGTGTACCAGCACTTGGTGGACAACGTGAAGCCCGAAAGGGATGCCAACCGAGACCAAGGTTTTCGCGAACGGTGGTGGTTGCATGGGCGAGCCCGTGCAGACATGCGCGTTGCGCAAGCGGGTCTTCACCGCTACATCGCCACCGTCGAAACCGCCAAGCACCGCACGTTTCAATTTCTGGATGCGTCGGTGCTGCCTGATCACAAGCTCATCGCCATCGCCACGGACGATGCGGTAAATCTCGGCGTTCTCTCAAGTCAAGTGCATGTTGAATGGTCGCTGGCTGCCGGTGGCCGAATGGGCGTGGGTAACGATCCCGTTTACAACAAGTCGCGCTGCTTCGAAACCTTCCCCTTCCCCAGCGACGACACCGGCCTCACTCCCGAGCTGGCCGAGCGCATCCGCCAGATCGCCGAACAGCTGGACGCGCACCGCAAGGCGCGGCAGGCGGCGTTTGAGAGCGTCACGCTCACGGGGCTCTACAACGTGCTCGACAAACTGCGCCGCGGCGAAGCGCTCACGGCCAAAGACAAGGCGCTGCACGAGCAGGGCCTGGTGAGCGTGCTGCAGAGCCTGCACGACGAGCTGGACGCCGCCGTGCTGCAGGCCTACGGCTGGAGCGACCTGGGCGCCGTGCCGTGGAGCGACGAAGCGGCCCGCGCTGCGTGGACGGAAACCCTGCTGGAACGGCTGGTGGCGCTGAACGCGAAACGCGCCGCCGAAGAAGCGGCGGGCACCGTGCGCTGGCTGCGCCCCGAGTTCCAGGACCCGGCGCGGCGCGCGGCCGCCGTTGCGGCCCTGGCGCCGCAGCCCGGGCAAGCCGGCATCGCCGGTGTGGAGACCCAAGCCGAGGCCGAAGCCCGCGCCGACGAAGCCGAGACCGTGGAGGCGGATGCCGGCGCAGGCTCAGGCGGGGAAGCCGCACCCAGGACTGTTGCCACAGCCACCACCCAGCCCTGGCCGTCCACCCTGCCCGAGCAGGTGCGCGCCGTGGCACAGCTGCTGGGCGCCAGCCCCGCGCCGCTGCCGCTGCCGGCCATTGAAGCCAGCTTCAAAGGCAAAGGCCCCTGGAAGAAGGGCCTGCCCCGCATCCTCGACACCCTCGAAGCCCTGGGCCGCGCGCGGCAAGAGGGCGGCGGCTGGCGGGGGTGAGCCCGTCGCGAGGTGGTCACAGTGTGTGACCACACAGGCATCTGGTGCTTGGACAGTGAATTCGATTGGTGACAAAAGGCACACACTGTTTTAGACTCGTGGCCATGAAACCATTTCGCTGGGGACCGGAGAAAAACGAGCAGCTGCAGCACGAACGGGGCATCTCGTTTGAACAGATGGTGGTGGCGGTGGAGGCTGGTGGCCTGCTCGACATACTGGCCCACCCGAACCCGGCGAAATACCCGAACCAGCGGGTGCTGGTGGTGGCGTCTGAGGGGTACGCGTATCTGGTGCCGTTTGTGGAACAAGCCGATCACTATTTCCTCAAAACCGTCATTCCCAGCCGCAAGGCCACCCGCGACTATTTGAAACAGGATGATCCCCATGCCCAAGACTGATGCTTACGAAACCGAGCTGCTGGCCGCTTTCGATAAGGGCGCGCTGAAGTCGGTGGCCACCAAGGCCGAACTGGCGAAGTTCAAGGCGGCGGCACGCGCCACCGCCTTGAAAGACAAGCGGGTGAACATCCGCCTGTCGTCCGGCGACTTGCAGGACATTCAGGTGAAGGCGCTGGAGCAGGGCATGCCCTACCAGACGCTCATTGCCAGCGTGCTGCACAAGTACGTGACGGGGCGGCTGGCCGAGCGCTGAGCCGCGCTCTCCCATGACCCGCCTCACCCTCAACGCCGCCAGGTGTTCACCGAACTGGCCATTGTTCTGCGAACCAGCTGGCTGGCTCAGACCGCAATGAAGAGAATCAGCCAGAACACGCTCACGCCAAGCACCACCGCGGGCCGCCGCAGTGCGTGCCAGAGGGCGGACACGATGAGCAGGTTGTAGGGCAGCGGCAGCAGGTGCGCGAGCAACACCCAGTGAATGGGAACGTCTTGCGAGAGCAGCGCCAGGGCCACGCCGGTCATGAGCAGGTTCAGCCCGGTGCCGATGAGCAGCAGGTCGCGCCAGAACAGGGTGCGCCAGCCGATGCGGCCGTGCCAGCGCTGTGTGATGAAGGATTTCAAGGGTGTGCTGCGCGGCGGGTGCGCGCCGCAGCAGCAGAAAAGCTGGCTCACACCCTGCGCCTGACAACGTCCAGAACGCAACCGGTGCAAACCTCCGGGGCCCATGCGGTGTGAGACGGATTCGGTGTGGTGGTGCGGCGAATGGCCAGGGGCCTGTGACCGCATGGAGAAGCGCATTTCCGCGCCCGCCACTTGGGTATGTGAGCACAGGCTCACGCGGTGGGGCGCATCCGGGCACAATGTCGCCTTCGTTCATGACGGCATGGCCGGCGCACCCACTTGCGCTGGTGGTGCCGGTCCTTGCTGACAGCCCCGGCTCAGCGCGCTTGTCTGGCGCCGCTGCCACCGCTCCAAAGCGCCCTGCATGGGCCTGGCGGGCCGGGCGACACTGACACATCGGACCGGACCGCCGCCGTCTTCTGGCTTGTCTCTTCGGTTGCACCGGTATCCACTGCACGCTTGGGCGATTCGCCTGTGCGCCAGCATGGCGCCGGTTGCCTTGTCCGTGGCCTGCGACAGCCTTTTTCCTGGAGGAGGACTCTCATGCAACTCATCGTGTCGGCCGGTTTGATCCTGGCCATTGTTCTGTGGGGCGTGATCGCCCCGGCGTCGCTGGGCGGGGTGTTCGACACCGCGCTGGCGGCCATCACGCGCAACTTCGGCTGGTTCTACCTGTGGGTGGTGCTGGGCCTGGTCGTGCTGGCGCTGGTCCTCGCGTTCAGCCGCTACGGCGACCTCAAGCTCGGCGGCGAGGACGACGAGCCGGAGTTTTCCATCGGCGCCTGGTTCGCCATGCTGTTTGCCGCAGGCATGGGTATCGGCCTGGTGTTCTGGGGCGTTGCCGAGCCGATTTCCCACTACGGCGCGCCGCCACCGGGTATTGCGGTCAACACACCGGAGGCGGCCAACGCCGCCATGCGCTACAGCTTCTTCCACTGGGGGCTGCACCCCTGGGCGGTGTACAGCATCGTGGCGCTGGCGATTGCGTTTTTCCAGTTCCGGCGGGGCGGCTCGGCGCTGGTGAGCACGGCCGTGGAAGCGCTGCCCTGGGCGCTGATGAAACCGATCGGCCCGCTGGTGAATGTGCTGGCGGTGATTGCCACGGCGTTTGGCGTGGCGGCTTCGCTGGGCATGGGCGCGTTGCAGATCAACAGTGGCCTGGCCGCGGTGATGGGGCTGCCGGTGAGCGGTGCATCGCAGGTGGGCATCATCGTGGTGACGACGGTCCTCTTCCTGACTTCGGCGGTGACCGGTGTGACCCGGGGCATCAAGTGGTTGTCCACCTTCAACCTGATCGTCGCCGGCCTGCTGGCGCTGACGGTGTTTGTGGTGGGTCCGACGGTGGCGATCATCGACACCTTCACCAACACCCTGGGCAGCTACCTGAGCGAGTTCGTGCGCATGAGCCTGCGCATGACGCCCTTCCGCGACAGCGGCTGGGTGGGTGGCTGGACGGTTTTCTATTGGGCCTGGTGGGTGAGCTGGTCGCCTTTTGTGGGCCTGTTCATCGCGCGCGTCTCGCGTGGACGGACCATCCGTGAGTTCATCCTGGGCACGGTGCTGGCGCCCACGCTGGCGGCGTTCGTGTGGTTCTCGGTGTTCGGCGGCACGGCGCTGCACCTGCAGATCATGCAGGGCCTGCCGATCAGCGAGGCGGTGAACGCCGATGTGTCCACCGCGCTGTTTGCCATGTTCGACCAGCTGCCGCTGGGCGGGCTGATGACGGGCGTGGCCACCGTGCTGGTGCTGGTGTTCTTCGTGACCTCCGGGGACTCGGCCACGCTGGTGCTGGGCATGATGAGCACCGGCGGCGACGAAAACCCGGGGCCCCGGGTGAAGATCGTCTGGGGCCTGCTGGTTTCGGGCATCGCCATCAGCCTGCTGCTGGCCGGCGGCGTGAAGGCGGTGCAGACGGCAACCATCGTGTTCGCGCTGCCGTTCACGCTGGTGATCCTGCTCATGGCGCTGGCGCTCTGGCGCGGCGTGCGCGAAGACTGGAACGAGGAGCAGCGGCGCGACCGCGCGTTGCGCCGGCGCATCCGCGACATGGTGGAACGTCCGCCTGCCGCCTGAACGCGCCCTGATCCCATGACCATCGAACTGCTGCTCGCGCTGGGCAAGAGTTTCCTGTTCGTCTTTGCGGCGCTGCTGCCGATCCTGAACCCGGCGGCCACGGCACCGATTTTCCTCGGCTTGACCGAGGGCGCTTCGGACGGCACGCGGGCGCTGCTGGCGCGGCGCATTGCGCGCAACATGTTCGGGCTGATGCTGGGCTCGATGCTGATCGGTTCGTTCGTGCTGGAGTTTTTCGGCATCTCGCTGCCCATCGTGCGGGTGGGGGGTGGTCTGATCCTGGCGGCCACGGCCTGGCGACTGCTCACCGCCACGCACGCCACGGTGGACAGCCGCACCGAGCTGGCCGAGTCGTTCACGCCCGAAATGGCGCGGCGGCAGGCCTTTTATCCGCTCACGTTCCCGATCAGTTGCGGGCCGGGTTCCATTGCAGCGGCCATCACCGTGGGTGTGTCGCTGCACGACCAGCGGCTGCTGCTGTCGCTCGCGCGCATGGGCGGCGGCGTGCTGGCGCTGCTGGCGGTGGGGGTTTTGCTGTACCTGGCGTTTCGCTACGCGCAGCGCCTGCTGCGGCCCTTGGGCGAGGCGGGTACGGTGATCTTCCTGCGCCTGTCGGCGTTCATCCTGCTCTGCCTGGGCGTGCAGATCGTGTGGGACGGGGCGAGCGAGCTGGCGCTGGGCCTGTTGCGGGAGGCGGCGGCCGGCTGATGCGGGTTCGCCATCCCGGCGACGGCTGCGCAGCCGCACCGGGCGGTGAGCGGGTCAGGTCGCGCCACGCTGCGCCAGAAACGCCAGCACGGCCTGTGTCGCGGTGGACGGATCGGCAAAACCTTCGTGGGTGCCATGCAGCGCCAGCAGCGTGGCGCGTGCGCTGCCTTTGTGCTGGATGAGCTGCTGCGCATCGGTGAGCGGCACGGTGGTGTCTTCAGTGCCGTGCAGCAGCAACACCGGGCACAGGGCCTGGCCCAGCGTGGCCAGCGGGGCGATGCGATCAAAACGCGCACCGATCACCGACTCTACGTAGCGATTGACCAGCCAGCCCAGCGGCCAGTAGGGCACGCGGCGCAGCGCGAGCCAGCGGCGCATGACCCATTCGGGGTGCGCAAAGGCGCTCACGCTCACCGCCGCGGCCAGCCCCGGGCGGCGCGAGGCCACCAGCAGCACGGCGGCGGCGCCCACCGAGTGGCCGAGCGCGGCGATGCGCTGCGGGTCCACGCCGGGCTGGGTGGCGAGCCAGTCGAGCGCGGCCTCCAGGTCTTCGGCGAAGCGGGGCAGGGAGCTGTGGCCGGTGCGGCTGCTGCGACCGTGGTTGCGCGATTCGGGCAGCAGCACGGCGAAGCCTGCCGCGTGCAGCGCCTGCGCGGCGGGCAGCAGGGTGCTGGCGTTGCCGCCCCAGCCGTGCAGCAGCACCACGGCGGGCGCGGGGTGCGGGGCCGATGCGGGCGCGGGCAGGTACCAGGCAAACAGATGCTGGCCGGCGGCGCCGGGAATCTGCACCTCGTGCGCGCGCAGGCCCAGCTCGGCCGGGGTCGGGCCATCGGTGCTGGCTTCGGGCGCCAGGCTGCGGTGCAGCACGTGGCGGGCACCGAACAAGGCGGCACCGAGCAGGCCGAGACCGATCAGCAGGGGCACCATCAGAAGGATCCGAAGGCCGTGCCCAGCAGCACCACGACCACCAGCGAGAGCACGGGAATGGCCACCGCGACCACGAAGATGTCGGCATAGGCCTGGCGGTGGCTGAGGCCGCAGATGCCCAGCAGGGTGATGACGGCGCCGTTGTGCGGCAGGGCGTCGAGCCCCCCGGTGGCGATGGCGGTGACGCGGTGCAGCAGATCGGGCGCGATGCCGGCGGCCTGGCCCATGGCGAGCCAGGTCTCGCCCAGGGTCTGCAGCGCGATGCTCATGCCGCCCGAGGCGGAGCCGGTGATGCCGGCCAGGATGTTGACGGCGATGGACATGCTCACCAGCGGGTTGCCGGGCGCGATGCCGAGCACGGCGTCGCGGATCAGCGCGAACCCGGCGAGCGAGGCGATGACCGCGCCAAAACCCACCTGCGAGGCGGTGTTGAGCAGCGGCAGCACCGAGCTGGTGGCGCCGGTCTCCAGCGTCTGGCCCAGAGCGGGCAGGCGCGCGCGTTGCAGCAGCACCAGCAGCACGATGGCCGCTGCCAGCGCGGTGGTCACGGCCCAGATGCCGCGCAGGTTCTCGATGCGGGTGCTGCCGTAGCGCGGCTCGGCGAGGTAGGCGGTGTTGAGCGCGGGCAGCAGCCAGGTGGCGAGCAGGTAGTTGAGCGCGATCACCAGCACCACCGGGGCGATGGCGCGGGCGAAGGCGCTGCCGCTCAGGGCATCGGGCGGCGGGTGGCCTGCGGTGCTGGCGCGTGCGGTCGTGGCGTTGGCCGGGTCCTTCAAGGCCGAGGACTCGCCAAAGCCTTCGCCGCGCGCCTTGGCGCTGGCCGCGCGGCGCATGAGCCACAGCGTGCCCAGCACCAGCATCACCGCGCCGCCGATCAGGCCCAGGCCGGGCGCGGCGAAGGGCGTGGTGCCGAAGAAGGGCATGGGGATGGCGTTCTGGATCGCGGGCGTGCCGGGCAGCGCGGTCATGGTGAAGGTGAAGGCGCCGAGCGCGATGGTGCCGGGAATGAGGCGCTGCGGCACGTCGGCGCGGCGGAACAGCGCGGCCGCGATCGGGTACACGGCAAAGGCGACCACGAAGAGCGAGACGCCGCCGTAGGTGAGCACCGCGCAGGCGAGCACGATGGCCAGGATGGCGCGCTGCACGCCCAGTGTTTTCACGATGGCCTGCGCGATCACGGTGGCGGCGCCCGAGTCTTCCATCAGCTTGCCGAACACGGCGCCGAGCAGGAACAGCGGGAAGAAGGCGATCACGAAGCCGCCCAGCGCGGGCATGAAGACCTGCGTGTAGCTGGCGAGCAGCGGTGCATCGGGGCTGAACAGCGCCGCGAGCAGGGCCATGAGCGGTGCAAGGAGGAGCACGCTCACGCCGCGGTAGGCCAGCGCCATGAGCAGCACGAGCGCGAGCAGGATGCCGAGGATGCTGGTCATTCGAAAACCTCCGTCCTTCGGACGGCGATGCGAGAGCGCTTCGGGCGGTCGTGCGCGGGGCTCATGGGTTCAGCGCCTGAAAGATGTCGTGGCTGCTGCGCTGGCCGATGTCTGATCGGTGCGCCGTGAGCCACTGGTCGGCGGCGGCATGGCCCAGGTCGTGCAGGCGGTTCAGGAACGCCAGCGAGGTCTGGGTCTTGCTGCCCGCGCCCAGGGTGCTGAGCGAGGCGCCGCCATCGATCAGGTGCAGGCGCAGCGCCTCGGCGCGCTGGAACAGCGGGTTGCGGTATTGGTGGCCGGGTCGGCCTTCTTCTTCAATCAGGCGTTTGAGCAGCGCGATGGAGCGCAGTTCTTTCAGCAGGCTGGCGTTGAAGGTCACTTCGTCGATGCGGTCCAGGATGTCGCTGGTGCGGGTGGGCGGTTCGGGGCGTTCGCGCGGGTTGATCTGAACCAGCAGGAGGTCGTCGGCCGGGCTGTCGGTGATCAGGGGCATGAGCGAGGGGTTGCCGGCGTAGCCGCCGTCCCAGTAGGCCTCGCCGTCGATCTCCACCGCCTGGAACAGCCGCGGCAGGCAGGCCGAGGCGAGCACCATGTCGGGGGTGAGTTGAGCCTGGTCAAACACGCGCAGCGCGCCGGTGCGCACCTGTGTGGCGGCGATGTACAGGCGGGTTTTGTGGCAGGCGCAGACGCGTTCGAAGTCCACCGTCTCCACCAGGATGTCGCGCAGCGGGTTGAGGTTCAGCGGGTTGAGCTGGTAGGGCGAATACGGGCTGACCGCCAGCTGCGCCGCCTGTTGCCAGGGCGCCAGCAGCGCCTGCATCCAGGGCGTGTGGCTGCCCAGCAGGGCGTTGAAGGGGTTGTTTTCCAGGTGGTGGAAGGGCGAGGCTTCGGCCACGCGTTGCCAGAAGCGCCGCAACACGCGCTGCGCGCCCTCGCGCCCGCCTTCCATCAGGCCCGCGGCCAGGGCCACGGCATTCATGGCGCCGGCGCTGGTGCCGCTGATGGCGGCGATCTCCAGCGACGCGTCGTCCAGCAGGCGGTCCAGCACGCCCCAGGTGAAGGCGCCGTGGGAGCCGCCGCCTTGCAGGGCGAGGTCGATCAGCTGGTGGTCGCCGGAAGGGCGGGCGGGACGGCGGGTGGCGGGCTTGCGTCGGGTGGCCATGGAATGCTCTTGGATGTCGTTGTGGTGCATTGTGCAGTGCACAAGTTGCGCGCCCTGCCACCACCCGCACGAGACCGTCTGGGACAATCGCCTTTTGACCCCGGCCCCGCATGACCACTCCCTCCGATACCCCCGACGTTCCCGCCGTTGAAGCCGAGGCCCTGCCGTCGGGCCCGCTGGCGCGCGAGGCGCTGGCCCTGGCCGCCTTCGACCACGTAGTCTCGCACGCGCCCGGCTTTCGCGCACGCCCCGGCCAGCGCGAAATGGCGGCGCTGATCGCGCACACACTGAGCGGCGTGAGCCTGGGCGACGGCTCGGTGAGCGGTGAAGCCGGTTTGCCCGAGCGCGGCATCGCGGTGGTGCAGGCCGGCACGGGCGTGGGCAAATCGGCGGCGTACGTGTCCACCGTGATCCCGCTCGCGCTGGCGCAGCAGAAGCGCGTGGTCATTTCCACCGCCACGGTGGCGCTGCAGGAGCAGTTGATTGCCAAGGACCTGCCGGCGCTGGCCGCGGCGCTGCCCGAGCCTTTCACCTATTCGCTCGCCAAGGGGCGTGGCCGCTACGTCTGCCGCCTGAAGCTGGATCAGCTGAGCGGCGGCGACGCGGCCAGCGCCGACCTGTTCGAGAGCGACGACGCCAGCGAAACCACCGACGCCTCGGCGGCCGGCATCGCGGCGCACACCGTGGCCTCGGCCGCGGCCAGCGCGCGCGCCGCCGAACGCTGGGGTGAACGCGCCAAGGTCTATGCGAAATGGACCGGGCAACTGGACGGCGGCACCTGGGACGGTGACCGCGACCGGCTCGACGAGCCGCCCGAAGGCGAACTCTGGAGCCCGGTGGCCGCCGAGCGCCACAGCTGCACCGCGCGCCACTGCCCGAGCTACAACAGCTGCAGCTACTACCAGGCGCGCGCCAAGCTGGCGCAGTCGCAGGTGATCGTGGTGAACCACGATTTGCTCTTGTCCACGCTGGGCCTGCACGCGCTGCCCGCGCCCGAAGACTGCTACCTCGTGTTCGACGAAGCGCACCACCTGGGCGCTGTGGCTCAGGGCCAGTTCAGCGAGAGCATGGACCTGATGCGCAGCCAGTGGCTGGACCGCCTGCCGCGCGCGGTGGATGAGGTGGCCGGCGCGATGCAGCACACGCCGGGTGTGGACGTGGCCACGCTGGCGCGCGAGATGAAAAGCGCGCAGGGTGAGCTGGCGCGGCTGGCGATGGCGCGCATCGGCGCGCTGCCGGCGTGGGCCGCGCTCACCGGGCGCGCGCCCAGCCGCACGCCGGCGCGTGGCGGTTTCGACGCCGCCGGCGCGCCGGTGGTGGAGCGTTTCGAAGGCGGCGCGCTGCCGCCGGAGTGGATGGAAACCGTGTCGCAATTGCACAGCCGCGCCAGCGCGCTGCTCAAGGTGATGGAGACGCTGGCCACCCAGCTCAAGGCCAACGCGCGCGACAACCCCGGCGACGCCGCGCGCTGCGCCCGGCTCTACAGTCGCCTGGGCGTGCTCGCGCCGCGCCTGCAGCACGCGCAGGCCACGGCTGAACTCTGGCTGCAGGACCCGACCTCGGGCCAGCCGCCGCTGGCCAAGTGGCTCGAAGCCGGCATCCAGCACGGCCTGGTGACGCTCACCGCCCACGCCTGCCCGCTGCAGCCCGGCAGCCTGCTGCGCCACCAGCTCTGGAGCAAGGTGCGCGCGGCGGTGGTCACCTCGGCCTCGCTCGTCACCTGTGGCGGCTTTGATCACTTTCTGCACGAGTCCGGCCTGGCCTACGACGACGCGGTGGTCGCGCGCGAGGTGCAGAGCCCGTTCGACCACGCGCGCCAGGGCCGCCTGGTGGTGGTGCAGACGCAGGCCGATCCGAAAGACGTGGAGGCCTACAGCCGCGAGATGCTGGACGCGCTGATGGACGATCTGGCCAGCGTGCAGCGCGGTGCTCTGGTGCTGTTCACTTCCAAGGCGCTGATGCGGCGCGCGCAGGAGCTGCTGGAGCGTGGCCTGCACCGCGATCTGCGCGACAAGGTGCTGGCGCAGGGCGAGGCCTCGCGCACGCAGTTGCTGAAGAAGCACGCCGAGCGCGTGGAAGCCGGCGGCGCGTCCATCCTGTTCGGCCTGCAGTCCTTTGGCGAGGGGCTCGACCTGCCGGGCGAGCTGTGTGAATGGGTGTTCATCACCAAGCTGCCGTTCGCCTCGCCCAGCGACCCGGTGGGCCAGGCGCGCGCCGACTGGCTCAAGGCGCAAGGCCGCGACCCGTTCAGCGAACTGGTGGTGCCCGCCACCGGCGCGCGCCTGCTGCAGTGGACCGGCAGGGCCTTGCGCAGCGAAACCGACGAAGCGGTGGTGGTTTGTTACGATGCGCGGCTGCTGCGCCAGTCGTACGGGCGGCGCATGCTCAAGGGCCTGCCGCCGTACAAGCTGCAGCGGCGCGTGGGCGGTGTGCTCAGCGACGTGAGTGCCTGAATCCGGTGAATGTTCAGCCCACCTTTCTGGGCTGAGCCTGTCGAAGCCTTCGTTCTCTCCATCATCAGACCGAGACCCGCCCATGATCTACGCCATCCTCAAGCTGCTCCACATCCTTGCCATCGTCGTGTGGATCGGCGGCATGGTCTTCGCCCACTTCTTCCTGCGCCCGGCCGCCTTGCAGCTGCCGCCGCCGCAACGCGTGCCGCTCATGCACGGCACGCTGCAGCGCTTCTTTGCCGCCGTGCTGGTGTCCATCGCCACCGTGCTCGTGTCGGGGCTGTGGATGATCGGCCGCCTGGCCAAGGAAACCGTGCAGGCCGGCCTGGCCTTCAACATGCCGCTGGACTGGACCATCATGGCCACGCTCGGCATCGTGATGATGGCGATCTTTGGCCACATCCGCTTTGCGCTGTACAAGCGGCTGAGCAAGGCCGTGGCGGCCAGCGACTGGCCGGCCGGCGGCGCGGCGCTGGCGTCGATCCGCACCTGGGTGGGCATCAATCTCGCCATCGGGGTGGTGATCATCGTGCTGACGCTGCTGATGGTCTGAAGGCGGTAAGTCATGGCACGTTGGGTGGTCTTCTTCGATGACGAACCCGGGATGTTGGACATCCGGCGCGAGCGCGAATCCCTGCATCTGGCCTACCTGGAGCGAAATGCCCAGGAAATCCCGATGGCGGGTGGCTTGCGCGAAGCCCCCGGCGAGGCCTTCGTCGGTGGTCTGTGGGTGCTGGAAGTGGCGTCGCGCGAGCGTGCTGTCGAACTGATCGAAAACGATCCGTACTACGTGCCCAGCCTGCGCCGCTACCGGATCCTGACCTGGGGCAAGGCCTTTCCGGACCGGCTGGTGACGCTGTAAGCGGTGACAGGGACAGGGCAGGCGCTCGGCGCTGCGGTGGCGGAAGTGGGGCATCATGTGGCGCTGTCACACCGCCAAGCACAACACCTGAGAAAGGCCGCGCCATGCTCTCCCTCGAATTTCTCATCACCTCGCTCATCGTGGTGCTCATCCCCGGCACCGGGGTGATCTTCACCGTGTCCACCGCGCTGCTGCAGGGCCGAAAGGCCGCTGTGCTGGCCTCGGTGGGCTGCACGCTGGGCATCGTGCCGCACCTGCTGGCGACGATATTCGGCCTGGCGGCGGTGATGCACACCAGCGCGCTCGCGTTCGAGGTGTTGCGTTACGCGGGCGTGGCCTACCTGTTCTACGTGGCCTGGGCGACCTGGAAGGACCGCAGTGCGTTTGCGGTGGACAGCCAGGCCGCGCAGCGCTCGGGCCGCAGCATCGTGGTCAAGGCGTTGCTGCTGAACATCCTCAACCCCAAGCTGACGATCTTTTTCCTGGCCTTCCTGCCGCAGTTCGTGGACCCGGCCGCTGCATCGCCGCTGGGACAGCTGTTGCTGCTGAGCGCCGTGTTCATGGCCATGACGTTCGCGGTGTTCGTGGTCTATGGCCTGCTGGCCCACGCCTTCCGCAAGGCGGTGATCGAATCGGCCCGCGTGCAGGCCTGGCTGCGCCGGGGCTTTGCCGCGGCTTTCGCCGGGCTGGGGGCCCAGCTGGCGCTGCAGGAGCGCTGAGCGTTCAGGCGCTCAGGGTTTGCCGACCACCACTTCGCTGATCTGGATCAGCGGCGCGATGTCGGTGTAGTTCGGAATGTCGCCCATGATCTCTGTCGTGTGCGGCCCGAACGAGGTCTGGAAGTCTTCAACGCTGTCGAAGAACAGGTGGCCGCTGGCGGCGTAGGCGGGTGCCGAGCCGGGAGCGCCACCGGCCAGTCCTTTGTCGACGGTGTAGTACTTGAGCGGCGCACCGAGCCGGGCCTTCACCAGCGGCATGTGTTTGTCGCGGTAGTAGTCGTGGTTGAAGTGCGTGCCGGGGGTGTTGGGGTACATCACGCTGACCTTGATCATGGTTTGTCTCCTGCTGGGGTGGGGGGAACGCGCAAGTCCGCCATCGTGCGCTTTTGTGCCGTTTCCGGCAACACCTCCGGGGCGTGGTGGGGGCCCGGGTTACGCTCGCATTTTTTCGGGAGTTTTCCATGGGCCAACAGGCTTTGCTGGTGATCGATGTGCAGCGCGGGTTGTGTGAAGGCCCGGATGCGGCGTTTGCGTCCGGGCGGGTGATCGACCACATCAACCAGCTGTCCCGGCGGGCACGCGAGCACGGCGTGCCGGTGGTGTTTGTGCAGCACGAGGGCCGCGACGGCTACCTGGAGCACGGCAGCGCCGACTGGCAACTGCCCGACGAGCTGGTGTGTCTGGAGAGCGATCTGCGGGTGCGCAAGACCACGCCGGATGCGTTCCACGGGACCCCGCTCGCGGCGCTGTTGCAGGCACGGGGCGTGACGGCACTCGTGGTCTGCGGCATGCACACCGAGTTCTGCGTCGACACCACGACGCGCCGGGCGATGGCCCTGGGTTTTCCGGTGACGCTGGTGTCGGACGCGCACACCACCGCAGGCAATGCACATCTGACGCCACAGCAGGTGATCGACCACCACAACGCCACGCTGAGCAACATCAGCAGCTTCGGCCCGCGCACCACGGCCGTGGCAACGGCGGATGTGCGATGGGATGAATGAAGAAGGCGGGCCGGCGGTGGGTCGCCGCTACGGGGTGGCCGCGCCGAGCGTCGCGAGCGTTTTTCCCTGGAGGCGCTGCCACAGCCAGGGCAGCGCGCGCCCCAGGTCCGGTCGCATGCTCAGCTGGGTCACAGGTACCTTGCCGACGGCCGCCGGTGAGCCGACGTCGAAGCGGAAGGTGTAGGTGGGTTCAAGGCCCATGCGCAGATCGGTCAGCAGCAGGCGGTCCCCGCCGTTGTGCAGGCTGAAGAAGCCGTGGCTGAACGCAGCGATGCGCGACACCGGTTCTGCGTGACCGTGCCGCGCGATGAGATCGCCACCGCGCGGGTACGCGGTCCAGCGCACCTTGGCCTGGTCGTCCAGCAGCGAGTAGTAGCCCTCGTGGTACTGCGTGGGTGTGGTCGCCACTAGGCGCCAGAGCACGGTGTTGAAGGGCGCGGGCGTGACGAGCAGGCCTTGCGCTTCGATGCCGGCCTGCTGCAACGAAGCGCGGGCGATGCGGTCCACATGCTGTTGCGCGCCGAAGCTCCAGGCGAGGTAGAGCGTGCTGAGCACCAGGCCGGCGGCGTTCCAGCGCTGGCCGTGCGGGTTGTTCAGCCGCAGCGCCGCGACCACGCCCACGATCAGCGGCACGGTGTAGGCGAGGTCGATGATGAAGATGCTGCCCACGCCGTAGGGGTGGTCGGTGAAGGGCTGCAGCAGCTGCGTGCCGTAGACCGTCATGGCGTCGAGCAGCGGGTGGGTGACGAGCACCAGCCAGAGCGCGAGCCACCAGCGTTTGAACAGAGCGGCTTCGCCGTGCAGGCGCGAGACGATCCAGGCGAGCAGCGGTGCGGCCAGCGTCAGGAAAAACAGCGCGTGACTTTCGGCGCGGTGCCGCGTCATGTTGAGGATGGGGTCGCCGTGGTCGATGAAGGCGTCGAGGTCGGGCAGGGTGCCGGCGACAGCGCCCCACATCGCGGCTTTCCACACGGCAGTGCGCCGGCCCATCACGGCCACGCCGACGGCGGAGCCGAGCGCGATCTGGGTCAAAGAATCCATGCGGGGCGTTGCGTCATGCTTGGACGATGATGGGGAATTCGGCGCGCAAGCCGTCGGTGCCCGCAGCAAATGGACGGGTGAGCGCGGCCTGCCCTTGCTCCCCCAGCCGCCGCCACAAAAAGTCGCGCTGATTGCCGGGATCGCCCGCCACGTACATCTGTGTGGTCAGCAGCTCCTGGCGGTCGAGCTTGACCTTCACGTGGATGTGCGGCGTGCGGCCGCTGTAGGGCGCGGGCTTGAGGGTGCGGAAACGGTAGCGGCCGTCGCGGCCCACGGTGACCTGCCCGAAACCCTGGAAGGCCGGGTCGGCCTGGCCGCCGTCGCCCGGGTGGTGGTAGTGGCCGGCCTGGTCGCATTGCCAGATTTCGACCACGGCGCCCGCCACCGGCACGCCGCGCGTGTCGGTCACCACACCTTCGACCCAGGCCGGCTGGCCCTTGCCGTAGGCCACGCTGCCGCTGCGCAGCAAGTCGAAGTCGGTGTCGGCCGGCAGGGCCACCGGGTAGAACGGGCCCTCGGTCTGGCTGGGCGTGGGGCGCAGGGCCGTTTGCGCGAGGGCGGGTGTGAGCCAGGCCGGGGCGGCGGTGGCGGCGAGCAGGCCGGCGCCGCGGGTGAGTAGGGCGCGGCGCGAGGGTGGGCGGTTCGACGGCATGGCGGGCTCCTGGAACGGGGGGATGGTTTCCGTTCGGGCTGGGCCGGTGGTTGCCGCTGGCGCCAGGGCCATCACCGGCTCAGCCCGGACGGGCGTCGGGGCTGGGCTGCAGATTGAGCGACACGAAACGGATGCTGTGGTCGTCCGGGTCGCCGGGGTTGTCCGTTTCTTGGAAGCCCAGATGGGTCGCAAGTTCCAGCATGCCGCGGTTGATGCGCAGCACCGTGCCCACCAGCCGCTGCGTGCCGCGCGCGCGCAGGTGCTCAATCATCTTGTCCATGAGCCGGTGGCCCAGGCCCGAGCCTTTGAGGTCGGAGCGCACGATGACGCCGAACTCGGCGGTGTTGTTGTCCGGGTCGACGGTGGCGCGCACGGTGCCCAGGGTTTCTTCGCCATCGCCTTCAATGTGGCGCGTGGCGATGAAGGCCATTTCACGCGCGTAGTCGATCTGCGTGAGCCGCGCGAGCTCGCTGTGTTCGATGCTGCGCCGGCTGTAGAACACGCGCAGGCGGATGTCTTCCGGGTCGAGCTGTTCCAGGAAACTGCGGTGTTGCCCTTCGTCTTCCGGGCGGATCGGGCGCAGCGTGACCGGCTGGCCCCGCCAGGTCCAGCTTTCCTCCAGATGCTGCGGGTAAGGCTGGATGGCGAAGTTCGCCGCGCCGGCTGGCTTCTTCGCCGACACGCGCAGGCGCGCATCGAGCGCCACCGCGCCCTCGTGGTTGGCGAGCAGGGGGTTGATGTCGAGCTCGGCGAGCTCGGGCACGTCGGCCAGCAGTTGCGACACGCTCACCAGCACCTGGGCGATGGCGTCGATGTCGGCGGCGGGTTCGTCGCGGTAGCCTTGCAGCAGCTTCGCGATGCGCGTGCGCTGGATCTGCGCCAGCGCCAGCGGCGTGTTGAGCGGCGGCAGCGACAGCGCGCGGTCGGCCAGCACCTCCACCGCGGTACCGCCAGCACCGAACAGGATGACCGGGCCGAACACCGGGTCGACGCTGGCGCCGATGATGAGTTCGTGCGCGTGTTGCTTGCGCACCATGGGCTGCACGGTGAAGCCCTGCACGTCGGCGTCGGGCCGCAGCTCGCGCACGCGCGCCAGCATCGAAGTGCAGACCTCGCGCAGCTCGCTGGCGTTGCCGATGTTCAGGCGCACGCCGCCCACGTCGCTCTTGTGGCTGATGGCGTGCGACAGGATCTTGACCACCACCGGGTAGCCCAGGGCGTCGGCCGCGGCCTGCGCTGCGTCCGCGCTGGCACCGACCACGCGCGTGGGCACCACCGGCAGGCCGGCGGCGGCGAGCAAAGCCTTGGCCTCGGGCTCGGTGAGCAGTTCGCGGCCATCGGCGAGCACGGCGCCCACGATGGCGCGGATGGCGGGCAGGTCGGGCGAATGCGCGGCACTGCGCGCGGGCGGTGTCTGCAGCAGTTCGACCTGGTGCATGCGGTAGGTGCGCAGGAACGAGAACGCGCGCACCGCGTCTTCGGGTGTGTTGTAGTCGGGCACGCCCGCATCGCGGAAGGTCTGGCGCGCCTGGGCCACGGCACCGTCACCGAGCCAGCAGCCCAGGACGCGCCGGGGCTCGGTCGTCACCTGCGGCAGCATGGTTTGTGCGATCTGGGCGCTGGGCACGATGGCGGTCGGCGCGTGGATGAAGAGCACGGCGTTTTCCGTGTCGTTCGAGAGCGCTTCGAGCGCGGCGACATAACGTTCGGCGGGCGCGTCGCCAATGATGTCCACCGGGTTGCCGTGCGACCAGTTGGCGGGCAGCACGGCGTCGAGCCGCGCCAGCATGGCGTCGTCCAGCTGGGCCAGCGGCACGCCCAGCGTCGAAGCCTCGTCGGCCGCCAGCACGCCGGCGCCACCACCGTTGGTGAGCACGGTGAGCGCACCCGATGGTCCGTCGCGAAAGCGCGACAGCGTCTCGGCGGCGAGGAACAGGTCGGGCAGGGTGAGCACGCGCAACATGCCCGAGCGGGCAATGGCCGCGTCGAACACGGCGTCGGAGCCGGCCAGTGCGCCGGTGTGTGAGGCGGCGGCGGCCTGGCCCGCCGATGAGCGCCCGGCCTTGACCACGATGACCGGCTTGTTGCGCGCGGCGGCGCGTGCGGCCGACATGAACTTGTGGCTTTCGTCCACGCTTTCTATGTAGAGCAGGATGGCGCGCGTTGCCGGGTCGCTGCCGAGAAAATCGAGCATGTCGCCGAAGTCCACGTCGGCGCGTTCGCCGAGCGAGACGAAGTGCGAGAAGCCGATGCCGCGCGAGGCAGCCCAGTCCAGCATGGCGGTGACCAGCGCGCCCGACTGCGACACAAAAGCCAGATCCCCCGGCAACGCGCCGATGTGCGCAAAGCTCGCGTTCAGCCCCAGGTGCGGCACCAGCAGGCCGATGCAGTTGGGGCCGAGGACGCGCAGCGTGTGCACCCTGGCGGCGTCCAGCATGGCCTGCCTGGTGGCTTTGTCGAGACCGGCGGTGACGACGATGACCGCACGGGTGCCGCGCGCGCCCAGCTCGGTGATCAGCGGGACCACGGTGTGTGCCGGGGTGCAGATCACGGCCAGGTCGGGGGCTTCGGGCAGGGCGGCCACGTTGCGGTAGACCTCCACGCCGCCGAGCGTGGTGTGTTTGAGGTTGACCGGGTACAGCGTTCCCTTGAACCCCCCGGCGAGCAGGTTGCGCCACACCGTGCCGCCGACGCTGGCCGAGCGTTCGGATGCACCGAAAACGGCCACCGAGGCGGGATGGAAAAGGGTGTCGAGGTGTCGGATGCTCATGGCTTTTTGCTCGATGACATGAAGGCGATGAGGGCCGATCGCATGGCTTCTTCCACGCTCATGTCGATGGGCGAGGTCCACTCGCGCGGCACGAACACGGTGTAGCCGCCGATCATGTAGCCCATGGGCAGGTAGACGGCCACCTGACCCTCCAGCTCGCCGATGCCATTGGGCAGGCCCGCCAGGCTCTGGCGCGTGACCAGGCCGACGATGCCCAGCTCATGGCCGGGCATTTTCAGCAGCACGACCTGCTGCGCGTCCTGCTCGTGCGGAGAGAAGTAGTCGGCGAAGTTCTTCAGCGACGAGTAGATGCTCTTGATGACCGGCAGGTTGGTGAAGGGCAGTTCGATGTACGAGAGCAGCCTGCTGGCGGTACCCAGCGACATGAAAAAGCCCAGCGCGATGATCAACCCCGCCCCCAGCGCAATGCCCAGCCCGGGCAGGTAAAAGTCACCGATGAAGGGGCTCAGCAGCCACATGGCGGTGCTTTCGGTCCAGGTGACGAACAGCACCAGCACATACACCGTGATGGCGAGGGGCAGAAAGGTGATCAGGCCGCGAAAGAAGTACTGCGAGAGGCGCTTCAGGGTGGGCTCGGGTGGTGTCGGTGGCGTCATGTTTCCAGCATAGCAGCCGGCGTGCGGAACGGTGTGACGCCAGGCGTCTGCGCCCGGCGATGCGCCCGGGCGTCACCGGGGAGGGGCGTGGCTTGCAAAACCGGAAAGCAGCCCCACTTGCCATTTTCTTGTGCCAAGCTGTTTCATGGCCACCGCCATGGCGTGACCCGCGCACCGAAGCGCTTCATACTCCCGGAACTCCCAACCGCCCGATGGCTCTTTCCCTCATGAATGGATTTTCTGACTTTCTGGAGCGCGTGCTGCGTGGGCTCCTCAAGCTCGTGCTGGTGCTCGCCGCCCTGGTGTTTGTGGTGAGCTTCCTGCTGGCGGCCCTCGTGGTGGTGGCGGGCGTGTCGCTGTGGTCGCTGATCACCGGGCGCAAGCCGGCCCCGGTGGTGATGTTCAGCCGCATGCGCGAGCAGTCGCAACGCTACACCCGCGGCGTCTGGCCCGGTCAGGCGGGCGCGCCGGCGGGCGATGTGGTCGATGTGCAGGCCACCGAGGTGCCCGAGGCAGCGGCCGGCGGATCACCAGACCCAGGCGATGTGGCATCGCCGGGACCGGATCGCGTTCTGCGCTGAACGGTCGGCGGCAATGCGCCGCGGCCGGGATCAGTCGGCTTCGGGAGCGGTTTTGCGCCGGGCCAGGGCCGCATCGTAGAGCGCGTTGCGCGGCTGACCGGTGATCTCGGCGCACAGACGCACGGCGGTTTTCACCGGCAGCTCGGCCATCAGCAGGTCGAGCGTGCGCAAGGCCTCGGCATCCAGGGCCGTTTCTTCGCCGCTGGAAGCGGCTTGCGGGTGCACCATCAGCACGAATTCGCCGCGTGTGCGGTGCGCACCGGCCTGCAACCAGGCCGGGAACTCGCAGGCGGGCAGCTGCGCCACTTCTTCGAATTGTTTGGTCAGCTCGCGACCCACGGTGAGCGCGCGTTCGCCGAGAACGGCCAGGTCCCTGGCCAGGGCTTCGATGCGGTGCGGCGCTTCCAGCAGCACGCAGGCGCGGGCATCGGCGCCGATCTGCTGCACCTCGCGCTGGCGCTCGGCCGCCTTGGGCGAGAGAAAACCGGCGAACACGAAGCGACCGTTCCAGCCGCCGGCCTGGTGGGTGAAACCCGCTACGCTGAGCAGCGCCGTGATGCTGCTGGCGCCGGGGATCGGCACGCAGCGAAGCCCGGCCGCGGTCACGGCGGCGGCCAGCCGCGCACCGGGATCGCTCACGCCCGGCGTGCCGGCATCGCTCACGTAGGCCACGCGCTGGCCTTCCTGCAGGCGCTGCAACACGGTCTGCGCCGCCTCGGACTCGTTGTGCTCGTGCAGCGCCAGCAGCGGTTTGTGCAGGCCATAGCCCTGCAGCAGGGCGGCTGTGTGGCGTTTGTCCTCGCAGGCCACGGTATCGACCAGCGACAGCACCTGCAGCGCGCGCAGGCCGATGTCGGCCAGGTTGCCGATCGGCGTGGCGACCATGTAGAGCGCGCCCTGCGGATAATGCTGGTGAGCGGCCGCTTCACGCGCGGCGGCCAACAGGGATGGAGTGCTTGCAGACAATGTGGTTTTCCAGAAAACAGGGCCCATCGGGTCCGGCCGACAGCGGCCCGCCCGTCACCACCAAACAGCGCGGCGATGCCGCCGAAGATGCTGCACTGGAGCATCTGCAGCGCCACGGCCTGCGCCTGGTGCAGCGCAACTTCAGGACACCCGGGCGCGGCGGTGGCGAGGTCGATTTGATTATGCGCGACCGCGACGGCACGCTGGTGTTCGTCGAGGTGCGCCAGCGTGCCAGCGCCTCCCGTGGCGGGGCTGGCGGCAGCATCACGGCGCTCAAGCAGCGCCGCATCGTTTTCGCGGCGCGGCACTTTTTGCTGCGGCTTGGCTCAGAACCCCCATGCCGCTTCGATGTGGTGCTGATCCAGGGGCGCAAGGGTGCCCCGGAAGGCGACGGCGCCGCATCGGCGCACCTCGAATGGCATCGCGCGGCATTTGATGCGAGCGCAACCTTTTGATACTTCACCCACCGCTATGATCCCCTCATGCTCTTGCAACGGATACAACAACAGTTCATCGACAGCGCCGACCTGAAATACCAGTGCGCGCAGTCGCTCGCACCGGTGGTGGAAGCGGCCATTGGCGCGGTGCTGGCCTGCGTGACCGGCGGGGGCAAGGTGTTGAGCTGCGGCAACGGGCCCTCGGCCGCGGCTGCCCAGCACTTTGCGGCCAGCTTTGTGGGTCGTTACGACCGCGAGCGCCCCGAGCTGGCGGCGTTTTCGCTGTCGGCCGATGCGGCGGTGCTGACCGGTATCGCTAACGATTTTGACGCCCGCGCGATCTTTGCCCGTCAGGTGCGGGCCCTGGGTCAGGCGGGGGATGTGCTGCTGGCACTGTCCACCACCGGCAATTCGGCCAACATGATCGCGGCCATTGAAGCGGCTCACGAACGCGACATGTCGGTGGTGGCGCTCACGGGCGCGCGCGGCGGGCGCCTGGCGCAGCTGTTGCGCGATACCGATGTGCACGTGTGCGTGCCGCATGAGCTGCCGGCCCGGATTCTGGAAGTGCAGCACCTGGTGTTGCACTGCATCTGTGACGGCGTGGACGCCCAGTTGCTGGGCCTGCCTGACACCTTGATCAACGAACAGGAGAACCTCGCATGAAACGTTTCCCGTCGACCGGCCGTCTGGCGGCCAGCATCCTGGGTGTGGCCGCGCTGGCGGCCACCGTGTCCGCCTGCGCGCCATTGATGGTGGGTGGGGCCTTGACCGGTGCCGTCGTGGCCACCGACCGGCGCAGCTCCGGGGCCCAACTGGACGATCAGGGCATTGAACTGCGCGCCGCCAGCCACCTGCGCGAGCAGATGGGCAGCCGCGCCCGCATCAGTGTGACCAGCTACAACCGCCGCGTGCTGTTGACCGGCGAGGTCGCCAACGAGCGCGACAAGGCCCTGGCGAGCGAGACTGTCAGCAAGACGGACAATGTGGCGTCGGTGTTCAACGAGCTGGAGATCACCAACAGTCCCACGTTCAGGGAAAAGGCCGAAGACACGCTGCTGACGGGGCGTGTGAAGGCCGGTCTGGTGGATGCCAAGAACCTCTCGACCAACTCCTTCAAGGTGGTGAGCGAACGTGGTTCGGTGTTCCTGATGGGCCGTGTGACCCAGCGCGAAGCCGATCAGGCCACCGAAGTGGCGCGCACGACCAAGGGCGCGCAACGCGTGGTCCGTTTGTTCGAAATCATCAGCGAAGAAGAACTGGCCCGGATGAAGTGACCCCCCCCGCGCCGGCTTCGCCGTCACCCCCCGAGGGGCGATGCGAGTGGCCCGGCAAAGCCGGTTCCACCGCATCCTGGGCGAAGGCACGCGTGCCGGTGAAGCATGAGGTGGCGCGAGGGGAAGTTGATCCCAGGGCACCGCGGAACCGGCTTTGCCGGGCCGCCAGTGCCGCCCCCTTGAGGGGGTCGCGCGCAGCGCGGCAGGGGTGAGCCCCATCTTCCGGCGCGGGGGGGTTACCTCAAGCGCTTGATCAGGCTGGACGTGTCCAGGCGGTTGCCGCCCATGGCCTGCACGTCGGCGTAGAACTGGTCCACCAGGGCGGTCACCGGCAGGCGCGCGCCGTTGCGCCGGGCCTCATCCAGCACCAGTCCCAGGTCCTTGCGCATCCAGTCCACGGCGAAACCGAAGTCGAACTGGTCGGCGACCATGGTTTTTCCGCGGTTGTCGAGCTGCCAGCTTTGCGCGGCCCCCTTGCCGATCACGTCGAGCACCTGGGGCATGTTCAGGCCGGCCTTCTGGCCGAAGGCGATGGCTTCGGCCAGGCCTTGCACCAGGCCCGCGATGCAGATCTGGTTGACCATCTTGGCGAGCTGGCCGGCACCGCTGGCGCCCAGGAGCGTGAAGGCGCGGGAGAATGCCATGGCCACGGGCTGGACCTTCTCGAACTCGGCGGCATCACCGCCGCACATCACCGTCAGCAGGCCGTTCTGGGCGCCCGCCTGGCCACCGGAAACAGGCGCGTCCACAAACGCGAGCCCCAGGTTCTTCGCGGCGCCATACAGCTCGCGCGCCACATCGGCCGAGGCGGTCGTGTGGTCCACCAACACCGCGCCCGGCGCCATGCCGGCAAAAGCGCCGTCGGCCCCCAGCGTCACCGCGCGCAGATCATCGTCGTTGCCCACACAGGAAAACACGATGTCGGCACCCATCGCCGCTTCGCGCGGCGTCGCCTTGGCCGAGCCGCCGAACTCGGCCATCCAGGCCTGCGCCTTGGCCGGGGAGCGGTTGTAGACCGTCACCGGGTGACCGGCACGGGCCAGATGCCCTGCCATGGGGAAACCCATGACGCCGAGGCCGAGAAAAGCGACCTTCTTGGGCGCAACAGATTCGTATGTTTTTGAGGCGATGGAACTCATGAGGGGATGCCTTTACAGAGGTGCCGGGAAATCGGTTCAGCCGGAGCGAGATGACCCACCCAGAACGCGGCGGAACCGGTTCCGCCGGGCCGCATCGCGTTGCCCTTGAGGGGATGACGCGCCCTTGGACGCAGCGCGGGGGTGAGCCATGCCAGCGCGGGGGTGTTTCTCTACACAATCATCATGTGCTCGGTGCCCGCGGCCAGGTCCACCGTCTTGGCGCGCTGGCTGTTGAGCTTGATCTGCAGCCGCAGGTCGTTGAGCGAGTCGGCGTTGCGCAGGGCGTCTTCGAGTGTGATGAGGTTGGCCTCGAAAGCGTTGAACAGGGCCTGATCGAAGGTCTGCATGCCCATCTGGTTGCTTTTCTTCATGATCTCCTTGATCTCGGCGACATCGCCCTTGAAGATCAGGTCGGAGATCAGCGGTGAATTGAGCAGAACCTCCACCGCGGCAAAACGGCCCTTGTTGTCCTGGCGCGGCACCAGGCGCTGCGAGATCATGGCGCGCAGGTTGAGCGACAGGTCCATCAGCAGCTGCGGGCGACGCTCTTCGGGGAAAAAGTTGATGATCCGGTCCAGCGCCTGGTTGGCGCTGCTGGCGTGCAGGGTGGCCATGCACAGGTGACCGGTTTCCGAGAACTGGATCGCGTGTTCCATGGTCTCGCGCGTGCGGATCTCACCCATGAGGATCACGTCGGGGGCCTGGCGCAGGGTGTTCTTGAGGGCGGCGTCCCAGCTGTCGGTGTCCAGCCCCACTTCGCGCTGCGTGACCACGCAGTTCTTGTGCGGGTGTACGAACTCGATCGGGTCTTCGATGGTGATGATGTGGCCGAAGGTGTTCTCGTTGCGCCAGTCCACCATGGCGGCCAGCGAGGTGGACTTGCCCGAACCCGTGGAGCCGACGAGGATGCACAGGCCGCGCTTGGACAGGCTGACGTCCTTCATCACCTGGGGCAGACCGAGCTTGTCGATGGTGGGCAGCACCGCCGGGATGGTCCGCATCACCATGCCCACCTTGCCCTGCTGGATGAAGGCGCTGACCCGGAAACGACCGATGGCGGGTGGCGAGATGGCGAAGTTGCATTCCTTGGTGCGCTCGAACTCGGCCGCCTGCTTGTCGTTCATGATGGCGCGTGCCAGCGACAGTGTGTGCACCGCGTTGAGCGGCTGCGGCGACACCTTCACGACCTTGCCGTCCACCTTGATCGCGGGCGGAAAGTCGGCCGTGATGAACAGGTCGCTGCCAGACCGGCTCAGCATGAGCTTGAGCAGGTCGTTGATGAACTTGGATGCCTGGTCGCGTTCCATGAGGTCCTACCTTTTTGTGTCTCGATGGTTCAAATCTGTCACCCCGGCGAAGCGCTGAACCGAGAACACGGCGGAACCGGCTTTGCCGGGCCGCTCGTGTTGCCCCCTGGGGGGTATGCGGCTGAGCGGAATGCCGCTTGAGGCGGCAATCCGGGGCGCAGCGAGCAAGCAACGGGGGGAGTTCATCTACCCTGGGAAATTTTCCGGGATCTTGGCCTTGCTTCGCGCTTCGGCCGCGCTGATGACGTTGCGCTTGACCAGTTCGGACAGGTTCTGGTCCAGTGTCTGCATGCCCACGCCGCTGCCGGTCTGGATGGCGGAATACATCTGGGCCACCTTGGCTTCGCGGATCAGGTTGCGGATGGCGCTGGTGCCGATCATGATTTCGTGGGCCGCCACGCGGCCGCTGCCGTCCTTGAGCTTGCACAGCGTCTGTGAAATCACCGCCACCAGCGATTCGGACAGCATGGCGCGCACCATGTCTTTTTCTTCCGCCGGAAACACGTCGATGATGCGGTCGATGGTCTTGGCCGCGCTGGAGGTGTGCAGGGTGCCAAACACCAGGTGGCCGGTTTCCGCCGCGGTCATGGCCAGGCGGATGGTTTCCAGGTCGCGCATTTCGCCCACCAGGATGGCGTCCGGGTCTTCGCGCAGGGCCGAACGCAGGGCGTTGGCGAAGCTCAGGGTGTGGGGACCCACCTCACGCTGGTTGATCAGGCATTTCTTGGACTCGTGCACGAATTCGACCGGGTCTTCCACCGTCAGGATGTGGCCGTACTCGGTTTCGTTGAGGTGGTTGACCATGCCCGCGAGCGTGGTGGACTTGCCCGAGCCGGTGGGGCCGGTCACCAGGACCAGGCCGCGCGGGCGCAAGGCCAGGTCGCCAAAGATCTTGGGTGCGTTGAGCTGTTCCAGCGTCAGGATCTTGCTGGGAATGGTCCGGAACACCGCACCCGCACCGCGGTTGTGGTTGAACGCGTTGACGCGAAAACGCGACAGACCTTCGATCTCGAACGAGAAGTCGCACTCCAGGAACTCCTCGTACTGCTTGCGCTGGCTGTCGTTCATGATGTCGTACACCATGGTGTGGACCATCTTGTGATCCAGCGGCTCGACGTTGATGCGCCGCACGTCACCGTGCACCCGTATCATGGGTGGGAGACCGGCCGAGAGGTGAAGATCGGATGCCTTGTTCTTGACGCTGAAAGCGAGCAGTTGGGTGATGTCCATCCCGGGTCCCGTGCAGTGTTGGTGTTACAGACTGATTATGACGACGATTGAAGACAATCTCCAACAGGTACGAGGCCACATCGCCACAGCGTGTGCCCGGGCCGACCGGGATGTGACCGCCGTCACGCTGCTGGCGGTGTCCAAGACCTTTGGGCCGGATGCGGTGAGCCAGGCCTGGCTCGCGGGTCAGCGTGCCTTTGGCGAGAACTACGTCCAGGAAGGGGTGGAGAAGATCCTCGCCTTGCAGGACTTGCTTCCCGGGGCCGGCATCGAATGGCACTGCATCGGGCCGCTGCAAAGCAACAAGACCCGGCAGGTGGCCACTCACTTCGACTGGGTGCAGTCGGTGGACCGGCTCAAGATCGCGCAGCGACTGAGTGAGCAGCGGCCGGTGGATCGGGCACCGTTGCAGGTGTGCCTGCAGGTGAATGTGGATGGCGGCGCCAACAAGTCGGGCGTCACGCCAGCCGAGTTGTCCGGCCTGGCCATCGCCGTGGCGCAATTGCCGCGCCTGCGGTTGCGTGGGCTGATGTGCATTCCCGAGCCGGCCGACAGTTTTGAAGCCCAGCGCGCCGTGTTTCTTCAGGCCCGAGCACTGTTTGACGAACTGAATGCGCGCGGTCTGGGGCTGGACACGCTGTCCATGGGCATGAGCGACGATCTCGACGCCGCCATTGCCGCCGGCTCGACGATGGTGCGCGTGGGGCGGGCGGTGTTCGGCAGCCGCGCCGCGCCGCCAGAACGGCCGGACCGTTCATCCATTTAGTTATACCTTATATCGGTTTTGGGGGGTTCCCCGAAATAGTGCACAACCCGTGCCTGGGTGAGCAGATACCCTGCCGGGCTCTGTTTATTTGTATGCAAGGGATTTCTTTCATGTCGACATTGGATCAACAACTGGCCACCGCATCCGGCGGCATCCCCGAGTGCGTCGCGGCGGGTTACGTCGACATTCAGTCCGGCATGCTGCTGGCGATCAAGACGGTGGACTCCCATCCGAGCGAGGTGATCGACCTCGTGGCCGCCGCCACCGGCGACCTGTTCGCGGGCAGCAACGTGACGGCCATCGAACAGATGTTCAACAAGTCCCGTGGCCTGGCCGCCAGCGACCACCACTACTTCCAGGAAATCATCGTCAACAGCGACAACCTGATCCACGTGTTCCTGCGCGGCAAGCGCTATTCGAACTATGTGGCGGTGTTCGTGTGCCGCAAGTCCGCCAACCTGGGCATGGTGCTGACCAAGGCGCGCATGGCCATGCCCGAGCTGGAGTCCAAGGTCTGAGCCGGCACATGGCGTCGGACTCACCGGAGCAGCCACTGCACAACACCAGCCTGTGCCTGCAGGGTTTTGGCCTCGCCTTCGGTTCCCGGGTCATCCTGGCCGAGTGCGATCTGGCGCTGGCGCCCACGGGCATTGATGTGCTGATGGGGCCGGTCAAGACCGGCAAGTCCAGCCTGCTGCGCAGCCTGGCGGGGCAGTTCGACGGCCACGCCGTGCACCGCAGCTGGGGCCACGGCTGGCTCCGGGGGCGTGCGTTGCAACCGGGATACCGACCCCAGCTGGTCGCCCAGCACGTTCGCAGCCCGGCACGCACCTTGTTCGAGGTGCTGCGGGAAGCGCAGCCCGCAGACGGGCATCGCAGCGGCGTTCAGTGGCGTGCCTGGGCACAGGAGTGCCTGGAACGGTTCCAGGCGGTGGAGCTGGCGGGGTTGCTGGACCAGCCCATGATGGACTTGCCCTCGTCGCAGCAGCGGCGTGTGCGCGTGCTCGCTCTGGCGGCGGCCGGCCCGGAGATGCTCCTGGTGGACGAACCCACCTACGGGCTGGACCCTCGCGAAAGTGCCAGTCTGCTGGACTGGTTGCGCCAGGTGGGCACGGAGCTGAAGCTGCTGGTGACCTTGCACAACCAGCAGCAGGCACGCCTGCTGGCCGACTCGGTGGCCCTGCTCGGTGGCGGGCGGATCCTGGCGCACCAGCCCACAGAGCGGTTTTTCGATCATCCGGCCAACGAATGGGTTGAACAGTTCCTTCGCAGCGGCAGCCTGGACCTGCCCTCGCCCGACGCGCGAGCGGAAGATCTGGACGCCGACGCGGTGGCCCCGGCCCCGCTGCCCCCTGCGGCTCTGGCCGCTGTGGCGGCTTCGCAGGAAGAGGCCACCCGGCGGCCCGAACCGGCGACCGTGGTCGTGGCCCGTGCCTCCCAGGCGGGCCTGTCAGAGGCGATGGCGCAACCCGTTGTCACGAAGCGCGCCATGGTCAACCCGCCTGCAGAGCCGGTGCGTCGTCTCGCTGCGCTGCCGCCGACCTTGCCCACGGGGGTGGAACTGGCCTCGATGGTGGGGCAGGCGGTCCTCAGTGGGGGGCAGGGACCCCGGCGCTTTCGCTGGATCGTGCCGGGTGTGCTGGCGGGTTGTCCGCAGCCCGGCGTGGTGGCGCCGATCGAATACGACCTCGACCTGCTGGGGGCGGTGGGCGTCACCCACCTGATCACCCTGACCGAGCGGGATCTGCCACAGGATCTGCTGCGCATACACGGCCTGGCCAACACGCACCTGCCGATCTTTGACCGGGAAGCCCCGTCCACCGGGCAGATGCAGATGCTGCTGGTGCGCATGCAGCGCCTGCTGCAGGCGGGTGAAGTGCTGGCGGTGCATTGCCTGGCCGGACTGGGACGCACCGGTCTGGTGCTGGCGGCCTGGCTGGTGCGCGACGGTGGCCTGAGTGCGGCCACCGCCATCGAACGCCTGCGCCGCATCGACCCGGCCTACGTGCAGACCGAGGCGCAGGAGGCTTTCCTGCAGCAGTTCGAAGACGATCTGATGCGACGGCTGCTCTGAGCGGCTGAGCGTTGCCCGGGCACGCCCGAAGAGCGCTCAGCCTCTGACCCCGCAGAAGGGGTTCAGCGCTTGGGCGGCGCCATCGGCTTGACAGTGCCGCAGTCCGCCGACAGCCATTTTCCCTGGCCTTCCATGGTCATGGACGCGGGCTGGCCCTGGCGGGTTGTTTTCATGACCATCTTCATGGTGTAGGCGGTGTCACCGCTGAAGGTGTAGGTGCCTTCGCCGGACGACGGCGGGTTCTTGCAGACGTAACTCATCTTCAGCGTGCTGGCGCTGCGCGAGTGGATGGTGGTGGTGCAGTCGCCCTCGGTCTGGCTGGGCATCTCCTGGCGCGCGGCCATTTCCGGGGTGATGCAGATCTTCAGGGCCATGCCGCCCTTCGAGCCGGGTGCCATGCTCACGCCCTGCTGGCCCATCATGGCCTCCATCTGCTTGCGCTGCGCCGGTGGCATGGCCGCGAGCTGCTTCTGCATCTCGGCCATCGCCCGGTCGATTTCCGGGTCGCCCCCCATCTTGTGCTGGATGTCCCACAGGCCGGGGCGGGTGGTCTGGGCCAGTGCAGCACCCGAACCCAGGAGCAGGGTGGCGGAAAGAACGGTGACGAGGGGTTTCAACATGGGCAGGCTCCATTTAATGAGGGGTTCATTGTCCTTGCGGGCGGGGCTTTGTCAAAGCCTCACAGCGGCAGCCGGCTGCTGTTCTTGACCTCTTCCATCACCGCATACGTGCGCGTCTCGCGCACGCCGGGCAGCTGCCACAGGACGCTGCCCGCGAAGTCGCGGTAGGCGGCCATGTCGGCCATGCGGGTCTTGAGCAGGTAGTCGAAGCCGCCGGCCACCATGTGGCATTCCATGATGGTGTCGTGCACCTGCACCGCGGCCTTGAACTCGTCAAACACGTTGTGGGTGGTGCGGTCCAGCAGCACTTCCACGAACACCATCATCCCGCGGTCGAGCTTGAGCGGGTTCAGCCGCGCCTCATAACCCAGGATGTAGCCGTCGCGCTGCAGGCGCTGGGTGCGCGCCAGCACCGCGGTGGGCGAGAGCGCCACCGCCTCGGCCAGCTTCAGGTTGGCGATGCGGCCGTCTTCCTGCAGCACCTTCAGGATGCGCAGGTCGATGCGGTCGAGTGCGTGGGTGGTTTCTGTCATGGGTGGTGAATTATCCGGTGAAAGACTAAAAAACAATCAAAAATTCACCTTGTGGATGGGCATCATCTCGATATTCACCACATCAGGTGATTTCCGGAGACTTCCATGCCGCGCACCACCGACCGCCTGCCTTTCCCCTACCGGCCTGAGACCGCCATCGTCGCCCAGCGCCTGGCCGCGCTGCAGGGCGCGCTGGACTGGGCCGCCGCCGCCACCGTGGCCGCGCCCTGGGTGCGCGCTGTGCGCGAGAACCCGCCGCCGTTCTGGGCGATGGAAAGCCTGCTCAAGGAATACCCGATCTCCAGCGCCGAGGGCCTGGCCCTGATGCGCCTGGCCGAGGCGCTGCTGCGCGTGCCCGATGCCGAGACCGCGATTGCACTCACGGCGGACCAGCTGGGCCGGGCCGATTTCGACGGTGCCGCCGACTCGACGCTGGCACGCCTGTCGTCCACGGCGATCGCCATGTCCAAACACTTCCTGCCGGGCGCAGGCCAGGAGCCCGGCTTGATGGCCAAGCTCGGCGCCAAAACCGTGGTGGCCGCCACGCTGCGCGCGGTGCAGTTGCTGGGCCGCCAGTTCGTGCTGGGTCAGACGATCGAAGAGGGCATGAAGGAAGCGGCCTCGGCGCGCAAGAAGCTGGACCAGCTGCGCTTCAGCTTCGACATGCTGGGCGAGGGCGCGCGCACCGACGCCGATGCGCTGCGCTACCTGGCGAGTTACGAAAACGCCATCGCCGCGATCGCGCGCACCGCTGACCCGAAACGCTCGCCCGCGCACAACGATGGCATCTCCATCAAGCTCAGCGCCCTGCACCCGCGTTACGAAGACGTGCAACATGAGCGCGTGATGGAGGAACTGGTGCCCCGCGTGTGGACGCTCTGCCGCGCGGCGGCGGCGGCCAACCTCAACCTGACCATCGACGCCGAAGAGGTGGACCGCCTCGAACTTTCGCTCGACGTGTTCGAGGCGCTGGCGCAGCTGGTGGCCGAGCACTGCCCGCAATGGGCCGGCCTGGGCCTGGCGATGCAGGCCTACCAGACCCGCGCGGTCGAGCTGATCGAGCATGTGGCCGCGCTGGCCCGCCAATACAAGATCCGGTTCATGTGCCGCCTGGTCAAGGGCGCTTACTGGGACGCCGAGATCAAGCGCGCACAGGAGCAGGGCCTGCCCACCTACCCGGTGTTCACCCACAAGCACCACACCGACGTGAGCTACCTCGCCTGCGCACGCGCGCTGCTTGACGCGCCCGACGCGATCTACCCGCAGTTCGCCACCCACAACGCGGGCACCATCGCGGCGATCCTGCAGATGTCAGCCCGTCAAGGCGTGCCTTTCGAACTTCAACGACTGCACGGCATGGGCGAGGGCATCTACCGCGAGGTGCTGAAAAACCCGCTGGTGGTCTGCCGCGTGTATGCCCCGGTGGGCGCGCACCGCGACCTGCTGGCCTATCTGGTGCGCCGCCTGCTGGAGAACGGCGCCAACTCGTCCTTCGTGCACCAGCTGGCCGACGAGTCGGTGGGGATGGATGAGCTGCTCATCTCGCCGCTGCGCCTGGAGCCGCAACCTTCGTTGCCGCTGCCGGCCGACCTGTACGGCGCGAAGCGCGCCAACAGCCAGGGCCTGGACCTGGCCGTGGCCTCGATGCGCGAGCCCCTGCTGGCCGCGCTCGCCAGCACCCCGGTGCCCACGATTCCCGAGGCCAGTACGGCCGAGACCGAGACCGCATGCGCGAAAGCCGTGGCCGCCTTCGCCGGCTGGAACCACACGCCGGTGGCCGAGCGCGCGGCCACCTTGCGCCGCGCCGCAGATGCGCTGCAACAGCAACTGCCACGCTTCTGCGCGCTGCTGGTGAAAGAGGCGCACAAGACCTGGGGCGACGCCGTGTCCGAGGTGCGCGAGGCGGTGGACTTCCTGCGCTTCTACGCCAACGACGCGGAGCGCGTGATGGCGCCGCAGACGCTGCCCGGCCCGACCGGCGAGAGCAACACCCTGCGGCTCGAAGGCCGTGGCGCCTGGGTCTGCATCAGCCCCTGGAACTTCCCGCTCGCCATCTTCATGGGCCAGGTGGCCGCCGCGCTGGCCACCGGCAACACGGTGCTGGCCAAGCCCGCCGAACAGACGCCGGCGGTGGCGCTGGAAGCGGTCAAGCTGCTGCACGCCGCCGGTGTGCCGGCCAACGCTTTGCAGCTGCTGCACGGCCCGGGCGAAACCGTGGGCGCCTCGCTGGTGGCACAAGCCGGCATCGCCGGCGTGGTGTTCACCGGTTCCACGCAGGTGGCCAAGATCATCCAGCGCGCGCTGGCCGCGAAAGACGGCGCCATCGTGCCGCTGATCGCCGAAACCGGCGGCATCAACGCCATGCTGGTCGACAGCACGGCCCTGCCCGAGCAGGTGGCCGACGCGGTGGTGCAGAGCGCCTTCCGCAGCGCCGGTCAGCGTTGCTCGGCCCTGCGCCTGCTGTGCCTGCACGAAGGCATTGCCGACCACGTGATCGAAATGATCCAGGGCGCGGCGAAAGAACTGGTGGTGGGCAAACCCGCCGAGCTGGCGACCGACCTCGGCCCGGTGATCGACGCCGAAGCGTTTGAAGGCATCACCCGCCACCTCCAGCGCTTGCACGCACAGGCCAGGCCGCTGCTGCCCGCCGCCGCGCCGGCCGCCACCACGCTGCCCAACCTGATCCCGCCGCAGATGTTCGAGGTGAAGGCCATCGCCGATGTGAAGGCCGAAATCTTCGGCCCGGTGCTGCAGGTGGTGCGCTGGGGCGGCGACCCGATGGACGTGGTCCGCCAGATCAACGCGCTGGGCTACGGCCTCACGCTGGGCATCCAGACCCGCATCGACAGCCGCGCCCAGGCGCTGGCCACGGCCGCGCGCGTGGGCAACGTCTACGTGAACCGCAACATGATCGGCGCCGTGGTGGGCGTGCAGCCTTTCGGCGGCGAGGGCCTGAGCGGCACCGGCCCGAAAGCGGGCGGACCCAACTACCTGCAACGTTTCTGCGCCGAGCAGACGCTGACCATCAACACCACCGCCGCGGGTGGCAACGTGGCCTTGTTTGCGGGACCGGCTCTCCACTGACCTTGATCCGACCGGGTGTCGCCCGCATGACCGCGGGCGACCTCTCGATAGCCACAATGCGCGCATGACCACCGTGCGCTCTCCCCTGCAGGCCCAGCTCGTGCAATGGCTCGTCGACCCCGGCGACACGGTGCGTGCCGGGGATCCGCTGGTGGTCCTGGAAGCCATGAAGATGGAGCACGAGCTGCGCGCCGAAGCGGCCGGGCGGGTGGTCGAACGTTTCTTCAGCGAAGGCGAGACGGTGGACGAGGGCGCCGGTCTGCTGCGCCTGGAGCCGATGGTGCAGGCGCTACCCGGCGCTGATGCGATCGCTCCCGAACCGGAGAATGCGCCGCAAGCCGCCAGCCAGCGGACCGATCTGCAGCGGTTCGCCCAACGCACGGCGCAGACCCTTGACGCGGCCCGCCCCGAAGCCGTGGCCAGACGCCACGCGCTGGGCCTGCGCACGGCGCGCGAAAACATCGCCGACCTGTGCGACGACGGCAGTTTCATCGAATACGGTGCGCTCGCGGTGGCCGCGCAGCGCAGCCGCCGTTCGGAAGAAGACCTGATCGCGAACACGCCGGCCGACGGCATGGTGACCGGCATCGGTTCGGTCAACGGCCTGATCTTCGGCGCCGAGCCGTCGCGCACCGTGGTCATGGCCTACGACGCCACGGTGCTGGCCGGCACGCAGGGCATGCGCAACCACGCCAAGACCGACCGCCTGCTGGGCATCGCGTTGGCCCAGAAGCTGCCCGTGGTGCTGTTCGCCGAGGGTGGCGGCGGGCGGCCGGGCGACACCGACATGCCCATCGTGGCCGGCCTTCACGTCGGCACCTTCGCGGCCTTTGCGCGCCTGTCGGGCCAGGTACCGGTGGTGGGCATCGCGGCGGGCCGCTGTTTCGCGGGCAACGCGGCCCTGCTGGGTTGCAGCGACGTCATCATCGCCACCCGCCAGAGCAACATCGGCATGGGTGGCCCGGCCATGGTGGAAGGCGGTGGCCTCGGCGTGTTCCGGCCGAAGGACATCGGTCCGTCGGACGTGCAACACGCCAACGGCGTGATCGACCTGCTGGTGGACGACGAGGCGCAGGCGGTGGCCGCGGCGCGCCACTATTTGTCGTTCTTCCAGGGGCGGGTAAAGGACTGGATCGCCCCCGAGGCCCACGCTCTGCGCGACCTCGTGCCGGAAAACCGGCTGCGCGTCTACGACACCCGTTCGGTGATGGCCGGGCTGGTGGATCAGGGCAGCCTGCTGGTGCTGCGCGAGGGTTTCGGTGTCGGCATCCACACCGCGCTGGCTCGCATCGAGGGCCGGCCGGTGGGGCTGATGGCCAACAACCCGATGCACCTGGGCGGCGCCATCGATGCCGATGCGGCCGACAAGGCGGCGCGCTTCCTGCAGCTGTGCAATGCGCACAGCCTGCCCATCGTCAGCCTGGTGGACACGCCGGGTTTCATGGTCGGCCCCGCCATGGAAGCCCGTGCCCAGGTGCGGCACGTGAGCCGCCTGTTCGTGACCGCGGCCAGCCTGCGGGTGCCGTTCTTCAGCGTGGTGCTGCGCAAGGGCTACGGCCTGGGCGCCATGGGCATGACGGCCGGGGGCTTTCATGCGCCGGTGTTCACGGTGGCCTGGCCCACCGGTGAATTCGGGGCCATGGGGCTGGAGGGTGCTGTGCGACTGGGTTACCGCAAGGAGCTGGAGGCCCTGCCGGAGGGGCCGCAGCGGCAGGCGCTTTTTGATGAATTGCTGGCGCGTCAGGTGGCCAATGGTTCAGCGATCGAAATGGCCACCACGCTGGAGATCGACGCCGTGATCGACCCGGCAGCCACCCGCCACTGGCTGGCCAGCGGACTCGACAGCGCCCGGGCTGCACCAGACGCGCCCGTGCGTTTCATCGATACCTGGTGAGGGCGCAACTGCCCGCTGCGGGGCAGGCGAGGGAGTTGTTCAGGCGAGTTCGCCGAACGAGGTGTTGCGCATGCCAGCGCCAGCGCTCTGGGGCGCGGGCTGGTTGATGTTGATCCAGAATTCGCACACGTGTTTCATGGCGCCGAGGAACTGCGCGAACTCGGTGGGCTTGGCGATGTAGGCGTTGGTGCCGGCATCGTAGGCGCGCTGCAGGTCGCTTGGCTCGGTGGATGAGGTCAGCACCACCACCGGAATTTTGCGCAGGTGCTCGGAACTCTTGATTTCCTTGAGCACGCCGATGCCATCCAGCAGGGGCATCTTCAGGTCGAGCAGGACCAGAATCGGGTTGCCACCCGAACGATCGCTGAAACCGTTGCGGCGGTAGAGATAGTCCAGCGCCTGCATGCCGTCGGAGACATGGGTGACACGTCCGTCCAGTCCATGACGCGCCAGCGCCAGCTTGGTCAGCTCGGCATCGTCCGGATTGTCTTCGACGAGAAGAATGGCTTCGGCGTTCTTGTTCATGGTTCCAGGGCGGAAGGGATGGAGTCTCGCACGAGGTCTGGGGGACCGATCCCTTCAAACGGTAGCGAGAAGTGGAACACGCTGCCTTCCCCCACTTGACTCTCCGCCCAGATGCTACCACCGTGGCGCTCCAGGATGCGGCGCGTGAGCGCCAGACCGATGCCGGTGCCTTCAAACTCGGAAGCGCGGTGCAGACGCTGGAAAACGCCAAACAGCTTCTGGGCGTATTGGGTATCAAAACCCACGCCGTTGTCATGCACGTCAAAGGTGTAGCCCACGGCGGGATCGACGCTCCAGCGGATCTCGATGCGGGCCCGTTCACGCGGGCGGGTGTACTTGAATGCGTTGCCCAGGAGGTTGGCCCAGACTTCGCGCAGCAACAGGGCATCGCCCTGGACCACCGGCAGATCCGGCGGAATGACCCAGTCGACCATGCGTCCGTCGGTGTCGTGTGCGAGCTGGTTGACCACGGCGTCCACGAGCACGGCGAAGTCCACCGCGGTGAGTTTGACCGCCGAGCGCCCGAGATGCGAAAACGCCAGCAGCCCATCGATGAGCTGGCTCATGTGGCGCGCCGAATTGCCGATGGTGTTCAGATAGCGTTGTGTGGTGTGGTCGCTGACTTCGCTCAGGTGTTCTTCCAGCAGGCTGACAAAACTGGAAATGTGGCGCAGCGGGGAGCGCAGGTCGTGTGACACCGAGTACGAGAACGACTCCAGGTCCTTGTTCGCGGCCAGCAGCTGCTCGGTGCGTTCGGCGACCCGGTTTTCCAGCTCGTCGTTGATGTTGCGCATCAGGTCGTCCAGCCGCTTGGCGTCGGTCATGTCGCGGTTGATCTTGGCAAAACCGCGCAGCTCGCCGCCGTCATCGCGCAGGGCGATCAGAAGCGAATGCGACCAGTACTTCGAGCCATCCTTGCGCACGTTCCAGCTGTGCCGTTCGTGCTGCCCGCGCGAGGCGGCCAGGCGCAGCATGAGCTTGGCGCTCGCCAGGGCCGCGTCGGCATCGGGGTCGCGGAACAGCACGGCGTAGTGCCGTCCCAGCATCTCGGACGGTGAGTAGCCCTCCAGGCGCTGTGCACTGTCGGTCCAGTCGGTGATGTGGCCTTGTGCATCCAGGAAAAAGATGCAGTATTCACGCAGGTTGTCCACCATCAGGCGGAAGCGCTGCTCGCTCTCGAGCAATTCCAGGGAGCGTTCGCGGATGCGCAGCTCCAGTTCGTCATTGAGCTGGCTGACGCGCTGTTCGATGCGCTTGTGGTCCGTGATGTCGATGGTCTGTACAAACACCCCCTGTACCTGGCCTTCGTGGATGTCGGGCAGGCAGGTGGTACTGACAACGATAGGGTCGCCATGGACCGTCTTGCGCCTGGACTCGAAGGTCTGGGTCTGCCCGTCCAGGGCGGCCTGCAGGCGGGGGCCGATCTCGACCCATTCGGCCGGGGGCAGGCACTCGCTGATGTGCAGACCGAGGATCTTGTCGGGGTCGAGGCCGAACACGCGCTGGTGCTCGGCGTTGACAAAACGCAGGCACAGCATCGCGTCCAGGTAGGCGATCAGGCCGGGCACGTGGTCGGTGATGGTCTGCAGGAAGCGCTGGCTTTCGAGCAGGGCGATTTCGGCGGCCTTGCGCGGGGTGATGTCCACCACCGTGGTGTTGCTGCGCAGAAACTGGCCGCGGGCATCGCGCACGGCCGAGGACGAGAGCAGCGCGTGGAAGACCGTGCCATCACGGCGGCGCATTTCGTATTCCACGCCTTCCAGCACGCCGTCCTGGATCAGGCGTTGCAGGCGGTCTTCCAGGAGCTCGATCCGGCTGGGCAGGATGAAGTCGCGGAAACTCTTGATGCCAACCACTTCTTCGCGCTCATAGCCCAGCCACTTCAACTCCGTGTCGTTGATCGAGACATAGATGCCGTTGATGTCCAGCGAGTGGTAGCCGCAGGGTGCGTGGTTGTACAGGTCTTGCGACCGTTCCAGCGCCTCCTGAAGCTGCAGGTTGGCACGCTTCACCTGGTCTTCGCCGGCTTTGCGCTCGGTGATGTCGATCAGGGTGCTGTTGGTGCGCACAAATCGGCCCTGTTCGTCCGTCACGACGGTGCTGGAGGCCAGACCGACGAAGGGGCGACCGTCTGACAGTCGCAGTGTCACTTCTTCAGGTTCGAGATGGCCGCTTGCTTCCAGCTGCAGCCGACGCATGTTCTGCTTGGCCAGTTGCGAGGGATCGACCAGATCGCGGAAGTTCAGGTGGCCGACCACGTCAGCGCGCTTGCGGCCCAGCCAGTTCAGGGCGGTCTGGTTGATCATCTGGATGGTGCCATCCCGGTCCAGCGAGTAGTAGCCACAGGGCGCCTGGTTGTAGAGCGCCTGGGCTTCCTGGAGCGTCTGCCGCAGCCGTGCGTTGGCCTGGGCCAGTTCGTCCGTGCGTTCGCGCACACGGCTTTCCAGCTGGGCGTTGAGCTGGCGGATTTCTTCCTGCTGCTGGTGCTGCTCGGTGATGTCGCGCGAGACCACCAGCAGCATCACGGGCTGGCCACGCTCGTCGTTGATCGGCGAGACCATGGTGTCCCACCACTTGGGGGTCTGCTTGAAGGTCAGGCCGAAGGCCATGAACCGCGAGTTTTCGCCCCGGGCAGCGCTGGTCACGGCCTGGCGGGCCAGCACGGCGCTCTCGCTGGTCCACCATTGCGTCCAGTCGCTGCCACGCACCTGCTCGAAGTCATCCACTTCGACCAGCCGGCAACCCTGGGCGGTCATCTGCACCACGCGGCCGTCGAGATCCAGCACCTTGGTGCAGTCCGGGCTGCTCGCGATGATCTGCCGGTTGAATTCGGCCTGGATCCGCGCGTCGGCCTGCAGTTCGCGCAGCGGCGTGATGTCCTGCACGAAGCCGAGCTGTCCCGTGATCCGCCCACCGTCGTCGAACATCGGTGTGTTGCGAACCAGCACGTGCACGAGTCCCGCTCCGGGGCGCAGGAGACGCAGCTCCACGCTGCGGGCTTCGCCGTGCAGCACGCTGGTCATCCAGTCGTTCCGGACCCTTTCCAGGTCATCCGGGTGCACGCGTTCGAGCCAGCCGAAGTTGGGAAAGTCCTGCGCTTGCAGACCAAAGATCTGTTGCAGGGATTCGTCCACATGGGTGAGGACGCCGGTGGCGTCGGTGCGGAAGATGCCGATCGGGAACGCACTGGCCAGGGCGGCGAACAAGGCTTCGTATTCCAGCTGGGCCGTGCGGGGCCCGTCCGATCCGCGCAGGGTGTGTCCTTGGGGATGCAGCGGCAGTGGCAGGCCGGGCTGCCCGTCGGGCGGATCCTGGGGCGTGCTGAGGTGCCGTGCATAAAACTGGCGCAGATGCTGGTTTTCGCTGCGCAGTGCCTCCATCTCCAGGAGCAACTCGAGCTCGCGTGCCGACCGCGGCCCGCGGCCGGTCTCGGCCACGGCGCCGTTGCCGGAATCGGGGGGGGGGTGCACTCATCGCACGCTACTGTACCCGAGGCGTCCGGGACGCAGACGGTGAGATTGGACCGTCAGAACCGGGGCAGTTCGGGAAACGAAAGCCGGCCACCGCGCACCAGCATCTTGCCGTACTCGGCACAGCGTTGCAGCGTGGGAATGACCTTGCCCGGGTTCAGCAGCTCTTTGGCATCAAAGGCCCTCTTGACGCCGAACATGAGCGCGTTCTCCTCTGGCGAGAACTGCACGCACATGCTGTTGAGCTTTTCCACGCCCACGCCGTGTTCCCCGGTCACCGTTCCTCCCATGGCAACGCTGGTCTCCAGGATGTCGGCGCCAAACAGTTCGCAGCGGTGCAACTGGTCGGGGTCGTTGGCGTCAAACAGGATCAGCGGGTGCAGGTTGCCGTCGCCGGCGTGGAACACGTTGGCGCAGCGCAGGTCGTATTTCCGTTCCATCTCGCCGATGGCGATCAGGATGTCGGCCAGGCGCTTGCGCGGGATGGTCGAGTCCATGCACATGTAGTCGGGGCTGATGCGACCCGAAGCCGGGAAGGCGTTCTTGCGCCCGCTCCAGAAGCGCAGGCGCTCGTCCTCGTCCTTGCTGACAGCGATGGCGGTGGCGCCGCAGCGCCGCAGCACGGCGCTCATGCGGCCGATTTCTTCTTCCACTTCTTCCGGCGTGCCGTCGCTCTCGCAGAGCAGGATGGCGGCGGCATTCAGGTCGTAACCGGCGTGCACGAAGTCTTCCACCGCGGCGGTCATGGGTTTGTCCATCATCTCCAGCCCGGCCGGGATGATGCCGGCCGCGATGACCGAGGCCACAGCGTCGCCGGCCTTCTGGATGTCGTCGAAGCTGGCCATGATGCAGCGCGCCAGCAGCGGTTTGGGCACCAGCTTCACCGTGACCTCGGTGGTGACGGCCAGCATGCCTTCGCTGCCGATGATCAGTGACAGCAGGTCCAGACCCGGGGTGTCGAGTGCCTCGCCGCCGAAGCTGACGGGTTCACCTTCGATGGTGAAGCCGCGCACCTGCAGCACGTTGTGCACCGTCAGGCCGTATTTCAGGCAGTGCACGCCACCCGAGTTTTCGGCCACGTTGCCGCCGATGGTGCAGGCGATCTGGCTGCTCGGGTCGGGTGCGTAGTACAGGCCGTGGGGCGCAGCCGCTTCGGAAATGGCCAGGTTGCGCACGCCAGACTGAACCACGGCGGTGCGCGAGCGCGGGTCGATCGACAGGATCTTGTTGAACTTGGCCAGGGACAGCGTGACGCCCAGCGCGTGGGGCATGGCCCCGCCCGAGAGGCCGGTACCGGCGCCGCGCGCGACCACCGGAACGTTCAGTGCGTGGCAGGCCTTGAGCACGGCCGCCACCTGGGCCTCGGTTTCCGGCAGCGCGACCACCAGCGGGCGTTCCCGGTAGGCGGTCAGGCCGTCGCATTCGTAAGGCACGGTGTCTTCGGCCTGCCAGAGCAGGGCGTGCGCCGGCAGCGACGCCTGCAGGGTGCGCACCACCTCGGCCTGGCGGGCGGCGCGTTGGGCACGGGTGACTTCGGCGGGGGTGGTGGGTGCGTTCATGCGCGTCAGTTTAGGACAGCGTGCCTCACCGTGGGTTGAAGAAACTTGCAAGAACCTGTGAGCCCGCGGTTTGACGCAGCTCAAACGCCGGGGTCTTGAAACCGCCGGGGTGTGCCGCTATGTTCCCGCCATGGGCGGCGCCGTGACCGTCCAGTCCGGGTCCATCGACCCAGTCCATTGTCAAAGGAGCACATGCCATGAACCATCTGATCGCCCGTTCCGGACTGTTTGACGATTTCTTCAAGGACGTCGCACCGGGTTTTTACGTCCGCCCCCTGCATGGCGATTCCTTGCCGTCACCGTCCCAGATCAAGATCGACGTGAAGGAAACGCCGTCGGCTTACACCGTGGTGGCCGAGGTGCCCGGCGTGGCCAAGGAAGACATTCACGTCACCGTGGAAGGCGGTGTGGTGACCCTGCGCGCCGAGATCAAGCAGGAAGACAGCCAGAGCCAGGACGAGAAGGTGCTGCGCACAGAGCGTTATTACGGTTCGGTGTCCCGCAGCCTCCAGCTGGCGACCGACATCGACAACCAGAATGCCCGGGCCCGGTACGAAAACGGGGTGCTGACGCTGACCCTGCCCAAGAAGGTGGCGCTCGCAGGCCAGCGCTTGAATATCGAGTGATCAGCTCAGGCTCTTCTTGAGCCACTCGGCAAACGCCACGCACTCCCAGCGGTCCATGGTGCCGGTGCGCCAGCACAGGTAGTGCGCGTGCGGGCTGGGCACGTGGCGTTCGTACAGCGGTACCAGCGTGCCGTGCTCCAGCCAGGGCGCGGCCAGCTTGATGCGCACCAGTGCCACGCCCATGCCGGCGGCGGCGCCGTCGCACATGAGGCCGATGTCGTTGAACTGCGACCCGTCCACCGGTTCGGGCCAGTCCAGATCGTGCGCGGCGAACCAGGTGCGCCAGGGCTCCAGCGGGCTGCGCAACAGGGGCACACCTTCCAGGTCCTCGGGGGCGTCGAACGGACCGTGCTCGCGCGCAAACGCCGGTGAGGCCAGCGGCGTGACGTCGTCCTTCATCAGGCAGACGTGTTCCACATCGGCGTAGCGGCCGGTGCCGAAACGGATCATCAGGTCGGCGTCTTCGGCCACCACGTCCAGCAACGGGATGCTGACCTGCAAGGTGAGGTCAATCTCCGGGTAGGCCTCGCTGAACTGCTTCAGGCGCGGCAGCAGGATGGAGCGCGCGAACGTGGGCGTGACCGCCAGCCGCAGCTTGCGCCGCCCGGGCGTGACGGTGTTGCTGGGAAATTTCTGCAGGATCGCCAGACCTTCCCGCACATGGGCCAGGTATTCGCTGCCTTCGGTTGTCAGTGAAAAATCGGCCCGGCCAAACAGCTTGGTGCCGAGGACCTGCTCCAGTTGCTTGATACGGTGACTGACGGCGCTGGGCGTGACGCACAGCTCCTCGCTGGTCTGCGTCACGCTGCGCAGGCGTGCCAAGGCCTCGAAGGTCAGCAGGCACTGGATCGGCGGGATGCGGATCGTCATGTGGCATGACCCCCACGTTCGCCCACTTCGTGTGGCTCTCTGCCCCCCGAGGGGGCTGGCCTGCCTTGGGGCGGCCCGGCGGCAGGCCGACCTTCCCCGCGCGCAGTCGTTGTGCAGGAGGTCATCTAAACACCACGGTCTTGTGCCCGTTCAGCAGCACGCGGTGTTCGCTGTGCCACTTCACCGCGCGGGCCAGCACCTGGCTTTCGGTGTCGCGGCCCCGCGCGGTGAGGTCTTCCACATCGTCGGTGTGGTCCACGCGGGCCACGTCCTGTTCGATGATCGGGCCTTCGTCCAAGTCGGCCGTCACGTAGTGGGCGGTGGCGCCGATCAGCTTCACGCCGCGGTCGTGTGCCTGGTAGTAGGGCTTGGCGCCCTTGAAGCTGGGCAGGAAGCTGTGGTGGATGTTGATCGCCTTGCCCGAGAGTTCGCGGCACAGGTCGTTGCTCAGGATCTGCATGTAGCGCGCCAGCACCACCAGCTCGGCGCCCTCGCTGCGGATCACTTCGAGTTGCTTTGCCTCGGCCTGCGCCTTGGTGGCACCCGTCACCGGGATGTGGTGGAAGGGCACGTTGTAGCCGGCAGCGAGCTGGTAGAAGTCGCGGTGGTTGCTCACGATGGCGCGGATGTCCAGCCGCAGCAAACCGCTCTTCCAGCGGAACATCAGGTCGTTCAGGCAATGCCCTTCCTTGCTGACGAAGATCACGGTCTTCATGGGTTCGGCCAGCGGGTGCAGGCTCCAGCGCATGGCAAAGGGCTCGGCAAACAGCTTCAGGTGCGTGCGCAGGTCGTCCTGCGTGAGCTGGCTGCAGGTGAACTGCACCCGCATGAAAAACAGGCCGGTGCCGTGGTCGTTGTACTGGGCGGCTTCTTCGATGTTGCCGCCGCGCTCCAGCAGGAAGCCCGAGACGGCGTGCACGATGCCAGGGCGATCCTGGCAGGACAGGGTGAGGACGTAGGTGTGGTTCATGGCGCCCGCATTGTCGCAGGCCGCCCGGGGTGGGCCCGACCATGACCGCGGCAGTGGAACCTCCAGCCTGGGCATTCCGGTGCCAGAATCCTGCCACTTGACCACCGACCGCGCCCATCCCGCGCGCCCCAGGAGACCCCGCATGGCCTACACCGAATTCCGCATGGACAACCAGTGGTTGCCCTTCACGCCCAACCGCAGCTTCCAGAAAGACCCGCGCATCTTCGTCGCCGCGGACGGCATGCACTTCACCACGCACGATGGCAAGCAGGTCATCGACGGCATCTCCAGCCTGTGGTGCGTGGGCGCGGGCCACAACCGGAAACCGATCAACGAAGCGATCAAGAAACAGCTCGACACGCTGGACTACGCCACCGCCTTCAGCGTCAGCAACGACAAGGCCTTCCGCGCCGCCGAGATGATCGCCGCCATGGCGCCGGGCGACCTGAACAAGGTGCTGTTCTGCAACTCGGGCAGTGAAGCGGCTGACACCTCGCTCAAGGTGGCGCTGGCCTACCACCGCGCGCGTGGCGAAGGCCATCGCAACCTCTTCATCGGCCGCGAGCGCGGCTACCACGGCGTCAACTTCGGCGGCATGAGCGTGGGCGGCATCCCGGCCAACCGCAAGATGTACGGCTCGGCCCTGCTGCCGCGCGTGGACCACCTGCGTTTCATCCACGACCCGGTGAACCACGCCTACATCCACAACCACGAACCGGTCTGGAACGAAGACATCCTGCTGGAGCTGGAAAACCGCCTTCTGCCGCTGCACGATGCCAGCAACGTGGCGGCGGTGATCGTCGAACCCATCGCCGGCAGCGCAGGCTGGTACATCCCGCCGCAGGGTTACCTGAAGCGCCTGCGCGAGATCTGCGACAAGCACGGCATCCTGCTGATCTTCGATGAGGTCATCACCGGCTTCGGCCGCCTGGGCACGGCCTTCGCGTCCGGCTACTACGGCGTGATGCCCGATATGCTGAACTTCGCCAAGGCCGTCACCAACGGCGTGATCCCGATGGGCGGTGTGGTCTGCACCGACCGCATTTACGACGCCATGATGGGTGCGCACGGCAGCGCGCCGGACCACGCCATCGAGTTCTTCCACGGCTACACCTACTCGGGCCACCCGGTGGCCTGCGCCGCGGCCATCGCCACGCTGGACCTGTTCCGCGAAGAGCAGCTGTTTCAGCGCGCGGGCGAGATGGCGCCGGTGCTGGGCGACGCGATGCACAGCGCCTTGAAGGGCCTGCCCAACGTGATCAGCATCCGCAGCCTGGGGCTGGCGGCCGCGGTGGAGCTGTCGTCCATCCCCGGCCTGCCGGGCAAGCGGGCCTTCGACATCTTCATGGACTGCTACAAACACGGCGTGCTGGTGCGCAACGCGGGCGAAAACCTGGTGTTCGCGCCGCCGTATATTGTGGAAAAGTCGCACATCGATACCATGGTCAACGTGCTGGCCGACGCGATCAAGCGCCACGCCTGACGCCTTCTTTTCCACCACCCAAGGGAGCCCCGCATGGCCATCATGGATTTCCTGAATCGCCAGTTCATCGACGTCATCGAGTGGGTGGACGACTCGCGCGACACGCTGTCGTTCCGCTTTCCGGACGACGACAAACAAATCAAGAACGAGGCCCAGCTCATCGTGCGCGAGAGCCAGGTGGCGCAGTTCGTCTACGTCGGCCAGTTCGCCGACACGCTGGGTCCGGGCAAGCACACCCTCAAGACCGAGAACATCCCCATCCTGGGCGACCTGCTGGGCTGGAAATACAAGTTCCAGACGCCGTTCAAGGCCGATGTCTATTACGTTACCACGCGCGTTTTCGCCGGCAACAAGTGGGGCACGGCCAACCCGGTGATGATGCGCGACGCCGACTTCGGCGTGGTGCGCATGCGCGCCTTCGGCACCTACGATTTCAAGATCGTCGATCCAGTGCTGTTCCTCAAGGAAGTCGCCGGCACCGACCACCAGTTCCGGCTCGACGAGTTCACCGACGTGATGCGCTCGCGCATCGTCAGCGTGTTCAGCGAAACCCTGGCCGCGGCCAGGGTGCCGGCGCTGGACGTGGCCACGCGCTACGGTGAGCTTGGTGCGGCCCTGCTGGAACCGCTCAACGCCGCGATGCGCAGCAAGTACGGTCTGGAGATGACGTCGTTCGTGGTCGAGAACGTGTCGGTGCCGCCCGAGCTGGAGCAGGCCATCGACAAGCGCGGCGCGATGACCGCGATCGGCAACCTCAACGACTACGTCAAATACAACATGGGCAATGCGCTGGCCGAGGGCAAGGCCGGCACGGCCGGCATCGGCGCCGAACTGGCGGCCGGCCTGGCCATGGGGCAGTCCATGATGCAGGGCGGCATGGGCGCGGCAGCCGCGCCGTCCATGCCCGGCTTCGTGCCCGGGGCTGCGCCGGCCGCCTCGGCCGCCGCCGTGCCCGAACTGCTCACACCCGAGCAGGTGGCGCAGGCGCTGTCGGTGTCGGTCGCCGACGTGTTGCAGGAGCTCGAAGCCGGCAACCTCAAAGGCCGCAAGATCGGCAGCCAGTGGCGCATCGGCCGCCCGGCGCTGGACACGTTCATGCAGGGCTGAGCGTTCCGACACCGCGCGATCCCGCCTGTGACCGGTCTTCCCGATACCCTCGCCGCAGCGCCCGAGGCCGAGCGCCGCGCGCAACAGAAATTCGTCTGCCCGGCCTGTGGCGGCGAGGCCCAGTGGCACCCGGGCAAGCAGGCGCTGCTCTGCGCCTATTGCGGCACCGAGTCGCCCTACCAGATTGAAGACGCCGGCGAGATACTGGAACACGATCTCGTGGCCGCCCTCAAGGCCGTGCCGCAGAGCGCGCGCGGCCTGCAGCAGGCGCGCCGCCAGGTGCGTTGCCAGCACTGCCAGGCCATCAGCTTCTTCAGCGCCGAGCAGCAGGGGCGGCGCTGCGACTTCTGCGGCTCCACGGCCCTGTTGCCGTTCGACGAGGGGCTGGACGTGATCCGGCCGCAGAGCCTGCTGCCCTTCAAGGTGGCCGAGCCCGACGCGCGCAACCGCCTGCGCCAGTGGTACGGCAGCCGCTTCTGGGCGCCGAACGCGCTGAAGCACCGCGCGCTGACCGACACCCTGCAAGGCGTCTACCTGCCTTACTGGACCTTCGATGCGCACGGTGCGGCGCACTACACCGCCGAGGCCGGCACCTACTACCGCGACAGCCAGAACAAGCAGCAGGTGCGCTGGCGCCCGGTCAGCGGCCAGGTGGCCCACCGTTTCGACGACACCCTGGTCTGCGGTTCGCGCGGCGTGCACCCGGCGCTGATGCGCGCCATCGAACCCTTTCCCACCACCAGCGAGCTGCAGGCCTACGACGCCAGCTACCTCAGCGGCTGGACCGTCGAGCGCTATGCCCTCGACCTATCGGGCGCCGCGCAGCAGGGGCGGGAGCGCATGCTGCAGGGCCTGCGCCAGCTCTGCGCGCAGGACATCGCCGCCGACACCCACCGCAACCTGCAACTGGACGCCCGCTTTGACGAACAGACCTTCAAGCACGTGCTGCTGCCGGTCTGGCTGGTGAGCTACCAGTACGGCGCGAAGACTTTCCAGGCGGTGGTCAACGGCTACTCGGGCCAGGTGGCCGGCGAGTACCCCAAGAGCTGGGTCAAGATCGCGCTGGCGGTCCTGCTGGGGCTGGTGCTGCTGGCGGTGTTTGTTTCGCTGGAACAGTAGTCGGGGCTTCAGCGTCCCATGCTGCGTTTCATGTCGGCGCAGTAATCCCGCGGCGCGCGTGGCGGGCTGCGCCAGACCACGTCGGCGCCGGGCAGCGTCTGCCCCGCCGCTTCCTGGGCATCGGCCGCAGGCCGGGCCAGCGCCACCACGACCCGGTGCGCCAGGTCCGGCGGCAGGTGCACGGGCACGCCCAGGTCGCGCTGCACATGGCCGTTGCCGGCCACCAGCAACACGGTTTGCCCGGGCCGTACCGCGGCGGTGGCGGTGCGGGCCATGGCCTGGTCGCGGGCGATCTGGATGCGGGTCATGGGCGCGATCTGTGGGGCGGGCAACAGATCGCAGTGGCCCTCGCGGATCGCCACGAGCTGGCGCTCCAGCGCTTCGGTGGGCAGCAGCCGGTCCAGTGACTCGTTGCCCATGGCCGCGCGCATGTCGGCGCGGGGCAGGTTGCCACCGAGCACGGGAACCCCGGCGCGCACCGCCGCCATCACCACCGGCGCGTAGATCGGCCAGGGCCAGCCGCCCTGATCGCCGCTCCAGCGCAAAGCCTCGCGCACCTGGGTTTCGCTGGCCTGGCTGGGCAGATCGGTGGTGTGTGTGCCCGCTTCCGACATCTCCAGCACCAGCGCGCTGAGCAGCTGGCGAGCCGCCAGCTGCTGCACCAGCTCGCGCTGCAGCGCCTGGTGTTCCGGGGCGTCGTGCTGTTCGCCCACCAGCAGCAGCGGTGTGGGCATCAGGCGGGTCAACAAGGCGCCGGCCTGCTGGCCGGGGTCCTCCGCCTCGGACACCGCGGTCGGTGTGGGCTGCGGCGGGGCCACTGCCTCGCCCGCCAGCACGGCGCACCACAGGCCCAGACCGGCCCCGAACATGACAGCGCTTCGACAGTTCATGCATGGATACTACGGCCCCGGCCCGCCTGGGTCCGCGTCTTTTCTGGATACCCGAGTGATTTCCCCTTCCCGTTCCCGCCAGGCGTCCGCCTGGCTGCGCCCGATCCTGACCCTGCTGCTGGCCTACGGCGCAGCGCGTCTGTGCGTGTGGTGGCAAACCCCCATTCCCTGGATGATCGGGCCCCTGGTGGTGACGTCCCTGGTCTCGGTGCTGGGCGCGCCCACCGCGAGCTGGACGCCCCTTCGCAACGCCGGGCAGTGGGTGATCGGGGCGGCGCTGGGGTTGTACTTCACGCCGGAGGTCGGGGCGCTGGTGGCCGGGCTGTGGTGGGCGATCGCGCTCGGCATCGTCTGGGCCCTGGCCCTGGGTCTGGGCTTTGGCGTCTGGCTGCGGCGCGTGCATGCGCAGCACCTGCCGGGCCTGAGCGCTGCGCAGCTGTTTGGCACCACCTACTTCGCGGGCGCCATAGGCGGCGCATCGGAAATGACCCTGATCGCCGAACGGCACGGCGCCCGCACCGACCTCGTGGCAGCCGCCCACAGCCTGCGCGTGCTGCTGGTGACGCTCAGCATCCCGTTTGCCATGCAGGCCTGGGGCGTCAGCGGGCTGGATCTGGCCACGCCCGGCGCTCGCGAGGTGCATGTGCCGGGGCTGGGCGGGCTCGCACTGCTCAGCCTGGCGGGGGCCCTGGGCATGCGAAAGTTCGGGCGCGCCAACCCGTGGTTCATGGGCGCGTTGCTGGTGACCATGGCGCTGACGCTGTCGGGGGTGGTGCTGTCGGCGCTGCCGGGCTGGCTCACGGCCGCGGCCCAGCTCGTGATCGGGGTCAGTCTGGGCGTGCGTTTTACACCGGCTTTTGTGCACACCGCGCCGCGCTGGCTGGCCTCGGTGGCGCTGGCCAGCGGGGTCATGATGCTCTTGTGCGCTGCGTTCGCCTGGCTGCTGGCGCGGTTCACCGGGCTGCACCCGGCGACCCTCGTGCTGGGCACCTCGCCCGGTGGCATCGCCGAAATGGCGATCACGGCCAAGGTGCTGCAGCTCGGGGTGCCGGTGGTGACCGCGTTCCAGGTCTGCCGCCTGGTGGCGGTGCTGGTGCTGGCCGAGCCGGTGTATCGCTGGTGGTCCGCCCAGAGGAGGGCGCGCTGAATGGCGTTGGTTTTTCACGGCACCGGAGCGCCATTCGCAACGCATGAAACTGCGCCTCCCAGGGGCACCGCCGGGCTGGCTTTGCCAGACGGCCAGTGCCGCCCCCCTTGAGGGGGGCTGAGGACCGCGGCTCCAAGCCTGCCTGTGCAGGCTTGGACGGGACGAAGAGGCATCGGCTCCGACGATGCCGCGGCCTGCAAGGCACGCGAAGCGGCGCGGGGGGTGCTTCTTCTCAGTGGCGGAACTGCCCCTGGCGCGTGACGATGGCCAGGTCCACCAGCGACAGGCCGGTGTGGGCGCCATCGCGGTAGCTCACCTTCAGGCCTTCGACCTGCAGGTCGGCGTTTTTCAGGCCGGCCACGAAGCTGGCACGGGTGGGGTTGGGGCCGGCACGCTGCAGCGCTTCGACCAGGGCCCGGGCCGTCATGTAGCCCTCCAGGCTGCCGTAAGAGGGAGCCTTGCCCGGTTTGTGGGCCTTGAAGGCATCCTGGTAAGCCCGGGTGAGCGCAGATTTGCGTTCCCACGGGCTGGGCATCACCTGGGCGAAGATCATGCCGTGCCCCAGCTCACCCAGCTGCCCGGCCAGTTGGGTGGAGCCGGAGTTGACGCCGTAGAACTGCAGGCTCAGGTTCCGGGACTCCGCTTTGCGGATGAGTTTTTCGTAGATACCGATGCCACCGTGGTTGAACACGACCTGCGCGCGGCTGGTGCCGAGCTGTTTCACCAGTGCGTCGATGCCGGCGTCGTCGATGTCCGACTTGAAGGCCAGGTCGGCCACCACCTCCAGCCCCAGGGGCTGGCTGAGCAGGCGCACGTTGTCCAGGTGCTGCTGGCCGGTTTCCGAGTCCGAGCGCAGGAAGGCCACGCGCTGCATGCCCAGGCTCTTGGCGTGCTGCAGCAAGGCGCGGAATTCTTCCTTGTGTTCGGCGCGCACGGGGAACACCAGCGGCTGGTGGGGCGTGCGCAGGGTGGGCGAACCCGCCATGGGGCCGAAAAACGGCACCTTGAGTTCGGTGGTGGCCTTCATCACCGCGGTGGACGGGCCGCCTTCGATGGAGCCGAACACGAGAAAGACCTTGTCCTGGGTGATCAGCTGCCGCGCATTGGCTTCGGCCTGGGCCGATTTGTTGTCGTCGTCCAGCACCTTCACCACCACCTTGCGGCCGGCTATACCCCCCTGCTTGTTGACCAGCGAGAGGTAGGTTTCGACGCCGTCCAGCACCGCGGTGCCGTAGTCGTTCTTGCCGCCCTGCAGGGTGATGCTCTGTCCGATCAGCAGTTGCTGCGGACCCACGCCATCTTCCGCCTGGGCACCTGGCCAGGCCATCAGAGCCATCAGACCGAAGGCGGGGATCCAGCGGGCGCCAGCTTGGTTCTTCATGGGGGATGCCTCCTGTGTTTCAGTTTACGCGGGTGGTCGAGCCGATGGCAGGTGTTGCCGGACGCACGCTCCCAGGAATCGGGCCCGGTCGTGAAAAAGCCGACACAAGTGTCGGCTTTCACGGGGAGGCAAGTCAGGCACTGTTCAGTGCATGACCACCGGCATCTGGGCCAGTTCGGCGTAACCTTCCAGCGTGTCTTCCACCTCTTCTTGCGAGGGGGTGTTCTGCTGCCAGGCGGTGATCTGGATCTGGAACATTTCTGCCCAGGAGCCGTCGAGGTAAACCTCTTTGCCCGAACGTTTGTCCACGATTTCAAAACCGTGGCGCGGGATCTGTGGACCGTCCAGCGACGCAACCTCGCCTTCTTCCATGGCATTGGCCAGGATATGGACCACGGCAAAGGCATCCGAGTCGTAGAGCATGTGCATGACTGAAAAGTCCTTCTAAAAGTGAAACCGTTGTTCCTGTGAACCTTATATCGGCAATTGGCAGGCCAACTGCAGGCTGCTTAGGGTGTTAGATGGGCACGGGTCCTGAAAATTCAATAAGCGTGTGTTTTTCGGCACAGTTCCGCCTTTTGGCCGGGCAGGAACCGGAACAGGCTGGAATCACTGGGCCTGAACGGTGGGCGGCGCCTGCACCTGCGCAGCGGGCAACGAATCCAGCAGCTGGTCCACGAAATCTCCGTTGTGTTCCGTGATGCGCAAGCGCACCGGCAGGTAGCCCAGGGCCGGTGCGAGCCACACCTGCAGCGTCTTGTCGAACTCGCGCCGGGGCGAGCGGGTGAGCAGGCGCGCCTTCAGGGTGCCGGCCGGCAGTTCCAGATCGGTCAGCGGGCCGATCTGGAACTTCCAGTCTTCGGTGTAGCTGGCGTTGCTCACCGGCAGACTCAACGCCTGGCCTTCGGTGTAGGCCGAAGGCTGGGCATGGAACAGCAGGGACAGCTGCAGGCTGACCGACAGCTGGTCCTGGGTACCGGGCACGAGAGCGGCATCGGGCGAGTTCCGGCTGTAGCGGATGCGCTTCGCCTCGTAGTCGAAATGGGCCGCCTTTTCACTGCGGCTGCGGTCACCAAAGCGCTCGGGTGCCAGGCCTTGCGGCGTGATGTGACCGACGCTGGTGTGGACCCGGCTGCCCAGCAGAAAGGCCTTGACGGTCATCTGCGCTTCGTAGCGCTCGCCCTCGATGCGCCAGGTCAACTGGCCATCGGCGTTGTAGTTCAGGCCTTTGTACTGGCCCTTCACCTGGTAGTCCAGCTGGCCGTCGGTGGGCAGGTGCAGGGGGGCTGGCGGGGGACCGGACGCCACTGGCGCGTGCTGAACCGGCTCGGATGCGACGGGTTGTCCGGCCTCTGGCTCGATGGGCTGTGGGGGCGGTGGGGGCGGTGGTTCGGCCAGGATCTCCATCTCGGGGGCTTCCGGAACCAGGTCGATGTCTTCGGGCGTGACCTCCGCGACCGGCACCTCGGGCAGCGGCTCCGGTTCGATCACGGCTTCGGGCACCGGTGGCGGTGGTGGACTCGATTTCTTCGGGGCGGGAGGGGGCGGAGGCGGAGGGGGTGGCGGCTTGGGCACGATCCAGCGCACCGTGCTGGTGGTCACGGGCAGCACCGCGTCGGGGAGCTGTGTCATTGCAGCCACTTCGGTCGAGGCCTCGGGCGGGGAGGAAAGGCCCGGCGTGGTGGGCTGTGGCGCGGCCTTGTTGCTCCACCAGATCGGCAACCCGTCGGTGAGCAGCAGCAGGTGCAGGGCCAGCACCAGACCGGTCAGGGCCAGCAGAACGGACCAACGTGGTGCGGCTTCTGCGGGGCGCATGGCGGGTCGGGCCATCGGGGTTCAGGCGGGAGCGCGGTGGCCGAGGTCCGCACTGAGCTGCTGTGCACACCACAGGAGCGCAGAGGCCGGTGCGCTGTCCCAGCGGGTGTCCAGCGTGGCCACCGAGCCCAGCACCACCAGACCCATGGCGAGGCGTCCCTGGGCGTCGAACACCGGGGCGCAGAAACCGCCCACACCGGGCAGCAGGCTGTGGACCACGCGGCCCAGGCCGTGCTGGCGGGTTTCGGCCAGCACGGCCTGCACGTCGTGCTGGTTCTGCGGCACGTCCACCAGCGGCAGGCCGGTGGGCGGCAGTTTTTTCATGCGCGCGAGTTCGTCGCGGATCATGGGCGCGATGCGCTGGCCATCGCGCCCCTCATGACCGGTGAAGGCGGCAAAACAGCGACCGGTGGCGGAGGTCAGCAGCGGCATCACGTCGCCCAGGCGCAGCGTCACCGGCACGGTTTGCGGCGCTTCCAGCCAGTGCACCATGGTCGGCCCCTGGTTGCCCCACACGGCGATCGCCAGCGTGTGGCCGGTTTCGGCCAGCAGCTGGGGCAGGCGCTCGCGCGCCAGTTTCACGGCATCGATGCGCGAGAGGCTGGCCAGACCCAGCCGCAGCGCGGCGGGGCCGAGGTCGTAACGCGTGCTCACCGGGTCCTGCATCACCAGGCCCATGCGCTGGAAACTCACGAGGTAGCGGTGCGCCTTGGCGGCGCTCATGCCGGCGGCGGCGGCCAGGTCGCGCAACATCAGCGCACCGGGCGCATCGGACAAGGCGCTGAGCAACTCGAAACCCACTTCCACCGACTGGATGCCCGCCCGGGGGTCGCCGTTTTCAGCGTGGTCGGCATCGGGCACGGTCGACGGGCTGGCGGGGCTGGTTTGCTTGATCGGGTTTTTCGCGGCGGGCATGGTGTGGGTGCAGCGGGATCGGGTGGCGGTCAGCCGGCGGCCTGTGGGTCTTTTTGAGGCGGTCCAGCACCGGGATCGGGGCTTTGGTCTAGAATCCGATTTTTTACGGATAGGTTAACTGATTTCACTATTCGTAATTTTAGATGCTTCAACCGGGTGCGCCTCAGGCGCCGAACCGGGTAAAACCGAACCCTTCAACGCCCAGCGACAGCAGGAGACTTGCATGAAACTCGCCACTTACAAAGACGGCTCGCGCGACGGACAACTGGTGGTGGTCTCGCGCGACCTCTCGACCGCCCATTATGCGACGGGCATCGCCCACAAGCTGCAGCAGGCACTGGACGACTGGAACTTCCATGCGCCCCAGCTGCACGACCTCTACGTCACCCTCAACCAGGGCAAGGCGCGGCATGCTTTTCCGTTTGATCCGGCCCTGTGCATGGCGCCGTTGCCGCGTGCCTACCAGTGGGCCGACGGCTCGGCTTACCTCAACCACGTCGAGCTGGTGCGCGCCGCCCGCAACAGCGAAGTGCCGTCCACCTTTTACAGCGACCCGCTGATGTACCAGGGCGGTAGCGACGATTTCATCGGCCCCTGCGACGACGTGGTCGTGCCCAGCGAAGACTTCGGCATCGACTTCGAGGCCGAGATCGCCGTGGTCACGGGCGACGTGCCCATGGGCTGCACGCCCGAGCAGGCGCTCGACGGCGTGCGCCTGCTGATGCTGGTGAACGACGTGTCGCTGCGCAACCTGATTCCGAACGAACTCGCCAAGGGCTTCGGCTTCTTCCAGAGCAAGCCCGCCAGCGCCTTCAGCCCCGTGGCCGTGACGCCCGATGAGCTGGGCGACGCCTGGCAGGGTGGCCGTGTCAACCTGACGCTGCAGAGCACCTGGAACGGCCGCAAGGTCGGCATGTGCGACGCCGGCCCGGAAATGACCTTCCATTTCGGCCAGCTCATCGCTCACATCGGCAAGACCCGCAACGTGCGCGCCGGCTCCATCGTGGGCAGCGGCACCGTCAGCAACAAGGGCATCGAAGTCGACGGCAAGAAGGACTGGCCCAAGGGCTACAGCTGCATCGCCGAAAAGCGCTGCATCGAGACCATCCTGGATGGGAAGCCGAGCACCGAATTCATGAAGTTCGGCGACAGCATCCGCATCGAGATGAAGGGCAAGGACGGCCAGAGCATCTTTGGCGCCATCGACCAGAAGATCGCCCCCCTGGAGGCCTGATACCGTTCGGCGCGGCGGCTCAGCTTCTCAAGTCCGCACGCGCCCGTCGCCGGTGAGCATGGACAGCTCGACGTACTTAGAGGCCACGTGGTTGCTGCCGCTGAAGGACACGTCGAAGCCGCCCATGGCGTAGTTGCGGATGCTCTCCAGCCCGCTGATCAGACCGTCGCGGGTCGGTCGGCCGCCGCTCGCGCGGCGCATGCCTTCGGCAAACAGCTTGGCGGCCATGAACCCTTCCATGCTGGAGAAGTTGGGTTGCACCTTGTTGCCACCCTGCGCGATCAGCGCCAGGAACTCGCGCGTCACGGCGCTCGAAGCCTTGTAGGGCGAAGGCACCACCTGCGAAACCACCACGCCGGCGCCTTCCTTGCCCAGCTCGTCGGCCAGTGCCTGCGTGCCCACGAACGACACGTTGAAGAAGGTGCCTCCAAAGCCCGCCTTGCGCGCCGCCCTGATGTAGGCCGCGCACGAGGTGTAGGCGCTGATCTGTACCACCGCATCGGGCTGGGCAGCGTTGATGGTCTTCACCGCTTCGGCCACGTCGACCGTGTTGCGTTCCACCGTGGCCGTGGCCACCGGCTTGAGACCCAGCGCACCCAGGGCCAGTGTCACGCCGTCCAGACCGGCCTTGCCGTAGGCGTCGTTCTGGTGGAACACGGCGATCTTCTTCAGGCCCAGGTTGGTGAGCTGGCGCACGATCAATGCCGTCTCGTCGTTGTACGAGGCGCGCATGTGAAAGGCCATGCGGTTGAACGGCTGGCGCAGTCCCATGGCGCCGGTGAAAGGGGCAAAGAACGGTGTCTGCGCCTGGGTGGCGAGGGGCAGCGCCACCAGGCTGGTGGGCGTGCCGATGTAGCCAAAGAGGGCAAACACCTCATCGTCCAGCAGCTTGCGGGTGTTCTCCACGCAGCGAGCGGGTTCGTAGCCGTCGTCGAGCTGGCGCAGCTCGATCTGAGTCTGGTTCACGCCGCCCTTCGCATTGAGCTGGTCGAAAAACAGCTTGGCGCCGGCATGGAACTGGATGCCCAGCTGGGCGGCGGCGCCCGTGAACGCAGCCGACTGACCCAGCACGACCCGGTTGCCCGACTGGGCTCTCAGGGCGGGGGTGCCCAGTGCGGCGGCGCCAGCGAGGAGGCCGCTGAAAGCGCGTCGCGATAGACCGGGGGATGTTGCGGTGGAGGTCATGTCGCTGTCCGTCAAGGTGAAGGTTGGGAAGGGCCGATGCGGCGGCGTGGTACCGCCAAGTTCCCGATGCTAGCGTCTGAGGGTGCCCGCTGCGCATCGCCTGGGTCCTGAAAAGTGCCGCTCGTCGATTGCAGCGACGGTTGGCGGCCGGTCAGCCGGCGAAGATCGCGTCCAGCGATGCATATCCCTTGACTTCGATCGGGTTGCCAAACGGGTCGCAGAAGAACATGGTCCATTGTTCGCCGGGCTGGCCTTCGAAGCGCAACTGGGGTTTGAGCACGAAGTCCATGCCCGCTGTTTCCAGGCGGCTGGCGAGCGCCTGCCATGCGGGCAACAGCAGCACCAGGCCGAAGTGCGGCATGGGCACCAGATGTTCACCCACACGGCCGGTGCGCGTGGTCTTGAACGGTTCGCCCAGGTGCAGCGAGATCTGGTGGCTGAAGAAATCAAAATCCACCCAGGTCTCGGTGCTGCGCCCTTCGGCGCAGCCGAGCACACCGCCATAGAAGCGGCGGGCTTCGTCCAGGTCGGTGACGTGGAACGCGAGGTGGAACAGGCTGCGCGCGGGAAGGGTCTGGTGGCTGTGGGTCGGCATCCCGGCAGGATAACAAACCCCTGCGAATTTGCCGTGCAGACGCTGGCGTTGGGCTCAGCGCTGCGTGGGGTCGCCGGCGTTCTGGTCGTGCTTCAGGAAATACTGGCGCGCCATGGCCACCAACTGGCGGTCAGAGGGGTGGTCAGCGGAAACCACATCGACGATGGCGCTGGCGATGTCCTTGTCGTGGCGTTGGCAATGCGCGCGGAACTCGTCCTTGGCCTGTGCAGGGCCGGCGACCAGAATTTCGCGCACGCCCTGGAGCGCCTGTGCGACCTCGTGGTAGAAGTTTTCGTCGGCCGAGTCGTGCCCGCCTTCGGGGGAGTGGCTGCCACCGGCCGCGGGGCCGCGACCGTGCATCAGCTGGTGCGAACCCACATGGCCACCGGTGGCTTTGTGGTGCGAGCGGGACTTGATGTTCTCGGACTCGACATGTTCACGATCGAACATCAGCACATGGGCCTCGCGGCGATCCATCCAGACGACAGCGTGAAAAGTGGGCATGGGAAAACCTCCGAAAAAATAAGTGAAAGGGGCGCGGGGTCGGTGCGGTGGGTGTCAGACCTGCTCGGCCTTCTCCTGGCAGGCGACGCATCGCAATGCGGTCGGGTTGGCGTGCAGCCGCGCGGCGGCGATGGCAACGCCGCAGTCGATGCACAGGCCGTAGCTGCCGTCGGCGATGCGTTTGAGGGCCTCATCAATCGCCACCAGCTCGGCGGACTCACGCTCTTCCAGTGCAAAGGCCAGGTCGCGCTCGGTCTCGGCAGTGGCCCTGTCATCGCTCGCGGACTCGCGCGCTTCGGCGGCCGATTCGGCACGGCCGACCTTACCGCCCCGCTGGGCGCGCAACTGGGCCAGCACCTCGGTGCGCATCTGCTGCAGTTGGCTGGCATAGGTGTCGGAAATGTTCTGGCTCATGCTGACTCCTCTGGATTTTTGAGAGGGGGTTTCCGGAAGAATCTCCCAACCCCACGGACCCATCTTGCGCCTGCTCGCCGGGACGGGTGTTGACACACGTCAAGCGACCTTGGCCGCAAGAGGGCGAGCCGGGCAATCCCCCGGGTAAACACGGCGCAATCGATGGCGGTTTGGTGGGGCAAACGGAGCAGAATCGACGGGACCCTGGCCCGGATTTTGGGCGGGCACGCCCGATTTCAACGGAGAGACCCATGAACACTGTCGACTACAGCCGCTACCAGACGCTCGCCATTGCCCGCCGTGGCCCTCCCGTGGACGGCGTGCCCTCGGTGCTTGACATCCAGATGCGCGCCGACGGACCTGGCGGCAATGGCAAGCTGCCCACCGCCGGCCACGAAGGCCACTGGGAACTGAGCGAGATCTGGCGCGACGTGGGGCGCGACGACAGCGTGCGCTGCGCCGTGCTGCGCGGCAGCGGCCTGGGTTTTTCGGGCGGCGGTGATCTGGCGCTGGTGCAGGACATGGCGACCGACTTCGATGTGCGCACGCGCGTCTGGAAAGAAGCGCGCGACCTGGTCTACAACGTCATCAACTGCGACAAGCCCATCGTCTCCGCCATGCACGGCCCGGCCGTGGGCGCGGGCCTGGTCGCCGGCCTGCTGGCAGACATTTCCATCGCCGCGAAGTCCGCGAAGATCGTCGATGGCCACACCCGCCTGGGTGTGGCGGCGGGCGACCACGCGGCCATCGTCTGGCCGCTGCTCTGCGGGCTGGCCAAGGCCAAGTACTACCTGATGCTGTGCGAGCCCATCAGCGGCGAAGAGGCCGAGCGCATCGGTCTGGTGTCGCTCGCGGTGGACGACGACGCGTTGCTCGACAAGGCCTACGAGGTGGCCGACCGGCTGGCCTCGGGCAGCCAGACCGCGATCCGCTGGACCAAGTATTCGCTGAACAACTGGCTGCGCCAGGCCGGCCCGGCGTTCGACACCTCGCTGGCCCTCGAATTCATGGGTTTTGCCGGACCCGATGTGCGCGAAGGTGTGGCATCCTTGCGTGAGCGCCGCGCCCCACGCTACGGCGTGGACAGCTGAACCGGCGTGCACGCCACCCAGAGACACCCACAGGAGACTCCCATGAGCGACACATCGGGCAGCGGTTTTGGCAAATTCGTTCCGGGTTTCGAGTTCCTGCAGAACCTCGCGGGGCAGGCCGCCGGTGGTGTGGCGCAGGGCCTCGGCAACAGCCTCCCCCAGATGCCCAACCTGAGCCACTGGGTGGCGCCCACCTTCAACGTGGAAGACCTCGAAAAACGCATCGAGGAGCTCAAGGCGGTGCACTTCTGGCTTGACCAGAACAGCAAGGCGCTCGCCGCCACCATCCAGGCGCTGGAAGTCCAGAAGATGACGCTGGCCACCTTGAAGAACATGAATTTCAGCCTGGGTGACGTCGCCAACGCGCTCAAGATCAAGGCCGCCGACACCGTGGCCAGTTTCACGGGCGGCGCCCCGCCAGTGGCCCCGGTGCATACCCAGTTCGCCGGCCTGGAAATACCGCCCCGAACCTATGGCACGCCGACACCGCCGGCGGCTTCTGACGATGACGCCGAGGCGGAAGAGGACGAAGAAGAGATCGACGAGGACATCGAAGACGAGGAAGACGAAGAACCCGCGCCGCCGCCGGTGTCCCGGTCGCGCAAGACCCGAACGCAGCCCGTTCCCGCTCAACCGGCCGCGCCCGCCGGCGGCGTGATCGACCCGATGCAATGGTGGGGCGCGCTCTCGCAGCAGTTCCAGCACATCGCCACCAACGCCATGAAGGATGTGGCGAAGCAGACGGCGCTGGACAGCACCCGCCAGGTGGCCAGTGGCCTGACCGAGCAGGCCGTGAAAACCGCTACCGGTGTGGCCGGCAAAGTCACGCGGGGCCTGACCGAAACCGTGGCGCGCAACGTGGGCACCGCGGCCGGCATGGGCAAGGCCGCCGCACGCGCCGTCTCCGGTCGCCAGGCGCCCGCCCGACCCGCCGCCAAAAAGGCCGCCCCGAAACCCGCCGCCAAAAAGGCGCCGGCGCGCGTGCGCGCCGCCCAGCCGGCGCCCACCGCTGCGCCCCGCGCCAACCTGGCCCAGCCGCTGTCCACCGGCAACTGGCCCATGCCGACCGCCTTTTTCCCCTTGACCGGGCTCCAGCAGCCCGCCGCAGTGCCCAGAGCTGCAGCTGCACCCAAAGCTGCAGCAACACCCAAGGCCAAAGCCAAGGCACCGGCCCGCAAGGCGGGCACGCGCAAACCCGCTGCCGGCAAGTCGGCGCGCAGCACCGGCCGGCGCTGACGCTGCGCTGAACCCTCCGGCCGTGCCGAGGTCGTATCACCATGAAACCCTTTCCCTACGCCCACGCCACCCATCCCCAGTGGCGCATGGCCGCCGCGCTGGTGCTCGCCCAGTTGCGTGCGCAGCTCGCCTTGCCGGGCGCCGCGCGGGCGCCTTCGCTGGCACTGCTCTACATCACCGACCACTACGCCAGCGAGGCCGAAGCCATCCTCGAACACCTCAGCGCCGAACTGCCCGAAGTGACCGACTGGGCCGGCACGGTGGGGGTGGGCATCGCGGCCAACAACGTCGAGTACTTTGACGAGCCGGCGCTGGCCGTCATGTTGTGCGACCTCAGTCCCGACCAGTACCGCGTGTTCAGCGGCGTGGCGCCGCTGGCGGCCAGCGGGCGCGCGGCCGGGGTGGATGGTTTCGAGGCCCACACCGCGCTGGTGCACGCCGACGGCCACACCCCCGATCTCGCCGAGCTGATCACCGAGATGGCCGACCGCACCACCAGCGGCTACCTGTTTGGTGGTCTGGTGGGCAGCCGCAGCGACAGCGTGCAGTTCGCGTTCAGCAGCGCGGGCAACCTGCAAGGTCACGGCGCTTCCAGCGGCGTGTTTCATGGTGGCCTGAGCGGCGTGGCCTTCGGCCCGGGCGTGGACCTGATCTCGCGCGTCACGCAGGGGGCCCAGCCAGTAGACCGTGAACGCACGGTGACGGCCGCCGATGGCAACCTGGTGCTCTCGCTGGACCACGAGCCGGCGCTGGACGTGCTGCTGCGCGAACTCGGCATTTCGCTCGAACAGCCTGAAACAGCCATGCCGCGCCTGCGCGCCACGCTTGTGGGCCTCACGCCGCCGATCGCCGAGGCCGGTGTGCGATCACCGCAGCGGCGCGGCCAGTTCGGCCCCGAAGTCACGGTGCGCCACATCATCGGCCTGGACCCGGGGCGGCGCGGGGTGGCGATTGCCGACGTGGCGCCCGTGGGCAGCCGGCTGGCGTTTTGCGAGCGCAACGTGCAGGCGGCGCGCGCAGACCTGATCCGGGTGTGCGCCGAGGTGCGCGAGGAGCTGGAGCCCGAAGAACTCAGCCTGCCCCTGGCCACGGCGCTGGACAGCCCGGAGGCCGATGCCGCGCCACAATCCGCGCGCCGCATCGCGGGCGCGGTGTACGTGAGCTGCGCCGGCCGTGGCGGTCCGCACTTCGGCAGCCCGAGCGCCGAACTGCAGATCGTGCGGCGCGCGCTGGGCGACGTGCCCCTGGTCGGTTTTTTCGCCGGCGGCGAGATCGCCCACCACCGGCTCTACGGCTACACCGGCGTGCTGACCGTATTCACCATGCCGACCTGAAGCAAGGGCGTCAGGCGGGCACGGCCCGTGCGTGGCCGGCACCGGGGCCGCGCGCCCGCTTGAGCAGAAACAGCACGATGCCGATGTTGAGCAGGTTGAAGCCGATGCCGTTGATGAACGCCGCCTGGTAGGAACCGGTCAGGTCGAAGATGGCGCCCGACATCCAGCCGCCCAGTGCCATGCCGAACAGCGTGGCCATCAGCACCGTGCCCACGCGCGCGCCGGCCTGGGCGGGCGAGAAGTGTTCGCGCACGATCAGCGCGTAGCTCGGCACGATGCCACCCTGGAACAGGCCGAACAGGCCCGAGATCAGGTACAGCGGCACCAGGCCGTCGAAGGGCAGGAACAGCAGCAGCGCCACGCCCTGCAGCACCGAGCCCAGCAGCAGGGTGCGCAGGCCGCCGATGTGGTCCGAGATCCAGCCCGAGATCAGTCGGCTGGCGATGCCCATGCCGAGCATCACCGACAGCATCTCCGCACCCCGCGCCGCGCCAAAACCCAGGTCGGTGCAGTAGGCGACGATGTGCACCTGCGGCATCGACATCGCCACGCAGCACGAGACCCCGGCCACGCACAGCAGGGCCTGCAGCGTGCCGGGCGAAAGTCCGAGCGGTCGTTCTTCGTGCTGGGGTGCGCCGGACTGTGCGGCGGCGACCGGTTGCGGTGCGGGCATGTCCGGTGGGCGGCGCCGCAGCACCAGCGCCAGCGGCAGCATCACCAGCAGGCAGAACACGCCGATGCCGGTGTAGGCCTGGCGCCAGCCGCCGTTGTCGATGAAGTGCTGGATCACCGGCGGCCAGACGGCGCCGGCCAGGTAGTTGCCGCTCATGCAGATCGCCAGCGCGATGCCGCGACGGCGGGTGAACCAGCGTGAGGTGTCGGCCACCAGCGGTGCAAACGTGGCCGAGGTGCCCAGCAGGCCGATCAGGATGCCCTGCGCCAGGCTGAACTGCCACAGGCTCTGGGCCGATCCCGCGGCAATGAAACCCAGGCCAAGCCCCACCGCGCCGCCCAGCACCGGCACCATCACACCGAAACGGTCCGAAAGACGACCCATGAGGATGCCGCCCAGGCCGAAGCCCACCATGGTCAGCGTGTAGGGCAGCGAGGCGTCGCCACGCGCGACGTCAAAGTCGGCCTGGATGCGTGGCAGCACCACCGTGACCGAATACATGCCCGCGCCGCCCAGCGTCATCAACGCCAGCGAAACCACCAGCCGGAACCACGCATAGGGTGATTCGGTGGCGGCGGCGGGCGGGGCCGGGTTCATGGGGCGGGGGAGGGGGCGCCGGGTTCGGCTGCGGGTTCGGTGGCGGGCGCGTCGACCGTGGGCTCGGGGCTAGTCGGGGCCGCCGGGGTGGCCGGGCGGCTCAGCCGGGCCCGTGCGCGCTCCAGCGTGCGGTTGGCGTCGAGCACGTGCAGGCCATACATGTCGGCGAACTCGTTGAGCGTCTTGCCGCTGGCGTCGAAGGCGCGCAGCAGGGCTTCTTCGCGCGCTTCGCGCGTCGCGGCCACGGTCAGCGCGTCGTGGGTGAGCTGGTTCACTTCATCGTCACGCCCGCGCACACGCTCGGCGTATGCGTCGCGCGGCAGGCCGGAGGCTTCATAGGCCTGCAGGATGCGCTGGCGCAGCTTGGGACGCAGGTCTTCGCGGCTGCGCGCACCGCGGCGGCGGAACACCTCAATCAGCGCGTGGTGCACCTGTTCGGGCGTGAGGTCTTCCACCGGCTCACCGGCCAGGTTGTGGCGCTGCAGACCCGAGGCCACCACCGTCAGGTAGCGCGTGGAGCGGGTGTGCAGCGCGAGCGCCGCTTTCAGGCCGTCCTTGTCGAGGGTGTCGGGCTGTGCGGCCAGCAGGTCCTGGTAGATGCCGCGCTTGAGCGGCAGCAGCGTCTCGCCAAACAGCGCGGGGTAGAGCGTGGCCAACTGGTCCAGCACCGGGTGCTGGCGCGCGGGCGCCGGGCCCGCGAGGCGCTCGGCGGCCGGGCGTTGCGGGCGGCGGCCGCGGTTCGGACGCTGGCCGCGTGGTGCGGCGCCGGAGGGGTCGGAGGCGCTGGCTTCAGCGGGTGCCGCAGCGGTGTGGTCGGGCGTGTCGTTGGCGGGTGCGTTCATGGGGGCGTGCGGAGCAGGAAAAAAAGTGAGCCCACGTTCGGGCAAGGCCCGACATCATGCCAGCGCTGGCGGCCGCGCGTCTGTGGGGAAACCCATCCCAGGCCTGTGACGCAAACAAGACGGTAGCTCCAGGGCGCTGCACCAGAGGGGGAGCAGAACCCAGGGCACCGCGGAACCGGCTCCGCCGGGCCGCCAGTGCCGCCCCCTTGGGGGGGTGACGCGAAGCGGCGCGGGGGGGTTACCTTCTCAACTTGCCGAAAGCCTCGAACTCCCAGCCCCGCATCGCCAGCACCAGCGTGTAGCCCCCGCGGTCTTTCTCGGCCAGCTTCTGGTCGGTCTGGTGTTGCTGGGCAAAGTCCTGCGCCACGCGCTGCAGCCGCTCCACAAAGATGGGCGCGAGCGCGCGGCTGATCGAGCCGTGCACCAGCAGCAGGCCCTCGCCGGAGCCGTCGAAGCCGCCGGCGAAATAGTCGAGCAGGGCGTGGTCGCGAAAGTAGTTCATCACCGGGCCGTGCGGCCGCCAGCGGAAGGTCTTGGCGAGCTTGAGGCGGTAGCGGTTGAGTGGGCGCAGCTCGATGATGCCGATGCGGTCGAGCTGGGCCAGGCAGCTCACGCACTCGGCCTCGCTGAGCCGGTAGGCCGCCGTGATCTGCTCCAGCGTCCACTGGCTGAGCACGCAGATCGCCACCAGCAGCAGCTTCTTGTCGGCCACCACGGCGCGCTCCTGTTCGGCCGTCATCTCGCGCAGCAGCGGCTGGGCGTCGGCCACGCGGCGCGCGAGATCGGCGAAGTCCAGCTTGAGCGCGCGGCAGATCTCGTCCACGCGCGAGAGCGACATGTCGCCCTTGGCCAGCATGCGCTTCACGCTCGACTCCGCCATGCCCATGGCCCGTGCCAGGTCGGCGTAGGTCATCTGCGCGGTCTTGAGTTCCTTCTTCAGGGCGGTGACCAGGTCCTGGGTGGTGCTCATGGGAGTGCCTTCGTGCGGATTAGGTATCGAATACAGATACCTTGGGTTGGATGTTGGAGCACTGTATCGAAATTTGACCCGTTTTGGCGCCCACCGGTCGGACACTGCGCCCCGGTCTCGCCCTTTGTCCCTGTGTTTCACCGGCCCATGCGCCACCGGAGTGCCGATATGTCCTTGTCCGCCCGATCTGTCACCCGCCGACCCACCACCCTGTGTGTGCTGCGAGCCATGCCCCTGTCACCGATCGGGCAGCGGCTGGTGACCCGGGGCACCGCGCTGCTGGTGCTCTGGCTGCTGGCCGTGATCGCCGGGCCGACCTGGCTGGCGCACAGCGGACTGGCGCTCAGCGCCCATGGACACGCCGCGCTGCATGCCCACGGCCATCCTTTCGTGGACACCCGAAGCCTCTGGGGCGTACCCAATTTCATGGACGTCTGGACCAACGGGGCGATGGGGGTCGCGGGTCTGCTGGGCGGATGGGCGCTGCTGCGCGTTGGCCCCTGGGCGCCGGGTACCCGGCTGGCGCTGGCCGTGTTCTTCGGCGGTCTGCTGGCCACGTGTTTCGGCTCCGCCTGGTACCACTGGGCCCCCCATGCCCACGGCCTGGTGCTTGACCGCATGGGCATGGCGGTCACCTTCGCCGGTGCGCTGGCGCTGGTGGTGGCCGAGCGCGTGGGGCAGAAACCCGCGGCGTGTGTGATGCGCCTGACGCTGGTGGTGGCGCTGCTCTCGGCCGCGATGCCGCTCACCCACGGCAATGTGTTGCCCTGGGCCGTGGTGCAGTTCGGCGGCATGGCGCTCATGGCCTGGCTCGCCCTGCACAAACCCAGGGCCGGCGCTCTGGGGGTGCGCCTCGGCGTGCTGATCGGCCTGTATGCGCTGGCCAAGCTGCTGGAGCTGGGCGACGAAGCCGTTTTTCACGCCACCGGCGACGGGGTGTCGGGCCACAGCCTCAAGCACCTGGTGGCCGGTCTGGCCGCCTGGCCGGTGCTGCGGGCGATGCGGCAGAATGCGCGGGCAACGGGCCGCGGCGCGGCGCCCTCGGAACCATGATCACAAGAATTCTGGAGGAGATCCGCATGAGCAGCCCAGCCACCACGTCCGCCGGGGTCCCCACGGCCCCCACCGGCCATGCCAGTCCCGGCGCCCATGAGGGCGGCCAGTTTTCACTGCTGGGCCAGCGCCGCTTCGCCCCCTTCTTCTGGACGCAGTTTCTCGGCGCGGCCAACGACAACCTGTTCAAGTTCGCCTTCACCGTGCTGGTGACCTACCAGCTGCAGGTGCAGTGGCTGCCGGCCGACCTGGCCGGGCTGGTGATCGGGGCGCTGTTCATCCTGCCCTTTCTGCTCTTCTCCGCCACCAGTGGCCAACTGGCCGACAAGCTCGACCGCCGCTGGCTGTTCATCTGGCTCAAGCGCATCGAGATGGGCATCATGGCCATCGCCGCCTGGGGCTTCTTTGTGCAGAACATCCCGGTGCTGCTGGCCTGCATCTTCCTCATGGGCTTGCAGTCCACCGTGTTCGGCCCGGTCAAGTTCGCCTACCTGCCGCAGCACCTGAGCGAACGCGAGCTCACCGGTGGCAACGGCATGGTCGAAATGGGCACCTTCGTCGCCATCCTGCTCGGCAACGTGGCGGGTGGCCTGATCATCGCCGTGCCCGAGATCGGCGCGCACCACGTGGGCTTCACCTGCGTGGCGCTGGCCGTGCTGGGCCGTGTGGCGGCGCACCACATCCCCGCGTCACCGGCCATGGACCCGGGGCTGGTCATCAACTGGAACCTCCTCACCGAAACCTGGCGCAACCTGCAACTGGCCCGCCAGACCACGGTGGTGTTCCGCTCGGTGCTCGGCATCAGCTGGATGTGGTTCTTTGGCGCCGTGTTTCTCAGCCTCTTTCCCGCGTTCGCCAAAGACGTGCTGCACGGCGACGAACAGGTGGCTTCGCTGCTGCTGGTGGTGTTCTCCATCGGCATCGGCACCGGCTCGCTGCTGTGTGAAGTGCTCAGCCGCCGCCATGTGGAGATCGGCCTCGTGCCGCTCGGCGCCATCGGCATGACCGTGTTCTCGGTCGACCTGTATTTCGCCACCCGCGGACTGCCGCCCGCCAGCGGCCTGGGTCTGGGCGCCTTCATGGCCGACGCGGCGCACTGGCGCGTGCTCGCCGACCTGGCCCTGCTCAGCCTGTTCGCCGGGCTCTACAGCGTGCCCATGTACGCGCTGATCCAGATGCGCAGCCAGCCCACGCACCGCGCCCGCATCATCGCCGCCAACAACATCCTCAACGCGCTGTTCATGATCGCCAGCGCGCTGATCGCTGGAGCCCTGCTGCAGGCCGGTTTCACCATTCCGCAGATGTTCCTCTTCGTCGGCCTGGCCAACGCCGTGGTGGCGTTCTACATCTTCCTGCTGGTGCCCGAGTACCTGCTGCGCTTCGTGGCCTGGATCGCTTCGCGCTTCGTTTACCGCTTCAAGGTGGCGGGCGACGCCCACATCCCCACCCAGGGCGCCGCCGTGCTGGCCTGTAACCACGTGAGCTTTGTCGACGCGGTGCTGTTGATGGCCGCCAGCCCCCGGCCCATCCGCTTCCTGATGGACCACCGCATCTTCAGGGTGCCGGTGCTCGGCTGGCTGTTCAGGCTGGCCAAGGCCATCCCCGTGGCGCCGCAGAAAGAAGACCCCGCCGCCTACGAAGCCGCGTTCGCTGCCGCCGCCCAGGTGCTGCGCGAAGGCGATCTGCTCGGCATCTTTCCCGAGGGCGGCATCACCCGCGACGGCACCCTGCAACCTTTCAAAGGCGGCATCGCCAAGATCCTCGCGCAGGCCCAGGCCGACGGTGTGCCGGTCAGCGTCATCCCCATGGCGCTCACCAACTTGTGGGGCTCGTACTTCAGCCGCGTTGAGCTGGCGGGCGGCGAACCCACCGCCATGGTCAAACCGTTCCGGCGCGGCGTGTTCAGCCGCGTGGGGCTGAATGTGGGCGAACCGGTGAAAGCTGGAGCGGTGACGCCAGAGGCCTTGAGGGATCGGGTGGCGGGCCTTCTCGGCAACTGAGCTGCCTTGGCCGGCGGCCTGCACAGCGGGCGCCCGATTCAACCGGGCGTTGGGGGGTGATCGGCGCCACAGGTCTCCAGAACCACCCGGCGCAACCACATGTGTGCCGGGTCCGCCTGTTGCCGCGGGTGCCAGAACAGGGAGATGGAGAACGCCGGCACAGGAAATGGCAGCGCGAAGCTGTGCAGATCGCCGCGAAGGTTCTCGGTGTGGCGTTCGGGCACGCAGGCGATCAGGTCGGTGCCGCGTGCGAGCGCCAAGGCTGCGACGAAGCCGCTGGTGATGGTGGTCACGTTGCGCTGCCATCCGAGGGGTGTCAGCGCATCGTCGACCGGGCCACCGACCACGCCGCGGCGGGACACGGCGATGTGGCGACCCTGGGCGAATTGTTCTGTCGTGATGCGCGCTTCGTGTTGCAGCGGATGCCCGTGGCGCACCACGCCGATCCAGCGGTCGCGGAACAGGGCCTGCGCGCGGATTTCCGGTCCCATCGTGGAGCCCACCACCCCGGTCTCCAGATCAACCGCCCCATCCCGCAGCGCCGTGCTGCTCTTGTCGGGCTTCTGGACAAAACACAGGCGCACATTCGGCGCCTCTTCGGCCACCCGCTGGATCAGCGCTGCGCCGAAGTTTTCGACAAACCCCTCACTGCTGCGCAGCGTGAACGTCCTGGCCAGTTCACCCAGGTTGAGGGCGTTCAGGGGGCGCATGACCGCCTCGATCTCCTGCACCAGGGGGCCGATGCGCTCACGCAGTTCCAGCGCGCGGGGCGTGGGCACCAGGCCGCGCCCGGCCCTGACCAGCAGCGGGTCCCCTGTGGTTTCGCGCAGGCGGGCCAACGCGCGGCTCATCGCCGAGGGGCTCAGCTTCAGCCGTTGGGCGGCGCGGGCGACGTTCTGTTCGGACAGCAGCACGTCCAGGGTCAACAGCAGGTTGAAGTCGAGCGGGGTCATGCCGGAAACATAGCACGCGCGCCCCACACATGGCGTTGGCTGCATGGGTTGATTGCGCGGCACGCGCCTTCCGCCAGCACGACCCGCTCCCTAGCATCGGGGGATCCTTTTTCCGGAGCCCGACATGTCTCTTCCTACCTCCCTCGAAGCGGCCCCCGCCACCGCCGCCACCTCCTCGGCACCGGCCCTGAAGCGCGTGCTGTTCAGCCTGTCCTTGTCGATGCTGCTGTCTTCACTGGGCACCAGCATTGCCAACGTGGCCCTGCCCACCCTGACGCAGGTGTTTTCCGCGTCGTTTCAGGCGGTGCAATGGGTGGTGCTGGCCTATCTGCTGACCATCACGGTGGTGATCGTGACGGTGGGCCGCCTGGGCGACCTCGTGGGCCGGCGCCGGCTCATGCTGTGGGGCCTGGTGGTGTTCACCCTGGCGTCGCTCGCGGGCGGTGCGTCAACCACCCTGTGGCAGTTGATTGCTGCCAGAGTGGTTCAGGGCCTGGGTGCCGCCACCATGATGGCGCTGAGCATGGCCCTGGTCAGCGAGCGGGTGCCCAAGCACCAAATGGGCAGCGCCATGGGCCTGCTGGGGACCGTGTCTGCGGTGGGCACCGCGCTGGGCCCCACCCTGGGCGGCCTGTTGATCGGTGTCTGCGGCTGGAACGCGGTGTTCTGGGTCCATGTGCCGCTGGGGCTCCTGGCGCTGGTGATGGCCTACCGCCACCTGCCACCCGACCAGGCCTCTAACGCCGCGAAGCCCGTGCGTTTCGACCCCGTCGGCACGGTGCTGCTGGCCCTCAGCCTCGCGGCCTACTCGCTGGCCATGACGCTCGGGCGCGGCGCGTTCGGCCCTGTCAACGCGGGTCTGTTGCTCCTGGCCTTGCTCGGCCTGGGCGCCTTTGTTTTCGCCGAGACCCGGGTGGCAGCGCCTTTGGTGCGGCTGTCGACGTTCCGCCACCCGGTGATGGCCACGGGCTTTGCGGCGAGCGCGCTGGTCACCACCGTGGTGATGGCCACCCTTGTGGTGGGACCGTTCTACCTGGTGGGCGCGCTCCAGCTGGACGCGACACACATGGGGCTGGTGATGTCGGTCGGCCCGGCCGTGGCCGCCGTGTTCGGCGCGCCGGCCGGCCGCCTGGTGGACCGGGTGGGCTCGCAGCCGGTGGGCGCGGCGGGGCTGGTCACCATGTTCCTGGGCGCCGCCACGCTGCCGATCGCGGCCACCACCTGGGGCGCAGCCGGCTACGCGGGCGCACTCGGTTTCATCACGGCGGGCTACGCCAGCTTCCAGTCGGCGAACAACACCGCGGTGATGGCCAGCGCCACGGCGGGCGCGCAACAACTGACGGCGGGCCTGCGCCTCACGTTTCTCGTGGCGGCGGCATTGGTGGCATTGGGTGGTTTGCTCACGTGGCTGGGCGCCACCGCTTCGCGTCGCATCACACCGCGTGCAGAGGCCCAGGCTTGAACCGTGGACCGGGCGGTCGCCCGCCGGCCAACGGGCGACCGATCCAGGTCGAGGGCGAACGATGCCTTTGACGGGCGGTTCAGACGCAGTGGGTCAAAAAGTATCGGATGTCGATCCTGAAAGTTCGATTTTTTGATTCCAGTAGTCAAATCTGACATCGGATACCTGCGCCCATCCCACCATCGCGCCATGTTCAACAACCTCACGAGGTTTCACATGGCAAGCACCCGTTCCCCCCTCATCGTGATGCGCGACACCCGCGCCTGGCAGCTCCAGGTCTGGGTGTCGTTCGGCCTTGCGGTGTTTCTCTGCGCCACCGGCCTGGCCTACCTGCCGGGGCAGGCGCTGGACCGAGCGTTCATGGTGATGGGCTATGTGTTCTGCCTGTCCACGGTTTTCGTGTTGTCCAAGGCGGTGCGCGACACGCAGAAGGCGCAACAGTCCGGCGAGGCCGAGACGCCGATGTGGCGCCTGGTGGTCTGGGGCGGTTTCGGTGTGGCGATGGGGCTCACGCTCTGGGGCCTGCTGCGCATGCAGATCGATCAGACCTACAAGGCCTATCTTGGCGTGAGCTGGCTTTACCTCGTGACCTCGGCGTTCACGCTGGCCAAGACGCTGCGCGACCGCCACGAGGCAGACCTGTCCGAGGCGCATGTGGCGGGCCGCCAGCAGGCGCTGGCCGAACGCTCGGTGGCTGCTGCTCAGGCGGTGGCCTGAAGCGGCTTTTCTTTCCCCCTCTTTGATTGACCCGGTTTCCTTTTCAGGAGCAATGACATGACACGTTCTTATCTGACCCAGACTTTTCTCGCCGCCGGCCTGGCGCTGGCTTTGGTCGCCGGCCCGGCGCGGGCGCAGAGCGAGGCGTCGCTGGTGCTCTCGGCTTTGCCGGTCGCCTCGGTGGTGGGGGTGGCGGGCAGTGCCGCAGCGGGCGCGGTGGCGGTGAGCGCGCTGCCGGTGGCGCTCACGGTGAGTGGCGCGGTGCTGGTGGTGAAGGCGGTCGAGGTGTCGGCGCGCGGCACGGTGATCGTGCTGGAGCGGGCGTCCGACGGCGCACGGGCCAGTGTGGAGCTGACGGGGCGCGCCGCCTCGGGCGTGGCGGCCAGCGTGGGCACGGCGGTGGCGGTGAGCGTGATCGGCACCGGCGTGTTGCTCTCGGCAGCGGGCGAGGTGCTGTGCTTCATCCCCAACGAACTGGGGCGCGCTCTTCTCCACAACGAACGCATCACTTATTGATGGAGGGAGCACCATGAACAAGACGTTTCAGGCGATTCCCACAGCGCTGGCCCTGGCCGCCGCGCTGCTGATGGCGCCTGTCGCACACGCCGGCCGCTCCTGTGAGCCGCGGCCGCTGACGCCACAGACCCTGACGCAGGGCCTGGCGCTGGCGCAGCAGACGGCGCAGGCGCTGGACGCGGAGTTCGCCCGCAGCGGCGCGCGCGTGGTGGTGCTGGGCCGCGCTGGGCAGGACCTGGGCAAGTACCAGCTGCGCTATTCGCACCTGGGCTGGGCCTACAAGACGGCCGAGGGGCCGTGGCGCGTGTTGCACAAGCTCAACCAGTGCGGCACTTCCACCGGCTCGATCTACCGCCAGGGCCTGGGCGAGTTTTTTCTGGACGACCTTTGGCGGCACGAGGCGGTGTGGTCGGTGCCGGCGCCCGCGCTGCAAGCGCCACTGCTCGCGCTGTTGACCGACCCGGCGCGCAGCCTGCGCCTGCATCAGCGCGACTACAACATGGTGGCCTACGCCTGGGGCACGCGCTACCAGCAGTCCAACCAGTGGGCGCTGGAGACGCTGGCCATGGCCGCCGAGCCGGGCCTGACCACGCGGCAGCAGGCGCAGGCCTGGCTCGGCTTCAAGGGTTACCAGCCGAGCACGCTGCGCCTGGGCGCGCTCACGCGGCTGGGCGCCAGCGCCAGCTCGGCGCACATCCGCTTCGACGACCACCCGAACGCCAAGCGCTTCTCGGACCGCATCGAAACTGTGACGGTGGACTCGGTGCTCGACTGGTTGGCGCGCACGGGCCTGGGCTCGGCGCCGCAACGGATCGCGCTGTGAGCGCGGTCACAATGCCTTCGATTACTTTGCACTGGAGGGAAACAACATGAGCAAGACCCTGCGTCTGTCCGAAAAGTGGTTCCACCGCGGCCTCTGGCTGGTGGCCTTCCTGTTTGCCTGGTTCCTGACCGGGCTGGGCAGCACCATCGTGGGTGACCTGCCGCAGGTGGAACAGACCCGCTCGCTGGAAGACTTCATGGACCCGCAGCGCACGCCCGCGCTCAAGGACTCCATCAAAACGGCAGAGCGTGCAGCCGAGGAAGCACAGGCCGAGCTGGAGCAGGCGCAGCTCAAGCTGCAGACAGCGCGCGCGGACAACCGCGCCGCGCGCGAAACCTTCGACAACTGGCTCGCCACGCGCAGCGTGACGCAGCGCTCGGAACAGGACGACGAGGTACTGGTGCGCACGCGCGAGCTCGACGGCTTGCGGCAGGCCGAACGCGCGGCGTTCTCGGCGGTCGAGCGGCAGCAACAGGCGGCGCTGGACGCGCGCCAGGCGCAGGAACGCGCGCAGGCCGAGCTGCGCACCCTGCAGAACGGTGCACGCGGCGCCTTTGTGGAGGCGCAGCGCGCGCAGGAGCTGCGCGTGTTCGGTTACCGGCTGGCGCTCACGCTGCCGCTGCTGGTGCTCGCGGGCTACCTGTTCAAGAAGCACCGCAAGGGCTCGTCGTGGCCGTTCGTGTGGGGCTTCATCTTCTTCGCGCTGTTCGCCTTCTTCGTCGAGCTGGTGCCCTACCTGCCGAGCTACGGCGGCTACGTGCGCTACATCGTGGGCATCGTGCTCACGGTGATCGGCGGGCGCTACGCGATCCAGGCGCTGCAGCGCTACCTGGAGCGACAGAAGCAGGCCGAGGCGCAACCGGCACAGACCCGCCAGCGCGAGATGGACTACGACCAGGCGCAGGCGCGCATGACGAAGAACATCTGCCCGGGTTGCGAGCGCATGGTGGACATGAAAGACGGCAAGACCGACTTCTGCCCGCACTGCGGTCTCTGCCTGTTTGACCACTGCGGGCACTGCAGCACACGCAAGAACGCGTTTGCGCGCTACTGCTTCTCATGCGGGACGTCGGCGAAGGAGCCTGTTGCCGAACCGGGGGGCCCCGAAGCAACCACGGCCTGACGCTCAGCGCGGGGTGCCTTGCTCTTCTCGGATCAGCCGTTTCATCGCCCACAGCCCGAGTGCCGGGCCGAGCGCCAGCCAGGGCAGCAGCGCGCCCAGGCTCACCGTCTGCGACAGCGAGACGAACAGCAGGATGCTCACGATGGAGATGCCGAAACCGATGCTGTTGGTGAGCGTGAGCACGCTGCCCACGGCCTGCGGCGGCGCGTTGCGCGCGGTCAGCGTGGAGAACTGTGGCGAGTCGCCCGAGACGGTGATGCCCCAGAGCACGAGCCAGCTGTAGAACAGCGGCGCGGGTGCGTCGATGACGAAGGGCGTGGCCAGGCAGCAGAGCCCGCTGGTGGCGAGCTGCGCCGAAGCCACGCGCGCGCTGCCCCAGCGCTGTGCCACCCAGCCGCCGCCAGCGCAGCCGATCGCGCCCGCGCCGAGCACCCAGAACGCGGCCCACGACAGATCGGCACCCTGCAACCGGGTGGCCAGCACCAGCGGCACCATCACCCACACGGTGTAGAGCTCCCACATGTGACCGAAGTAACCGAGTACCGAGGCGCGCACGCGGCCATCGGTCCACAGCGCACCGAGCGCGCGCCACTGCAGCGTGGTCACGCGGGCATGGGCGTGCGGCGGGTCGCCGGTGCCGAAGAACAGCAGCAGCCCACCCGCCGCCGCGAGCGCGGCCACGCCGAGCATCAGCGTGGGCCAGGGCAGGGCGCCGCTCAGCGCGCGCAGCGCGTGCGCGCTGGCCGAGCCGAGCACCAGCGCACCGATCAGCAGGCCGAGCGCGCCACCGAGGCCCTTGGTGTACCACTGCGCCGCGATCTTCATGCCCACGGGGTAGATGCCGGCGAGGAAGACGCCGGTGAAAAAGCGCCAGATCAGCAGGGCTTCGTAGTGCGTGACCATGGCCCAGGCGCCCACGGTGCAGGCCGCACCCGCGAGCGCGCAGAACAGGAACACGCGCCGGGGTGCAAAGCGGTCGGCAATCGCGAGCAGGGCAAAGACCAGGGTGCCGACGATGAAGCCGAACTGCAGCGACGACGTGAGCGGCCCCACGGCACTGGCCGGCCAGCCCAGCTCGCGCTGCAGATCGGGCATGACCGCGTTGACCGCGAACCAGAGCGAGGTGCCGGCGAACTGCGCCGTCACCAGCACGGGCAGGATGTGGCGGGGGACATGGGGCTGCGTCATGGCGCGCAGCTTAAACGCGCACTGCGGGAAGCATCTGCCGCGCAGGCGTCAGACCCCGCGCGCCCGATCGGCCCTGAACCGCCCGCGGAAGGCTTCGAAGCGCCCGGCGTCCAGCGCCTCGCGCACCTCGCGCATGAGGTTCAGGTAGTAGTGCAGGTTGTGGATGGTGGCCAGCATGGGGCTGAGCATCTCGCCGCAGCGGTCCAGGTGGTGCAGGTAGGCGCGGCTGAAGCCGTCGCGCCCGCCATCGTCCCAGCTCACGCCGGCCTTGCCCGCGCAGGCGTGGCAGGTGCAGGTGGTGTCCAGCGGCTGGTGGTCGGTCTTGTGGCGCGCGTTGCGGATCTTCAGATCACCGAAGCGGGTGAACAGCGTGCCGTTGCGCGCGTTGCGCGTGGGCATGACGCAGTCGAACATGTCCACACCGTCGGCCACGCCCTGCACCAGGTCCTCCGGTGTACCGACGCCCATGAGGTAACGCGGCTTGTGCGCGGGCAGGCGGTGCGGCGTGTGGGCCATGATCTGCAGCATCTGTTCCTTGGGCTCGCCCACGCTCACGCCGCCGATGGCGTAGCCAGGGAAGTCCATTTCCACCAGCGCTTCCAGCGATTCCTGGCGCAATTGCTCGAACATGCCGCCCTGCACGATGCCGAACAGCGCGTTGGGGTTTTCGAGCCGCTCGAACTCGTCCTTGGAGCGCACGGCCCAGCGCCGGCTCATCTCCATGCTCTTGCGCGCTTCGAACTCGGTGGTGAGATGGCCGTTGGTCTCGTAGGGCGTGCACTCGTCGAGCTGCATCACGATGTCGCTGTTCAGCCCGGTCTGGATCTGCATGCTGACCTCCGGCGACATGAAGAGCTTGTCGCCATTGACGGGCGAGGCGAAGTGCACGCCTTCCTCGGTGATCTTGCGCATGGCGCCGAGCGACCAGACCTGGAAACCGCCCGAGTCGGTGAGGATGGGTTTGTTCCATTTCTCGAAGCCGTGCAGGCCGCCGAAGCTGGCCATGACCTCGCGGCCGGGCCGCATCCAGAGGTGGAAGGTGTTGCCCAGGATGATCTGGGCGCCCATGTCTTCGAGGCTGGCGGGCATGACGCCCTTGACCGTGCCGTAGGTGCCCACGGGCATGAAGATGGGGGTCTCAACCACGCCGTGGTTGAGGGTGAGGCGGCCACGGCGCGCGTGGCCTTCGGTCTTGAGCAGTTCGAACTGGAGCATGGGGCGAATTGTCGCCGAGTGCAGCAACGCTCAAGCCCGGCACCGGGCGCGAGCCCGTGCCCGAACCAGCACACGCCGTGGAACCGGCTTTGCCGGGCCACCAGCGGGGTCCCCCTTTCGGGGGGAAGCCGCGGAGCGGCGCAGGGGGGGTTACTTCAACCCGAGGATCCAGGCGACGAGTTTGCCGGCGTCGGCTTCAGAGATGGCGACCTTGTTGGGCGGCATCGCCAGACCGCTGACCTTGTCTTTCCAGTGGCTCTCGTACGGGCTGGAGCCGGCGAGCACGGTGGTGGTCAGCTGTTTGTGCGCGTCGCTCTGGCCCTTGTATTTGGCGGCCACGTCGCGCCAGGCAGGTCCGATGGGCGGCAGGCCACCCGGGCCTTTGGCGCCCGGCTCGATGTGGTGGCAGGCCATGCAGCCGCTGTTGGTGGCGAGCTTCAGGGCCGCCGCGTCGTCGCCTGCAGCAGCCCAGACGGGGGCAAGCAGCAGGGTGGTGGTGAGGGTGAGCAGAAGGCGTTTCATGGGCCGTTTCTCCGGGTGCGTGAAGGGAATGCACGCAGGCTAGCAGGCCGAAATACCTCAAACTTGATCTTTGTCAATGCGGTTGGCGTGCGTCTCAAATCGAGACACGAACGCCGATTCTGGCGACGAACGGGTCGTCTCAGGGGCGTCACACGGGTGTTGGCATTGCGCGGGCTGCGAGAGCGGGGTGGGGTGGTCGTCGGAGCTGTCCCAGCCCCAGGCCAGCAGCACCGCCAGAACGAGTGACAGGAAAAGGGCCACACCCAGACGCACCAGCATTTCAATCACGAGACCACCTGCAGCAATATTTTTCGAAGCCCATGATTGTGACGGCAGCCTGGGTGGGGTGCCCTGCATGCCGCCGGAATCAAGCGCTTTCCGGTGCGCCAAAGTGCATCACGACCAGTGCACGCAGCCACTGGTGGCCGGGATCGCGGTGCAGCTGGGCGTGCCAGAGCTGGGCGATGTGGCTGGCGGGCAGCTTGAGGGTGAGCGGGCGGGCGACGAGGCCAAAGGGCGCGGTCACGCGATCGGCAAAACGCTCGGGCACGGTCGCGATCAGATCGCTGCCGCCCAGCACATGGCCCAGCGCCACGTAGTGCGGCACCGTCAACCGCACCGTGCGCGTCACGCCCAGCCGCTCCAGCGCAGCGTCCACCAGGCCGTGGCCGGTGCCGGTCGAGACCACACGCACGTGGCTGGCCTGGCGGTACTGCGCGGCGGTGATCTGCGCCCGCGCGGCCAGTGGATGACCGGCGCGCATGAGGGCCACGTAGTGCTGGCGAAACAGCGTCTGCTGGAAAAAGCCGGCCTGCAGCTGCGGCAGCAGGCCCAGCGCCAGATCGACCCGCCCACTGGCCATGTCGTCGCGCAGCGAGGCGTCGGCCACGGGAACGCACTGCAGGGTGACGCGTGGCGCCGCTTGCGCCAGCGCGTCCACCAGCACCGGCAGGAAATAGGTTTCACCGACGTCGGACATCGCCAGCGTGAAGCAGCGCTCGCTGGTGGCTGCCTCGAACGAGGCGCGCACGTTCAGGGCTTCGCGCAGCGTGTCCAGCGCCTGCGCCACCGGGCCGGCGAGCTGCAGGGCGTACGGCGTGGGTTCCATGCCGCCCGGCGTGCGCAGGAACAGCTCGTCGCCCAGCAGGCCACGCAGGCGGCGCAAGGCGTTGCTCACCGCGGGCTGGCTCAGGCCCAGCGCTTCGGCCACGCGCGAGACGCGGCGCTCGCGCAGCAGCCGGTGAAACACGACAAGCAGGTTGAGATCGAGGTCGGACAGTTCCATGGCGACCATTATTCCATTGGTGAATACAGGCTATCACCTGAATTCGATTGCCGGATGGCGGTAGCTTCGCCATCATGGCCCCCGTCAGCCACAAGATCAGGAGACAGACCATGGACACCGAAACCCGGCCAGCAGGCCCGGACGCCTTGCACTGGGAAGGCGGAGGCACCAGCCGCATCCCCTTCGCCGTCTACACCGATCAACAACGCCACCAGCGCGAGATGGAGCGCTTCTTCTACAAGGGCCACTGGTGTTACGTGGGCCTCGAGGCGGAAATTCCCAATGCGGGCGATTTCAAGCGCAGCGTGGTCGGCGAACGCTCGGTCATCATGACGCGCGCCGCCGATGGCGCGGTCCACGTGGTGGAAAACGTGTGCGCCCACCGCGGCATGCGTTTCTGCCGCAAACGCCACGGCAACCAGACCGAGTTTGTCTGCCCCTACCACCAGTGGAGCTATGCGCCCAATGGCGACCTGCAGGGTGTGCCGTTTCGCCGCGGCGTTCGGCAGGACGGCAAGGTCAACGGCGGCATGCCGGCCGACTTCAACCCCAAGGACCATGCGCTGACGAAGCTGAAGGTGGCGGTGCGCGGCGGCGTGGTGTTCGCTTCGTTCGATCACGAGGTCGAATCGCTCGAAGACTACCTGGGACCAACCATCCTCAAGTACTTCGATCGCCTGTTCAACGGCCGCAAGCTCACCATCCTGGGCTACAACCGCCAGCGCATCCCCGGCAACTGGAAGCTGATGCAGGAGAACATCAAGGACCCGTACCACCCCGGCCTGCTGCACACCTGGTTCGTCACCTTCGGCCTCTGGCGGGCTGACAACAAGAGCGAGCTGCGCATGGATGCGCACCACCGTCACGCGGCCATGATCTCCACGCGCGGCAGCATGGGCCAGGCCAGCGGCCAGGCGGCGCAGGTGACGCAGGTGTCCAGCTTCAAGGCGGCGATGGAGCTGGAGGACAAACGCTTCCTGGACATCGTGCCCGAGCCCTGGTGGCAACTCGGTGAACAAATGCCTACAGCGGTGATGACCACCCTGTTCCCCAGCGTGATCTTCCAGCAGCAGGTCAACAGCGTGAGCACGCGCCACATCCAGCCCGACGGCCACGGCGCCTTCGACTTCGTGTGGACGCACTTCGGCTTCGAGGACGACACCGCCGAGATGACCGAGCGCCGCCTGCGCCAGGCCAACCTGTTCGGCCCGGCCGGTTTCGTGAGCGCCGACGACGGCGAGGTGATCGAGTTTTCGCAGCAGGCTTTCGAGAGCAAGCCCCAGCACCGCGCACTGGCCGAGCTGGGCGGTCGCGAGGTGGGTGAGACCGATCACATGGTGACGGAGACGTTGATCCGCGGGATGTACGAATACTGGCGGAAAGTCATGGAAGCCCCGGAGGTCAAACCATGAGCGCGCTGGTCAAAGTCGAGTTCGATACCTGGCAGGCGCTGCAGCAGCTCTACAGCGACTACGCGGCCGCCGTGGACAGCGGGCAGTGGGCGCTGTGGCCCGACTTCTTCACGGTGGGTGGCGTCTACAAGCTGCAGCCGCGCGAAAACCATGAGCGGGGCTTTCCGCTGTCCACGCTGGCCTTCGACAGCCAGGCCATGCTGCGCGACCGGGTGTACGGCATCCAGGAGACGCTGTTCCACGACCCGTACTACCAGCGCCACGTGGTCGGCGCGCCGGTGGTGCGCGAGGTGGATGCGGAGGGGCGGTTGCATTGCGAGGCCAACTACGCGGTGTTCCGCACCAAACTCGATGGCTCGAGCACGGTGTTCAACGTCGGGCGTTACCTCGACATCGTCGTCAACACACCCAACGGGTTCAAGTTCGCTCAACGTCACTGTGTGTACGACAGCGAAATGATCCCCAACTCCATCATCTACCCCATCTGAACAGGATCACCTTCATGAGCAACTGGACCGACGTGGCCGCCGAGGCCGATCTGTTTGAAGGCGCTGGCATTCCGGTGGCGCCGGGCGGACGCGACATCGCGCTGTTCGCGGTGGATGGCGAGGTCTTCGCCACCGACAACATCTGCACCCACGGCCACGCCAGGTTGTGCGACGGCTTCGTGGAAGGGCACGAGATCGAGTGCCCCCATCATCAGGGCCGCTTCGATCTGCGCACCGGCGATGCCACGTTGGCGCCCTGCACCGAGGCCATCAAGGTCTGGCCGGTGAAGGTGGAAGGCGGGCGCGTGTTCTTAGACTTGACCCCGGCCTGACCGTTCCAGCAGCATGGCGTCGCCGTAGCTGAAGAACCGGTAGCCCTGCGCCACCGCGTGGCGGTAGAGCGCCATCACGTGGTCGTGGCCAGCGAAGGCGCTGACCAGCATCATCAGCGTGCTCTTGGGCAGGTGGAAGTTGGTCACCAGCACGTCCACCACCTGAAACTGAAAACCCGGGGTGATGAAGATGTTGGTGTCACCGCTCGTTTCGCCGGAGCGCGCCCAGCTTTCCAGCGTTCGCACGCTGGTCGTGCCCACTGCGACCACGCGGCCACCGCGCGCGCGGCAGTCGGCAATCGCATGGATGGTTTCGGGCGGGATCGCGTAGCGCTCGTGGTGCATCACGTGGTCTTCGATGCGCTCAGTCTTCATGGGCGCGAAGGTGCCCGCGCCCACGTGCAGCGTCACATTCGCGCGCTGAACGCCGCGCGCATCCAGCGCGGCCAACACGCCTTCGTCAAAGTGCAGCGCGGCCGTGGGCGCGGCGACGGCACCCGGCACGCGCGCGAACACGGTCTGGTAGCGGCGCTCGTCGTCGGCATCGTCGGTGTGCGTGATGTAGGGCGGCAGCGGCACGTGGCCGTGGCGCGCCATCAGCTCGTAGGGCGTTTCGCCCGCCGGGCCCTGCAGGCGCAGGCGGAAGAGTTGCCCTTGTTCATCGGGCCAGCGACCGATGAAGACGGCGTCGAAACCGCCTCCCTTCAGCCCACCGGCCAGGTGCAGCAAACCACCGGGCTGCGGCTTCTTGCTCACGCGGATATGCGCCACAACCTCCTGCCCCGAGCCGTCGCTGGCCTCGTGCGGCAGCAGCACGCGCTCGATCAGGATCTCGAACTTGCCGCCGCTGCCCTTCTCGCCGAACAACCGGGCCTTGACCACCTGCGTGTCGTTGAAGACCAGCAGGTCGCCGCTGCGCAACTGGCTCGGCAGCTCGCGAAAGATGCGGTCCACCGGCTGGGCTCCCGTGCCGTCGAGCAGGCGCGAGGCGCTGCGTTCGGCGGCGGGGTGCTGGGCAATCAGTGCGTCGGGAAGCAGGAAATCGAAGTCGGCGACGGTGAAGGCGCGGACGGCGGGAGGCGGGGAAGGATTCATGCTGCTTGAGGGCCGGACAAGGCCCGTTCCAAGTGAAAGTGACGAGAGGGGTGGATAAAAAGACAGGCAGAATTGTCCCATGCCCGACGCCAAGCCAGCCCCCGCCCAGGCGCTCTCTGCTCCGCAGAAAGCCCTGCACAAACTGGGGCTCACGCGCGACATCGACCTGGCGCTGCACCTGCCGCTGCGTTACGAAGACGAAACCCGCGTGGTACGTCTGACCGATGCGCGCGACGGCCAGACCGTGCAGGTCGAAGGCACGGTGACGCACCAGGAGATCACCATGCGCCCGCGCCGCCAGCTGCTGGTGACGCTGGACGACGGTTCCGACACCTGCACCCTGCGTTTCTTCAGCTTCTACCCCTCGCACCAGAAGGCGCTGGCCGTGGGCGCTCGCGTGCGGGTGCGCGGTGAAATCCGCGGTGGCTTCATGGGCCGCACCATGATGCACCCGGCCTTTCACGCGGCCGGCGGCGAACTGCCCGATGCGCTCACCCCGGTCTACCCCACCAGCGCCCAGTTGCCCCAGGCCTACCTGCGCAAGGTGGTGGCCAGCGGGCTGGCGCGCGCCGACCTGTCCGAAACCATCCCGCCCGAACTGCTGGGCAGCCTGCAGCGTGTGGTGCACGGCACCTGGACCCTGCGCGACGCGTTGCGCTACCTGCACCACCCGGGGCCGGACGTGTCGCTCGACGCGCTGGAAGACCGCAGTCATCCGGCCTGGCAGCGGCTGAAGGCGGAGGAGCTGCTGGCCCAGCAGCTCTCGCAGCTGACGGCCAAGCGCGAGCGCGATGCCCTGCGTGCGCCGGTGTTGCGCACGGCGCCGGGTGGGCTGCACGAACAGCTGTTGGCCGTGTTGCCCTTCGCGCTGACCGGTGCGCAGCGCCGCGTGGGCGAGGAGATTGCGCGCGACCTGGCGCGCCCCGTGCCCATGCACCGCCTGCTGCAGGGCGACGTGGGTTCGGGCAAGACGGTGGTGGCCGCGCTGGCCGCCGCCATCGCCATCGACTCGGGCTGGCAGTGCGCGCTGATGGCGCCCACCGAGATCCTGGCCGAACAGCATTTCGCCAAGCTCATCGGCTGGCTGGAGCCGCTGCTCGCGCCGCTGGGCAAACGCGTGGCCTGGCTCACCGGCAGCCAGAAGAAAAAGCAGCGCACCGAGATGCTGGCCCTGATCGCCAGCGGTGAGGCCGCGCTGGTGGTGGGCACCCACGCCGTGATCCAGGACCAGGTGGTGTTCCAGAACCTGGCGCTGGCCATCATCGACGAGCAGCACCGGTTTGGCGTGGCGCAGCGCCTGGCGCTCAGATCGAAGATGACCGAAGGCGACGACGGGCAATCGCGCGAGCCGCACCTTCTGATGATGAGTGCGACGCCGATTCCCCGGACCTTGGCGATGAGCTACTACGCCGACCTGGACGTCTCCACCATCGACGAGCTACCGCCCGGTCGCACGCCCATCGTCACCAAGGTCGTGTCGGACCAGCGGCGCCACGAGGTGATCGAACGCATCCGCGCGCAGGTGGCGCAGGGGCGGCAGGTGTACTGGGTATGTCCGCTGATCGAAGAGAGCGAGGCGCTGGACCTGTCGAACGCCACCGAGACCCACGCGGAGCTGAGTCAATCCCTTCCGGGCGCGCTGGTCGGCCTGCTGCACTCGCGCATGCCCGTGGCCGAGAAGAAGGCGGTGATGTCGCTCTTCACCAGCGGCCACATGGGCGTGCTCGTCTCGACCACCGTGATCGAGGTCGGTGTGGACGTGCCCAACGCCTCGCTGATGGTGATCGAACACGCCGAACGTTTCGGCCTGAGCCAGTTGCACCAGCTGCGAGGCCGTGTGGGGCGCGGTGCGGCGGCGTCGGCCTGCGTGCTGCTCTACACGCCACCCGACGGCGGGCGCCTCGGTGAAACCGCGCGCGAACGCCTGAAGGCCATGGCCGAGACCAACGATGGTTTTGAAATTGCCCGCCGAGATCTCGAAATCCGCGGCCCGGGCGAGTTCATGGGATCACGCCAGTCGGGTGCGGCAATGCTGCGTTTTGCCGACTTGGCCACCGATGGCCACCTGCTGGATTGGGCCAGAACGGCGGCGGCACAGATGCTGCAACGGCATCCCGGCGCCGCCGAACGACACATTGCTCGCTGGCTCGGCAGCAAGGCGGAATATCTGAAAGCTTGAGAACACCGGTCCGTGTCCGGCGAAAGTGCCTGCACCCAGGATGCCGTGGAACCGGCTCCGCCGGGCCACTGGCATCACCCCCTGGGGGGTGACACCGCAGGCGGCGCGGGGGGCAATGCCCGCGGCGCGGGGGGATCCCCTCCCCGTGGCGCGGGGAGAGCAAAATACCCATATGACGCTCACCGAACTCAAATACATTGTGGCCGTTGCGCGCGAGCGGCATTTCGGCAAGGCGGCCGAGGCCTGTTTTGTCTCGCAACCGACGCTCTCCGTGGCGATCAAGAAGCTCGAAGAAGAGCTGGAGCTCAAGATCTTCGAACGCAATGCGAGCGAAATCGCGGTCACGCCGCTGGGCGAAGAGATCGTGCGCCAGGCGCAGACCGTGCTCGAACAGGCCGCCGGGATCAAGGAGATTGCCAAGCGTGGCAAGGACCCGCTGGCTGGCCCGCTGCGGCTGGGGGTGATCTACACCATCGGGCCGTATCTGTTGCCGAATCTGGTGCGCCAGGTGATCGAGCGCACGCCGCAGATGCCCTTGATGCTGCTGGAGAACTTCACCACCAAACTGCTGGAGCAGCTGCGCCTGGGCGAGATCGATTGCGCCATCCTGGCCGAGCCGTTCCCGGACACCAACCTGGCCATCGCGCCGCTGTACGACGAGCCGTTCCTGGCGGCGGTGCCGGTCGGGCACCCGCTGGCGCAGCAGAAATGTGTCACCACCGAAGAGCTCAAGCGCGAGACCATGCTGCTGCTGGGCACGGGTCATTGTTTCCGCGACCATGTGCTGGAGGTCTGTCCCGAATTTGCCCGGTTTTCGAGTGACACCGAGGGCATCCGCAAGAGCTTCGAAGGCTCGTCGCTGGAAACCATCAAGCACATGGTGGCCGCCGGCATGGGCGTGACCCTGGTGCCGCGCCTGTCGGTGCCGAGCTCGGCGCTCGATGGGGCACCCAACGCGGGCCAGGACTTTGGCGATTCGTCCTTCGTGCGTTACCTGCCGTTTGAGGGCGAGGCCCCGACCCGGCGCGTGGTGCTGGCCTGGCGGCGCAGCTTCACGCGTTACGAAGCGATCGCCGAGTTGCGCAATGCGGTGTACGCCTGCGAGTTGCCGGGCGTCAAACGGCTGTCTTGAGTTGAACTCCCCCTGCGCCGCTTCGGATCTTCCCCCCAGGGGGACCACACCAGCAGCCCGGCGGAGCCGGTTCTGCGGTGTGCTGAATGATCCGGCGCGCCCACGCACTTGCTGAGTTTTATGTTGATGTCGCGTCTGAATCTCTATCTTGATCTGATCCGCTGGAACCGCCCGGCGGGCTGGCTGTTGCTGCTGTGGCCTTCGCTGGGGGCCCTCTGGGTGGCGGCGGGTGGCTTTCCCGGCCTGCACCTGCTGCTGGTCTTTGTGCTCGGCACCATCCTCATGCGCAGTGCCGGTTGCTGCGTCAACGACGTGGCCGACCGCGAGTTCGACAAACACGTCAAGCGCACCGCGCTGCGCCCGGTGACCAGCGGGCGTGTGGGCGTGAAAGAAGCGCTGGGCGTGGGCGCCGCGCTGGCCTTGGTGGCCTTCTTGCTGGTGCTGACCACAAACGTCACCACCATCGCCTGGTCGGTGCTGGGCCTGGTGCTGTCGATGGTCTATCCCTACGCCAAGCGGCACGTGTCCATGCCGCAGGCGGTGCTGGGCGTGGCCTTCAGCTTCGGCATCCCCATGGCCTTTGCGGCCGTGAATGGTGGGCCGGCACTGGAGCTGTTCTCCGGCGCGGCGCACTGGAACGCGCCGGGTTTCTGGACGGGCGTCTGGCACAGCGTGCCGCCGCTGGCCTGGGTGCTGATGGCGGGCAACCTGTTCTGGGTGCTGGCCTACGACACGGAATACGCCATGGTGGACCGCGATGACGACCTGCGCATCGGCATGAAGACCTCTGCCATCACGCTGGGCGACGCCGACGTGCCGGCGGTCACCGCGTTTTACCTGGTCTTCCTGGGCATCTGGACCGCTGCGCTGTGGTCCGTGGTGAACCCCTGGGTCTGGGGCGCCATGCTGGTTGTGGCATTGGCCCAGGTGGCCTGGCACTTCCACCTGATCAAGGACCGCACCCGGGACGGCTGCTTCAAGGCCTTCCGCCTCAACCACTGGCTGGGTTTCACGGTGTTCGTGGGGGTGGTGCTGGGGGTGTGAAGGTGCTTTGCGGGTGTGATCACGCTCGAGCGCGACGTGCCCCAACCCAGCATGCGGCGGAACCGGCTTTGCCGGGCCGCTCGCATGGCCCCCTTGAGGGGGTGACGCGCTGAAAGCGCGGCGCGGGGGTGAGCCTCTATTTGCCGAATTCGGCGCCCAGCTCCGCTGCGCGCTTCTGGGCCGCGAACAAGGCGCCCTCGAACTTGGCTTTCACACCGCTGGCCTCCATCGACGTGATCGCCGCGTAGGTGGTGCCGCCCTTGGACGTGACGCGCTCTCGCAGCGTCTGCAGCGGTTCGCTGGAACGTTGTGCCAGGGTGGCCGCGCCGATGAAGGTGCCGATGGCGAGCTGCTGCGCCACCTCCGGCGCGAGGCCCATGCGGGCACCAGCATCGCGCATGGCTTCGAGGAAATAGAAGACGTAGGCCGGGCCGGAGCCGGAGAGCGCGGTCACCGCGTCCAGGTCCGACTCCACGTTCACCCACACCAGCTCGCCGGTGGTGCGGACCACGCGCTCCACCAGCGCACGGTCGGCGTCCGAGACGGCGGCGCGGGCCATCAGCCCGGTCATGCCCAAGCTGACCAGGGCGGGCGTGTTGGGCATGGCGCGCACGATGCGCTGCGTCTGCAGCCAGCCGGCCATGCTCTCGCTGGTGATGCCGGCGGCCACGCTCAGGTGCAGGGCGTTGCCCAGGAACGGCTGGCTGGCGAGCGCCGCGTCCTTGAAGGTCTGCGGTTTCACCGCCCAGACCACGAGATTCGAGGGCTTCAGCTCAGCGCTGGCGGCAGGCAGGATGGACATGCCCGGGAACTGCTGCGCCAGCTTGGCGCGCTGCTCGTCCCAGGGTTCGACCACCTGCAGGGCACTGGTGGGGTGGCCCTGGCGGACCAGGCCGCCGATGATGGCGCTGGCCATGTTGCCGCCGCCGATGAAGGTGATGATGGGGTGGGTGGGTGCGTTCATGTCGCGATTGTCGCCCGAGGCTTCAAGCGGTCGTGGTCTGCCGCACGGCGCGTTCCCACTGCGCCATTTTTTCGGCCGCCCGTTCGCGCGACAGCGTGGGGTGGAAGGTGCGCTCGGCGCGCCACTGTTTGGACAGTTCGTCCAGCCCGGCGTACAGCCCGCTGTGCAGGCCGGCCAGGTAGGCCGCGCCCAGGGCGGTGGTTTCGATCACCGCCGGACGCACCACGGGAATGCCCAGCAGGTCGGCCTGGAACTGCATCAGCAGGTCGTTGACGCAGGCGCCACCGTCCACCCGCAATTCGCTCACGGGCACGCCGCCGGCCGCGATCGCGTCGCGGCTCATCGCTTCGAGCAGGGCCGCGCTCTGGAACGCGATGCTCTCCAGCGCCGCGCGCGCGATGTGGGCCATGGTGGTGCCGCGCGTCAGACCGGTGATGCTGCCGCGTGCGTCGGCTTGCCAATAGGGCGCGCCCAATCCGGTGAAGGCGGGCACCAGCACCACGCCGCCCGCGTCGGGCACGCTCTCGGCCAGGGCCTGCACCTCGCTGCTGGACTCGATGGCGCGCAGCCCGTCGCGCAGCCACTGCACCACCGCACCGCCAATGAACACGCTGCCTTCCAGCGCGTACTGTGGTGCGCCGGGGGGCTGTGCAGTGGCGGTGGTGATCAGGCCGTTCTGGCTGGTCTGGAAACGCTCGCCGGTGTGCATGAGCATGAAGCAGCCGGTGCCGTAGGTGTTTTTCGCCATGCCGGCCGAGAAGCAGGCCTGGCCGAACAGGGCGCTTTGCTGGTCGCCGGCCACACCGCCGATCGCCAGCGGCGCGCCCAGCCATTCGGCCTGGATGTCGCCGAAGTGCGCGCTCGATGGCAGGGCTTCTGGCATCAGGCTGGGCGGGATGTCGAGCAGGGCCAGGAGCTCGTCGTCCCAGCGCTGGCTGTGCACGTTGAACAGCATGGTGCGCGAGGCGTTGCTGATGTCGGTGACGTGGCGCGCGCCGCCCGTGAGCTGCCAGATCAGCCAGCTGTCGACCGTGCCGAAGGCCAGCTCGCCGCGTTCGGCCTGCGCGCGCGCGCCAGGCACGTTGTCCAGCATCCACTGGAGTTTGGTGCCGGAGAAATAGGCGTCGATGCGCAGGCCGGTTTTCTGCAACACGGTGTCGCTCAGGCCACGCTCGCGCAGCTCGGCGCAGGCGGCTTCGGCACGCCGGTCTTGCCAGACGATGGCGTTGTACACCGGCGCGCCGGTGCGCCGGTTCCACAGCAGCGTGGTCTCGCGCTGGTTGGTGATGCCCACGGCGCGGATGTCGCTCGCCTTCAGGCCGGCCTGGGCCAGCGCCTCGCGCGCGGTCTCCAGCTGCGTCGTCCAGAGGTCGCGCGGGTCGTGTTCCACCCAGCCCGGCTGGGGGTAGATCTGGCGGAACTCGCGCTGCGCCATGGCCACCACGTGGCCGTCGCGGTCGAACACGATGCTGCGCGAACTGGAAGTGCCCTGGTCCAGGGCGAGCAGGTAGGTCATGGTCTGTCTCGATAACTTTGTGTGAATCAGGCGGGGTCGTCCGAACGGTCGGCCACCACGCATTCGACGTGGCCCTGCGCCATCAGCTCGCCAAAAGGCGGGGGCGGCGGCGCGTCGGTGAACACCACGTCGATCTCGTCGAGCCGCGCCAGTTCCACCATGGCGGGCCGGTTGAACTTGCTGTGGTCGGCGGCGAGCCAGACCTCGCGCGACTGCTCGACGATGGTGCGCGCCACCTTCACTTCGCGGTAGTCGAAGTCGCGCAGCGTGCCGTCGGACTCGATGCCGCTGATGCCGATCAGGCCGATGTCCACCTTGAACTGGCGCATGAAGTCCACCGTGGCCTCACCCACGATGCCCTGGTCGGCGCCGCGCACCAGGCCGCCGGCCACGATCACCTCGCAGTCGGGGTTGGTGCTCAGCAGCGCGGCGATGTGCAGGTTGTTGGTGATCACCCGCAGGCCGCGGTGACGCAGCAGTTCGTGGCCCACCGCCTCGATCGTGGTGCCGATGTTGAGGATCAGCGAACAGCCGTTGGGCACCCGCTGCGCGATGGCGCGCGCGATGGCGCGTTTGGCGTCGGACTGCATGGCCTGGCGCTGCCGGTAGGCGATGTTTTCGGTGGTCGATCCCGGCAGGCGCACGCCGCCGTGAAAGCGCGAGAGCAGGCCGGCCTCGGCCAGGCGCTGCACGTCGCGGCGCACGGTCTGCAGGGTCACGCCAAACCGTTCGGCCAGGGCTTCGATGGTCTGCGGGCCGCGGGCGCGCACGTCGTCGAGCAGCTGGGTGTGTCGGGGTGCGAGGTTCATACGGGGGGATTCTGAAACAGGACAACCCGAACATAACGGAAATCAAATTTTTGCTCTTAAGGGTAAATACCGAATAAAAAAGAACATAAACGAACAATAGAATCGCCAAAACGAAAACGCCCGATCCGGGTGGCTGGCCTTCTTCTGGACCTGAAATGCAGCTCTCTCTGGAATACGTGGGGAAAACGGTCGGACCATCGGTCCACCTCTATCCCCAGAGCCTGACCCCGGTGCCCGGCGCGGTCACGGTGTTGCTGGGTGCGACCCAGGCCGGCAAGACCAGCCTGATGCGCCTCATGGCAGGGCTGGACGTGCCCAGCACCGGCCGGGTGCTGGTGGACGGCGTCGACGTGACCGGTGTGCCGGTGCGCGAACGCAACGTGGCCATGGTCTACCAGCAGTTCATCAACTACCCCTCGATGACAGTGGCCGACAACATCGCCTCGCCGCTGAAACTGCGTGGTCTGCCGCGCGCCGCGATCGACACCCAGGTGCGGCAGCTCGCCGAGCGCCTGCACATCGACATCTTTCTGGACCGCCTGCCGGCCGAGCTCTCCGGTGGCCAACAGCAGCGCGTGGCGCTGGCCCGCGCGCTGGCCAAAAACGCCCCCCTGATGCTGCTGGACGAGCCGCTGGTGAACCTGGACTACAAGCTGCGCGAGGAACTGCGCGAGGAACTGACCCAGCTGTTCGCGGCTGGCGACTCCACCGTGGTCTACGCCACCACTGAGCCTGGCGAGGCGCTGCTGCTGGGCGGCTACACGGCGGTGATGGACGCGGGCGAGCTGCTGCAATACGGGCCGACCGCCGAGGTCTTTCACGTGCCCAAATCGATCCGCGTGGCGCGTGCCTTCAGCGACCCGCCGATGAACCTGCTGGCGGCCGAGGTGGTCGACGGTGGCGTGCAGCTGGGTGGCGGGCCGCGCCTGACCGTGAACCTGCCCGAACGCGCCACCCGCGCGCTGACAGTGGGCGTGCGCGCCAGCGCGATGCGGGTGCACCGGCGCGAGGGCGATGTAACCCTGCCCGGCACCGTGGAGCTGGCCGAGATCTCGGGTTCCGACACCTTTGTGCACGTGCACACCGGTGTGGGCGAGGTGGTGGCCCAGCTCACCGGCGTGCACGACTTTGAGCTCGGCAGCGCCATCACCCTGCACCTGAACCCCGCGCAGGTCTATGTGTTCGACCAGGCGGGCGACCTGCTGGTCGCGCCCGAGCGCAAGGGAGCATCTCAATGAGCCGTATCGATCTGGATCTCGCGCACTCGTACAAGCCGAACCCGAAAGAGGACGGCGACTACGCGCTGCTGCCGCTGAAGATGAGCTTCGAAGACGGTGGCGCCTACGCCTTGCTCGGTCCCTCGGGCTGCGGCAAGACGACCATGCTCAACATCATGTCCGGCTTGCTGGTGCCGTCGCACGGCAGCGTCAAGTTCGACGGCCAGGACATGACCCGCGCCACGCCGCAGCAGCGCAACATCGCCCAGGTGTTCCAGTTCCCGGTCATCTACGACACCATGACCGTGGCCGAGAACCTGGCCTTTCCGCTGAAGAACCGCAAGGTGCCGGCGCACCAGATCCAGGCCCGCGTGGGCCAGATCGCCGAGATGCTGGAGATGAGCCACCAGCTCGACATGCGCGCCGCCGGCCTGAGCGCCGACCAGAAACAGAAGATCTCGCTGGGCCGTGGTCTGGTGCGGCCCGATGTGTCGGCCGTGCTGTTCGACGAGCCGCTGACCGTGATCGACCCGCACCTGAAGTGGCAGCTGCGCCGCAAGCTCAAGCAGATCCACCACGAGCTCAAGCTGACCCTGATCTACGTGACGCACGACCAGGTGGAGGCGCTGACCTTTGCAGACCAGGTGGTGGTGATGACGCGTGGCAAGGTGGTGCAGATGGGCACGCCAGAGGCCTTGTTCGAGCAGCCGGCCCACACCTTCGTGGGTCACTTCATCGGCTCGCCGGGCATGAACTTCCTGCCCGCGAACGTGACCGACGGCACCCTCAGTGTGGGCGGTCTCGGCCTGAGCGCGGACCGCGAGCTGCCCGCGGGCGATCTCAAGCTGGGCATCCGCCCCGAATACCTGCGGCTGGTGCCGGTCGGCGCGATCGGTGCCTTGCCGGCCACCGTGCGCCAGGTGCAGGACATCGGTACCTACCTGCTGGTGACCTGCGACGTGGCCGGCCAGACCCTCAAGGCGCGGCTCGCGCCCGACGCCACGCCGCCCGCGGTGGGCGACCACGTGGGGCTGCAGGTGCTGGGTGAACACACCTGCTATTACAAGAACGAGGAGCTCATGGCATGAGCGCAGCGCCGGGCCGCCCCAAGCCAGCTCGCACCGCAGTGCGCAGCACGAAGGAATCTCTATGAGCGTGACCACCAAACCCGTGAACCAGAAAGCCTGGTTCCTGATCCTGCCGGTCTTCATCTGCGTGGCCTTCTCGGCCATCCTGCCGCTGATGACGGTGGTGAACTACTCGGTGCAGGACATCATCTCGCCCGAGCGGCGCGTCTTCGTCGGCACCGAATGGTTCGCCGCCGTGATGCGCGACGAAGACCTGCACGCTGCGCTGTGGAACCAGCTGAAATTCTCGAGCGCCGTGCTGCTGGTGGAGATACCGCTGGGCATCGCGCTGGCGCTGTCCATGCCGGCCGCGGGCTGGAAGGCCTCGGCCACGCTGGTGATCGTGGCGCTGTCGCTGCTGATCCCGTGGAATGTGGTCGGCACCATCTGGCAGATTTTCGGCCGTGCCGACATCGGCCTGATGGGCGCCACCCTGCAGCGGCTGGGCATCGAGTACAGCTACACCGGCGACGCCCTGCACGCCTGGCTCACCGTGCTGCTGATGGACATCTGGCACTGGACGCCGCTGGTGGCGCTGCTGGCCTACGCCGGCCTGCGCAGCATCCCCGACGCCTACTACCAGGCCGCGCGCATCGACGGCGCCAGCAAGTTCGCGGTGTTCCGCTACATCCAGCTGCCCAAGATGCGCGGCGTGCTGATGATCGCGGTGCTGCTGCGTTTCATGGACTCTTTCATGATCTACACCGAGCCCTTCGTGCTCACCGGTGGCGGCCCCGGCAACGCCACCACCTTCCTCAGCCAGTACCTGACGCAGAAGGCCGTGGGCCAGTTCGACCTCGGCCCGGCGGCGGCGTTCTCGCTGATCTATTTCCTCATCATCCTGTTGTTCTGCTTCGTGCTCTACAACTGGATGCAACGCCTGGGACAAACCGAGAAGGAGGGCGGCCATGAATGATCGCCGGTTCAAGAAACGCACGATCTTCCTGATCGCCTACCTGGTCTTCGCCCTGTTGCCCATCTACTGGATGGTCAACATGAGCTTCAAGACCAACCAGGAAATCCTCTCCAGCTTCAGCCTGCTGCCGCAGGCCTTCACCTGGGACAACTACAAGACCATCTTCACCGACGAGTCCTGGTACTCGGGCTACATCAACAGCCTGATCTACGTGGCGATCAACACCACGATCTCCCTCACCGTGGCGCTGCCCGCAGCCTATGCCTTCAGCCGCTACAGCTTCCTGGGCGACAAGCACGTCTTCTTCTGGCTGCTGACCAACCGCATGACGCCGCCCGCGGTGTTCCTGCTGCCGTTCTTCCAGCTCTACACCACGGTCGGTCTGATGGACACCCACCTGGCCGTGGCGCTGGCCCACCTGCTGTTCAACGTGCCGCTGGCGGTGTGGATTCTCGAAGGCTTCATGAGCGGCATCCCGCGCGAGATCGACGAGACCGCCTACATCGACGGCTACAGCTTCCCGCGCTTCTTCCTCACCATCTTCCTGCCGCTGATCAAGGCCGGCGTGGGCGTGGCGGCCTTCTTCTGCTTCATGTTCAGCTGGGTCGAACTGCTGCTCGCCCGCACGCTCACCAGCATCAACGCCAAGCCCATCGTGGCCACGATGACCCGGACCGTGAGCGCCAGCGGCATGGACTGGGCCACGCTGGCCGCCGCAGGGGTGCTGACCATCGTGCCCGGCGCGATCGTGATCTGGTTCGTGCGCCACTACATCGCCAAGGGCTTCGCGATGGGACGCGTATGAGAGCCCCCCGCGCGCCCATGGCGCTACCCCCCCAGGGGGCGCCGCTGGCAGCCCGGCAAAGCCGGTTCCGCGGCGGCCTGGGATGGGTGGCACTTCGCTCGCAATAAATTGGAGATATCGCATGTTTGAGTGGATGGCGTGGACCACGCCCGTGGCCATATTTTTCACCTGCATTGTTTTGATGCTCGCCGGCATGACGGTGTGGGAACTCAAGTCGCCCACGACGATGCGCAAGGGCTTCTTGCCCATGGCCACCACGCGGGGCGACCGCCTGTTCATCGGCTTGCTCGGGGCGGCCTACATCAACCTCGCCTTTGTCGGTATGGCCGGGTGGATCACCGAGTGGATGTCGCTGGAGCAGGAGCCCAGCATCTGGATCTCGTTCGTGGTGTCCATGGTCTGGCTGGTCTGGACCTTGCGCAAGGGTTGAGCCGCAGTCGGGACCGTTTTCTCTTTCCGTTGAATTCGGCCCATTGCTTCCCCGGGGCCGAGCCTTCAGCGTCAACACCGGGGAAGCACATTGCTAGAGGAGACAACATGAAATTTCGTCATACCGCACTGGCCGTTGCGGCCATCGCGGCCCTGGGATGCAATCTGGCCTGGGCCGATGCCGCCGCGGCCAAAAAATGGATCGACAGCGAGTTCCAGCCCTCCACCCTGAGCAAGGACCAGCAGGCCGCCGAGATGAAGTGGTTCATCGACGCCGCCGCCAAGCTCAAGGCCAAGGGCGTGAACGAAATCTCGGTGGTGTCCGAAACCATCACCACGCACGAGTACGAGAGCAAGACGCTGGCCAAGGCCTTCAGCGAGATCACCGGCATCAACGTCAAGCACGACCTGATCCAGGAAGGCGACGTGGTCGAGAAACTGCAGACCTCCATGCAGTCGGGCAAATCGATCTACGACGGCTGGATCTCCGACTCCGACCTGATCGGCACGCACTACCGCTACGGCAAGATCATGAACCTGACCGACTACATGTCGGGCAAGGGCAAGGAGTTCACCAACCCCGGCATCGACATCAAGGACTTCATCGGAACCAGCTTCACCACCGGCCCCGACAAGAAGCTCTACCAGCTGCCCGACCAGCAGTTCGCCAACCTGTACTGGTTCCGCGCCGACCTGTTCGCGCGCCAGGACCTGAAGGACAAGTTCAAGGCCAAGTACGGTTACGACCTGGGCGTGCCGCTCAACTGGAGCGCCTACGAGGACATCGCCGCGTTCTTCAGCGAAGACGTGAAGACGATCGACGGCAAGCCGATCTACGGCCACATGGACTACGGCAAGAAGGATCCGTCGCTGGGCTGGCGCTTCACCGACGCCTGGCTGTCGATGGCCGGCACCGCCGACATCGGCATCCCCAACGGCAAGCCGGTCGACGAATGGGGCATCCGCGCCTCGGCCGACGGCTGCACGCCGTTGGGTGCGAGCGTCTCGCGCGGTGGCGCCACCAACTCGCCGGCCGCCGTCTACGCGCTGACCAAGTACGTGGACTGGATGAAGAAGTACGCGCCGAAAGAAGCCAGCGGCATGACCTTCGGCGAAGCCGGCCCCGTGCCGGCCCAGGGCCAGATTGCCCAGCAGATCTTCTGGTACACCGCCTTCACCGCCGACATGACCAAGAAGGGTCTGCCGGTCGTGAACGCCGACGGCACGCCGAAGTGGCGCATGGCCCCCGGCCCGAACGGCCCGTACTGGAAGCAGGGCATGCAGAACGGCTACCAGGACGTGGGCTCGTGGACCTTCTTCGAGAAGCACGACGAGAACAAGACCGCCGCCGCCTGGCTCTACGCGCAGTTCGTGACCGCCAAGACCACCTCGCTCAAGAAGACCATCGTCGGCCTGACGCCCATTCGCGAGAGCGACATCCAGAGCAAGGCCATGACCGACATGGCGCCCAAGCTCGGTGGCCTGGTCGAGTTTTACCGCAGCCCGGCGCGCGTGGCCTGGACGCCCACCGGCACCAACGTGCCCGACTACCCCAAGCTGGCCCAGCTCTGGTGGCAGAACGTGGCCCAGGCCGTGACCGCCGAGAAAACGCCCCAGCAGGCCATGGACAACCTGGCCGAACAGATGGACCAGGTGATGGCCCGTCTGGAACGCGCCGGCATGGACCGCTGCGCGCCCAAGCTCAACAAGAAGGAAGACCCGAAGAAGTGGTTGAGCGACAAGGGTGCACCGTGGGCGAAGCTGGCCAACGAGAAGCCCAAGGGTGAAACCATCGCCTACGACCAGTTGCTCAACGCCTGGAAGAACGGCAAGGTCCGCTGAAGACGCCTGATCGATCGAGTCGCAACCGCCCCTTGCGCCGAACCGGCGCAAGGGGCCACCCCCAACACCATGAAACGCGCAGAACTGCTCCAATCGCTGTCCCGAAACCCCCTGTTTGATCTGGCGGTGGTGGGCGGCGGCGCCACCGGCCTCGGGGTGGCGCTGGATGCCGCGCTGCGCGGCTTCTCCGTGGTGCTGCTGGAGTCGCACGACTTCGCTGGCGGCACCTCTTCCCGTTCCACCAAGCTGCTGCACGGCGGGGTGCGTTACCTGGCGCAGGGCAATGTGGCTCTGGTGCGCGAGGCGCTGGCCGAGCGCGCCACGGTGCTGCGCATCGCGCCCCACCTGGCGCAGCCGCTGCCCTTTGTCATGCCATCCTATGGCTGGTGGCAGACCCCGTTCTACGGCGTGGGGCTCAAGCTGTACGACCTGATGGCCGGACGCGCCGGGCTGGGGCGCACCGCATTCCTGAACCGCCGGCAGACCCTGGAGGCCTTGCCGGGGGTGAATCCCCAGGGGCTGCACGGCGGCGTGCAGTACTGGGACGGCCAGTTCGACGACGCCCGGCTGGCCCTGGCCCTGGCGCGCACCGCCGAAGCCGCGGGCGCGCTGGTGTTGAACTACGCCCGGGTCACGGCGGTGCGTCGTCTGGACGACGCCGGCCACCCGGTCTCCGAACTCGATGTGAGCGATCGCTTTTCCGATGAGCGCTACACAGTGCGGGCCCGATGCGTGGTCAATGCCACCGGTGTCTGGGTCGACGAGCTGCGGGCCCATTCCAGTGGCGCCAGCGTGCAAGACGCGCCCCAGCGCATGGTCAGCCCGAGCCAGGGCGTGCACGTGGTGGTGGACCGCGAGTTCCTGCCGGGCGACCACGCGCTGCTGGTGCCCAAGACGCGCGATGGCCGGGTGCTGTTTGCCGTGCCCTGGTTGGGCAAACTGGTGCTTGGCACCACCGACACGCCGCGCCAGGACCTGCCCCGCGAGCCCGATGCCTTCGCCGAGGAGCTGGATTTCATCCTGAGCGAGGCCGGTCACGTGCTGAGCCGCCCGGTCACCCGGGCGGACATCCGCAGCATCTGGGTGGGCTTGCGCCCGCTGGTGGCGCCCCCGGAAACCACCGAGGGAGGCACCAAGGTCCTGTCGCGCGAACACACCATCGTGGTGGACACCAATGGTCTCGTCACCGTCACGGGCGGCAAATGGACCACCTACCGGGCGATGGCCGAAGATGTGCTGGAGCGCTGCTTTGCCAGCGCGCTGCTGCCCCGGCGTCCAGGTGGCTTGAGCGAGCGTCACACGCTGATGGGCGCCCCCGCAGCTGCGGCGCCGGCGACGCCGATCTACGCCCCGCCAGGTCTGCATCTGTATGGAACGGAGAAGCCGCGGGTGCTGGACTGCCCGGGACACGACCGAACCTTGGGCATGGGGCTGACCGAGGCCATGGTGCGTTATGCCGTGCGCCATGAGCACGCCCACACAGTGGAAGATGTGCTGGCCCGGCGCTGGCGGGCCCTGTTCCTGGACGCCCGGGCAGCGGCGGGCATGGCGCCCGATGTCGCCGCGATCCTGGCTCAGGAGCAGGCCACGGACCCTGCGCTTGACCGCTTTCTGTCGCTGTGCGACCACTATTTGCCGAGCCGTACCGCCGTTTTCGCGCAAAAGTCGGTTGACAAGCCGAAGTTGTAGTGCAATAATCTGTGGCTTCGCTGTAAAAAAGCGAAGTTATCCGCCCACCGACGCGGGTTGTGTCCCCTCTGCAGCAGGTCTGCAGGGTTGATGCGGCTGGCAACGACGGGCCCAAGACTGATCACTCCCGGCCGTGGTGGCTGGGGGGATTCAAGTTGGGACTTAAATCAAATGATTCAAACGCAATCTCGACTCGATGTTGCTGACAACACGGGCGCCAAGTCCGTGATGTGCATCAAAGTGCTGGGCGGCTCCAAGCGCCGCTACGCCAGCGTGGGTGATGTCATCAAGGTCAGCATCAAGGAAGCAGCGCCGCGTGGCCGCGTCAAAAAAGGCGAGGTGTACAACGCTGTGGTGGTTCGCGCCGCCAAGGGCATCCGTCGTCAGGACGGCGCCTTGATCAAATTCGACGGCAACGCTGCAGTGTTGCTTAACGCCAAGCTGGAGCCTATCGGCACCCGCATCTTCGGACCGGTGACGCGCGAGCTGCGCACCGAGAAGTTCATGAAGATCGTGTCGCTGGCACCCGAGGTTCTCTGAGGAATCATCATGAACAAGATTCGTAGTGGCGATGAAGTCATCGTGATTGCCGGTCGCGACAAGGGCAAGCGCGGCAAGGTTGTGCTGCGCGCCGACGACAGCAAGCTGGTGGTCGAGGGCGTCAATATCGTGAAAAAGCATGCCAAGCCGAACCCCATGAAGGGCATCACCGGCGGCATCATCGAGAAAACCATGCCGATCCACCAGTCCAACGTGGCCATTTTCAATGGCGCCACGGGCAAGGCGGATCGTGTGGGCATCAAGCTCCTGGCTGACGGCAAAAAAATGCGCGTCTTCAAGTCCAGCGGCGAAGAAATCAAGGCGGCCTGAACATGACACGCTTGCAAGAAATCTACCGCGACAAGATCGCGCCTTCTTTGGTCGAAAAATTCGGCTACAAGTCGGTCATGGAAGTGCCCCGCATCACCAAGATCACGCTCAACATGGGTGTGAGCGAGGCGGTTGCCGACAAGAAGGTCATGGACAACGCCGTGGGCGACCTGACCAAGATCGCTGGCCAGAAGCCGGTGGTGACCAAGGCCCGCAAGGCCATCGCGGGTTTCAAGATCCGCGAGCAGCAGCCCATCGGTTGCATGGTGACCCTGCGCGGTGCCCGCATGTACGAATTCCTCGACCGTTTCGTCACCGTGGCGCTGCCCCGGGTGCGTGACTTCCGTGGTATTTCCGGCAAGGCGTTTGACGGCCGCGGCAACTACAACATCGGCGTCAAAGAGCAGATCATCTTCCCTGAGATCGAGTACGACAAGGTTGATGCCTTGCGCGGCCTCAACATCAGCATCACGACAACCGCCAAGAATGACGAAGAGTGCAAGGCTCTGCTGGTTGGTTTCCGTTTCCCGTTCAAGAACTGAGGTGGCGCGTGGCTAAACAAGCACTACTGCAACGTGAACTCAAGCGCGAAAAACTCGCGGCCAAGTTCGCCAAAAAATACGCTGAGCTGAAATCGGTGTCGACCAGCGCGAAGCACTCTGATGAAGAGCGTGATGCGGCCCGTCAGGCGCTGCAAAAACTGCCCCGCAACGCGAACCCGACCCGTCAGCGCAACCGCTGCGAGATCACCGGTCGCCCGCGTGGCACCTTCGCCCACTTCGGCCTGGCTCGCGCCAAGGTCCGTGAAATGGCGTTTGCCGGTGAAATCCCCGGCATCACCAAAGCCAGCTGGTAAGCCCTAGGAGAACCACAAATGAGCATGAGTGATCCTATCGCTGACATGTTGACCCGCATCCGCAACGCGCAGATGGTCGAAAAGGCCAGCGTAACGATGCCGGCCTCCAAGGTCAAAGCCGCGATTGCCCAAGTCCTGAAGGACGAGGGTTACATCGACGGATTCCAGGTCAAGAGCAATGACGGCAAGAGCGAACTCGAAATCGCTCTCAAGTACTACGCTGGCCGTCCGGTGATCGAGCGCATCGAGCGCGTCAGCCGTCCTGGCCTGCGTGTTTACCGCGGCCGAAACGCCATCCCCCAGGTCCAGAACGGTCTGGGTGTGGCCATCGTCACCACGCCGCAAGGTGTGATGACCGACCGCAAGGCGCGCGCTACCGGTGTCGGTGGTGAAGTCCTGTGTTACGTCGCCTGATGCGGGCATTGAGGAGCAACTGAATGTCACGTATTGGTAAACTGCCGGTCACCGTCCCAGCTGGGGTGGAAGTGGCCGTCAAAGACGACCTGATCAACGTCAAGGGTGCACTGGGTGCCTTGGCGCTGGCGCAAAATGCGCTGGTGAAAGTTGAAAACAACGCTGGCTCGCTGTCGTTCACCCCGGTGAACGAATCCCGCGAAGCCAATGCCATGTCCGGCACCATGCGTCAGCTGGTGAACAACATGGTCAATGGTGTGAGCAAGGGCTTTGAGAAGAAGCTCACCCTGCTTGGCGTGGGCTACAAGGCCCAGGCTCAGGGGACCAAGCTCAACCTCACCGTCGGCTACTCCCACCCTGTGGTGATGGACATGCCTGCTGGTATCAAGGTGGAAACCCCGACGCCGACCGAAATCCTGATCAAGGGTTCTGATCGTCAACGCGTGGGCCAGATCGCTTCCGAAGTGCGCGCTGTGCGCCCTCCCGAGCCCTATAAGGGCAAGGGCATCCGTTATGCGGATGAGAAGGTCGTGATCAAGGAAACCAAGAAGAAATAAGGATCAGGATCATGTTGACGAAAAAAGAGCAACGTCTCCGCCGGGCACGTCAGACGCGCATCCGCATTGCGCAGCAAGGCGCCGTCCGCCTGACCGTGAACCGCACCAACCTGCACATCTACGCCAACGTCATCTCCGACGACGGCGCCAAGGTGCTGGCCTCTGCCTCCACGGCCGAAGCCGAAGTGCGGGCCCTGATCGGTGGCGCTGGCAAGGGTGGCAACACCGCTGCTGCGCAACTGGTCGGCAAGCGCATCGCTGAAAAGGCCAAGGCCGCTGGCATCGAGAAGGTGGCGTTTGACCGTTCCGGTTTTGCCTACCACGGCCGGGTGAAAGCCCTTGCAGATGCGGCCCGCGAAGCCGGTCTGCAGTTCTGATCAAACGGAATACACAAAATGGCTAAATTTACGGCTAATGTAAAAAACGAAGCGAGTGACGACGGTCTGCGCGAGAAGATGATCGCGATCAACCGCGTGACCAAAGTGGTCAAGGGCGGTCGCATTCTCGGCTTCGCAGCGCTCACCGTGGTTGGCGATGGCGATGGTCGCGTCGGCATGGGCAAAGGCAAGGCCAAAGAAGTTCCGGTGGCTGTGCAAAAGGCCATGGAAAAGGCCCGCCGCAACATGATCAAGGTGTCGTTGAAGAACGGTTCCCTGCACCACAGCGTGCACGGCGAACACGGCGCTTCCAACGTCATGATGCTGCCCGCTTCCAAGGGTACCGGCATCATCGCAGGCGGCCCTATGCGCGCTGTCTTCGAAGTGCTGGGCATCACCGACGTCGTGGCCAAGAGCCATGGCTCGAGCAACCCCTACAACCTGGTGCGCGCCACGCTGGACGCACTGAAGAACTCGACCACGCCCGCCGACGTGGCTGCCAAGCGCGGCAAGTCGGTCGAAGACATCCTGGGCTGATTGGAGCGATCATGACCACACAAAACACCGTCAAGGTCCAACTGGTGCGCAGCCCCATTGGTACCAAGCAATCCCACCGCGACACCGTCCGCGGCCTGGGCCTGCGCAAGCTCAACAGCACCAGTGAACTGCAGGATACGCCTGCCGTGCGCGGCATGATCAACAAGATCAGCTACCTGGTCAAGGTACTCTGAACCGGAGTCGCAAGACATGGAACTCAATAGCATCAAGCCCCAAGAAGGCGCCAAACACGCCAAGCGTCGTGTCGGTCGTGGCATCGGCTCCGGCCTGGGTAAAACCGCTGGTCGTGGTCACAAGGGCCAGAAATCGCGTTCGGGTGGCTACCACAAGGTGGGCTTCGAAGGCGGTCAGATGCCTATGCAACGCCGTCTGCCCAAGCGTGGCTTCAAGTCGGCCCTGCTTCAGTTCAACGCTGAAGTGACCCTGACAGACATCAGTGCGCTTGACGTGGCTGAAGTCGACATCCTGGTTTTGAAGCAGGCGGGCTTGGTGGCCAACCTGGCCAAGCGCGTCAAGGTCATCAAGACCGGTGAAATCACCCGTGCCGTGATCCTGAAGAACATCGGCGCTACCGCCGGTGCGAAGCAGGCGATCGAAGCCGCTGGCGGCTCGCTGGTCTGACCGGACACAAGCGAAGGCAAGCTGTGGCAACTGGATCCGCAACTCTGGCCAAAACAGGCAAGTTCGGCGACCTGCGTCGCCGACTGGTGTTCCTGTTGCTGGCTTTGGTGGTTTACCGCATCGGGGCACACATTCCCGTGCCCGGGATCGACCCTGCGCAACTGGAGCAGTTGTTCAAAGGCCAGGCGGGCGGCATTCTGAGCCTGTTCAACATGTTCTCTGGCGGCGCCTTGTCACGGTTTACCGTGTTCGCGCTGGGAATCATGCCGTACATCTCCGCTTCCATCATCATGCAGCTCATGACGTACGTGGTTCCCACGTTTGAGCAGCTGAAGAAAGAAGGCGAAGCCGGTCGTCGCAAGATCACCTCGTACACCCGTTATGGCACGCTCGGGCTGGCCATCTTCCAGGCCATGGGCATTGCCCTGGCGTTGGAAGGGCAGCAGGGACTCGTGATCGATCCCGGCATGGCGTTCCGTCTGACGGCGGTGGTCAGCTTGGTCGCGGGCACGATGTTCCTGATGTGGCTGGGTGAGCAGATCACCGAGCGCGGTCTGGGCAATGGCATCTCGATCCTGATCTTCGCCGGCATTGCCGCCGGGCTGCCGAGCGCCATCGGTGGGCTGCTGGAACTGGTGCGCACCGGTGCGATGAACATCCTGGTGTCTCTTCTCATCATCGCCCTGGTGGTTCTGGTGACCTACTTTGTGGTGTTTGTCGAACGTGGTCAGCGCAAGATTCTTGTGAACTACGCTCGCCGCCAGGTAGGCAACAAGGTGTATGGCGGCCAGTCGTCCCACCTGCCGCTCAAGCTGAACATGGCTGGCGTGATTCCGCCGATCTTCGCATCGAGCATCATCCTGTTGCCCACGACCATCGTGAGCTGGGTGAGCACGGGTGACTCCACACGCTGGTTGCGCGACATTGCTTCGGCCTTGTCTCCAGGTCAGCCGATCTATGTGGGCCTGTACGCTGCTGCGATCATCTTTTTCTGCTTCTTCTACACCGCTCTGGTGTTCAACAGCCGCGAAACGGCGGACAACCTGAAGAAGAGCGGCGCATTCATTCCGGGCATTCGTCCGGGTGACCAGACCGCGCGCTATATCGACAAGATTCTGTTGCGACTGACTTTTGTCGGTGCGATTTACATCACTGCGGTGTGTCTGTTGCCCGAATTTCTGATTTTGAAATACAACGTGCCGTTCTATTTTGGCGGCACCTCTCTACTGATCATTGTGGTGGTCACCATGGACTTCATGGCCCAGGTGCAAAACTACATGATGTCGCAGCAATATGAATCGCTGCTGAAAAAGGCCAACTTCAAGACCTCCGTCGGCAACTGATTCAGTCGTATGTCCAAGGACGATGTGATCGAGATGCAGGGCGAGGTGATTGAAAACCTGCCCAACGCAACTTTCAGGGTCAAGTTGGAAAACGGCCATGTGGTCTTGGGGCATATCTCAGGGAAGATGCGGATGCATTACATCCGCATCCTGCCAGGGGACAAGGTCAAAGTGGAGCTCACGCCCTACGACTTGACCCGGGCGCGGATTGTTTTTCGATCGAAGTAACGAGCGGTTGTTTTGAGAATTTTTGGAATATCTAGGAGAAAACTATGAGAGTTTCAGCTTCGGTCAAGAAAATGTGCCGCAACTGTAAGATCATCAAGCGTCACGGGATTGTGCGGGTCATCTGCACCGACCCCCGTCACAAGCAGCGTCAAGGCTGATCGGTTCGTTTAGAGGAACATCATGGCTCGTATTGCAGGCATCAACATTCCGCCGCACAAGCACGCCGAAATCGGCTTGACGGCAATTTTTGGCATTGGCCGTACCCGCGCTCGCAAGATTTGCGAAGCTTGTGGTATCGACTACGCCAAGAAAATCAAGGACCTGACCGACGCAGAACTCGAAAAAGTTCGCGACCAGGTTGGCGTTTTCACGATCGAAGGCGATCTGCGCCGCGAAACGACCATGAACATCAAGCGTTTGATGGACATTGGTTGCTACCGTGGTTTCCGCCATCGCCGTGGCCTGCCAGTGCGTGGTCAGCGCACCAAGACCAATGCCCGCACCCGCAAGGGACCGCGCAAGGCAGCCCAGTCGCTGAAGAAATAAACGGTTTGAAGGACCCTCATGGCTAAGTCACCCAACAGCGCCGCATCCGCACGCGTTCGCAAGAAAGTCCGCAAGAACATTGCCGACGGCATTGCCCACGTGCACGCTTCGTTCAACAACACCATCATCACCATCACCGACCGTCAGGGCAATGCTTTGTCCTGGGCTTCGTCGGGTGGTCAGGGTTTCAAAGGCTCGCGCAAGTCGACGCCCTTTGCCGCCCAGGTGGCTTCCGAGGTGGCTGGTCGTGCTGCCATCGAGCAGGGCATCAAGAACCTGGACGTCGAGATCAAGGGCCCAGGTCCTGGTCGTGAATCTTCGGTTCGTGCTCTGGGTGCCCTCGGCATCCGCATCAACTCGATCGCCGACGTGACGCCCGTGCCTCACAACGGCTGCCGTCCGCAGAAGCGTCGTCGTATCTGACGCCGTACCGCTGAGCGCGGTATACTCAAAAGCTTTTCTCAGCGCCACCGCAGTCTCTGCGGTGGCATTTTTTGCTAAGCCCACCGCCATCCCATGCAGGGAATGGCTCCCGCAATGGCATCTTCGCGATGCCGGTTGTGGCAGATAACTCAAGGAACCCAACGTGGCACGTTACCTCGGCCCCAAGGCCAAACTTTCCCGCCGTGAAGGCTCTGACCTGTTGCTCAAGAGCGCCCGCCGCTCCATCAGCGACAAGGCCAAGTTCGACTCCAAGCCCGGCCAGCACGGTCGCACCTCGGGTCAGCGCACCTCCGATTTCGGCCTGCAGCTGCGCGAGAAGCAAAAGGTCAAGCGCACTTACGGTGTGCTGGAGCGCCAGTTCCGCCGTTACTTCGCGGAAGCCGATCGCCGCCGTGGCAACACCGGCGCCAACCTGTTGTTCCTGCTCGAAGCACGTCTCGACAACGTGGTCTTCCGCATGGGCTTTGCCTCGACCCGCGCCGAAGCGCGCCAGATCGTGTCGCACAAGGCGATCACCGTCAACGGCCAGTCGGTCAACATCCCTTCTTACTCGGTGAAGGCCGGTGACGTCATCGCCGTGCGCGAGAAGTCGAAGAAGCAGGCCCGCGTGATCGAAGCGCTGGAACTGGCCAAGCAGATTGGTTTCCCGGCCTGGGTCGACGTGTCCGTCGACAAGGCTGAAGGCGTGTTCAAGAAGTCGCCCGACCGCGACGAGTTCGCCTCCGACGTCAACGAATCGCTGATCGTCGAACTGTATTCCCGTTAATTTCGTTCCCGGTCACTGCTTCATGGCAGCGGCCGGGCCATGCTCCGTCTGCCTTATCGGTGTAACGAGCCGAGGGTACTGAAGGAAGTCTGAATGCTGAACAATCTGCTCAAGCCCAAAACCATCAACGTCGAGCAAATTTCGACCAATCGCGCCAAAGTGACCCTGGAGCCCTTTGAGCGTGGCTACGGTCACACGCTGGGCAACGCGCTGCGTCGCGTGCTGCTGTCTTCCATGACGGGCCACGCGCCCACCGAAGTCACCATCGCGGGCGTGGTGCACGAGTACTCTTCCATTGATGGCGTGCAGGAAGACGTCGTCAACATGTTGCTGAATCTCAAGGGCGTGGTTTTCAAACTCCACAACCGCGACGAAGTGACCCTGAGCCTGCGCAAGGATGGCGAAGGCCTGGTCACCGCGGCTGACATCCAGACGCCGCACGACGTCGAGATCGTCAACCCCGGTCACGTCATTGCCACCCTGTCGGCCGGCGCCAAGCTGGACATGCAGATCAAGGTCGAAAAAGGCCGCGGTTATGTGCCGGGCAGCCTGCGCCGCAACGACGACCAGTCGCGTTCACTGGGCCGTATCGTGCTCGACGCTTCGTTCTCACCTGTGAGGCGCGTGAGCTACACCGTCGAAAGCGCCCGCGTTGAGCAGCGTACCGACCTCGACAAGCTGGTTCTGGAAATTGAAACCAACGGTTCCATCGGTCCGGAAGAAGCCGTTCGTGCTTCGGCCAAGATTCTTGTGGAACAGCTGGCGGTGTTCGCTCAGCTCGAAGGCGTGGAACTGTCGGCATTCGACGCCCCTGCCCAGCGCAGCTCGCAGCAGTTTGATCCGATCCTGCTGCGTCCGGTGGACGAGCTTGAACTCACCGTGCGTTCGGCCAACTGCCTCAAGGCGGAGAACATTTATTACATCGGTGACCTGATCCAGCGCACCGAGAACGAGCTGCTCAAGACCCCCAACCTGGGTCGCAAGTCGCTTAACGAAATCAAGGAAGTGCTCGCTTCGCGCGGCCTGACCTTGGGCATGAAGCTCGAAAACTGGCCTCCGGCTGGTCTCGACAAACACTGAACTCGTCGATCAACGTCTGACGAACTCCCAGTACCTGACACGGCTGGGGGCAAAACACTGAAAGGAAATCACCATGCGTCACGGACACGGACTTCGCAAACTCAACCGCACCAGCGAGCACCGCCTCGCCATGCTGCGCAACATGATGAACTCGCTGCTCACGCACGAAGTCATCAAGACCACGGTGCCCAAGGCCAAAGAGCTGCGTCGCGTGGTTGAACCCATGATCACCCTGGCCAAAGTGGCCACTGTGGCCAACCGCCGCCTGGCGTTTGACCGTCTGCGCGACCGCGATGTGGTCGTCAAGCTGTTCAACGAACTCGGCCCGCGCTTTGCAGCACGTCCCGGCGGCTATACCCGCATTCTCAAGATGGGGTACCGCGTGGGTGACAATGCCCCCATGGCTTTGGTCGAACTGGTGGACCGCGCAGAAGATGCCGCTCCAGCGGCAGACGACGCCAAAGCGTGATAGAATACAAGGCTTGACGCGGAGTGGAGCAGCCTGGTAGCTCGTTGGGCTCATAACCCAAAGGTCGCAAGTTCAAATCTTGCCTCCGCAACCAATAAAATCAAGCACTTAGCTTGTCAAAAAGCCCACGGAAACGTGGGCTTTTTTGTTTGTGTCGAGGTTTGTGACGAGGTCTGTGCCGTCACAGACAGGCTGAACTCGGTTTGTGACCTTTGGGTACTATCTAGGATCGCCTCAGTGGTCATGACCATTGGGTAGATTTCGCTCCACGTACAAGCAAACGACGGTGCGCGAAATGGCCCTGTTTTGTCAATCCGGTTGCCACCATGGGTGGTTTCGATTGAGTCTCAGATATGTTGCTACTCAGCTGTGAGACTGGGTGGCTCTGGATCAACCTCGACGCTCAAGTCCCGGCAGAAGTTTGAGTCACGCACGATGCACATCACCGATCTCACACATTTCCTCGACAAGTCTGGTGCAATTGGCCCAGTCAAGGGTCCGGCCCTCGCAATGGCGCAGTTTCTTGTCAACGTGGTCGCACATGCCTCGGACGCCACAGGAAACACCTTGGCCGCTCCGACCTGCTTCAAATGCAAGAAAAACGCGGTCGAGGCTGTACGTGCCCATGATGACGCCATAGTGTGGGCCTGCCCCGCTTGCCGCACGGAGGGACGAATTTCGAACTGGAAGGGTAGCCTATGGAATTTGAGCAACCGCCCGCATACCCCCAGTATCTAATCCGAAGATCCCATGGGATTGTCCTCAAAGTTGTACCTGATCGCCGCTGACGACACAGTACACGCGCTGTCCAACGCGGCCTTCATGCGAATGTTGCGTCGGGAATCCGACACCCGCATTCCCGAATTCGCAGGACAGCGTGTTCGGCAGGCCAGTATCGTAATTTCCTTGGTGAGTCGTGAGCCAACAACGATAGTCCGCTGCACATACTCCATCTTGGACATCGATGAGAATGGTGTGCTTGATGTCGACCGATGGGACGCACAGCAAATCGCCCGCGTGGCTGACCCGTTCGCATCAGAGCGACCAGACCGTGGTGACATACCTCAAGTCATTGATGCCGCCCATCGTTTCATTGCTCGCGGTGGATCCTGGGTTCCGGAACAAGCATTGCTGAATCGCATTGAACGGGCTGCACTGCAGAAACTGGTTTGTCCTCGGGTAAAGGTTGTGCGCTGACCGCACAGACCCTTGGTGGTTACACCAAAATCAAGTTCAGCGTGCGGTTGAACATACCTGGGACATCCTGTTGTAGGTCAGCTTCTTGGAGCCGCCACTAACTCACGCAGTTGGCCATGAACGACCCCTGGGACCACCAACTTGAGTGGCAGCTCAAGGCTGGTTGCGGCCGTTCGCCAAACGCTGTGCAACGCGTTTTGCAAGACTGGGCTGCTGCCGGTTTCAAAGACACCTTGTTTAGAGCTGGAAGTGGCCGATCTGAGTCTCAACGACCACTAAACGATCGCCTGCGACGCATTTTGTCGCGCCGCTGCACACAATCCATTGGCATGTGCTGTCACATATCCCTGTTTCAGGCGGTTCAGGCAGAAAAACGCTGTCAACAGCCAACCCATGGAGGCCATGTATGTTCACGTCCGATGAGTCGCCGATCGCTGCCAGCGCTCGATCCCTGGCGCTGAGAAAGCAGCCTGAGGCGCCGCTTTCCCTCCCCAACAGCCGTCCGCACCGTTGACTGGTTTGCTCCCTGTGGACTCGGCCATGCACCGCTGGGCCCAGGAACTGCGCACACTGCTCGACAAAAGCTCCAGCGCCGATGAAACAGACTGGCAGTTGCAAGGACATGCGGTGTTGCTGGAGAGCGAAGTCCTGGAAGAAGTGCCTGCCCTGCTGGAAGAGGTTGTACTCATCGCTGGCCTGCCCCTGCACGTCTTTTCTGCCGCGAATGTGGTGGAGCAATTCCTGCCATGGATCGGAGAACTGCCCGACGACGCACCCACGCTGGTCTACCTCACTCCCGGGGAATGGATGGACCCGTCCTCTCCGGGGACAGACGGTGAGCCACCCGCCTGCGCAGGAGACTCCTGCGCAGATGCATTCCTGCGTGCCCTGCAAGACCTCATTCAGAGCCTGTCTACCCGGCCAGTGGTGCTGGTCACAGCGGGTCGCGGATTCGAGCAGCTGTGCGTTTGCCTGCGACAGGCAGCGTACTTCAATCGACGCATCCACGTCCCCGAATGGAATGCCGACAGCCGGGCGGGAAAGTTCCTACGTGAACTCGGTCCGGAGCTGGCCGACGAAAGCCTTTCCGCGAAGCCCCGGCGTCTGGGCGCCTTGCTCAAGGCCGTATTCCTGGACCGTCGCCAACGCCAACTGACCATACTGGCACTCAAGCGCCTGGCTCGACATCAACAGCGCAGGGTCGGTTTTACCGACCTCGTGCAGATGGCCACTCAGGGCACGACCGAAGAAGATCCGATGCCGACAGATTCCGCAGCGCGTTACCGGACCGCCGTGCACGAGGCAGGGCACGCCCTCATCTTGCACCTGGACTCGTCGGCGATGAGTGCGCCGGATTACTGCACGGCGATCCGGTCGAGAGACAGTCATGGACGAACAGTGGCGTCCTTTGAGGCCATCGAGTCACGAGGCGATGACCTGACGATCGACAACGTCCGGCACAAGATCCGTACCCATCTGGCGGGCCTGGCGGCCGAGCATCTCGTGCTGGGCGCCGACAAGGTCAGCGCAGGAGGATCGGGGAGCGATCTGGACGAGGCCACCCGGTTGGCCACCTACATGTTTGGCGACTGGGGGATCTCTCCCGACAGCAGCGCACCCGCTCTGCAAGCGTCGAACCTGGCCACGGTGATCAATGACCGCCACCCCGCCGACGACCCTCGGGTGACCCGAATGACCCGCCAGTACCTGCAAACCGAATACACCAAGGCGACGGAAATTCTGCGCAAGCACCTCGTCTACCTCGATAGCATCGTCGACGCACTGTGCCAGCAAGACGTGCTCATCCAGGAAGACTTCGAGCGGCTCTGGGCAGGATGTGCTGAACAGAGCGAGCGCACCCCGTTTGGAAGACCCATGAGGAACACGGCGCCCACCCAAGCGTGAACCGGTTTGGTCGCCCCCAAAACGTGACCACATGACCGGAGATTCGCACGTGGCTCTCACCCATCAAGACTTCCTGCTCAGTGACAAGCAACTCACAGAAATCAACCGCTACTTCGAGGCCCGCGCAAGCAGCGTGGCTCAATCGGGTGATCATCCTGTGCCCCACGCTCAACGTTCACTTTTCGTTTGCGCCGGTTTTTGGTCGCAGCGTCCACATTTCGTATGACAGTGAGACAACACCGCTTGAAATCGAATGCCAGTGGACCGATTCCCCCTGATACTGCGATGACCTGATTCATTAGCGCACATGCCCGCCCAGACAACCCGCCGCACGCTCTCTCGTCAATGGGAACTCCTGAAGCTGCTGCCAGCGCGCGGTGCCGGCAAGACGGCTGCCGAGCTCACCCGTGAGCTCAGCGCGCAGGGCTTTGCGGTCAGCAAACGCCAGATCGAGCGCGACCTCTGGGACCTCTACGAGGTGTTCCACCTCGAGTGCAATGGAGACAGCGCCCCGTACGGCTGGAAGTGGCCCAAGGGAGCCAGTCTGGATCTGCCGGCCATGGGGGTTGCTGAAGCCCTGTCCGTCTGCCTGATGCAGGACGCCATCAAACCGATGGTGCCGGCGGCGCTGCTGGACGTGCTGGAGCCCCGATTCACGCTGGCCCGACAGAAGATGACGGCACTGGCCGCGGACAACCAGGTGGTCAGCTGGTTGCAGAAAGTTCGCAACGTGCTGCCCACGCAGCCCCTGCTGCCCGCCACCGTCCGGGAAGACGCGCAGGCAGCGGTTCACGAGGCCTTGCTGATGGACCGGCAGTTGCAGGTCAGTTATGTGGCCAGCGACGAACGCGAGCCCATGGAGATGCGCTTGCATCCTCTGGGCATGGTCAACCGGGGCCACGTCTCCTATCTGATCGCCACCGCCTGGGACTACGCAGACATCCGCCTCTACGCCATGCACCGCATGGTCCAGGCGGAAGCCACGGAAGGAAAGGTTCAGCGGCCGGACAACTTTGATATCGATGCCTACATTGCCCAGGGCGCCTTGCACTTCGGTGGCGAACAGATGATTGAGCTGCGACTGAAGGTCAATGAATATCTGGCGCGGGTGCTCTCTGAGACACCACTATCGCTGGACCAGCAGATCGACGGCGAGGTATTGACCGCGACCGTCCGGGACACATGGCAACTGCGCTGGTGGATCCTGAGCCAGGGATTTGGAGTGGAAGTGTGTGGCCCTGACGCATTGCGAATGGCCATCGCCCGGGAACTTCAGCAGGCTGCTGAACGGTATGGCGCCTCGCCGCCAGTACCTGTGGAAAGGAATCGCAGTGACTGAGAGTCCGCAGACCACCCCAAAAACGGGACCACACATGACACCGGAAGTGCGACTGGAGGGCTTTCAGTGGAGCGGAACGTCTCACATCCCCGGCCCGCGCCCGCCCAGCCGACATGACCAGGACACCCCCCTGCTGTGGCTGACCCGCGTTTCCGCATCTCCCGGCGAACGAGGAAGCCTGCTCTTCCTCGTCAACGACACCGGCGAGGTGTTGCGCAAGGTCAGCGTCGAAGGCTTCGCCATCGCCACATTCGACGACGAAGCCTGTGCGCTGGGCGGCCCCAGCCTTGTGTACAAAGATGTGCCTCCCGGAGCCGCCGTGAAGGTCGATGCCTACGATGACTTTTATGATCTTGACTATTCGATCGGGTTGACTGTCACGGCGGAAGGGACAAGCTTCAGTGCACGCACTTTTTTTGTTGGGCCTGAAAAGGGCGGGCAAAGTAATGCGGTTATTTGGTGGAAAAACTTAGAATAAAAATATTGCATCTCAGCAATCCCGCAAACCACGACAGACATCTAAATATTTCATTCTCGACACCCGTTACAACTCCACACCCCACCTTTGCCAATCAATAAATGGCAATAAAACTACACAAATCGCGTTACAAAAATGTCTCGCCAGCAGCACTGATTGAAGAAGACATCCGACTTGGGTTGAGAGTTGCTGAAGTATACAAAGATGCCAAGTTCTACACCAAGCTAAAAGTAGAACGAGCAATCGCCAACATAATCAGAAGCAGCAATGGTGCGCTCGGATGTAGTGGAAGCAAAAAAAATGGATGTCTGTACAGAGAAAGGTCACTAAACGAGTTCTGGAAATCTGGAAATAACGAAGATGTTGTTTGTGATCACGCAGTCCCTGTAACAGAACTGGTTCGCCTCTATCTAGATTCAAACACGGATATCAGGGAACTAATTTTTTCACCGGTTGTCCGCATCTCAAAAGCCGCGGATCAAGAGCTTACCAAAAAGCATGCAAAATCTGGCACCAAAGAAAAAATCTTTCCGCTAAGTTTTCCTCTATACAGATACTCGCACATAGGTCTTGAAATAGTCACCCATACAAACCAGACAGTAGACCCGACAACATGGACATATGAAGATCACTGGAATCTTATCAACCAATCAACGCCGGAATTAACAGAAACCTTGCAAGCATTGTTCGGAGAAAACATTCCACTTAAGAAAACTCAATCACATACGCCTTAATCAAAAAACATTTCAATAACCAGCCAATGCGCTATCTCACCAAATCCCGCTTCAAGATCGCCCTGTCCTGCCCCACCAAGCTCTTCTATACGGGCAAAGCGGACTTCGCGAACACCATGGCCGACAATGACTTTCTGGCCATGCTCGCGGACGGCGGGTTTCAGGTGGGGGAGCTGGCCAAGATCCTGCATCCTGGCGGGCACGAGATCATCAGCAAGAACAACGCGGAGGCGCTGATTGAAACGGCGGAGTGGATGCGCCGGGACGAGGTGGTGCTGTTCGAGCCGGCGTTTGCTGTCGATGGCTGCCTGGTGCGGGTCGACATCCTGATCAAGCGCGGAATGAGCATCCAAGTCATCGAGGTGAAGGCCAAGTCCTTCGACTCGAACGAACCGGGCTTTGAGGGCAAGCGGGGCGGTATCGCCTCAAGCATGCTGCCCTATTTGCAGGACGTGGCCTTTCAGAAGCACGTGGTCTCGCGCGCTCTGCCCGATCACACGGTCACGGCCTCGCTGCTGCTGGCCGACAAGAGCCGCAAGGCGACGGTGAATGGCTTGAACCAGATGTTCAAGGTTCAGCGCAATGGCCGCAGCACACGGGTGATCGTCAAGCCCGAGGCCTACGCCCTGAACGAGCAGGATTCAGTGCTGAGCACGATATCGGTCGATCATCTGGTCAACCAGTTGCTGTCCGCGCCGTTCGAGTTTCCGGGCGGGGCCGCGCCTTTGCCGCATCTGATCGAGCAATGGGGTCATGCCTATGCGCAGGACGAGCGCATAGCGCCGGTGATTGGCAGCCACTGCGGGGGCTGCGAGTTCCATGCCGATCTGGGCAACCCGCTGCGCAGCGGCTTCCACGAGTGCTGGATGCAGGCGACGGGTTGGACGAAGGAGAACTTTCCCGAGCACACGGTGCTGGACATCTGGAACTTCCGGGGCAAACAGCGCCTTATGGAGGAAGGCAAACTCCGGCTGTCACAAGTCACCGAGGACGACATCCGACTCAAGGACGGCGACGCCGACGGACTGAGCCATTCCGAACGCCAGTGGATGCAGATCGCCGGTCTTCCCGCCGAGCATCAGGCGCGCGGCTTTTATCTGGACGACCAGGGGCTTCTGATGGAAATGGCCCGGTGGGGCTACCCCTATCACCTGATCGACTTCGAAACCGCTGCGCTGGCTCTACCAGTGCACAAGGGGCGGCGCCCATATGAACAGATGGCGTTTCAGTTCTCGCACCATGTGATGGAAGCGGACGGCTCGGTTCGCCACGAAGACGAGTTTCTTCTGACGGAACCCGGTGAGTTTCCCAACTACGCCTTTGTGAGAGCGCTGCGTGCGGCACTGTGCAAAGACGAGGGAACGGTCTTCCGCTGGAGCCATCACGAGAACTCCATCCTCAACGCCATTAAGCAGCAGTTGAGGGAAGACGAGGCGCCACCGGCAGACACGCCGGAGCTGATCGAATTCATCGACTCGATCACCAAGACGGGAGGCCGGGCCATGGTGGACCTGGCCGACGTGGCGCGGCGTCGCTACTTCCACCCTTACACGCAAGGCAGTTGCTCGATCAAGAAGGTATTGCCTTCGGTGATGCGCTCCAGCGCCTTCCTCGCGGCACGCTACGGCCAACCGATCTACGGAAGCGAAGCATCGGTGGGCATTCCCAGCCGCAACTTCAGCAACATGGTGTGGTGGTCCGGCAGCGGCGGCGAGGTGCAGGACCCGTACAAACTGCTGACCCAGCAGGACTTCGGGATTCCCCAGGCAGCCATCAACCAGGGCGGCGCGGCCACCACTGCCTACATGCTGCTTCAATTCGAAGACATGCCCGCAGAACACCGCACAGAAATGAACGCCGCCCTGCTGCGGTACTGCGAGCTCGACACACTCGCCATGGTCATGGTGCTGCAGGCGTGGCAGCACTGGGCCAGCGACGCAGCGCACGCGCTTTGAACGGCCACCCATATCCTTGCCAGGAGCCCCTTTTGAACACACAAGACGCTGCTGACCTGACCGTGCACATCTCGAAAGTGCTTTTCGAGTTGGATCCAATGAACACCTGCTGCAATGTGAATGAGGGGATGGAGGACGAGTACCTAACAGAAGCGCGCTCCATCGCAAGCCTTTTGCGTACAGGCATCGCCGTCCGGGACGCGGTCAAGCTCACGTTCGACGAAGCCTACTGGGTCGGGTGTCTTGAGGAGCCCACCCGGGCACAGGGACTTGACGCCGTGGTTGCGTCACTGGCGTCGGGTGAGTAGCCCGTGTTGGGCTGTCAGTCTCGAAGGGGCTGAGCGCGCCTCGGTTGGCGGCAGGGGGTCTGTCTTCCAGGGTGCAGTCCAAGCAGTCGAGTAATAAAAGGAACGGAACTCACCATGTCTAACGACGTTCACAGCGATCAGCCATCGGACAATGGTGTCAAGCCTTCACCTTCAACTTGTCCGGAGTTTTCGAGCGATATCATTGAGCGCGCGGACGAGATGGTTGCATTCGATGAGGCCTATCCAGTCTCTCTGTTGCAAAGAAAGCTGCGAATTCATTACCACGTCGCCCAGCGACTTCTCGATCAGATCAAGAAAAGGAGATCTCTCATGTCTCAAGACCTTCCAGGGGTGCTCAGAAAAGCGTGGGGCTACGCGATGAATATCTACTCAGCAGGGAAGGTCAACTCGGAAAGGACCTTGCACTCAATCATGTATTCGCAGTTGGTTGCAGCCTTGCCGGAATGCACGGTATTGTGTGAACCCCAGTTGCCAATCACTCAGCACGGGGTGTTTGTTCCTGATGTGGTGATCATCGACGACCAAAACCAAATCGTGGTTGCCCTTGAAATCAAGTTCGTCCCGCACGGATATCCGGTTTTCGAGGCCGATATCGCCAAGCTTCGTGCCATTGCCATTGATGGCGAACGATCGGCCTATGATCTGTTGCTGCAGCCTGCTACAGGGAAGTTCAAGGACAGGAAGACAACGATCAGCCCTGATTGCCTGTTTGTCTTTGCTGTTGTCGGTCGCTCGGATGCCAAGGCCGTTCACACCGAAACCGTGGAAAAAGCGTTCTTTGGCGGAGATCAAGGTGCGCTTGCCGAGAGATTTCTCGTACTGCCGTATGTGACCACATATCTTGGCTGAGGGGGAGCAAGAGAATCGATTGGTCTTGGAGACCTCGATGGCGCGGTCAGGTTTTCTGGATACGGCTGGCACCGTGAACTCAGCTCCCGGACGCGACCGACTGCAATCGCTGCACTGCCGAACTTGAAAAATCGAAGGTCACTTGAGGCTGGTTGCTGGCACTCAGTTTCTACGGCTGAGTCGAAAGGCGGCACCGCAACCGGTCTTTCACCGGTCAGGATCTCTAGCGACCGCTCGACCACCTGGACCGGTCTTTCGGCAGGGGCGACGGGTGCAAAGTTCAGGAATGGCCGCTCACGTTGCGCACGAACTGGTGCTCCCGACCCTTATCGGTCATCCAGGGACCCAAAGCGAAGCGGTCACTGTGTTAGAGCGGATGCCGGGTTTCGTGGTTTACTTATACCTGTAGAAAAAACGGGACCTAGCATCTAACCCGTTGACCTGTTTGTATTTTTGGGAGCTTTAGATGACCAGAATATCCCGCAGCTTCCAGCTTATCCCGCAGATTCTGCGGGATACATTACGTTAGGCTGCACAATCGGGAGCTACAGTATGCGAACGCCCGATTTTTCAAGCCCTGCAGTAATAGTCGCAATCGGCATTGCTGCCGCTGCGGCGCTCTGGGGTGTTGCCCAGCTCGTTCCCCCGATCTTTGATGGCGTTGGAGTACTGATCAAGGCGATCGGTGCCGCTGGCGGATTGGCCGTTGCTACCGCTACGACTGGCTTTGCCACAGCGGGTACCGTAGCAACTTGGCTCGCACCTACTGCTGCAGCAGGCCTCGCAGCAACCGGCATTGGAGTGTCCTATGTGGTGCTGCACAAAGTCGTTGAACAAGCGAAGGAGAAGCCGTATGAATGGCTACTTCCAGCCCTTGGGCTCCTAGCAGTCTTCTTTGTTGACTTGTCGAAGGACGAACTACTCGCAACCGGTACCGAGCGAGCGCTGTATGCACTAACGACAGGATGTTGCGCAATCGGCGGAGGAATTCTGCTGCTGAATCAGCGCATCTGGGTTCGCGTTCTTGGGTTCCTCATACCATTCCTTCCAACTTTTGTCCTGTGGGGCGCGCTCGTGCGGGAAGGGCAGATGACGAGGGGTCTCGATGACTTCCTTCGCTCTGGTAGCGCGGGGGCACTTGGACTGATCGGAGTGCTTGTACTTGGGGCCGTGATCGCACTACTTGGTCGCCCCTGAAGAATCCCCGGAACCCGCATAAACACAGGGCTTTCGGGGTGATTGCGGGTAGCCGGAACTCCCAGTTTGATTTCCAATAGGGGCAGTTTTCTGGGAGTTCTGCCGTGCTGTTTGCCTGCCCCGCCACCGACGATTTCTTCCGCTCGCGCATCGATCACATGATCGATCTGCGCCATCCGCTGGCGGTGTTGGCCTCGCGCATGCCCTGGCAAGAGATCGAAGCGCGGGTGGCTCAGGTCTTCTCCCGCAAAGGCCGCGCTGGTGTGGTCATGCCCGACCTGGACCTCTTCGGTGAGCAGGTGCAGCGTGCAGCAGTGGCCAGCAACGCAGGACGCCCCCGCATACCGCTGCGCATCATGATCGCGCTGCTGTACCTCAAACACGCCTTCAACGAGTCCGACGAGGGTGTCGTCGAGCGCTGGGGCGAGACGCCGACCTGGCAATTCTTCTCGGGCCAGGCGTACTTTGAACACCACCGCCCCTGCGACGCCACCACCCTGATCAAGTTCCGCCAGTTGCTGGGCGAAGAAGGTGTGGAAGAACTGCTGGCTCAGACCATCAACGTGGCCGTGGACCTCAAGCTGATCAAGCCGCAGGAGCTCACGCGCGTGATCGTGGACAGCACCGTGCAGCACAAGGCCGTTGCGCATCCCACCGACAGCCGACTGTTGGAGACGGCGCGCGCCAAGCTGGTGGAGGCGGCCAAGGACGCCGGCATCGAGCTGAAGCAGACCTTCGCCAAGGAAGGCCAACACCTCAGCCACAAGGCCGGGCGCTATGCCCACGCCCGCCAGTTCAAGCGCATGCGCCGGGCCATCAAACGCCAGCGCACCATCGTCGGCCGACTGCAGCGCGAGATTGATCGCAAGGCCAGCGCCATCGGGGCTGCCGTGCGGGATGCGCTGGGCGAGACCTTGAACAAAGCCCGGCGCATCGTGGCCCAGAGCGGCCAGCGCAAAGCCGCCGAAGGACAACCCAAGCTCTACGCCTGGCACGCGCCCGAGGTGGATTGCATCAGCAAAGGCAAGGCCAAACAGCCCTACGAGTTCGGGGTCAAGGTGGGCATCGCCAGCACCTTCAAAGGCAACCTGATCGTGGGCGCCCGGGCGTTCCACGGCAACCCGTACGACGGGCATACGCTGAGCGAGCAACTGGAGCAGGCCACGATCCTGATGCAGGACAGCAGGGCAAAACCAGTGACGGCGTTCGTCGACTTGGGCTATCGGGGTGTGGATGCGGACAACCCGGATGTGCACATCGTGCACCGGGGCAAGGCCAAACGGATCAGCGAGCAGGAGCGACGCCAGCTCAAGCGGCGCCAGGCCATCGAACCCATCATCGGCCACCTCAAAGCCGATCACCGCATGGACCGCTGTCACCTCAAAGGTGAGCGGGGTGACCGGCTGCATGCGGTGCTGTGCGCTGCCGGTTTCAACATC
>NZ_JBVPZA010000010.1:0-190010 GCF_055703065.1 Hydrogenophaga sp. L310
TGACCTTGCCCTCGTTTGGTGTAGCTCTTAGCCCGACGATTACGCGGCCTTTTTGCGCTGTGCCTCGTACCAGCGTTGCTCGAACTGCATCGGGCTGAGGTAGCCCAGCGAGGAATGAAGCCGGCGGTGATTGTAGAAAGCCATCCAGTCCATCACAGCCTGTTTGGCCTGCTCTCGCGTGGCGAACTTGTGCCCATGCACGCTGGCCGTTTTCAGGCGGCCCCAGAAGCTCTCGGTCGGCGCGTTGTCCCAGCAGTTGCCCTTCCTGCTCATCGAGGAACGCATCTTCCAGTCTTTCAAAGCATCCTGGAATTCGCCGCTGCAATACTGGCTGCCCCTGTCGCTGTGGAATATCAGACCAGTCGGCGGGCGCCGCCGCCACCACGCCATGGCCAGCGCGTCCTTGACCAGGCCCGCCTGCATGTGCGGCTGCAGGCTCCAGCCCACCACCTGACGGCTGAACAGGTCGATGACCGCAGCCAGGTACAGCCAGCCCTCGTCGGTGGCGATGTAGGTGATGTCTCCACTCCACAGCTGGTTGGGTGCCTCGGGGGTAAAGCGCCGCTGCACCAGGTCTGGTGCCACCGGCAGACTGTGGCGGCTGTCGGTGGTGACCACAAACTTGCGCTTGGTTCTGGCACGGATACCGTGCTGCTGCATCAACTTGCGCACCCTGTCCTTGCCCACCCGGATGCCCCTGGCCAGCAGTTCCTTGTGCATCCGAGGCCAGCCGTATTCCCCCTTGACCTCGGCGTGGATGGCGCGGATGTGTGCCAGCAGTGCTTCGTCGCTGTGGCGCCCGCCGGGCCTGCCAGCGATGTCCTGTGGGCGGCGCAGCCAGTTGAAGTAGCCGCTGGCGCTGACCTCCAGCACGCCGCAGGAGACGCTCACCGGGTACTGCTGCCTCATTTGGTGAATCCAGGCGTACCTCGCAGCGTGTCCTGCGCGAAGTACGCCGCGGCTTTTTTTGCGATGTCGCGCTCCATCCTCAGGCGCGCAACTTCCGCTCGCAAACGCGCTATCTCCATCTGCTCGGGCGAGACCCCCACGGCCTTGTTATCGCCCCCAGCGCCGCTCAACGCGCCTTTGGCTGCCTGGCGAACCCAATTGCCCAGACTGGCCTTGGGGATCCCCAACACCTTGGCCACCACAGCAATGGCCTGACCGGCGCTCACCTGACGGACCGCCTCCAACTTGAACTCCTGCGTGTACTGCGCACGCACCTGCTTTGCTGCTGTCATTCCTTGACTCCTTGTCGGTATTTTCAACAAGGACTAAGAACTCCACTTTTCAGGGGCAAGGTCAACACCTACACGCCCGGTGGCGTGCGAACCAAGCAAACTCTGAGGAGCCTGTTGCGCCACTGTGGCTACGGCGTGCCGAGCCTGGAGCGGGCCATGTACAGCGCGAGCAACTCACTGACGATGGTCGTGCAGGATCAGTTTCAGCCGTACTACAAGACCAAAGATGGGGTGAAGACCCGGGAAATGCATCTTCATGACCTTCCATGGCCGACCGACATGTTGATGGCACTGGGCAATGAGCCCGTCACGTTGCGTGTAACGCTGTCGTACTTCATCGAGCCCAACCCGGGCGAGCGCGGAGGTATCGATAAGTATGCCTACCAGTCTCACGCGTTGCGCTTCGCGGTACGCCGGCCTCTCGAAAACGAGGCTGCATTCCGACAGCGCATCAACGCTCAGGCCGCAGCAGACGAACAGGGCTTACCAGGCGCCGCAGCCGGTGGGGATGCAGGCTGGACCATTGGTGAAAAGCTGCGTGCACGCGGGTCTTTATTGTCTGACAGCTGGACGGGAACTGCGGTCGATTTGGCAAACCGCGGCCAGTTGGCGGTGTTTCCTGCGATGGGCTGGTGGCGAAACCGCACATCGCACCAGCGATTCAACCGCTTGGCACGATACAGCTTGCTAATTTCGATCGAAGCACCGACGGTCGAGCAGGATCTTTATGTGCAGGTCTCACAGCAAATCGAGGCAGCAGCCGTGCCCGTAGTGGTTCAAGTGCCAGGGGCGGCCAGCTAGTTCGTTCAGCCAATTGCTCTCCGTTTACTCCTGGCTAAAGTTAGGAGATCGCAACACATCGGAGCAATCTTTCACAGACCAACACGTCGTGAGAAGACCGTTGCGAGTGCCTGCTTCCAGCCGCATCGTCCCATCGCTGTTGTCTGCAGTCCCTGCACTGCAGAGCATCCAGCGTCAAAGTCATTTCAACGCTGGACTGAGACGCTTGAATGAGACCTCCGAAGGACAACACCTGGGATCGCTTCGCGCCCGTCGGCAAGTGCCCCGAATGGCTGCGGCGGTTTGGCCCCCTTAAGGATCTTCCCTCTACGCGAACGTGCGCTGGGGCGCACACGGGGATCCGTGCGAAGTGACTAAATATCCTCCAGGGTGACGAAGGAAGTTTCAAATCCTGCAGCGCGTGCCACCTTCATAACGCTTATACCCAGGCGCTCCGCATGGGCCAAGAGAGCTGGAGTGGAAGTACCAAGTTCATTTGCCAACGTGCAGAGCGGTCGCCATTGACTCAAGAAGTTCTCGACAGACCTCCGGCATATGCCGTTGATGTGCTTGGCAGAACGAACTACATGTCCAGCAGCCACTAGGGCGGTCACAACGTCAGCGTGTGTACCGACCAAACTACCCGCAGCCTTGGCCGAGATGAAGTGGCGAGCTGAATCAACGGCTTGTCGAATCCTGAAAGATTCAACGTCGGCGAGGTCAAACATTAACGAGCCCAGCGTACGACCCGACTTTGCACTGGGCACAATCCTCCCGTCCAAAACCTCACCCAAGAAAATACCTTTGGATCGAACTTCCCCAAGCTTTTTGAGTGCCAGAATTCGATCCAATGATATGAGCTCTTCACCTTCAGAGCTGGGGCCTTGGACTCCATTAGTTGGTTTTCTGGCAATCCCGATCAACCGTTCGGTAAGTGCCTTCAGATCATCTGGCCAGTAGCCCATACGACCATTTGCAATAGGGTTGCTTGAGTAGTGGCCAGAGCGCTTCAACTGCTGGAGTACGCTCACCGGCAACCCTGAGAGCTTCCCGGCCGCGCGAGCTTGGAGGCGCTCTTCGCTCCGTCTCGGAGTCTGATCCACAACCGAAGCATCTGCGACATAGCGGAAACTCTTGCCAGCTTGAACCGTCTTCGACTGGATAAAGCCTCGGGCAGTCCAATTACGAACGGTGATGGGACGGACGCCTAGGCGCGTCGCTAACGTGACTTCGGAGACGAAGCGTTGCTTGTCAGGTTCTGACCGAAGGAGCTTGTTGTCCACGACAGCCCCGCCCCACTCGTCTAGACCGAAACGGACGAACTCCTCGCGGATGAACTCGATTCCCTGTATCCGATCTCTTCTTTTGAAAAGTGCACCGAACAGCGTTTCGAATTTTTTCCGCAAGCCAATGGCCTGCACGTTCGAAGCAATCCCATCATTGGCCATTCGGCGCAGATAACGATGGAATCCGAGCGGCCATTCTGCAAACGCGTCAGATGCTGGCCATGTTCCACCACGTGATTGGCCCACTTCCTTGTTCATTTTTTCCAAAAGCGCAAGTACGCGGAGCAGCGATCCCAAGGGTACGCACAGTAGCTGCTCTGCGGGGAGGCCGCCGTCGGTCATGTTGAATTCCGAAACTGCATCGCCTCGAATCTTTTTGCGCAGAATTGCCATCAACGCAATCGTTGCTGGTGTCGCGGGCTCGGTCACTGCATCGGCCAGAGATGCGCCGCAGCTGCACGTCAAAAGGCCCGGCCTGAGCCATCGAAGCGGCGAGCTACAAGCGGGGCAGCAGTGGAGCAAATGTGTACCGTGCGCAGGACAAGCCACGAATGCAGTTGCGTCCCAGCAGACATCGGCGAATCCGCTCTCCTTGACACACGCAGGACAAATGGCAGGTCTCTTCAAACGAAGTGGTGCCAAATTGAGTCCTCTGCCGATCGGATGGCCGTTTAGCCTGTACTCAGAAAGACCATCGTGGGTGAGGCCGCTGTAGGCGTGAGGGGCCAGCAGGCTGGGGGCCTTGTTCAGAATCGAGGCCAGTTTTTGCACATCAAACCCGGCGGTCTGCATCTCGCCTTGCTCATAGCCGGCATGCCGAAAGACATGCCATGACGTGTCGTAGCCATTTGCTTCGGAGACTCGGAGCACGTAGCCAAATATGCCCTCATGTGGCATGGGATCTGGTGTTCTCAGCAGCAGCGTGCGTACCATCTAAGCGCCTCGTGCCGTGAGCACCTGGCTCAGTGCAACTGCATTTGTCCTTGACCTTACCCGCTTCCGATGATTCGGTTCGGTTTCCACCTCCCGCACACCGACGGCCAGCGCCATCGCAATCTTCTCCTGTGTCACGTCGAAACTGAACGCACGTGCAAAGGGCGAGTCGACAATTACAACGCCGGATTCAGCCCATATAGAAGTCTTGTGAGCCTGCTCAAATCCCTCAAGAGAAATTGAAGATATTCCCACATCCCAAGCATCCCAGACTGCCTGCCGAAGAAGTTTGGTGAGGTGACCCATTAGCCCCCCTGAGGCACACCAGAATCGAAAGGCCATTTCTGGACTGTTCAGTTTTGGCATCGTGAAGTTCTGCGAAATGGACTCGTTGAACGCTTCCAAGATCGACATGAAGTCTTCCCTGCTCGCTTCATCCAACCAATTGAACCGCCGCATGTAGATCGGCGCTAGAAACCGTCCAGAGAGCTGCTCATTCCGACAAAGCACAGGCAAACAGCTTTCCAACCCACTGACCACGAGCGTTACCTTTGTCTGGTCAACGAGGGTCTTGAGCCAATCGGCAGCATCGTAGAAGATTTTCTGCGTGCCTTTGTCGAAGAAATGCTGAAACTCATCGATCATGATCATCAATGTCCCGGACAACCTCAGTTGGTCTTCGAGACGCCCTGTTCGGTTGATCTCCGTACCTGACTCCCATTTCGGATCACCCAAAGACTTGAGCAACAGTCCAGCCACACCTTTCACAGTTGGCCGTGAAGGAGCGGTCACTCGAAGAATTGGAACCACAGCGCCTTCTGCTGTGCGACTACGCGGCATCAAAAGTTCGGTCTCCTCGAGGACACGGCTCTTCCCGGTGCGCGACTCGCCCACCAGGGCCAAGCAAATGGGTTCGGGTGACTTCAAGCTGTATGCCAAGCACTGTTTGATCCGCTGAATTGCGCTCTCGAAAGCGGTGTGCGGAACGAGCGTGGACTCTACGACGAAGCGGGCTTCTTCCATGTAACTACTCAATCAGGAACGTGGTTGTTGGAGTGGTGATTGCGTTGCCGAATCACCGGCGCAAACCGTCGCGATGGCGCATCTGGTTGCTGGAACGCCGGCGGTGTGGCTATCGCCACTACGGGCGGCGGCAGCTCGAGAGCTTTCGCAGGCGTGACTATCGTGGCGTGCTTTGTGGGAGGAGTGTCGGACTGGTGAATCTGATCGGCGCCATGCGCCGTCGCTCCCGCAGGGTGGACATCGGGGTTTCCCGGCACCACAAGAGTTGTTGCTGGGGATGCTTCGCCGCCATCGACATACCTCGCGAGACGTGCGCGAGTCTTGGCTTTCGCCTTTTTTTGCGCGAACTCGTCACGGATCATTTGCGCGATTTGCTCTTTGGCCTGCAGCCAGGCAGTGGAGTCATACCTTTTTGCCTGCTTGGCAGCGTAGCGCTTACAGAGTTTGTGCTGCCATGCAGTCATTCCCGCGGCATAAACTTGTGCCAATGCAGGCACCTTGAACATCCGCTTTTTGTCGGGCGACAGCACCACAATCTTGCCGATATCGCCATCGTCGACACATATCTCGACGTCCAGTTTTTCGCCGAGCTGCATGCGCAGGGTGGTCATGTCGGGCGAGTTGTAGAACAAGCCTTCGAATTCAATTCCCTTGTGAGTCAACCTGCGCTGCTCGCGGCGGCCTAGAATCGCGTCGAGTTTTTCAGGATCGTCGGGCAGCTGGATGTCTTCGGCATTGATGCTTGACCTCCACATGACGATCGGCGGCATTTTCAGGCTTCGGTGTACTCGCTCGTGATACACGTCCACGATCCACTTTCTGACGATGTGTTGCAACGTGCCCAAGCTCACCACCGCATGTTTGATAGGGTCATAGTCGTCTTTTTCAAAGATGTCTGAAAAGGTGGTCCCCGGGGCAATATGCGCAACCTCACGGTTCAGGGTCCCCTGAAATCGTTCGACCTTGCCCTTGAACCAGGGAGTCTTGCGTGGTGAATAGTGGATTTCAATGCCGAGTGAGTAGCAGCCCTCTTCAAGGCTCAGGCTGTGGAACTCGGCGCCGTTGTCCATTGACAGCTCCCGCATCACTCCGTGCGCGTCCCAGCTTCCGAGCACTTCGGGGTACAACGCGTTGAGATCGCTTTTGGGCATGAAGGCGTTCTTCAAGCACCTGGCAACAGTCAAAAAGTTCGGTGGCTCAAAGCCAATGTTGATGCCAAGGATGCAGCGGGTGTAGTCGTCAACGCATACCGTAAGGTACGGGCGACCCAGCGGCAACCTCGACTTGTCATCGATGACCATCAGGTCCATCAAGGTGTGGTCAATCTCTGCGCGTTGCAGCGGCACCTCAGTTGTACGATGCCCGAGTACAGATCTGAAGCGGCGCACTGCTACTTCGCGCCCTTCTCTCGCAACGCTGCGATCGAACGCAGGAACCTCGCTGATCATTCCCCCAACAAGGCGCAGTGTCGGGTGAGGTAGTTGCAAATCCACAGGCCGAAGCCTGTTTTCGCGATTGATCTCAACTTTCGCCTTGTCGAGGACGTCCTGGATCGACCTCTTCTCACGTGTCAGGTACACGGTGTCAATTGCCTGCTCAATGACTGCCAGTACTTCTCGCGGATACCGCCGGTTTCGGTTGCCACGCTTTGTGACCTTGGCAACCACGCCATGAATGTCCCGACCTGAATTGATGAGTTGCTTGCGCCAGCGGTAAACCGTTGTCCAATGCGGCGCTCTCTCGGGCTTGCCGAGCTTGGTCCAGACGGCCAAGGCCGCGGAACGGAGCGCTCCCTCGGTGGCGGGACCATCCATCGCTGCAATGGCATAAGCCCTGCGCACCTTGGCATCCTCCATTAAGGGGGCCGGCACACTGAAGATCGGTTTTCCAAACCTCCGTTCGCTTTGATCTTCTTCACCAGCTTCCGCATGATTGAATTCGAGCGCTCCCGCGACATACAGGGCGCGAAGCTCGGCGTCAGTCTTTTCCTGGATTCGCTTTGTCTTGGTTTCTTCTAGTTGCCACAGGTCATCGCTGACCTTTCGCAGCATCAGCATTTCCCTGCCGTTGATGCGCAAGGCGGTATTTTTTTGGAAAGCAGCTGTCCCCATTTCATTTTCTCCCAGGCATGACATGGAAAGCGAGCTTCGCGATCGCTCTCGGATGCCGGTTCATCTGGATTGAGACTTGGACCGGTGCGGTACGCGCCTGATGCGCTTGCTTGGCGAACACAGCTGATACGGTTGAAATCAGGCTTTCCCCACCATCAGGGTCACCACCGAAATGCCGCGGTGAGGTCAGAGAAAATGCACTCATTCGAAGACACCTCGGTGGCTAGAGCCCGCCCCGGTGATCCCGATCACGGTGCTCTGTTCAAGTGCTTTTCCCATGTCAAAGTAAAGCGCGCCTTCCAGAATGAGTCGACACGCATGGGCCTTGCTTTTGACACCAAGCGCACCAGCCAAGACGTCGCTCCAAGTTAGCTTTTGCGTGTGTTTCAGAATCAGGCGCAGGCGCTCGCGCTCAACGACGTGAATATCACCGCGCCCGGACCGCAGCATCGTCAGCGCGTTTTGCAATCGGGGAGACGCCGTCAGTTCTTCGGCGATCGCGACACGGTACTTGTAGCCGTGTGTGGGCAGCGCCTTGGTCATCAGTTCAGTACGACGGGAAACTTCGGGGCGGCTGGCATCAGCTTGAGTCTTGACTTCCCAGAGTTCCTTGACGCCGTTCACCTGTACTTCTATGTCCGGGTAGTGGTCGTGCTCAATGCCATCAAGGACAAAGCTCACCACCAACGGCTGCTCTTCGAACCGTGCGACCGCTGGGTTTGCATCGAGCAGCCTGAATGCATTCAGTTCGTGTGGAGACTCCCACTGGAGCATTCGCCCCATCTTCCAGCTTGGGTACTTGCCGGAACTGGAGGCCTTTGATCTTGAAATGACTTTCCGCGAGCGGATCTTGCCGTCTTTGGGGTAGCGGATGGCCAGGATGGCATCGGAAACATTGAGCCGTCGATTTTCTTTAGTTTGTATTGCTTTTGACATAACATTGGATTACTGCTGCTTCAGAGCAGGCCCAACCCCGGCCACAAATCGTCATCCCATGTGCGTAAATCAAGCGCGGTGCTGCCTCGCTTGGCTGATACAGACCCCGACTGGGTCACCATTCAACTGACCCACAGGCTTCCTTTGGCAGAGTGCACGCTGTGCGGCCTGAAATACCAATGGTGCGATCCATTTACGTCAGTGACGTCGGCCCGCTAGCTTTACGTTGGGAAGCCGATATGCATTGAGGTTGGCGTGGTTCATTCGTCTTCTTGCGGAAGCCCGAACGTTATCTGGCAGGCCGCTGCCGTACTAGGCTAAAAAAACGCACGTGTTTTCCATTCCAGTCTTTACCAATGCTGCTTTCTGCAAGTCAGACCAGACAGTCTTGCGCCTCGCAGAGCGTTCATCTGCCAAGCCTTGGTCCCAGCGCGACGCACGCCGTGCATGCGAGCGGCTTCAGACGGTTGCGTTCTTGAACGATGTCATGAAGGCAACCGGATCGCCCTCTCCCTACGCCCTTGAAGAGCTGTTGATGAAGGGACTCCCGGGTGTAGTTTTTCCTGCGGATCGTCCCAAACTGTGCGACCGCATGGCAAGTCTTGGCCAGCCTGCGGTGAGCAAACAGCTTGCGCCGTCAGGCAAAAAGGATCTGCGGACCGAGCGCTGGTTTGATCGTATGGTCGCCCTTGCTCCATCTTCTGGCCAGCTTCTTACCCTTCCTATATGGAGGCTGCTCGATCCGCGACCAATCGATCACGTCGAGTGGCATGACTTGGCACACATGCTGGGGACAATTCATCTTGAACAGCTAGGTGAGCCCTTGACTGCCATTCCACCTACAGCCGCTTGGATGATCACTATGCGAGCCAGTGCCATGGAGGACGAATGTGAGTATTTCGTCAACTATCTTGGCCATCAACCCGACCGGGCAGTCATGACCACGATGCTGCTACAGCTTCGCCGTTGGGAGGCTCTGGGCAATTTGATTGGCTACGATTTGTCATTGCAGCAGGCGCTTCGAGCTGCAAGTCACCCCACAGCTGCCCTCGATCTTGCGGTCTTGCAACCAAGAATTGAGGAGTACATCGTGCAATGCTTTGGCGCTGTGCGGGTTCCCCACCCCGAGCTAAACCTTGACACGCAAACTGAGCGTGTTGCAGCTGGTCGTAGCGCTTGGGAAAGGCGAGTGTTGGTCGGACGAGGCGTGGGTCAGCCGGGTTTCGATGCCGCTGTCTAGACGTTTTGCAAAAAAGCGACCCCTGAGATTCAACTGAATCTCAGGGGTCGATGGGAGCGGACAAACTTGCAGGTTTCACCGGTCAAACTTGCAGCTTATGTTGACAAACTTGCAGCTTATGGTGGCACCCACATGAGCGCCTTCGGAACGGCCGGACGGTGCTCATCCGCAGGTGCCGAGATGGCCGCAGGAGGTGCAGTAATCGCAGCCATCCTTTCGGATCATGGCGTGTGCACCGCACTCCGGGCACTTTTTGCCGGCCATCACGCCCGAGGGCATGCCGGTGAGTTCAGGCATGGCCGGCGCCGGGGCAGCCGCCACCACACCCAGCTGGGCGCGGCGCGCGATGATGTTCTGCAGCGCATAGGCGATGGCAGCGACTTCGGAGTCGTGCCACATCGGCACGTGCGTGCCATCGGCCTTCTGGTACGTGCCCAGGCGCACGGGGCCGCGGTCCCAGGCGACCTTGCGCATGTCGGACAACGCACGCCCCAGGAAGCCGCCGCGCGCGGCCAGCGAGAGCATGCGCATGGTGGAGGTGATCCACTGCTGCGATTCACCGCTCTGGCCAACGGGCATGAAGAACTCGATGGCGCGTTCCACCGTGCCATTGCCTTCGGCCGCGGGCACCGGCAGGAAGGAGACCACGATGTACAGCGTCTTGTGGCCTTCCTGCGTCCAGTACTCGATCTTGTCGGCCACGGCCGAGAGGGCACCCTTGGGGCGACTCTCGATCACGGTGCGCATCGGGTCCACGGGCGCTGCGGGCGCCGGGGCCGCATCGGCCTTGGCGTCGGTCGCGGCGCTGCCGGTGTCGAGCACCGAGCCGAGGATGCTGTTGGGCCGGTAGGTGGCCATGCCCTTGAGGTTGGCGCGCCAGGCCTTCTGGTACAGGCTCTTGAAGTCCTGGAAGGGGTAGTCGGCCGCGACGTTGACCGTCTTGGAAATGGCGGTGTCCACGAAGGGCTGCACCGCTTCCATCATGGCGATGTGTTCGCCCGCGCTCATGGCCAGCGCGTTGACGAAGTAGTCGGGCAGCTGGTCCACGTCACCCCCGAGTTCGCGGTACAGGCGCCAGGCGTGGTCTTCCACCGCGTACTCGCTGGTGCTGCCATCGGCCTCGCGCTTCTTGCGGCGGTACATCCAGGAGAACGGCGGTTCGATGCCGTTGGAGGCGTTGTCGGCAAAGGCCAGACTGACTGTGCCGGTGGGCGCGATCGAGAGCAGGTGGCTGTTGCGCAGGCCGTTTTTGCGGATGGCCTTCTTGATCGCCTCGGGCAGGCGGCTGGCGAAGGTGCCAGGGGCCAGGTAGCCCTCGGCGTCGAACTTGGGGAACACGCCCTTTTCCTTGCCCAGCTCGACCGAAGCGAGGTAGGCGGCGTTGCGCATGCGCTCGGCGATCTGGGCCGCCATGGCGCGGCCTTCTTCGCGGTCGTAGCGCACGCAGAGCATGGCCAGGGCATTGCCCATGCCGGTGAAGCCGACGCCGATGCGGCGCTTGGCGGCGCTTTCAGCGCGCTGCTGCTCCAGCGGCCAGAAGGTCACGTCGAGCACGTTGTCGAGCGCACGCACCTGCATCGCCACGGCCTGCTCGAACGATTCGAAATCGAACACCGGCACACCGCCAAAGCCAAACGGGTTCTTGACGAAACGCGTGAGGATGATGGGGCCGAGGTCGCAGCAGCCGTAGGGCGGCAAGGGCTGTTCGCCACAGGGGTTGGTCGCCGCGATGGTTTCGCAGTAGTGCAGGTTGTTGTCGGTGCCGATCTTGTCGAGGAACAGGATGCCGGGTTCGGCAAAGTCGTAGGCCGACTTCATGATGGTGTCCCACAGCTCGGTGGCGGCCAGCGTCTGGTAGACCCACAGGCCATCACCGCGCTGGTAGGCGCCCTTGTCGAGCAGCGTCTTGCCGGGGCGGGCCTTGTGCACCAGCTCCCAGGGCTGGTCGCTGCCCACGGCTTCCATGAAGGCATCGCTCACGCCGACCGAGACGTTGAAGTTGTTCCAGCGACCCGGCGTGCGCTTGGCGGTGATGAACTCCATCACATCCGGGTGGTCGATGCGCAGCACGCCCATCTGCGCACCGCGGCGTGCGCCCGCGCTCTCCACGGTGGAGCAGCTCTGGTCGAACACGTTGATGTAGCTGCAGGGGCCGGACGCCATGGAATGCGTGCCCTTGACCTCGGCGCCCTTGGGGCGGATGCGCGAGAAGTCATAACCCACACCGCCGCCGCGGCGCATGGTCTCGGCGGCTTCGCGCAGCGCTTCGTAGATGCCGGGGTAACCCTCGGCGTCCACGCCCTGGATGGCGTCGCCCACCGGCTGCACGAAGCAGTTGATCAGGGTGGCCTGGATGTCGGTGCCGGCGGCGCTCATGATGCGGCCCGCGCCGATGGCGCCGGCGTGCAGGTTGTCCAGGAAGCGCTGCTCCCATTCGGCGCGCTCGGCCTCTTTTTCCACCGAAGCCAGCGCCCGCGCCACGCGGCGGTAGAGGTCTTCGAGGCCGGTCTCGCCGGGTTTGAGGTATTTTTCGGCCAGCACGTCCTGGCTGATGGGTTGGGTGGCGGTCAGGTCCTGGGGACGCATGGTGTTGTCGCGTTTCATCTCGTTGTTTGATGGAGAAAGGGGAGTGGACGGCCAGGCTGCGGGGTGGTGGCAGGGTGGCTCAGGTCGGGCATGCCGTCGTGTGGGCGGTGAACGACCGGACGGGTGAAAACCACCCTGCATTTTGCCCTGAGCCGCGCCGGTTCAGCGACCACGCATCCGATGCCCGTCCCTTTTCCCGGCGAAATCGGCGGTGGCACCCGGGTGCCCCGGCCCGCCCGCGCCCGGCAACTGCCTCATGAACAGGCAATCCGCCCTCCATATGCCTCAATTCATCCATCAGAAAGAATTTGCCCGTCGTGTTCGACATAAGGCGGATAGGGCCCCGTGCCGCTGTGGGAGGCTAACGAGGCCGGCACAAAGGCACCTTGTTCGGCGTCAAAAACGTGGACTTCCCCCTCCTCGATCACGTAATGCCAGCCGTGCAGCGACAGCTGACCCGCCTCCGCGGCGCGGCGCACCATGGGGTAATCCATCAGCCGCTCCAGCTGCAGCACCACCGCGCGCTGCTCGGTGCGGCGCAGCGCTTCGGCGCTGGGCTGGACCGGCAGCAGGGCCTCGTCGGCCAGCTTGAGCCAGGCCTTGAGCGCCACCGCCTCCTCGGGCGCGCCTTCGTAGGCGGTGCGGATGGCACCGCAATGGCTGTGGCCGCAGACGATGATGCGTTCCACCTTCAGGCTCAGCACGGCGAACTCGATCGCGGCCATGGTGCCGTGAAGTCCGTGCGACTGGTCATAGGGCGGCACGAAGGCGCCCACGTTGCGCACCAGGAACAGCTCGCCCGGCGCCGCGCCCGTCAGCAGGTAGGGCACCAGGCGCGAATCGGAACAGCCGATGAACAGCGTCTTGGGGTGCTGCCCCTGCGCCACCAGATCCTGAAACCGCTGCTGGTGCAGCGGGAAATAGTCCGAGTGGAAATCGCGCAGGCGCAGCAGCAGGTCGTCAGGCATGGCGGGCCATCACTGCACCAAGGGTGAGTCGGCGCCTTCGAGCTCGATCCCTTCGACCTGCGCCTGCCCCACCAGCAACTGCATGTACTGGCGCAGCGCGGTGCTGCGCGACTGCAGCGCGAGCCGGCTGGCGATCTGGTCGCGCACCTGTTCGAACTCGGGCAACTGGCCTTTCTTGCGGCCCAGCACCTCGATGATGTGCAGGCCGAAACGCGTGTGCACCAGGCGCGGATGCACGCCCATGCCCCAGCGCGAATCGGTCTGGAAGAACAGCTCGTTCGCCAGCTCGGGGGCGCAGGCTTCCGGCGTCACCCAGCCCAGATCGCCACCCTGGGCGCCCGAGGGGCAGTTCGACAGCTCGGCGGCCAGTTGCGCGAAGCGCCCCGCGGGCACGTCCTTGCGCGACAGTTCCAGCAACGCGGTCTCGGCGCGCTGCGACAGCGCGTGCACGTTCACGCCCGGCGTCACCGCAAACAGGATGTGCCGCACATGCAGCGCCTGCCCGACGATCAGCCTGTTCTTCTGCGCCTCGTAGTGACGGCGGCATTCCTCTTCGGTGGGGTCGGGCGAGGTCACGGCCTGGTCGAGCATGGTCTCGATGACCTGGCGCTGCGCCTCGTCCGGCTGTTGCGCGACCAGCCCCCGGAAACGCGGCAGCAGGCCCTGTTTCACCGCTTCCTGCATCAGCAGCTCGGTGTAGGCGCGCTCGCGCAGGGTCTGGGCATCGAGCACTTCATCGGGTTCGTGCAGGGCGATGCCGTTGATGCTGGCCACCTGCGGTTGGGCCAGATCGGCGCAGGCGCAGCTGCTGCTGCCGCAACCCACAGTGGAAGAGGGGCTCATGGTGGTGTCCTGGTTCATGGTGGGCCGCTCAGCGTTGGCGCGTGGTGTCGGCGTTCAGGCCCAGCTTGCGGCTGCGCACCACCTGGTAGGGGCGGAACACATAGGCCAGCGTGCCGAAGCCGCTCCACACGTGCACCAGGCGCGAGAAGGGAAAGAGCAGGAAGATCGTCATGCCGAGCACCAGGTGCACCTTGTAGGGCCAGTCCAGCGCCACCAGGCCAGCCGCGTCGGGGCGGAAGGTGACGATGCGCTGCGCCCAGTCGGACAGCACCAGCATGACCGAGCCGTCGCTGTGCCCGTAAGAGAACGGCAGCGTGATCAGACCCAGCACCAGCTGCACCCAGAGGATGACCAGGATGAACAGGTCGGTGCGGTGGCTGGTGAGGCGGATGCGGTCGTCAAAAATGCGGCGGTGCAGCAGCATGGTCAGGCCGATGAAGCAGATCACACCAGCGATACCGCCGGCCACCACGGCCACCATCTGCTTGTCGCCCGGACTGATGAAGGGCTCGTAGATGAAGTGGGGCGTGAGCAGGCCCACGGTGTGACCACCGAACAAAAACAGGATGCCGATGTGAAACAGGTTGCTGCCCCAGCGCAGCTGGCGCTTGCGCAGCAGCTGCGACGAGTCGCTTTTCCAGGTGTACTGGTCGCGGTCGAAACGCGCCAGGCTGCCCATGAGGAACACCGACAGGCAGACGTAGGGGTAGACGTTGAAGAGGAAGTTGTGCAGCGTGTTCATGCCTGCGCTCCTTGGGAAGGTTGGGGTGACTTTCTGACGATCTGGATGGGCTGGGGCTGGTTGGGCTTGGCCTGGCCTTCGGTGGAGCAACCACCAAACACCTCGGGCTCGGCCCAGCTCTCGTCCATTTCCGGCTCGGGCGCCACGGCCACCGCTTCGGCCTTTTCGCCCGCCAGCTCCAGCACGGCGGCCAGCACGCTGGCGTAAGGGCTCTGGCGACCGGCCAGCGCACTGAAGATCACGCGCACGATGTGCGCGATCTCGCCCATGAACTCACGCGCCTGCGGCGGCGGCTGGGTGGACGCGAATTCCAGCACCACCGGCAGGTAATCGGGCAGCTCGTTCGGGCCCAGAAACAGGCCCGCTTTTTCGTAGGTCTGGATCAGGTCGATCATGGCCGGTCCGCGGTCGCGCGAATCGCCGTGCACATGTTCGAACAGGTGCAGCGCGGTGCGGCGGCCGCGGTCGAACAGCTCGACGTACTCGGACTCGATCTCCAGTGCCGGCTGGGTGCCCAGGTGCCTGAGCAGCGCGTCGAGTTCGGCCAGCCGCGCGGCCGGCAAAGCCGCCTCGGTGCGCAGCGCCTGCTGCAGCTCGGCGGTGTGCGCGCGGAACGCCGCGTCGGGGTAGCGCAGCAGGTGCGCCAGCACGCGCAGCGTGAGGCGGGCCTGCACAGGGGAGGAAGAAAACAGGCTCATCTCATGCTCCCAGCTTGATCGGGATGGTGCGCTTCTTTTCAGAACCGAACAGGCTGGTCTCGGTCTGGCCTTCGGAGCAACCGTTGCCGAAACTGAAGCCGCAGCCGCCCTTCACGTTGAAGGTGTTTTCGGCGTACTCGCGGTGCGTGGTCGGGATCACGAAACGGTCCTCGTAGTTCGCGATCGCCATGTAGCGGTACATCTCTTCCACCTCGCGGGCGGTCAGGCCCACCTGGTCGAGCACCTCCTGGTTGACCAGGCCGTCCACGTGTTTGGTGCGCTGGTAGGAGCGCATGGCCAGCATGCGTTCGAGCGCTCGCACCACCGGGCCGGTGTCACCGGCGGTCAGCAGGTTGGCCAGGTACTTGACCGGAATGCGCAGCTGCGACACGTCCGGGATCTCGCCGTTCTGGCTCAGCATGCCGGCGTTGGCCGAGGCGGTGATGGGCGAGAGCGGTGGCACGTACCAGACCATGGGCAGGGTGCGGTATTCGGGGTGCAGCGGCAGGGCCACCTTCCATTCCACCGCCATCTTGTAGACCGGACTCTGGCGGGCCGCGGCCATCCAGGCGTCGGGAATGCCGTCGATGCGCGCCTGCTCGATCACCTTGGGATCGTTCGGATCCAGGAACAGGTCGAGCTGGGCCTGGTACAGGTCGATCTCGTTGGGCGTGCTCGCGGCCTCGGCGATGCGGTCGGCGTCGTACAGCAGCACGCCGAGGTAACGGATGCGGCCGACACAGGTTTCCGAACACACCGTCGGCTGACCGGCTTCAATGCGCGGGTAGCAGAAGATGCATTTCTCGGCCTTGCCGCTCTTCCAGTTGTAGTAGATCTTCTTGTAGGGGCAGCCACTCACGCACATGCGCCAGCCGCGGCACTTGTCCTGGTCGATCAGCACGATGCCGTCTTCCTCGCGCTTGTAGATCGAGCCCGAGGGACACGAGGCCACGCAGGCCGGGTTCAGGCAGTGCTCGCACAGGCGCGGCAGGTACATCATGAAGGTGTTCTCGAACTGACCCATCATGTCTTTCTGGGCCTGCTCGAAACCGTCCAGGTTCGCGTCCTTGCTGCGCTTGCTGAACTCGCCGCCGAGGATCTCCTCCCAGTTCGGGCCCCACTCGATCTTCTCCATGCGCTTGCCGGTGATCAGCGAGCGCGGCCGGGCGGTGGGCGCGTGCTTCATCTCCGGCGCCGACTGCAGGTGGTCGTAGTCGAAGGTGAAGGGCTCGTAGTAGTCGTCAATCTGCGGCAGGTTGGGGTTGCTGAAGATCTTCATCAGCAGCGACCACTTGCCACCCTGCTTGGGCACGATGGAACCGTCGGCCTTGCGGACCCAGCCCCCGTTCCACTTGTCCTGGTTCTCCCATTCCTTGGGGTAACCGATGCCGGGCTTGGTCTCGACGTTGTTGAACCAGGCGTATTCCACCCCGGGGCGGCTGGTCCAGACGTTCTTGCAGGTGACCGAACAGGTGTGGCAGCCGATGCACTTGTCCAGGTTGAGCACCATGCCGATTTGAGCGCGTATTTTCATGTTTGACTCCGAATGAAGGGCCGTGGGCTCAGGGGTTCTCGCCTTGCGACTGGTAGGCGCGAACGAGGTGGTCGTCGGCCGGTGTGTCGAGCCAGTCGACCTTGTCCATCTTGCGCACCACCACGAACTCGTCACGGTTGGTGCCGATGGTCCCGTAGTAGTTGAAGCCGTAGCTGAGCTGCGCGTAGCCGCCGATCATGTGGGTGGGCTTGAGCACGATGCGGGTCACCGAGTTGTGGATGCCGCCGCGCACGCCGGTGATCTCCGACCCGGGGGTGTTGATGATCTTTTCCTGCGAGTGGTACATCATCACCATGCCGGGATTCACACGCTGGCTCACCACCGCACGGGCCGCCACGGCGCCGTTGATGTTGAACAGCTCGACCCAGTCGTTGTCTTCAATGCCGGCCGACTTCGCGTCGTCTTCGCTGAGCCAGACCACGGTGCCGCCGCGGTTCAGCGTGAGCATCATCAGGTTGTCGCTGTAGGTGGAGTGAATCCCCCACTTCTGGTGCGGCGTGATGAAGTTCAGCTGGATCTCTTTGTTGCCGTTGGGCTTGATGTTGTGGATGCCCTCGGTGGTCTTCAGGTCCACCGGCGGCCGGTAGCTGGCCAGGCCTTCACCGAAGGCGATCATCCAGGGGTGGTCCTGGTAGAACTGCTGGCGACCGGTGAGGGTGCGCCATGGGATGTATTCGTGCACGTTGGTGTAGCCGGCGTTGTAGCTCACCGTCTCGCTCTCGATACCGCTCCAGGTGGGCGAGCTGATGATCTTGCGCGGTTGCGCCTGGATGTCGCGGTAACGGATCTTCTCGTCTTCGCGGTAGATCGCCAGGTGGGTGTGGTCGCGCCCGGTCTGCTTGCCCAGCGCTTCCCAGGCCTTCACGGCCACGTGGCCATTGGTCTCAGGGGCGAGCTGCAGGATCACCTCGCAGGCGTCGATGTCGGTGACGATCTTCGGCATGCCCTGCGACACGCCTTCGTCCAGCGTCTTGCCGTTGAGCTGGCCGAGCTGTTCGACCTCGGTGCCGGTCTTCCAGCCGATGCCCTTGCCACCGTTGCCCAGCTTGTCGAGCAGCGGGCCCAGGGCCGTGAAGCGTTTAAAGGTGTTGGGGTAGTCGCGCTCGACCACGGCGACCTGCGGCGCGGTCTTGCCGGGGATCAGTTCGCAGTGGCCCTTCTTCCATTCCTTGACTTCAAAGGCCTGCGCCATTTCGCCGGGGGTGTCGTGCATGATGGGCGAGAGCACCACCTCTTTTTCCACGCCCAGGTGGCCGACGCAGACCTCGCTGAAGGTCTTGGCAAAACCCTTGTAGATCTCCCAGTCCGAACGCGCCTGCCACACCGGGTCCACGGCCGCCGACAGCGGGTGGATGAAGGGGTGCATGTCGCTGGTGTTGAGGTCGTTTTTCTCGTACCAGCTGGCCGTGGGCAGCACGATGTCGGAGTACAGGCAGGTCGTGCTCATGCGGAAGTCGAGCGTGACCAGCAGGTCCAGCTTGCCTTGCGGTGCGTTCGGGTGCCACTTCACTTCGGCCGGCTTGGCGTCGTCCTTGCCGAGGTCCTTGCCCTGCACGCCGTTCTCGGTGCCCAGCAGGTGCTTGCAGAAATACTCGTGGCCCTTGCCGCTGGAGCCCAGCAGGTTGGAGCGCCACACGAACATGTTGCGCGGCCAGTTCTGCGGTGCGTCCGGGTCTTCGCAGCTCATCTCCAGCGTGCCGTCCTTCAGGGCCTTGACCACGTAGTCCTTGGCGTCCAGGCCGGCGGCCTGCGCGTCCTTGACCACCTGCATCGGATTCGTCTTGAGCTGCGGTGCGCTGGGCAGCCAGCCCATGCGTTCGGCGCGCACGTTGAAGTCGATCATGCTGCCGCTGAAGGCGGCCTTGTCGGCGGCGCTCAGCGTGGGCGAGACGATCTCTTCCATGCCGAGCTTCTCGTAGCGCCACTGGTCGGTGTGGGCGTAGAAGAAGCTGGTGCTGTTCATCTGGCGCGGCGGGCGCACCCAGTCGGTGGCAAAGGCCAGCGGCACCCAGCCGGTCTGCGGACGCAGCTTTTCCTGGCCCACGTAGTGCGCCCAGCCGCCACCGCTCTGGCCGATGCAGCCGCACATCATCAGGAGGTTGATGACGCCGCGGTAGTTCATGTCGGCGTGGTACCAGTGGTTCATGGCCGCGCCGATGATCACCATGGATTTGCCATGGGTCTTGTCGGCGTTGTCGGCGAACTGGCGCGCCACGGTGATGACCTGGTCGCGCGGCACACCGGTGATGCTTTCCTGCCAGGCCGGCGTGTAGGCGGCGTCGTCGTTGAAGTCTTTGGCGCCACTGCCCAGACCGCGGTCGATGCCGTACTGCGCGACCTGCAGGTCGAACACGGTGGCGACCATGGCGTAACGTTCTTCACCGGCCTTGCCCAGGCGCAGGCGCACGGCGGGCACTTTGGCGTGGTTGATCTCGCCGCTCTGTGCGTTGGCGGTGAAGTGGGGCGTGGCGTTGCCACCGAAATAAGGGAAGCCCACGTCCACCACCTGGGTCTCCTGCTCGCCGTCTTCGATCACCGAGAGCTTGAGTTTCACCTCGCTGTTGCCGCGCGCCTCTTTGGATTCCAGGTTCCACTTGCCTTCGTCTTCGCGGCCGGGCTCACCCCAGCGGAAGCCGATCGAGCCGTTGGGCAGCACCGCCTTGCCGGCGGTGTCGAAGGCCACGGTTTTCCACTCGGGGTTGCTCTTCTGGCCCAGCTGGCCGTTGAAGTCGCTGGCGCGCAGGTAGCGGTCGGGCACCATGGTCACCGTGCCGTCGGGCAGGGTGTGTTCCTTCAGCATCACCAGCAGCGGCAGGTCGGTGTAGCGGCGGGCGTAGTCGTCGAAATAGCTGGAGCGCTGCTTGCCGCCATCGGGGAAGTAGAACTCTTTCAGCGCCACATGGCCCATGGCCATGGCGAGCGCCGCGTCGGTGCCCTGCTTGGGGTGCAGCCACAGGTCGGACAGCTTGGCGACCTCGGAATAGTCGGGCGTCACCGCCACCGTCTTCGCGCCTTTGTAGCGCACCTCGGTGAAGAAGTGGGCGTCGGGCGTGCGGGTCTGGGGCACGTTGGAACCCCAGGCGATGATGAAGCTGCTGTTGTACCAGTCGGCCGATTCGGGCACGTCGGTCTGTTCACCCCAGACCTGCGGGCTGGCCGGGGGCAGGTCGCAGTACCAGTCGTAGAAGCTCATGCAGGTACCGCCGATGAGCGACAGGTAGCGCGAACCGGCGGCGTAGCTCACCATGGACATGGCGGGGATCGGCGAGAAGCCGATGATGCGGTCGGCACCGTGCTGCTTGATGGTGTAGACGTTGGCCGCGGCGATGAGCTGGTTGACCTCGTCCCAGGTGCTGCGCACGAAGCCGCCCATGCCGCGCACCTGCTGGTAGTCGCGCCGGGCTTCGGGGTCTTGCTGGATCAGCGCCCAGGCATCCACCGGGCTCTTGCTGACCGTGAGCGCGGCGCGCCAGCGTTCCAGCAGGCGCCCGCGCACCATCGGATATTTCACGCGGTTGGCGGAATACAGGTACCAGCTGTACGAGGCCCCACGGGCGCAGCCGCGCGGTTCGTGGTTGGGCATGTCCCAGCGCGTGCGCGGGTAGTCGGTCTGCTGGGTTTCCCAGGTGACGATGCCGCCCTTGACGTAGATCTTCCACGAGCAGCTGCCGGTGCAGTTCACACCGTGCGTGCTGCGAACGATCTTGTCGTGCGCCCAGCGGTTGCGGTAGCCGTCTTCCCAGGTGCGGTCTTCGTTGGTGGTGAGACCGTGGTTGCCCGAAAAGGCCTCCTTGGGCAGGCTGAAGTGGGTCAATCGGTCCAGAAAGTGGCTCATGGGGCGCTCCGGTTGGTGGGTGTTGTTGGGGTCATTTGCAGCTTGCTGTTTGGTTTGTTGGGCAGGGCTTTTTGGACTGCTTTTGCATGCCTGCTTTTGTGGGGGCCGAGGGCAGCGGGGCACACGGTTCCGTCCGTGTCCCCCGCCCTTCGGGCTCCTCCTTTACCTCCCGGAACCGTGCACCCCACTGCCGTCGGCTGCCTGCGTGGTGGGAGCGCGGACTGAAGACCTTGGTGCGCCAATATCGTTGGCTGACTCAGGACGGTGTGGTGCTTCGCTCCGGTAGGTAAAGGAGGAGCCCGAAGGGCGGGGGACACGGACGGAGCGGAGTGCCACGCCGTCCTGAGTCCCGAAGCAACCGTGGAACGAAGTGCCTTCATGGGTTCTTGATCTCAGCGCCGGCACGGAGGTAGAACCACCAGTTCAGCACCAGGCAAACCGCGTAGAAGATCGCGAAGCCGTACATCGCGAACTGCGGCGTGCCGGCCTTGATCTGGGCGCCGATCACCACCGGGGCGATGAAGGCACCGTAGGCGGCAACGGCCGAGGTCCAGCCCAGCACGGGGCCGGCCTGCTGGCGGTCGAAGATGACGCCGATGGTGCGGAAGGTCGAGCCGTTGCCGATGCCGCTGGCGAAGAACAGCACGATGAACAGGCCAATGAAGGCGGGGAAGTACTGCTCGGGCGTGGCCGAGCCGTAGGCCATCATCATCACGTAGCCCACCGCGCCGGACGCCAGCACCATCACGGCCGAGATGACCTGGGTGACGATGGAACCACCGACCTTGTCGGAGATCCAGCCGCCGAGCGGGCGCACCGCGGCACCGACGAAGGGGCCGATCCAGGCGTAGGTGAGGGCCGAGGGGGCGTTCGGGTTTTTCAGCGTGTGCGTCATGACACCGGCCGCATCGGCCACGTGCTGGAAGCCGAAGATCACCGTGATGGCGAGCGGCAGCACCATCGAGAAGCCGATGAAGGAACCGAAGGTGACGATGTAGAGCGCGGTGAGCGACCAGGTGTGTTTGTTGCGGAAGATCGCGAACTGCTTGCTCACGCCCTCCTTCATGGGGCCGAAGGCCGCGAGCTTCATCATCAGCAGCGCGAGGATGATGTCCAGCGGGATCGCCACCCACATGTTCAGGATGCCCAGGCCGGTGGGCGCTGGCAGGTACAGCCAGAGCATGAAGATGGCCGGGATGAAGGCCAGGGTGTAGAGGTAGGTGACCTTGGCGAACGCGGCGATCGGGTTGCCTGCATCGGGCGACACCGTCTTCAGGTTGTTCATGCCGAACCAGGCCAGGATCGACAGGGGAATCAGCGAGATCACCCAGGCAAAGCCGGCGTTCTGGATCCAGGTGGGCGTGCCGGCGGCGATCTTGCCGAAGATCCAGCCGCTGTCTTTCACCAGCGTCATGGACTCACCGCCGAGGGCGCCCAGCAGCGGCACCGTCATCACCAGCGGGATCACGATCTGCATCGTCGTCACGCCGAAGTTGCCCAGGCCGGCGTTCAGGCCCAGCGCCGTGCCCTGCAGCCGCTTGGGGAAGAAGGTGCTGATGTTGGACATGGAGGACGCAAAGTTGCCACCGCCCACGCCCGACCACAGCGCCAGCAGCTGGAACACCCACAGCGGCCACTCGGGGTGCTGCAGCGCCACGCCGGTGCCGATGGCCGGGGCCAGCAGCATGGCGGTGGTGAGGAAGATGGTGTTGCGGCCACCGGCCAGGCGCACCAGGAAGGACGCCGGGATGCGCATGGTGGCGCCGGCGATGCCCGAGATGGCGGTCAGCGTGAAGAGCTCGGCCTGGGTGAAGGGGAAGCCCAGGTTGAGCATCTGCACCGTGATGATGCCCCACATGCCCCAGACCGCGAAGCCGCAGAGCAGCGCGGGCACCGAGATCCAGAGGTTGCGGTAGGCGATTTTTTTGCCTCTGGTTTCCCAGAAACGCTCGTCCTCGGGCCGCCAGTCGGCGATGTCGGCCCCGTGGTCGCCGGCAGCGGCGCCCGAGGCAGACAGGTTGGCTTTGGTGTTCATGGTGGTGTGTGCCGACCGCGGGGGTCAGTTCTGAAGGGAAAAGGATTTGGCGTCGGCGCCCATGACCTGGGTCTTGCGCACTTCGGTCCAGTACATCCAGATCAGCGAGACCCAGACCACGCCGTACATCAGCATGAAGGCGCTGGAGCGGATGCCGGTCAGGTCCATCAGCGCGCCGAACATGATGGGCAACACGAAGCCGCCCATGCCGCCGGCCAGGCCGACGATGCCGCTGATGGCGCCGATGTTTTTCGGGTAGTCGTCGCTGATGTACTTGAAGACGCTGGCCTTGCCGAAGGCCCAGGAAATGCCCAGGATGAACATCAGGCCGGTGAACATGTAGACATTGAGGCCGATGTGGAAGGTCTTGGGTCCGTCCACGGTCGTGACGGTGAAGTCGGTCTGCGGGTAGGACAACAGGAACAGGCAGATCCAGCTCACCCACATCACCCACCAGGTGACCTTGTGGGCACCGAACTTGTCCGACAGGATGCCGCCGATGGCGCGCAGCACGCCGCCGGGCAGCGAGAACGCCGCGGCCAGCAGGGCGGCGACGCGGATGTCGAGGCCGAACTCGCCGACGTAGTACTGCACCATCCACAGGCTCAGCGCCACGTAGCCACCGAACACGATGCTGTAGTACTGGCAGTACTTGATGACCTTGGGGTCCTTCAGCGACTTGAGCTGGTCCTTGAAGGTCACGTTGCTCGGCACCAGGTGCGCCGGGTCGCTGTGGCTGAAGAGCCAGAACAGGATCACCGTGCCCAGCATGATGGCCGCGTAGACCTGCGGCACCATGGTCCAGCCGAAGGCGACCAGCAGCACCGGCGCGACGAACTTGTTGACCGCAGCGCCCGAGTTGCCGGCGCCGTACACGCCCATGGCCATGCCCTGGCGGTTTTTCGGAAACCAGCGCGCCACATAGGGCGTGCCGACCGAGAACGAGCCGCCGGCCAGGCCGACGAAGAGGCCGATGGTGAGGAAGTGCCAGTAGGCGGTGGCGTAGCTCATCATCCAGATCGCCGGCACGGTGAGCGCCATCAGGATGGTCATCACGATGCGGCCGCCGTAACGGTCGGTCCAGATGCCCAGCGGCACGCGCACCAGCGAGCCGGTGAGCACCGGCGTGGCCATCAGCAGGCCGAACTGCGTGGAATTGAGGTCGAGCGCTTTCTTGATCGGGATGCCGATGACGCCAAACATCATCCACACCATGAAGCAGACGGTGAAAGCCAGCGTGCTGACGATCAGCACCGACCAGGCTTTCCGTTGATTGCGAAGTTCAGAGGCCATGTTCTTTCTCCTGAGGCATGACAGGAATGTCCGCTTTTCGCGCCCCGCCGAATATCCACCGATGGTGGCGCGAGCACAAGACAGAAGAACGATGGCCCGATGACCGGCATCGTCCGGAAGAACTACCCCGGGGCCGGAATCACCCGCGCTTGATGTGGATCAAGCGGATTTCAGGCCAGACCCCGGCTGGTCGCATAGACCGCAGCCTGTACCCGCGAACTCAGGCCCAGCTTGCGCAGGATGTGCTGCACGTGGATCTTCACCGTGGTTTCGGCAATGTCGAGCGAGCGAGCGATCAGCTTGTTGCTGTCGCCACGCGCGATCAGCAGCAGGATTTCGCGCTCGCGCGGCGAGAGCAGGTCGGGCGAGGGGCCGTCGGACCGGGGTGGCTCCAGCGGTGCCGGCGCGCTGCCGGCCGGGCGGGCGCGGAACACCGAAACCAGCTTGGTCAGCATCTGCGGGCTGATCACCGATTCGCCATCCAGCACCTTGACGATGGTCTCGCCCAGGTGATCGGATTCCACCGTCTTGAGCAGGTAACCGTCGGCACCGGCGCGCAAGGCGGCCGCGAGGTCGTCCTCGTTCTCGCTCACGGTGAGCATCAGGATGCGCGCCTGCGGTGCGGCGTCTTTCAACGCGGGTATCGCGTCCACGCCGCGCACACCAGGCAGGTGGTTGTCGAGCAGGATCACGTCGGGTTGGGGCGTCTGCGCCAGGCAGCGCAGGGCTTCGCCGATGTCACCCGCCTCACAGATCACCTGGAAGCGCTCGTCCTGCGACAGCAGGGCCCGCAGGCCGCGGCGAAACAGGTTGTGGTCGTCGACCAGCAGCAGCTGGATGCGGGGCGCGGGTGCATGGATCATGGGGCGGGCAGGGTCTCGGACAGTTCTTGCAGGTTCAGGCCCAGCGTGCCGATGCCAGGGGCGCTCACCGGGTACGGGGGCAGGATCAGGGTCACCGTGGTGCCCTGGCCGGGGCTGGACAGCAGTTCCACGCTGGCCCCGATGCGCTCGGCACGCTCGCGCATGATCTTCATGCCGACGTGGTTTTCGCTGCGCTGCTGCCGGGTGTCGAAGCCGGCGCCATTGTCGCGCACGACAAAGCGCCAGCGCGCGCCCTTGAACACGTCGAGGCTGACGTGGCTGGCGCCGGCGTGCTTGCGCACGTTGGACAGCGCTTCCTGCAGCACATGCAGCACCTGCACCTGCACGTCGGCCGGCAGCGGCAGGCCCTGCCCATCGAGCTGCAGGCGCGTGGGCAGACCGGTCTGGTGCTGGAACTTCTGCAGCGTTTCCTGCAGCGCGGCCTCGATGTCGTCGGTGTTGGTGCGGGTGCGGAAGTGCACCAGCAGCTCGCGCACGTCGTTGATGCTCTCCTTCAGGCCGGTATCGAGCTCGTCCAGCGTGGAACTCACCTGGTCGGGCTGCTGCTTCTGCAGCGCGCTGCGCAGCAGGCCGGCCTGGATCTTCAGGAACGCCAGCGACTGCGCGATCGAGTCGTGCAGCTCGCGCGCCAGCAGGGCGCGCTCCTCGCCCACCGCGGCCTCGCGCTCCAGCGCCGCGGCGCGCAGGCCTTCGAGCGCGCTGGCCAGGTGGCTGGCGAGCGCATCGAGCAGTTCGGTCTCGTCGGCGTTGATCTGCACATCGCTGCGAAAGAACAGGTCGATCTCGCCGATCAGGCGCTGCTGCAGGCGCACCGGCACGCTCACCAGGCTCTCGTAGCCCGCGCGCGCGCAGTGCCGCATGGGAGCGGCGTCGTGGCTGAGGATGGGAATGACCCGGGTGCGGGCGTCGGGCCTGAGGTTGCCGCAGGCGCAGGCACCGGCCAGCAGGCTGCGCTCTTCTTCCTGCATCTCCTGCGGGAAACAGTCGGAGGCCAGCATCAGGTAACGCTGGTTGGCTTCGTCGGACCAGCGCACCGCCACCGCGTCGGCCTTCATGACCTGGCGCACGCGCTGCGAGAAGCCGCGCGAGAGTTCCTCGATGGTGTTGGCCTGGGCCAGAAAGGCGCTCACTTCATAGAGCGCTTCCAGACGGGCGCGCTGCGCCTCGATGCGCTGCGTCTTGGCCTGCACCTTGGCCTCCAGCCCCTCGTAGAGCGACTGCAGGGTGCTGGCCATGCGGTTGAAGCCGGCGGCCACCTGGCCAAACTCGTCCTGCGTGTCAACGTCGATGCGGGTGCCGAATTCGCCCGCTTCCACCTGCGCCAGCACCCTGCGCAGATGGGCCAGCGGGTTGATCACATAGAGGTACCCGGTGTAGAGCATGATCACCGCCCCGCCAATGGCCAGCGCCATCATCACGAACTGGAACAGGTTCAGGATGGCGGTGTAGCCCGAGAGCTGCTTCTCGATCACCAGCACGAAGCGGTCGATGGCGTCGACAAACTCGCCCGCGGCCTGCAGCGAGCGCGCCGCATCGGGCGGCAGCTCACCCAGCCACAGCGGGCGCTGGTTCTGCCACAGCGCCTCGACAATGACGAACTGCTGGGCCACCTCGTCGTCCCAGGGCACGAACAGCGGACGGCTGGGGTCGCCGCTGCGCAGCAGGCCCAGGCTGCCATCGAACTGGGACACCAGGGCCTGGACCTCGCTGGCCGGCAGCTGGGCCGCCACCGCGCTGTTGAGGCGCCAGGTCTGCATGCGCATGCGGCCGGCTTCGTTCACTGCCGCGGCACCGCCTTCGAGCTGCCAGGTCACCCACAGCGTGAGCCCGATCGAAGCCAGCGCGATGACCAGCAGGCTGGCGCCGATGCGGATCAGCTTGATCGAGAGCGAGACGGTGGATGGCATGACCGTAGGTTAGCGGCTTTGCACCGACCCCGATACCAGCCCGTTGCGCACCCGGTGCCGGAGACCCCGGCACGGGCAGGGGTTTGCACGGCGCCAGATCGTCAAACTAATGTGCATCTAAAATGCATCTTTTCGTGCCATCGATGCCATGTCAAATACACGCGAACCGGCGGCCCAGCCGGTGTTCTTTCCCTTGCTGGACCAGCAGCAGAAGATCTACCCGCGCTCGGTGAGCGGGCGCTTTGCGCGCTGGCGCTGGGTGATGGTCTGGCTGACCCAGATCGTGTTCTATGGCCTGCCCTGGCTGCAATGGAATGGCCGCCAGGCGGTGCTGTTCAACCTGGAGGAGCGTCACTTCTATGTGTTCGGCCTGGTGCTGCAGCCGCAGGACTTCATCTACCTCGCCGCGCTGCTGGTGCTGTCGGCACTGGCGCTGTTTTTCGTCACCGCCATCGCCGGCCGCGTGTGGTGTGGCTACGCCTGTCCGCAGACCGTCTACACCGAGATTTTCCTCTGGGTCGAGCGGCACACCGAAGGCGACCGCAGCGCGCGCATGCGGCTGGACGCCCGGCCCTGGGGGCTGGAGAAGCTGCTGCGCAAGACCGGCAAGCAGGTGGCCTGGATCGCCATCGCGCTGTTCACCGGTTTCAGCTTCACCGGCTATTTCATTCCCATCCACAGCCTGGCCGAGCAGAGCCTGGCGCTGACGCTCACGCCCTGGGCCACGTTCTGGGTCTTCTTCTACGGCTTCGCCACCTACGGCAACGCCGGCTTCATGCGCGAGCAGGTGTGCAAATACATGTGCCCTTACGCGCGCTTCCAGAGCGCGCTGATCGACATGGATTCCATGGTCATCGCCTACGACACGAAGCGGGGCGAGAACCGTGGTGCGCGCTCGCGCAAGGCCGACCCCAAGGCGCTGGGTCTGGGCGACTGCGTCGACTGCACGCTGTGCGTGCAGGTGTGCCCGACCGGCATCGACATCCGAAACGGTTTGCAGAACGAATGCATCGCCTGCGCGGCCTGCATCGACGTCTGCGACGAGGTGATGGACAAGATGGGCTACGCGCCCGGCCTGATCCGCTACTCGTCGGGCAACGGTATCGAGCAGGGCTGGTCGGTTGCGCGCATGCTGCGGCGGGTCTGGCGCCCGCGCGTGCTGATCTACGCCGCGCTGCTGCTGGTGCTGGGCAGCGCCTTCGTCTGGAGCGTCGGGAACCGCAGCGACTACGGCGTGGCGCTCAGCCGCGACCGCGGCGCGCTGGCGCGCCAGACCGGCAACGGCGACGTGGAAAACACCTACCGGCTGCAGATCACCAACAGCCTGGAGCGACCGCGCGGCTACATCACCCGGGTCACCGGTCTGGAGGGCCTGCGCCTGGACACGGCTGCCGAACTGTCGGTGGGCGCCAACGGCACCGCCAGCATGCCGGTGCGCCTGGTGCTGCCGCTCGCATGGGCACAGCGCCACAGTGGCCAGACACTGCCGGTGGTGATCGAGGTCCTGCCGGTGGACGGTCCAACCGAGCCAGCGCTCACCGTGCGCACGACCTTCGTCGTGCCGCGTCACTGAGCGGCTCAGCTCCTGAAGGCAGGCAAGCCCGGTACCAGCTGGATGCGGGCAGCGGAATTCGCGCCGCCGACAGCCGGCATGGGCGCAATCAGGTCGGCCAGCGTCACCCCGTCGAGCACCGCGAGGTAGCTGTCCATCGCCTGCCGCAGCGCGCCCTTGAGGCGGCAATAGCCGTCGAGCCGGCAAGTGTTGTGCTCGCTGTCGAAACATTCAACCAGGGTGAAGTCTGTCTCGGTCTGGCGGATCACGTCGCCCAGCACGATCGCCTGCGCCGGCTTGAGCAGGCGCAGACCGCCGCCACGACCGCGCGTGGTCTCCAGCAGGCCCATGCTGGAGAGCGTCATCACGATCTTGGTCAGGTGGCTGCGCGAGATGCCATGGGCCTCGGCGATCTCGCTGATGGTGGCGGGCTTCACGCGTTGCGCGCAGGCGGCACAGTACATCAGCACCCGCAGGCTGTAGTCGCTCCAGTGGGTCAGTCGCATGCCGAGATCTCCTGGCGGCGGGGCATCGTTCTTCCGGATACCCCGTGTCGTTCTGAGGAAATATTCACCTCGTCTGAATTTTATCTTTTAATACATGCATTCACTGTGAATATTTAAGGAAGCCCCATGAACCACGCCGCCACCGTTGCCATCCCCACCACCGACCGCGCCCAGCAGGCCATTGGCCAGATCGCCGTCAACCTGCCGGGATCGACCGCGGTGTTCCGCCGCCTCAAGCTCGATTTCTGCTGCGGCGGCCAGGTGGCGCTGCAACAGGCCTGCGCCAGCAAGGGCCTGCCGCTGGACGCGGTGCTGGCCGAACTCGCGGAACTGGAGCGTCCGGACGAACTGCCCGCCACCGAATCGCCCGAGGCGCTGGTCGACCACATCCTCACGCGTTACCACGCGGTGCACCGCGAGCAACTGCCCGAGTTGATCCGCATGGCCCGTCGCGTGGAGGCCGTGCACCGCGAAAATCCGGATGTGCCGGTCGGACTGGCCGAATTGCTGGAGACCATGGAGGCCGAACTGCTGGGCCACATGGCGCTGGAAGAACAGGTGCTGTTCCCTTTGCTGCGAGCGGGTGGCCAGGGTGCAGACAGCGGGCCGATCCAGACCATGCGCGACGACCACACCGGCCACGGCGCGCAGCTCGAACGCCTGATGGCCCTCACCGACGACGCCAACCCGCCGCGCGGCGCGTGCAACACCTGGCGCGCCCTGTACGCCGGCATTGCGCAGCTGTCCGACGACCTGATCAACCACATCCACCTGGAAAACAACGTGCTGTTCCCGCAGTTCGAGGCCCAGGTGCAGACGGGCTGCGGATCGGCCTGTGGTTGCGCCTGACTTGCGCCAGATCAAGCCATGAGCCCCTTGACCCAGGTCAACGTCCGGGCCCCGGGCCGCTGATACCTTCGCGCCCGCCTGGCACCGGACTGTCCGCGGTGCCGCCTTCATGACCGTCCCTTCCATGGCCCTTGACCACACGCTAGAGAACCCCCACACCCTGGACCTGGTCTGCCCGGCCGGCAGCCTGCCCGCGCTCAAGGCCGCGGTGGACCACGGCGCCAACTGCGTCTACCTGGGCCTGCGCGACGCGACCAACGCGCGCAACTTCGCCGGCCTGAACTTCGACGACGCGGCCATCGCGACCGGCGTGGCCTATGCGCATGCGCGCGGCTGCCAGGTGTTCATGGCGCTCAACACCTACCCCCAGGCCGCGCAGCCGGAGCGCTGGCGCGAGGCGATGGACAAGGCGGTGAACCTGGGCGTGGACGCGGTGATCCTGGCCGACCCGGGCCTCATGCGCTACGCCACGCAGCGCCACCCGCAGCTGCGGCTGCACCTCTCGGTGCAGGGTTCGGCCACCAACCCCGAAGCGATCAACCTCTACCACCGCGAGTTCGGCATTTCGCGTGCCGTGCTGCCGCGCGTGCTCTCGCTCGATCAGGTTCGCCAGGTGGTGCAGAAGACGCCGGTGGAGATCGAGGTGTTCGGCTTCGGCAGCCTGTGCGTGATGGTCGAAGGGCGCTGCGCGCTCTCGTCCTACGTGACCGGCGAATCGCCCAACACGCACGGCGTGTGTTCACCCGCCAAGGCGGTGCGCTGGCAGGAAACCCCGAAGGGCCTGGAGTCGCGCCTGAACGGCGTGCTGATCGACCGCTACGCCACCGGCGAGAGCGCGGGTTACCCCACGCTGTGCAAGGGGCGTTTCGACGTCGAGGACGACACGAGCTACTACGCGATCGAAGAGCCCACCAGCCTCAACACGCTTTCGCTGCTGCCGCAGCTGCTGCAGATGGGCGTGCGCGCGATCAAGATCGAAGGCCGCCAGCGCAGCCCGGCCTACGTGGCCCAGGTCACGAAGGTCTGGCGCGAAGCCATCGACCACTGCGTTGCCCAGCCCCAGCACTACACGCCCAAAAGCGCCTGGATGGCCTCGCTCGACCAGGTCGCGGAAGGTCAGCAACACACCTTGGGCGCCTACCACCGTCCATGGAAGTGAACATGAAACTTTCTCTCGGACCCCTGCAGTACTACTGGCCGCGCCAGACCGTGTTCGACTTCTACGAGGCCATGGCCGCGACGGCGGTGGACATCGTTTACCTCGGCGAGGTCACCTGCTCGCGCCGCCACGAGCTGCGCCTGTCGGACTGGCTGGACGTGGCCGAGCTGATGCGCGCTGCGGGCAAGACCGCTGTGCTGTCCACCCAGGTGCTGATGGAGTCGGGCTCGGACGTGAGCGCGATGCAGAAGGTCGCGGCGAACACCGACTTCATGGTCGAGGCCAACGACATGGGTGCGGTGGGTGCACTGGCCGGTCAGCGCGGTTTCGTCGCCGGCCCGCACCTCAACATCTACAACGGCCCCTCGCTGCAATGGATGGCGTCGATGGGCGCCAAGCGCTGGGTCGCTCCGCTGGAGATGCCGCGCCAAGACCTGGCCCTGCTGCAACAGGCGCGTCCGGCCGGCCTGCAGACCGAGGTGTTCGTGCACGGCCGCCTGCCGCTCGCTTTCTCGGCCCGCTGCTTCACCGCGCGCCACCGCAACCTGCCCAAGGACGACTGCCGCTTCAGCTGCATTCACCACCCCGACGGCCTGATGCTCAAGACGCGCGAGCAGGCCGAGTTCCTGGTGCTCAACGGCATCCAGACCCAGTCGGCGCGGGTGCACAGCCTGATCGATGCCTGGGACGATCTGTGCACCCTCGGCGTGGACGTGGCGCGCATCAGCCCGCAGTCCTTGCACACGGCGGAGGTGATCGGCCTGTACGACGCGGTGCGCCGCGAAGCGCTGAATGGCCCGGCGGCACGCGCTGCCCTGCTGCCTCTGCTGCCCGACCGCGACTGCAACGGCTACTGGCACGGCCAGCCCGGGCAGGAACGCATCGAACCCGCCCTCGCCTGAAAGCCCCCATGCACACGACCACCACCGCCCGTCCCGACACCCACCACGTGCTGCCCGCTCCGGTGGGCGCCCTGCTCGGGCGCCTGCCGGCCTACCCCGGCTCGATGCTGCTGGTCACCGCGCTCAACCTCGTGCTCGCGCGCCAGCTGCCGGCCGACGTGCGCCAGCGCCTGGAGGGCCAGCGCATCCGCATCCTGGTGCGCGACGCCGGCCTGCGCTTCGACTTCGTCTGGCGCGGCACGCTGTTCCGCGCCTGCCCGCCGCAGCCCGAAACCGAGCTGACCCTGAGCGCCAACGCGCACGACTTCGTGCGCCTGGCCCGGCGCCAGGACGACCCCGACACGCTGTTCTTCAACCGCCGCCTTTCGATGGAGGGCGACACCGAGCTCGGCCTCGTGGTCAAGAACGCGCTCGACGCTCTGGAATTGCCGGTGTTCGATGCGCAGCACTGGGCGCCGCCGCGCGTGTGGGAGCGCCTGCGCGCACGCCTGTCCAGCCCAGCCGCCGGCTCGCGCCCCTGGCAGCGATGAGCACGCCAGCGAGCCGCACTGCCGCAGCCCGCCCGCTGGTCTACGCCTGCTCGGGCTGCTCCAGTGCCGCGCAGCTGGCCAACCACGTGGCCGTGCGCCTGGACCGCGCCGGTCTGGCCGAGATGTCGTGCATCGCCGGCGTCGGCGGCGACGTGCCCTCGCTGCTGAAAACCGCGCGCTCGGGCCGCCCCATCGTGGCGCTCGATGGCTGCCCGCTGGTGTGCGTGAAGAGCAGCCTGGCGCGCCACGGCATCGTCCCCGACCAGCACCACCAGCTGCAGACCTATGGCGTGCGCAAGCGCCAGCACGAAGACTTCGACCCGGAGCAGGCCCAGCAGGTGCTGGCGCAGGTGAGCGCCGGTCTGCACCAGCTCGCCGCGACCGAACCGACGGCTGCAACGGCGACGGAACCCGAACCAGAGGCCCTGCATGACTGAGGCCCCTTCCGCCCAGCGGCGCCTGCTGGTGGCCATCACCGGCGCCAGCGGCGCGGTGTACGGCCTGCGCCTGCTGCAGGTGCTGGGCGCGATGTCCGGTGTGCAGGTGCACGCGGTCGTGTCCGACGCCGGCTGGCTCACGCTGCGCCACGAACTGAAGCTCGCGCATGACGCGCTGCGCCCGCTGGTGCACACGCTGCACGACGCGGCCCACCTCGGCGCCGCGCCGGCCAGCGGCTCGTTCCGCTGCGACGGCATGGTCATCGCGCCCTGCTCCATGCGCACGCTCGCGGCCATCGCCCACGGCCTGTCGGACAACCTGGTCACCCGCGCGGCCGACGTGATGCTCAAGGAACGCCGCCGGCTCGTGCTGATGACGCGCGAGACCCCGCTGCACCTGGGCCACCTGCGCAACATGACCACGGTCACCGAGATGGGCGCCATCGTCTGCCCACCCATGCCCGCCTTCTACCTGCGGCCCAAAACGCTCGACGACATCGTGGACGCCAGCGTGGCGCGCGTGCTCGACCTGCTGGACGTGCCGCACGCGCTGAGCCAACGCTGGCAGGGCATGGACATCGCGCCCGCATGACTTACAAGGACCTGCGCGAGTTCATCGCGCAACTGGAAACCGCGGGCGAACTGCGGCGCGTGAGCCAGCCGGTCTCCCCGCACCTGGAGATGACCGCGCTGTGCGACCGCGTCCTGCGCGCCAGCGGCCCGGCCCTGCTGTTCGAGCGACCCACCGGCCACAGCATGCCGGTGCTGGGCAACCTGTTTGGCACCACCAACCGCGTGGCGCGCGCCATGGGCGTGGACAGTCTGGCCGATCTGCGCCAGTTCGGCGAGGTGCTCGCCGCGCTCAAGGAGCCCCAGGCGCCGGGCGGGCTGAAAGACATGGTGGCCCTGGGCGGTCTGCTCAAGAAACTCTGGCACATGACGCCGCAGGAGCACGCGTCGGCGCCCTGCCAGGACGTCGTGTGGGAGGGCGCCGACGTGGACCTCGCGCGCCTGCCGATCCAGCACTGCTGGCCCGACGACGTGGCCCCGCTCATCACCTGGGGCCTGGTGATCACACAGGGCCCGCACAAGCCGCGCCAGAACCTGGGCATCTACCGCCAGCAGGTGCTCTCGCGCAACCAGCTCATCATGCGCTGGCTGGCGCACCGCGGCGGCGCGCTCGACTTCCGCGACCACGGCCGGCTGCACCCCGGCCAGCCCTACCCCGTGGCGGTGGCGCTGGGTGCCGATCCGGCCACCATCCTGGGCGCGGTCACGCCGGTGCCCGACAGCCTGAGTGAGTACCAGTTCGCCGGCCTGCTGCGCGGTGCGCGCACCGGGGTCGTGCGCGCCCTGGGCGTGCCGCTGCGCGTGCCGGCCTCGGCCGAGATCGTGCTCGAAGGCCACATTCACCCGGACCCTTTGCACCCGAGCGGCTTCCAGCACGCGCTCGAAGGCCCCTACGGCGACCACACCGGCTACTACAACGAACGCGCCGAGTTTCCGGTGTTCACGGTCGAGCGCATCACGCTGCGACGCGACGCCATCTACCACTCCACCTACACCGGCAAGCCGCCCGACGAACCCGCCGTGCTGGCGCTGGCGATGAACGAGCTGTTCATCCCGCTGCTGCAGCGCCAGTTCCCCGAGATCACCGACTTCCACCTGCCTTCCGAGGCCTGCAGCTACCGCATGGCGGTGGTGCAGATCCGCAAGGCCTACGCCGGCCACGCGCGGCGCGTGATGATGGGCGTGTGGAGCCACCTGCGCCAGTTCATGTACACCAAGTTCGTCGTGGTGGTGGACGAGGACATCGACGTGCGCAACTGGGGCGAAGTCATCTGGGCCATGAGCACACGCATGGACCCGGCGCGCGACAGTTTCACCATCGAGCACACACCCATCGACTACCTCGACTTCGCCTCGCCCGTGAGCGGTCTGGGCAGCAAGATGGGACTGGACGCGACCAACAAATGGCCCGGTGAAACACAGCGCGAATGGGGCCGCGTGATGCGCATGGACCCGGCGGTGACGGCCCGCATGGACCAGCTGGGTGAACAGCTGGGGCTGTGACAACGCTGTCGCCCACGCGCTGACAGGCGCGCAACCCCTGCCCACAATCGCCCCATGGACTTTCAGCACAGCCCCCGGGCGCAGATGCTCCAGCAGCAACTGGAGACTTTCATGCAACGCTATGTGCTGCCGCACAACGCGGCCTGGCACCAGGCGGTGCAGCAGGGGGACTACCCGCCACCCTTCCTCGAAGACCTGAAGACCCTGGCACGCGAAGAAGGGCTGTGGAACCTGTTCCTGCCCGGGCTGCGCGAAGACGAACCGGGCACCCGGCTGGACAACCTCGACTACGCGCCGCTGGCCGAGGCCATGGGCAAACTGCACTGGGCGGCCGAGGTGTTCAACTGCAGCGCACCCGACACCGGCAACATGGAGCTGCTGCACCGATTCGCCACGCCGGCGCAGCGCACGCAGTGGCTCACGCCGCTGCTCAATGGAACGATCCGATCCGCCTTCGCCATGTCCGAGCCCGACGTGGCCTCGTCCGACCCGACCAACCTGCAAACGACGGTGCGGCGCGAGGGCGATGGCCTCGTGCTCAACGGCCGCAAATGGTTCATCACCGGCGTCGCCCACCCCAACTGCAAGCTGCTGATCGTGATGGCGCGCAACGCAGCCGACGACAGCGGTGCACCGGACATCAAGCACCACCAGCACAGCATGCTGCTGGTGCCGCTGGACACGCCGGGTATTGAGGTGGTGCGCAACATCAGCGTGGTGCACCACCACGCGCCCGAAGGGCATTGCGAAATCGTCTTTCGCCACGTGCGCGTGCCGGCCGACCACCTGCTCGGTGGCTGGGGCGAAGGCTTTGCGATGGCGCAGGCGCGGCTGGGGCCGGGCCGCGTGCACCACTGCATGCGCACCATCGGCCAATGCGAGCTGGCGCTGGCGCTCGCCACCGAACGCGCGCTGGAGCGCCAGACCTTCGGCAAATACCTGGCGGACTACGCCAACGTGCAGGAGTGGATCGCGCTGTCGCGCATCGAGATCGACCAGGCGCGCCTGCTGGTGCTGCGCTGCGCCTGGCTACTTGACCACCCCGACCGTGCCGAACCCGCCGCCGTGCGCGCGCAGGTGGCCGCGATCAAGGTGGTGGCCGCGGGCCTGCAGACCCGCGTGGTGGACCGCGCGATGCAGATCTTCGGCGCCATGGGCCTGTCACCCGACACGCCGCTGGCGCAGTTCTGGACCTGGGGCCGCGCACTGCACCTGCTCGACGGCCCCGACGAGGTGCACCTGCGCAGCGTGGCGCGGCACGAGCTGGAGCGGGCCCGCGTGCGCATGGGCGCGTCTTCGGCCTACTTCACGACGCCCGAGCAGATGCGCACGCCGCCACACCTGTCGGCCTGAAGGGCCCAGTTCAGGCCGCCACCGGCTCGCGCATCGCCGCCGCAGCGATGTCCAGTGAACGCAGGCGCAGCGCCGGGTCGAACACGTCGCTCACCAGCATGAACTCGTCGGCCTGGGTCGCGTTGGCGAGTTTCTGCAAACCGGCGCGCACCGTGTCCGGGCCGCCGATCACCGCACAGGCCAGGAAGTCGGCGATCGCCGCACTGGCCTGGGTGTCCAGCGTTTCCATGAAACCGGCGACCGGCGCCGGCAGCTGGCCGCGTTTGCCGGTGAGGATGCCCAGCACACGCTGGTAGGTGCTGCTGGCCAGGTACTCGGCTTCGTCGTCCGTGGGTGCGGCGATCAGTGGCACGCCGACGATGGCGTAGGGCTTGTCCAGCACCGCCGAGGGCTTGAAGTTGTGGCGGTACAGGTCCAGCGCCTGCAGCAGGTAACGCGGTGCAAAGTGCGAGGCGAAGGCGTAGGGCAGACCACGCTCGGCCGCCAGCTGGGCCGAGAACAGGCTGGAGCCCAGCAGCCAGATCGGCACATGGGTGCCCGCGCCGGGCATGGCGATCAGCTTCTGGCCCGGCACCGCATCGCCCAGCAGGCGCTGCAGTTCGGCCACGTCGCGCGGGAAATCGTCTTCGGTCTCGCGCCGGTCGCGGCGCAGCGCGCGCATGGTCAGCGGGTCGGTGCCGGGCGCGCGACCCAGGCCCAGGTCGATGCGGCCGGGGTAGAGCTCGGCCAGCGTGCCAAAAGCCTCGGCCACCACCAGCGGCGCGTGGTTGGGCAGCATCACGCCGCCCGAACCCACGCGCATGCGCTGCGTGGCGCCAGCGATGTGGCCCACCAGCACGGCCGTGGCCGAACTGGCGATGCCACTCATGTTGTGGTGCTCGGCCAGCCAGTAGCGGGTGAAGCCCAGGGCTTCGGCGTGTTGCGCGGTGCGCACGGTGATGGCCAGCGCATCGGCCACCGAGCCGCCTTCGCGCACGGCCACGAGATCGAGCAGGGAGAGGCGGATGTCTTGCAGGGGCTTGGGCATGGGATTCATGGACCGCATTGTCAGATGCTTTGCATCCCGCCGGTCGGTGAGCCCGCGAAAGACCCCTGTACCCCTCCCCCGGCGCGCCGCCTCCACCCACCGGATCAGCGGCCCTTGATGGCCCCACCGGAGCGCCAACGCACGGGAAACGCGGTCAACGCACCGCCATCCGGCTCACCCGGCGGGCGGAAGCACCCGCAGGGTGAGCGCTTCGAGGGCCTGCACGATCAGGCGCTCGGGCCGGTCGCAGGTGTGGCTTTCACCGGCCTCCAGGATGATGTCCCGCGGGTCGCGGTCGTGGGTGATCCAGGCCCGGCCGGCGATGCACTGGATGCGCCAGCCCAGCGGCCTCGCGATGCGGTACAGGGACGACCGGGGCAGCACCCAGGTGTCGGTGGTGGGGCGCGGGCGGGCGGCCGGGCGCGACCGGCGGAACCGGCCCAGGGTGGGTGGCAGGGACAGCTGTACGGTGTGCATGGTGCGGGGCCGGCAGGACCGGCGAAAGGGTTGAAGGAAGAAACTCACGCGGCCAGCGCCTCGCGCCGCGCGGGCAGGCGCTGCCGGGCCAGGGCCAGGCGCTCCTGCTCCAGCGCGCGCGCCAGGGCTTTCTGGCCGCTGCGCTGGGCCGCGGTGATCAGCGTGAGGTCGATCAGGTCGCGCTGCGCATGGCTGCCACCGAACCGGTGCGACTGGCTGCGCACCGGGCGCAGCAGGGCCACCGCACGCGCCCAGTCCTGCTGGCCGAAGGCGATGCAGGCCTGCGTGACCACCGAGCCGACCTCGCGCATGAAGGCCGCGTTGTCGCCCTCGCTGGCCATCGCGTTGCGCTGGGCCTGCAGCAGCGTCTGCAACAGGTCCTCGCGTCCGGCGGCCACGAAGGCCATGGCCGCGTGCCAGTCGCTGAAAGCGTAGTGACCGTCGCCCGCGAAGGGTGCCCAGCGTTCGGCCAGTCGCTCCCAGCGTGCGCCCACGTCCGCCCCCTGCAGGTCCAGCCGCCACAGCAGCGCACTCGCGTCCACCAGTTCCACATGGATCTCGGGGCGGTGGCCGTGGATCGGCCCGTCGTACAGGGCCAGCACCTCGGCCAGGTCGCCCTGCGCGAGGTGGTGCAGCGCGAGGTGCCACCAGTTGTGCACGGCCAGGAAGTTGTCGGTCTGCCAGCCTTCGTTGCCACGCATCCACTCGATGCCTTCGTCGCGCCGGCCCTGCATCTCCAGCACGTGGGCCACCGCGTGCTGCGCCCAGGCGTCGCGGGGCTGCAGGTCCACGGCCAGGCGCCCCAGGCGCTCGGCGCGTGCGTAGTCACCGGTTTCTTCGAGCCCGAAGGCCTGCATGCCCAGCACCGCGTGCCAGCCGGGCAGGGTAGCGGACCACGCGGGCAGGGCGCGCGCAATGCGGTCGCGCAGCATGCGCGAATCCCCCACGAAGAAGTCGAGCTGTTGGCCGGCCTGCAGGGCCAGCGCGTCCAGCGGGTAGTGCACGCTCAGGTCTTCCAGCGTGAGCGCGGCGGCGCGCCACTGGCCGTCGCACAGCTGCGCGATGGCCCGCAAGTGCCAGGCCTCGCGTTCGTTGTGCGGCAGCTTGCGCGCGGCGGCCAGGGCCTCGCGCGCCGGCGCCACGCCAGCCGCTTCCGAGGACAGCAGGTAAAGCCAGGCGCGCAGCACCTGGGCCATCACCAGGTCGGGGGCGTCGGCCAGCGCCGCTTCGGCGGTGGCCAGGGGGTTGTCGGCAAAGCAGCGGAACTGGTGCAGGGCCTGCTCCAGCAGGTCCAGGGCGTGGGCGTTGCCGCCCGAGAGGGTGTAGCCGACGGTGTCTTTCGTGGTCATGGGAATGCTCCAGGGTTGGGGTGAGGAAAAAAGAAAGGAAAGGGATCAGTGCCGGGCGCGCGACACGTCGCGGAACGCCAGCATTTCGGGAATGCGCGCAGAGGCGCCGTCGTGGAAACCCAGTTCGGGCCAGGGCGCGTTCGCCGGTCCGTTGCGGAAGGTGCCGAACAGCAGGTCCCACAGCGGCAGGTCGGCGTAGTTGTGCGCGTGCACGCCGCGCTGGTGGTGGATGGCGTGGCTTTCGGGGCGCTGGATCAGGTAGCCCAGCCAGGTCGGTGTGCGCACACGGGTGTGCTGGAACACCGAGAGGAAGGTCAGCACCGCCACCGCCCAGGCGCCCGCTGCGGGGCTCAGGCCGAGCAGCGGAAACAGCACCAGGCTGGAGATCGTGGTGAACAGCGCCGTGTCCAGTGGGTGCAAGTAGAAGGCACCCCAGGGGTCGAGCGATTCGGCGCTGTGGTGCATCTGGTGGCCCAGGCGCCAGAGGGTGTCGAAGCGGTGCGCGCTGCGGTGGTACCCGTAGTGGAAGAACTGGTACACCAGCACGCCCAGCGCCGCACCGCCAGCGGTGCCGAAGGCGGCCCCGTCGAAAACGTGCAGGCCCCCGGAGAAGCGGCTCCAGAGGTGGCCGACGACCAGCGCCAGCCCGGCGTTGACCACGGTGATGGACAGGGCCCGTGAGCGCCAGCCGCGCACGCGGCCCGCGTGGGCGTGGGTGATGGCATCGAGCAGGAGGAAGGCGGGCAGCACCGCCAGGGTGAGGATTTCGGGCCAGGACATGGTGTTTCCAGTGAGGGTTTGCAAGGGGATTTGACGGTTCTAGAATCGGTCAGGCACTGTAGGCAGACCCCCCGTTTTCACCTGCAGTCAAATCCGACAGCCACCCGACAAAACCGCCATGTCCGCCCCCGACGGCGCCCCCGTGCTCGCCACCGTTGCCATCCTGGCGCTGCCCGAGGTGGCGGCCTCGATGCTGTTCGGCATGAGCGACATGTTCATGGGCGTGGGGCGCGACTGGCCCCTGGTGGTGGAGGACCGGCCGGGCCGCTCGTTGCTGCGGGTGCAGATCGTCTCGGCCGACGGCCAGCCCCTGACCATTGCCAACGGCGTGCACCTGGCGCCCGACACCTCCATCGCCAACGCCGTGGCCCCGCAGGTCATCTGCATCCCCGAGGTGTTCGTGGTGCCGAGCACCGACCTGCGCGGACGCTATGAGGCCGAAGCGGCCTGGCTGCGCGAAGCCCATGCCCGGGGCGCCATCATCGCGGCGGCCTGCTCGGGCGCGCTGCTCATGGCCGAAGCCGGCCTGCTCGAAGGCGAGGACGCCACCACCCACTGGGCCTACTGCGACGTGCTGGCGCAGCGCCACCCGGGCATCCGCCTGCACCGCCGGCGCGCGCTGGTGACCGCGGGCGAAGGCCAGCGCCTGGTGATGGCCGGTGGCGGCACCTCCTGGCAAGACCTCGCGCTGTACCTGATCGCCCGGCTGGTGGGTCTGGAGGCGGCGATGCAGATGGCGCGCCTGTACCTGATCGACTGGCACGAGAGTGGCCAGCAGCCGTTTGCCCGGCTCTCGGCGAGCCGGCAGTCGGACGACGCGGTCATCACGCGCTGCCAGCTCTGGGTCGCCGACCACTACGGCGAGCCGAGCCCGGTGGCGGCGATGACGCGGCTCTCGGGCCTGGCCGAGCGCTCCTTCGTGCGCCGCTTCCAGCAGGCCACGGGTTTGTCACCGCTGCAGTACGTGCACCACGTGCGGCTCGAAGAGGCCAAACAGTTGCTGGAGGGCAGCGAGGACTCGATCGAGGCCATCGCCGGCCAGGTGGGCTACGAAGACGCGGGCTATTTCGCGCGCCTGTTCAAGCGCGAGGTCAACCTCACGCCAGCCCAGTACCGCAGGCGCTTCGCGGGCCTGCGCGAGGTGCTGCAGCAGGGCCGGACCGTGTGATCGCCGGTGCCGTGCACCCCGGTAGACACGGGGTGCCGCGTCCGGCATCACTTTTTTGCAGCGCCCTCGGTGGCGCCACCGTCCGTCGGCGACGGCCTGTGCCGGCGGCGAGGCGTAGACTGGGCCGCATCTCCATCCCTGTAGCCCTTACCCGCCCATGACCACCCTGTTTGAACCCCTGCAAGTCGGCGCCCTGAGCCTGTCCAACCGCATCGTCATGGCCCCGCTCACGCGCAACCGCGCGCCCGAAGCCATCCCCACGCCGCTGATGGCGATCTACTACGCCCAGCGCGCCAGCGCCGGCCTGCTGATCACCGAAGCCACCGCCATCACCCACCAGGGCCAGGGCTACGCCGACGTACCCGGCCTCTATGGCACCGAGCAGCTCGACGGCTGGAAACGTGTGACCCAGGCCGTGCACGATGCCGGCGGCAAGATCGTGGTGCAGCTCTGGCACGTGGGCCGCGTTTCACACCGCGAGCTGCAGCCGCACTTTGGCGCGCCGGTCGCGCCCTCGGCGATCCGCGCCCACACCAAGACGGTGCTGATCAAGGACGGCGTGCCGACCTTCGTCGAAACTTCCGAGCCGCGCGCGCTCGACGCCGAAGAAATTCCCGGCATCGTGATGGACTACCGCCACGCCGCGCTCAACGCAATCGCCGCCGGCTTCGACGGCGTGGAGATCCATGCCGCCAACGGCTACCTGATCGACCAGTTCCTCAAGTCCGGCAGCAACCACCGCAAGGACGACCACGGTGGCAGCATCGCCAACCGCACGCGCTTTTTGCTGGAGGTGACGCGCGCCGTGACCGAAGCCATCGGCGGCGACCGCACCGGCATCCGGCTCTCGCCCGTGACACCGGCCAACGACGCTTCGGACGCCGACCCGCAGCCACTGTTCGACCATGTGGTGCGCAAACTGGCCCCGCTGCAACTGGCCTACCTGCACCTGATCGAAGGCGCCACCGGTGGTGCGCGCGAACTGCCGGACCGTCCCTTCGACTACGCCGCGCTCAAAACCGCCTACCGCGAAGCCGGCGGCCGGGGGGCCTGGATGGTCAACAACGGCTACGACCTGACGATGGCGCGCCAGGCGCTGGCCGATGGCGCCGACCTCGTGGCCTTCGGCAAAGCCTTCATCGCCAACCCGGATCTGGTGACACGGTTGCACGCGGGCGGTCCGTTCAACACCCCCGACAAGACCACCTTCTACGGCGGCGGTGCGAAGGGCTACACCGACTACCCGACGCTGGCGGGCTAAAGCCCCCTTGCGTCCCGCGCCTCTGTCGGCGCGGGCCGGGGCTCCGCCGCTGCGCGGGTCGCTGCCCCCCGAGGGGGCTGTTTCGCCTTGGGGCGGCCCAGCGGCGAAACCTTGCCCCACGCTCCGCCGCTGCGTCCTATGATGCGCGGACCATGCCCGCCCCCGAACTGATTGCCGCCCTCTACCCCTGGCTCCGACACCTGCACATCACCCTGGTGGTCTTGAGCGTGTCGGTGTTCATGGCGCGCGGCCTGGGTGTGCTGGCGGGGCAGGCCTGGCCCATGCGCGACCTGGCCCGTGGCCTGAGTCCGGTCATCGACTCGCTGCTGCTGCTCGCCGGCGCCACGCTGTGGTGGCTGCTGCAGCTGAACCCCTGGCACAACCACTGGCTGGGCGCCAAGCTGGTGCTGCTGGTGGTCTACATCGTGCTGGGCAGCTTTGCCCTCAAACGCGCGCCGACGCGCACCGGCAAGGCCTTCGCCTTTGTCGCGGCACTGTCGGTGGTGGGCATCATGGCCAGCATCGCGGTGGCCCACCATCCGCTGGGGATGTTCGCGCCGTGAGCGCCACCCAGGCGCCCCACCGTTCGTGCCTGGTGCGTGGGCTGCTGTGGGCCGCCGGTTCGCTGGCGCTGCTGCTGGGCCTGATCGGCGTCGTGCTGCCGGGCCTGCCCACCACCCCCTTCATCCTGCTGGCCGCTGCCTGCTACGCCAAGGCTTCGCCGCGCCTGCACCGCTGGCTGCTCAACCACCGGCTCACCGGTCCGATGCTGCGCGACTGGGAAAAGCACCACAGCCTGACACGGCGCAACAAGACCATCGCCGTCGTCTCCATGGCGGTCATGGTCAGCGTGTCCATCTGGAGTTTCCGCGGGCGCGTGGCGGTGCAGCTGGCGCTGCTGGCCCTGGGCGCCATCGGAGCGTGGGTCGTTCTCCGGATTCCAACCCGGAGGCGTTAGCCCGCGCGCCGTGCCAGCACCTCAAACGCCGGCAGCGTCTTGCCTTCCAGCACTTCGAGGAAGGCACCACCGCCGGTGGAGATGTAGCCCACGTCCTTCTCGATGCCGTATTTGGCAATGGCGGCCAGGGTGTCGCCACCGCCGGCGATGCTGAAGGCGCTGCTCTCGGCAATCGCGTGCGCGATCACCTTGGTGCCGTTCTCGAAGGCGGCGAATTCGAACACGCCCACCGGGCCGTTCCAGACGATGGTGCCGGCCTTCTTCAGTTGCTCGGCCAGCAGCTTCGCGGTCTCGGGGCCGATGTCCAGGATCAGGTCGTCGTCGGCCACGTCGGTCGCGGCTTTCACCGTGGCCACGGCGTCGGGGCTGAAGCTCTTGGCGCAGACCACGTCGGTCGGGATCGGCACCGCGGCGCCGCGCGCTTTCATGGCTTCGATCACGGCCTTGGCTTCGCCGATCAGGTCGGGTTCGGCCAGGCTCTTGCCGATCTTCAGACCGGCCGCGAGCATGAAGGTGTTGGCGATGCCGCCGCCAACGATCAGGCCATCCACGTTCTTGGCCAGCGCCTGCAGGATGGTGAGCTTGGTGCTGACCTTGCTGCCGGCGACGATGGCGATCAGCGGGCGCTTCGGGTTGGCGAGCGCCTTGCCGATGGCGTCCATTTCGGCGGCCAGCAAGGGGCCGGCGCAGGCGATGGGCGCGGTCTCGGCGATGCCGTAGGTGCTGCCTTCGGCGCGGTGCGCGGTGCCGAAGGCGTCGTGCACGAAGATGTCGCAGAGCTTGCCGAGCTTGGCGGCGAGTTCGGGCTTGTTCTTCTTCTCGCCGACGTTGAGGCGGCAGTTCTCCAGCATGACGAGCTGGCCGGGTTCGACGGACACGCCATCAACCCAGTTGGCCACCACGGGGATGCTGCGGCCCATGAGTTCCCCCATGCGCGCGGCGACCGGAGCGAGCGAGTCTTCGGGCTTGAATTCGCCTTCGGTGGGGCGGCCCAGGTGGCTCGTCACCATGACGGCGGCGCCGGCGTCCAGCGCCATCTGGATCGCGGGGATGCTGGCGCGGATGCGCGTGTCTTCGGTGATCTTGCCCGCGTCGTCCTGCGGCACGTTGAGGTCGGCGCGGATGAAGACACGCTGACCCTTGGCCTGGCCACTGGCGCAGAGATCGGAGAAACGGATGAATTGCATGGTGAAGCCTTGAACAGGTGCGAAGTGAAGGGGAACAGCGCAAATTGTAGGGAATGCGCTGTCGGCACCTGAAGCCGCCAGACCGGCGTTGGCCCCCGCGGCGGCTGTTTAAGGATGCGTAAATGTTGGGGCGCCAGTATCTGGTGGCCCGATCCATAGGGATCTCCATCAACCACTGCCTCTCAAGCGCCCATGTCACCCAGCACCCCGCCTCGCCTCCCACACGCCCTCATCGGCTCGCCTGCGTTCGCTGCCCTGTGCCTTGCGCTCCTGATCGGGTCCAGCGGATCGGCACTGGCCAGCACCCCGGGCGAAAAGGTGGTCTGCACCGATCTGCCACGCAGCCAATGGCTGTCCGAGGCGCAGGCACGCGAGCGTTTCAAGGCGTCGGCCTACCTGCTGGTGAAGTTCAAGGTGTCGCGGGGCAACTGCCACGAGTTCTACGCCATCGAACACGGCGGTGGCATCGTGGAGGCCTACCAGCATCCGGTCACGGGCGAGACGATTCGCATGACCCGTGTGCCGCCACCGAAGGCAGCGAAACCGCGCTGAGTCCGCCCGCCAGGCTGGCGAGGCTCACGCCTCGCACAGCACGAAGTCGGCCTTGCCCACGCCGCATTCGGGGCAGCGCCAGTCATCGGGCACGTCGGCCCAGCGTGTGCCCGGCGGGAAGCCTTCTTCAGGCCAGCCAGCGGCTTCGTCGTACAGCCATCCGCAGACGACGCAGAGATATTGCTTCATGGTGGTTGCTTTCAGAATTCAGTTCGTCAAATAAGACCCGGGCTCAGGACAGTCAATCGTCATCACCGTGATCGCGCCCGCCGCCGTTGCCCGACATGAGGCTGCTCAGGGCCTTGGCCGACACCAGTCCGTTGGGCGACTGCTGCCATTCCCAGGCGCCGTAGGCCAGCACCGCGAGCAGCAGCAGGGCGGCCAGCCAGGCGCGGTTCTTCTGCACCAGGCCCGGACCCGGGCCTTCCACGCTGCCGGTCAACATGGGCGATGCCAGGTTCTTGCGGCGCAGCAGGCTCAGCCCCAGGATCAGGGCCAGATGGGCCAGCACCACAAAGAGAAAGGCTTCGCCCAGAAATTCGTGCATTTCGCCCAGCCAGTCTTCGCCGGGGAACACACCCCATTCGTTGAAGGTCGCATAACCGCTCAAGGTGAGCGGCACCACCAGCACGAGCAAGGCCACCACCGCCAGCGCCATGAGCAGGTTCTGCCCCTGGCGCCAGTTGACGGCGGCGATGGATGGGGCCGTGCGCAGCGACCGGAGCCACGCTGGCGCGCTGCCCAGCTTGCGCCACATCAGGCCCAGGCCCGCCTGGCGCGGGCCGACCAGGCCATACAGCACGCGAAAGCCCAGCAGTCCGGCCATGGAATACCCGAGCGTGACGTGCAGCATGCGCCAGCTTTCGCCATCGGCCGTCAGGTAGGCGCCCAGAAAACACAGGGCGAACAGCCAGTGAAACATGCGCGTGGGCGCATCGGTGACACGACGGCGAGCGGCTGGTCGCGCCTGGGACGCGCCTGCGGCAGCAGAGGAAGGCATGGGGGTGGTGGCTTGCATGGTGGTTCTTCCGGGTTCAGTCTTTCCAGAACCAGCGCTGGCCCAGGCTCACGCCCGCCGGCAGCCGGAGGCTGTCGTCATCGAAGTCGCCACGGTCGGCACCGGGGTGGCAGGCCGCGCAGTTGGCCGCGCTCTTGACGCTGGCGTGTTTCCAGACCGGGGTGGGGACCTCGCGGTGCTTGCGCTCGAACCAGGCCGAGCGCGTGAGGCGGTCCTCAGGCGGTTCCTCGACCACGCGCTTGTAGGTGCCCGCGTTCGCCTGCAGCCAGGCGCTGAGCTGCTTGACCGTGGCGTCATCCAGCGAAGCGTCGGTGCCGTAGTGTTTGTCCAGGCCGGCCATGATGCGTTGCCACGAGCGGGCGGGCAGCAGGCCAGGCGCGTACGCGGTGTGGCAGGCCGCGCACTCGGCCATGTAGGCCTGGGGCATGTTGCGCGGCATCATGCGCCCGCTGTCGGCCTGCGCGGCGGACAGTGCGGCGACGCCCAGGCCGAGGGCCACGAGCAGGGATCGGGTGGAGGGGGTGTTCATGGATCGCTCCTGGATCTCGAGGTCGTTCACTTCAGGCTGTTCAGGTAGGCCAGCACGTCGGCCTTTTCGTTCGCGCTGCATGCGCGGCTGAGCACGTCGTTGCAGTTGCGCTTGAACCACTTGTCGACTTTCGCCGTGTCGGTGAACGCCTTGGGGTTGAAACCCGGCGCCAAAGGCGCGATCAGCTTGCCGGTGTTGGCGTGTTTGCCTTGCGTGGTCGGCGGTGTGCCGTGGCACGAGGCACACGACCACTCGCCACCGTGTTTCGTGTTGAAGAAGGTCTGGCCTTTGGCGGCGTTGCCGGGCGAGCCGGCCTGGGCGCTCCAGTGCTGGAGCTGTGCGGCGGGCGTGGTGTCGGCGGCGTGGACGCTGGCCGACCACAAGGTGCTGGCCAGTGCCGCGGCGAGCAGGCCGGCGGACACCCGGGAAGAACGGTCAAGCAACATGATGGTGCCTTTCAAGAAGGATGAACAGGAGGGGCTGGATGCAGTGTGCGAAACCCCGCTTGAACGCCGGCTGAAGCGGTCGTTCATCTGGCGTTAAGGAATGCCGCCCGACAATGGCCCCATGAATGTGCTGACATGCCCCGGATACGCCCCTGCGCCGCTGCGGACCCTGCTGGTGGCCATGGCGCTGCTGCTGGGTGGACCGGGCACGACCCCCGCCTGGTCGCGTGACGACGACCACGTGCGCGCCCTGCAGGCCGTGCAGGCCGGGCAGGTGCTGCCGCTGCGATCGGTGCTGGAGCGGCTGGAACGGGAGCACCCGGGCCAGGTGCTGGAAGTGGAGCTGGAGGACGACAACGGCCGCTGGCTCTATGAGATCAAACTGCTGCAGGCCGGTGGTCAACGGATCAAGCTCGAACTGGACGCGAAGACCGGCGAGGTGTTGCGCCGCAAGAACCGCGACGATCACCTCCGCAACCGCAAAGACACTGGACGCTGAAAGAGCCCGCATGCGCATCCTCCTGGTCGAAGACGAACCCACCCTGCGCGCCCAGTTGCGCAGCGCGCTCGAAGCCGCCGGTTACGCGGTGGACGAGGCACACAACGGCCGCGACGCGCACCATCTGGGCGATACCGGGGCGTTTGACGCGGTGGTGCTCGACCTCGGCCTGCCGGTGCTCGACGGCCTGTCGGTGCTCAAGCGTTGGCGCGATGCCGGCCGCACCCTGCCGGTGCTGATCCTGACCGCACGCGACAACTGGAGCGAGAAAGTGGCGGGCATCGATGCCGGCGCCGACGACTACCTGACCAAACCCTTCCACACCGAAGAACTGCTGGCGCGCCTGCGCGCGCTGATCCGCCGCGCCAGCGGCCTGGCCTCGCCGGTGCTGCAGTGCGGCGCGCTGGCGCTGGACACGCGCAGCGGCCGCGTCACGCTCGCGGGTCAGCCGGTCGCCCTGACCAGCCACGAGTACAAGGTGCTCGACTACCTCATGCACCGCCCGGGCTCGGTGGTCTCGCGCACCGAACTCACCGAACACATCTACGCACAGGACTTCGACCGCGACTCCAACACCATCGAGGTGTTCGTCGGCCGGCTGCGCAAGAAGCTGCCGCCCGAACTGATCGAAACCGTGCGCGGCCTGGGCTACCGATTGGTGCAGCCGCAGGCCAGCACGGGCTGAGCCGGCGCCATGCCGCACACGATGCCCGGGGTTGCGGCGTTGCCTTAAGCTCAGCAACCCATGATCACGCTCGGCCGCTGGGCCTCCTCGCTGCGTTTTCGCCTGCTGGCCGCCACGCTCGCCGCGCTCGCGCTGGCGCTGCTGCTGGCCGGTGTGTGGCTCAGCGGGCTGTTTCGCGAACACGTCATGCGCCAGTTCGAAGCGGCGCTGACCCTGCAGCTCGACCAGCTGACCACGCAACTGGAAATGGACGCCAGCGGGAAGCCCGTGATCGATCCGCGACAGCTCTCCGACCCGCGCTGGCAGACACCCTATTCCGGCCTGTACTGGCAGCTCGACCAGGTGGGCGGCGATGGCGCCATCCGCAGCGGCGTGCTGCGTTCGCGCTCGCTCTGGGACACCACCCTGCCGCTGAGCGCGGATGCGCTGGCGAACGGCGCCGTGCACGTGCACGAAGGCAGCGGTCCGCAGGGCGCGGCCGTGCTGATGCTGGAACGCACCGTGGCGCTGGGCGAACAGCCTGGCGTGCGCTGGCGCCTGATCGTGGCGGCCGAAACCCGGCAGGCGCTGGAAGCGGTGGACCGCTTCACCGGTGTGCTCTCCATTTCGCTGCTGGTGCTGGGTGCGCTGCTGGCCTTGGCCGCGGTGACCCAGGTCGCGGTGGGTCTGTCGCCGCTGCGGGGCCTGCAGCAGGCCCTGGTGCAGGTGCGCGAAGGCCGCTCCGCCCGGTTGCAGGGCCGTTTTCCCAGTGAGGTGCAGCCCCTCATCGACGACTTCAACGGCGTGCTGGACCGCAACGCCGAGGTGGTGGCGCGCGCGCGCACCCAGGCGGGCAACCTGGCCCACGCCCTCAAGACCCCGCTGGCGGTCCTGCAGCAGGCCGCCGCGCAGACACCGCCACCGGGCGCAGCGCCGGATCTTGCGCGGCTGGTGCAGGAGCAGGTGGCGAGCGCACAACGCCACATCGACTGGCACCTCGCCCACGCGCGCGCAGCCGCGGCCGAGCGCCTGCCCGGCCAACGCACCGCCGTGGCCCCGGTGGTGCTCGGGCTGGTGCGGGTGATGCAGCGGGTGCACGCCGAACGTCACATCGGTATCGACGCCACCGGTCTGCCCGACACGCTGGCCTTTGCGGGCGAAGAACAGGACTTGCAGGAGATGCTGGGCAACCTGATCGACAACGCCTGCAAATGGGCGCGCCACACGGTGGTGGTCAGCGCCTCCAGCGAAGCCGGCCGGCTGTGCCTGCGCGTCGAGGACGATGGTCCGGGCATCGACGACCAGGCCCGCGCCGCCGTGCTCGCGCGGGGCGCGCGGCTGGATCAAAGCGTGCCCGGGTCGGGGCTGGGCCTGGCCATCGTGACCGATCTGGCCCGGCTCTACGGCGGCGACGTCCGCCTGGACACGGCCAGCCTGGGCGGTCTGGGGGTCGCCCTCAGCCTGCCGGCCGCGGACTGACCGCGGCCTGCACACGCGGCCTGGCGCAGGGCGCCAGCGCATCGAGCGGGCGCTGGTACGCCGAGGTGCGCACGTCCATCAGCCCCAGCACCGAATGGAACACGTTGTCGTGGGACAGGGCCTCGCCCGAGCGCTGGCGCAGGCAGTCCACCGACACACCGCTGCGCTGCTGCAAGCCGGGCGACAACCAGGCCACCATGGGCACATGGGTTTGCTGCTCGGGCGCCAGCGCGTAGGGCAGGCCGTGCAGGTAGAGCCCGTTTTCGCCCAGCGATTCGCCGTGGTCTGACAGATAGAGCAACCCGGTGTCGTGCCGCCCCTGCCCGGCCTGGCGCTGCAGCCAGTCCAGCGTCTGGCCCAGGAACTGGTCGGTGTAGGCGATGGTGTTGTCGTAGGCGTTGGCGAGCGCTTCGGGGGTGCAGTCCGAGAGCGTGGCGCTGGTGCATTCGGGCTCAAAGCGCTTGTGCCCGGGCGGCGTGCGCCTGTGATACGCCGGGCCGTGGCTGCCCATCTGGTGCATGACGAGCACCACGCCGCGCGCGCGGCGTTGCGGGTCGAGGGCGGCGATGCGCGCATCGAGGTCCTGCAGCATGACCGCGTCAAAACACTCACCGTCAGCACAGAAGCCCGGCACGGCCAGCTCGCGCGTGCTCGCATGGGGGACCCGGTCACAGACGCCCTTGCAGCCCGCCTGGTTGTCCAGCCAGAGCACCGCCAGACCGGCCCGCTGCAGCACATCCAGCAGGTTTTCGTGGCGCGCGGTTTCGTCACCGCCCTGGGCCCGCGTCAGGGGCGAGAACACGCAAGGCACCGACACCTGGGTGTTGGTGCCGCAGGAACGCACCTGGCTGAAGTTCACCAGATCACCCTGCTGCTGCCAGCGCGCCAGCGTGGGCGTGGTGTCACGGGCGTAGCCATCGAGCGCGAAGTGGTCGGCGCGCGCCGTCTCGCCCAGCACCAGCAGCAACAGCGGTGGCCGCGCCTGGTTCGTATAGCTCGCGCCGAGCACCGCGTCTTCACCGACCGGCGTCAGGGTGCGCGCCTGCGCGGGCAACTGCTGCGCGGCCAGTTTGCCCGCGGCGTACACCGTGTTGAGGGGATTGATCATGAAGCGCAGCGTCTTCTGGTTGCGCATCAGCGAGGCGAGGTCCTGGTAGCTCAGCAGCGCCGCGCCCACCGCCAACACCAGGCCCGCCACCACGCCCAGGCCGTTGGGCAGCAGCCGCGAAGCCGCGTGGCCCATCGCCACCGGCCGGTGCCACAACCACCCCAGCGCCGGTGCCGCCACCAGCAGCAGGCTGCCCGCCAGCGACCACGACAGCAGGTCGCGCACCTCGCGCGCATCGGTGTGCAAGGCATTGGCCAGCATGGTGCTGTCGATCACGACACCGTACTGCCACATGTAGTGGCTGTTCAGCGCCGCCATCACCACCAGCAGGGACGCGGCCGGTCGCAGCAGGCGCGGCCACGCCAGCAGCGACAGCAGGGCCACCGTGCCACCCACGATCATCAGACCCAGGCCCATGAACGCCGTCCAGCGGACCTCGCCGCCGGACAGCATGCGCTGCCACAGCGGCAGATTGCCCGGAACGGCCAGCCACAGCGCGAGCAGCCAGACGGTCTGGCCCGGGGAACGGGCCGTGTTGGCGGTGAAGGTGGCGGGCGCCCGCGTGGGTGGGGCGGACAACGCCGGGGACAAGCTGGCCTGCATGGTCACATTCGATGCGCCAGCACACACTGGCCCCGCCAGCGTAGGCAGCCTGGGTTAAGCCAGCCTTATGCCGACCTGTTCCACCAAGAAACCAGGGTTCTCAGCGTGCCCAGCGCAGATTGAACCGCGTGCTCATGGGCGGCTCGCCCGCGTCGCGCTCCAGCGTGGCGCCCATCTGTTCGGCGATGCGCCCCACCAGGCGCAGGCCCAGACCGAGGCCGGGCTCGGACGCTGCGGTGACGGCACCCGAGCCCGCGCGTTGACCGTCGTCGGAAACGGACACACCGAATCCGTCGGATGAGCGCCAGATTTCGACCGACACCTGGGTGCCTTCGGGTGTGTGGCGCAGGGCGTTTTCGATCAGGTTGCGCAGGGCCAGCTCCAGCAACATGGGCTGGGCCGACACGCGCACCGGCTGCTCGGGCTGCTGCAGGGACAGCTCGTGACCCGTCTCGTACGCCAGCTGCGCATGGTTCGAAATCAGACGCGCCGCGAGCTCGCCAAGCTCGACGTCCTGCGCCTCCAGCAGGTTGGACGGACCCCCGTTGCCGGTGCGCTGCGCGCGCGCCAGGTCCAGCAGCTGCGACAGGATGCGGCCGGCACGCAGGGCCTCGCGCTCCAGCCGGTCCAGGCGTTCGGGCGAGGCGTCCGCCTGCGCAGCCCGGGCCTGCAGCGCAATGACCGCCAGCGGCGTGCGCAGCTCGTGCGCCACGTCGGAAGCGAATTCGCGCTCGCGCTGCGCCTGCTTTTGCAAGGTATCGACCAGCGTGTTGATGGCCGAGACCGTGCTGGTGAATTCGCGAAAACGGTGCCGGGTGTCCAGCCGCTGACCGGCGAACCCGTCGAGCGCGGCCACCTCGCTGGAGAGCTGGTCCAGCGGGCGCAAACCGCGCCGGATGGTCCACCACAGCAGCAGGGCCACCAGCGGCAGGATCAGGATCGCGGGTTGCGCCACGTGTTCGGCGATGTCTTTGCCGAGCTCGCCACGCTTCTTCATGTCCATCAGCGCCAGCACGCGGCGCTCGCGCCCGTCCATGTTCAGGCGCACGCCGAAGCTGCGCCAGTCACCCAGGCCGTGTTCGGTCTGCAGCGTCAGGGTGCGGAACCCCCGCGGGGGCAGGTCCGTGATGTCCAGTCCCGGCGCGACGCGGTGGGTGTCGGCGACGAGGCGGCCATCCTCCCAGGCCAGCACCGCGACGTCCTGCAGGTACTCGTGTTCGAGGCCGGCCGACGCCGGCACCACGTTCTGGCTGGCCCCGGTGGGCGAGGCTTCGATCCACAGCTTGGCCACCGCCACCAGCTGGCCGTCCGAAAACTTGCGCGCCTCGCGGAACCCGGTGGACCAGGCCACGGCGATCAGGGTCAGCCACACCAGCAGCAGCGCGCCGAGCGTCCAGCTCAGGATGTAGCGGCGCAACACGGGCTGCCGCGATGGGAAAGCGGCCACCGGGTTCATGCGGGGTCCGCCCGATTCGGCGCGGCGGTGGGTGCCACTTCGCGGGGAATGAAGTAGCCCACGCCACGCACGGTCTTGATGAGCGACTCACCCAGCTTGCGGCGCAGGTGGTGCACGTGCACCTCGATCGCGTTGCTGTCGAGCGCTTCGCCAAAACCGTACAGCGCCGATTCGAGCCGGGCCTTGGACAGCACCTGGGGCCGCGCCTGCAGCAGGGTCAGCAGCAGCGCAAACTCGCGCCCGCCCAGCGCCACGGGCTGACCGGCCAGCTCGACGGTGCGCGCGGCCGGGTCGAGCACCAGATCGCCATGTTCGATCAACGGCTTGCTGCGCCCGCTCGCCCGCCGCAGCATGGCGCGCAGCCGGGCGAGCAGTTCGTTGGCGTCGAACGGCTTGACGATGTAGTCGTCGGCCCCGCTGTCCAGGCCGCTGATGCGGTCGCTCACGCCATCGCGCGCGGTCATGATCAGCACCGGCATGTCGCTGCGCGGCAGCGCTTCGTGGGCCCGGTTGCGCTCACCGAGGCGGCGCAGGCGCGCCAGCAGGTCCAGCCCGTCGCCATCGGGCAGGCCCAGGTCGAGCAGCAACACGTCAAAGGGCTCCACCGCCAGGGCCGTCCAGGCGGTATCGAGCGTCGAACACACGTCCACCGCGTAACCCGCCTGGCGCAGCGAATCGCTCAGACCGCTGGCGATGCCGGGATCGTCTTCCACCACAAGTGCGCGCATTTCAGGGGCGGGCCAGGGACCCGGTGACAAAAGGCTTCCATTATCCGGACCGCGCTTAAGCGGCTCTTAAAGTGCGCCGCGCACGATGCGGCCCCATGCACATCCGTCCCGCTGCCCGTTCCCTGCTGTCCCCTTCGACTCCCGGCACCCACCTGCTGAGCGGCCTGCTGGCGGTGCTGGTGCTGACCCTGCTGTGGGACTTCTCGGGCCTGGACCTGCCCGTGCTGCAGGCCATCGGAACGCCCGAGGGGTTTCCCTGGCGCCACCACTGGCTGCTGGAACAGGTGTTGCACGATGGCCTGCGGCAGCTCGCCCTGGGCTTCTACCTGCTGCTCGGGCTGTGGGTGCTGTGGCCACAGACCTGGCCCGGCCCGGCCATTGACCGGCGCGAGCGCCTCGCCGTGGTGGTGCTGGTGGCGCTGTCGCTGCTGGCGGTGAATCTGGTGAAGTACAACAGCCTCACCAGCTGTCCCTGGGAGCTGCAATCCTTCGGCGGCCGCGCACCCTACGTGTCGCACTGGAACTTCCTGGACACGGACGGCGGTCCTGGCCGCTGCTTCCCCGGCGGTCACGCGTCCAGCGCCCTGGCCTTTCTGCCCCTGTGCCTGCCCTGGCTGCTGCCGCCCCGAGGGGTCGACCGCGAGGCCGCGACCGGCTGGCGCTGGCTGCTGGTGCTCCTGTTCGCGGGCGCTCTTGCCGGTGCGGCGCAGACCCTGCGCGGCGCGCACCCGCCCAGCCACACGCTGTGGACGCTGCTGACCTGCGCCAGTGTCAGCCTGGCCGGGTGGCTGGGGGTTCGGCCCTGGCTCGCCGGACAGGCAACTCAGGCGGCGTCGCCGTAATAACCGCGGTACCAGTCCACGAAGCGCTGCACACCGATCTGCAGATCGGTGTTCGGGCGGATGCCGAAACCCTTTTCCAGCGCCGTGGTGTCGGCCCAGGTCTCCGGCACGTCGCCCTGCTGCATCGGCATGAAGTGCTTGATGGCCTCGATGCCCGTGGCCTTTTCGATGCAGCCGATGAAGTCCATCAGGCTCACCGGTCCGTTGTTGCCCACGTTGAGCACCCGGTGGGCGGGCGCGTCTGCCGTGGCCACCGGTGGCACGGCCATGACCTTGAGCACAGCGTTCACCACGTCGTCCACATAGGTGAAGTCGCGGCGCATCTGGCCGTTGTTGTACACATCGATCGGCTGGCCCGCGAGCACGGCGCGCACGAACTTGAAGATCGCCATGTCCGGTCGCCCCCAGGGGCCGTACACGGTGAACAGGCGCAGCCCCGTGGCCGGGATGCCGTAGAGGTGGCTGTAGCTGTAGGCCATGAGTTCGTTGGCCTTCTTGCTCGCGGCGTAGAGCGAGATCGGCTGGTCGGTGACCATGTCCTCGCGCAGCGGCATCTGGCGCGCCGCACCATAGATGGAGCTGGACGAGGCATAGACCAGGTGCCGCACACCGCTGTGACGACACCCTTCCAGCACCGTCAGCATGCCGGCCAGGTTGCTGTCCAGGTAGGCCATGGGGTGGTCGACGGAATGGCGCACGCCGGCCTGGGCCGCCAGGTGCAAGACAACCTCATAGCGGGTTTCGGCAAACAGACGCGCCATCGCATCGCGGTCGGCCAGATCCAGGCGGTGGAACACGAAGCCGGGCCGGGCCAGCAACTGCTGCAGGCGGGCCTGCTTGAGCGCGGGCTCGTAATAGGCGTTCAGGTTGTCCAGGCCCTCGACCTCAAAACCCTGGTCGAGCAGGCGCTGGCACAGGTGGAAACCGATGAAGCCGGCGGCGCCGGTGACCAGGATTTTCCGGCCGGGCGCAACAGACAATTCGCTCATGGCAATACCCCGCTCGTGACAGGTTGGTAGTGGAAACGCTGGATACGGGCCGGAGACCCACAGGACGGCCGCACCGCATCGGGACCCAGGAGCATCCATTCGCGCCTGTGCGCCTCGCCCAGCGACACCGCACGCGCCCCATCGAAACAGCCCAGTTCAGCGCCGTTGGGCACCAGCAGGTGGCGCCCCGGGGCCTCACGCATCCAGATCCAGGCGTTCTGCTCCTGCTGCAACAGCGGTGCCAGGTAGCTGAAATGGGTCAGCGGGCGCTGGCTGAACAGCAGGAACTGTTCCTTGAAATAGATCAGTCCGAGTTCGGCGCCGGGCGGCAGACGCTGCTCAACCTGCAGCATCATGTTGCGGGGCGTGCGGTGAGGGTCCACCCTCGGCCAGACCAGCAGCGCGACGAACAGCCAGCCCACCAGGCTGGCAGCGGCCAGACGGACAAACAGGTCGGAGCGGCGCAGCCACAAGAGCACGACGATCAGGGTCACGCCAAGCCCCGTGAGGGGCACGGCGACAGCGCTCACGATGTCGGTGTAGTCCTGCAGCTTGCCGGGCAAGCGCTCGGGTGCCAGCCACATCATCAAACCCAGACCGGTCAGCAAGGCGGCGATGCCCGGCATCAACCAGCGGAAAAACCCGTCCAGCTTCTTCGCCAGCGGGAGCTCCCGGCCGTTCGCCCACAGCACCGCCACCACCAGCGACAACATGGGCAGCGCGGGGAAGATGTAGACCTCGCGCTTGCCCGAGCTGAGCGAGAAAAACAGCAGCACCAGCCCCACCCAGGCCAGCAGCACCCGCAGCTTGGCATCCTGGCGCAGCAGCGCCACCAGGGGCCTGATCAGCACCAGCATGATGATCGGCAAGGGGAACCACACCACCGGGATCGCCTGGGTGAAGAAGTAGTGCCAGGGTTTGACGTGGTGCCAGGCATTGACGAAGCGCTCACCGGTCTGTCGGAACAGCAGGTCGTTGCGGTAGGCCAGCATCGTGTCGGTGCCAACGCTGTGCACCTGCCAGAGCATCGGCCCCAGCCAGAGCGCGATCACCGCCAGCATCACCGGCACACCGAGCAGCAGACGCCAGCTCCAGCACGCACCACGGAACCGGCTTTGCCGGGCCGCAGGTGCGGTCCCCCCTTCGGGGGGAAGACGCGGAGCGGCGCAGGGGGGAGCATGGCTCCACAGGCCCAGCGGCAGCAGCATCAGCAGCGGCAGGAAACCCACGCCCTTGGTCATGATGCCCAGGCCCATGGCCACCCAGCTCACGAAATACCAGCGCCAGTGCGGACCGGTCAGGAAATGGCGCAGCAGGCCGTAGCAGCCCAGCGTGATCCAGAACGTGACCAATGCGTCAATCTGGGCCGCCTTGCCCTGCAACAGGAACTGCGGCGTGAAGGCCAGCACCAGCACGGCGAACAGCGCCGTCTGCGGATTCCACAAGCGGCGCCCGAGGTCGTGCACCAGCCAGAGCGTGCCCATCGAGGCCAGCGCGCTGGGCAACAGGAACGACAGCCTGAGGTCACCGACGAGCTGGAAAAACAGCGCGCTCAGCCACATGAACACGGGTGGCTTGTCGGGGTAGTACTCGCCGCCGCGGGTCGGGAACAGCCACTGGCCGCTCTCCACCATCTCGCGCGCGATCTGCGCAAACCGCGGCTCGTCGGCCGGCCAGGGGTACCGCAGGCCGATGCCGGCCAGCAGCACGAGGGCCATGGCCACCAGCCAGAACAGCGTCTGGCGGCGCACGGTGGCGTCAGAAGTCATGGGTGTTTCGCTCCATCAGGTCCGTTGCACCCGCTTCCCGAGGCAGCCGCGGAACCGGCGTTGCCGGGCCGCTGGCTGCGCCCCCTGGAGGGGGTGACGCCGCAGGCGGCACAGGGGTGGCTTTGAACTGCTGCATCCGCTGCTTGAAACCATGGTGGTAGAGGTACCAGGCCAGCACGCTGGAGCCCACCAGCAGGGCAAAACTCATCCAGATCTTCGAGCTGTCCTGCAGCGCCACGCCACGGCCGGCGTAACTGAACAGCAACGACTGCGGCAGGTAACCCAGCAGGCTGCCCAGGAACACGCCGCGGCGGCTCAGGCCGGCGAGCGCGGCGGCCACGTTGGTCGCCAGATTGCTGCCCACCGGCATGAGCCGGACGATGCAGATCCACAGCCAGGTGTCTTCGGCCAGCACCCGACGCAAGAACTCGATCCGGTCACCGTGACGCTGGCGCATCCAGTGCATCCCCATCTGACGCACCACGGCCATGGTCAGCAGCGCCCCGAATCCGGTGAGCAGGGCACTGACCGCCCCACCCACAAAACCACCCATGAGGTAGCCACAGCTGAAGGCCAGCACCTGGCGCGGGCCGCCCACGGCCGTGTAGAGGATGCCCCCCAGGGCGAACGCCGGCCAGGCGACGGCCCAGTGTTGCTGGAACAGCTGGCGCAGCAGGTCTTCTTCGGTGAAGGAGCCCCACCAGCCGAAATGCAGGGAGACAAAGGCCAGCGTCAGCACAGCCGTCAGCCCCAGCGGCTTGACGAGCAGTTTGGCGCTAGATTTCACCGACGGTTTCCACCCGTTCCAGCACCGGCTGCTTGCTGCGCTGGACCAGCCAGCGCACGCCAAACAGGTCGACGATGCCCACCCACACCCGGTTCCAGGCGGTGTATTTGGACACCCCGGCCGTGCGGTGGCGGTGGTTCACCGGCACCACGGCGATGCGGCCACCCGCGCGACGCACCAGGGCCGGGATGTAGCGGTGCATGTGATCAAAATAGGGCAACAAGGCCCAGGTGCTGCGCGGGATCAGCTTCAGTCCACATCCCGTGTCGGGCACGCCGTCGTCGAGGATCTGGCGGCGCACGGCGTTGGCGATCTTCGACTGGAGCTTCTTCCACTCGGTGTCCTTGCGCTGGTGACGAAAGCCCGCGATGCAGAAATGTTCGCCACCCGCTTCCAGCGCCTGCGCCTGGCGCACCAGGGCCGGGATGTCGGCCGGGTCGTTCTGCCCGTCGCCGTCGATGGTGACCAGGTAGCGCCCGCGGGCGTGGCGCGAAGCGGTCCACATCGCGGTGCTCTGCCCGCAGCTGCGTTCGTGGCGCAGCAGCTGGGCGCGCGCACCGCGGGCCTGGCAGCGCTGAAGGAACTGCTGGTCGGTGCCATCGCTGCTGCCATCGTCCACCAGCACGATTTCAAAGCCGCAAGTCGGCTGCAAGGCGTTCACGATTTCGTCGACCAGGGCACCGATGTTGCCGGCCTCGTCCTTCGCGGGAATCAGCACCGACACCAGGGGTGCGGCCTCGCCGGGCGATGGGGGGGAGGCAGCGGTTGGCCTGGGGTCTGTCATGGGTTTCATCAACATTCACAAAATCGCAACACGGCGTCGCAGCACCAACAAGGCCGCCAGTGGCAAAAAGAGCTGCACCTTATTTTGACGCACCTTGCTTAAGCTGGCCTTAAGCCAGCGCCGCGGTCCCTCACCACCCCAGTCCGATGCGCAGCGGCAGGTACACCAGCATGCCGGCCACGATGGTGCCCAGCACCCCGCGGCGCCAGTAGAACCAGGCGCCCCCGGCGGCGGCGGCGAACAGGCGCGCGTCCTGCCAGGTGCGCACCAGCTCGCCCTGCACCATCACGATCTCGGGCACCACCACGGCGGCCAGCGCGGCGATCGGCGCATATTGCAGGCCACGCTGGGCCCAGTGCGGCAGCGTCCAGGGCTTGTCCGACAGAAAAAAGAAACCGCGCGTGATGACCGTGATGCAGCCCAGCGCCAGGATGGTGAGCAGGGTCCAGGGATCAAGATCAAACATGGGGCGCTCCCTGGGCAGGGCCCTGCGGCAGTGCCTTCTCCAGGACCAGGCAGATCGCCACCGCGCAGGCGATGGCGACCAGGATGTTGAGCCTGAGCGGCAGCGTCCAGGCGACCACGGCGGCCGCCCCGGCCACGGTGGCCGAGACGATGCGCAGCGGCGAAGACGCCAGCGAGCTGAGCACGCCCAGCAGGGCCAGGATGCCGGCGAACCCCAGCCCCCATTGCGTGGGGATGGCGTTGGCCAGCACGATGCCGGCCACGCTGGCCAGCATCCAGGCGATGTAGTTCACCGCGCAATTGCCCATCAGGTAAGCCTGCTGACGCGCCAGTTCGTCGGGCGACTGGCCGGGCCTGGGAAAGCGGCGCGCGAAAAACACGTAGCTCAGGTCGCCGGTCACGTAGCCGCTGGCCAGCCGCTGCCAGCGCGGCAGGTGCATCAGGTAAGGCCGCAGGTGCGCCGAGAACACGACAAAACGCAGGTTGACGCAGAAAGCCGCCGCCAGGATCACCCACAGCGGCGCGCCGGCAGCGATCATGGGCACCGAGGCCAGCTGGGCGCTGCCGGCGTAGACGATCAGCGTCATCAGCAACGCTTCGAGCACCGACAGCCCCGACTTGACCATGGCCACACCGGTCATCAGGCCCCAGGCGCCGATGCCCATGGCCACCGTGCCCTGGTCGCGCACGCCTTCCCAGAATTCCGCCCGCTGGCGGTGTTCGCGCTGGTAGAACATCAGGCCGCGGCGCTTTCCCCGGCCGGGGCGTCCAGCACCTGCCCGGGTGTCAGCGCAAACCCGCGCAGGAAATCGGCCGCGGGCAGGCGCTTGCCGCCCGCGCGTTGCAGTTCGTCCAGCACCAGCACGCCGTCGCCCGTCGCGATCCGGATGCCATGGGGATCGGCGCTCAGCACCTGGCCGGCGTTGGCGGCAACAGGGTTGTCCGGTTCGGCGTGCGCGCGCCAGACCTTGATCGCCTCACCCGCCAGGGCCGTGCCCGCACCCGGAAACGGGTTGAACGCGCGCACGCGACGCTCGATGGTGGCCGCGGGCAGGGCCCAGTTGATCGCCGCCTCGGCCTTCTCGATCTTGTGGGCGTAGGTCACACCGTCGACCGGCTGCGGCACCGGACGCAGTCCGCCACAGGCCGCGAGCTCCAGCGCTTCGACCATCAGGCGCCCGCCCAGCACGGCCAAGCGGTCGTGCAGGCTGCCGGTGCTGTCATCGGCCGCGATGGGCAGGCGCTCGACCAGCAGCATGTCGCCGGTGTCGAGCCCGGCGTCCATCTGCATGATGGTCACCCCGGTGTGCGGATCGCCGGCCTCGATGGCGCGGTGGATCGGTGCCGCGCCGCGCCAGCGCGGCAGCAGCGAAGCGTGGATGTTGAAACAGCCCAGTCGCGGCGCGTCCAGCACCCACTGCGGCAGGATCAGGCCGTAGGCGGCCACCACCATCGCATCGGCGTTCGCCGCTTCGATCGCCTGCCTCGCGGCAGCCGCGTCTTCGGGGTACTTGCCATCCAGGCGCAAACTGCGCGGCTGTGCCACCGCCAGGCCATGCGCCAGCGCGCACTGCTTGACCGGCGATGCCTGCAACTTCATGCCGCGCCCCGCCGGGCGGTCCGGCTGGCTCAGCACCAGCGGAATCTCAAAACCGGCCGCGAGCAGCCGTTCCAGCGCCACGCGGGCAAACTCCGGCGTACCGGCAAAGATGATTTTCATGCGAAGAAGGATAAAGGCCCGGGCACCGACATCGGGCACCGCGGACCCACGCTCAGGGCGTTCGGTCGTCGGGCATCGGTTCGTCGGTGTACATCACCTGCTGCACCACACCGGCCCGGTCCAGGTGGATGTGCACCCGGCGTCGCCAGACGTGATCGATGACGCGGTAGGTCCAGATGTCGCCATCAAACCGCGCCACCTGTTCCACAAGGGCCGGTCGGCCCAGGTGCAGCAGCAGATCTTCGCGGTTCCAGCGTCCGATCTCGATGCGCGCCAGCCAGGCGACATCCATGACCTGCTCCAGGCTGCGCAAACGGCCGTCCGGCCCCAGGTCCAGGTTGTACACCTGCGCGCCCTCCGGCTGGCGGGAGTACTGCAGACGCGTGCCGTCGGGCAAGCGGTATTCCGCCGTCGGTCGCCCGAGCCGCTCTTCGATCTGTGCCCGGGTACTGCCCGGGGGCACGGATTCGGGCATGCCCGCGCAGCCGGCCAGCAACGCCAGCCCGGAGGCCTGCGCCAGCAGCCGGTCACGCATGCCCGATGCGAGGTTCATGCCCGCTCCGTTTCGCGTTGCGCCTTGAGCAACTTGCCCTTGATGCGGTTGCGCTTGAGTGGCGAGAGGTATTCCACGAACACCCGGCCCATCAGGTGGTCCATCTCGTGCTGGATGCAGACCGCGAGCATGTCTTCCGCCTCCAGCGTGCGCTCCACGCCGCTCCCGTCGAGCGCGCGCACGCGCACGGCGATCGAGCGTTCCACGCCGTCATAGATGCCGGGCACGGACAGGCAGCCTTCTTCGCCCTTGCGGGTTTCGGGGCTGGACCACTCGATCACGGGATTGATCAGCACCAGCGGCTGATCGCGGGTTTCACTCACATCGATCACGATCAGCCGCTCGTGCACATCCACCTGCGTGGCGGCCAGGCCGATGCCGCTGGCGTCGTACATGGTGGCGAACATGCGCGCGATCAGCTGGTGGATGCGCTCGTCCACCGCCGCCACCGGCCGGGCAACGGTGTTCAGGCGCGGATCGGGATAACGCAGGATGTTGAGCAGCTCGGGAGCGTTCATGGCGCGATAGAGTCAAAAATGAAACAGGTGTTCCGCATCCACGTCGCCCCGGCAACGCCGGGGTGGTGCGGTGGCCCGGTGACGGGTTTGTCGTTATTTTCGCCACTTTTGAACGCACCCGCCGCACCCAGACGCCATAAACATTGCCTAATCAAGGGCTTGGGCGCAAAATCAAATGCGACTTGTCAAGATAAAAAGCGCCGTCTCACCCCGGTCCCGACCCTTGCGGACTTCCGAGGCGATGGCGTCTGCCCCAGGGGCCCACACATGCCATTGAACACCTGCCAGACCGCCCAACTCCGTTCGCCGCATCGCCTGTATCCGCTGGCTGGAGCGGCTGTCCTTTTTGCCGCGCTGGTCAGCAACAGCGTCTGGGCCCAGAACTTTCCCATCACCGCCGGGCAGCGGGCCACGGCCAACCAGGTCGCCGAGACGGGTGTTGCCCTGTCGGAACTGGCCCCCAATGCGCCCGACAGCTACACCGTTGTGCGCGGTGACACGCTGTGGCGCATCTCCGGCATCTTCCTCAGGAGCCCGTGGCGCTGGCCCGAGCTCTGGGGCATGAACCTCGACGAAATCAAGAACCCGCACCGCATCTACCCCGGCCAGGTGCTGTACCTCGACAAATCCAATGGCCGCGCCCGCCTGAGCACCCGCCGGCCGGGCAGTGGCGAACCCGCCACCGTGCGTGTCTCGCCCCGCATCCGCTCCGAGAGCCTGTCCGACTCAGCCATTCCGCCCATCTCGATGCAGGACATCGAAGCTTTCCTGGCCGAACCCCTGATCGTGGACGAAGCCACCTTCGCGCGCGCGCCGCGCATCGTCGCCACCCCTGAAAACCGCGTGCTGCTCAGCCTGGGCGACCGGGCCTACGCCCGTGGCAGCTATGGCAGCAGCACCGACGGCGCATCCCTGAGCCTGGCCGCCGGCAAACCGCGCCACTTCCGCGTCTTCCGCAACGCGGTGCCACTCAAGGATCCCGGCACCGGCGAGGTGCTGGCCTACGAGGCGCAATACGTGGGCAAGGCCTATCTCGTCCGCGAAGAAGGCCGCGTCGCCGTCCAGCCGGTGCCAACGGCCAACACCTCCGCAGCCCCGGCGACGGAACTGGTGCCCGCCACCATCGACATCGTGCAGGCCAAAGAAGAAATGCGCGTGGGCGACCGCCTGCTGCCCGAGCCGCCGCGCGAGTTCAGCAACTACGTCCCTCGTGCCCCTGGCAGCACCCAGGCGGGGCAGATCGTCTCGGTCTACGGCAACGCGGTGACGTTTGCGTCCCAGAACCAGGTCGTGGCCATCAACCGCGGCCGGGAGCACGGCATGGAAAACGGCCATGTGCTGGCCCTGCTGCGCGACACCAACCTGGTGGCCGACAAGACCGACGAGAGCCGCCCCATGCTGCGACTGCCCGGCGAACGCAACGGCCTGATGATGGTGTTCCGCACCTTCGACAAAGTGTCCTACGCGCTGGTCCTGCAGATCAACGATGGGGTCAAGGTGGGCGACCGCTTCGTCAACCCCTGACACCCCATGGCCAGAGACGAGCTGGCCGCCTGGCTGAGGCTGCTGCTGACTCCCGGTGTCGGGAACGAGACGGCGCGCAAGCTGCTCGCCGCGTTTGGCCTGCCAGAGGCCGTTTTCGCGCAAAGCCCGGCGGCGCTGCAGACGGTGGTCGGCGCCCGCACCGCTCAGGCCCTGCAGCAGATCCCTGACGAACTGGAACCGGCGCTGGAGCGCCTGCAAAGCTGGCTGGCCGAATCCGACCGTCACCACCTGCTGAGTCTGGGCGACGCACGCTTCCCGCCCGAACTCCTGCAGATGGCCGACCCGCCCCTGCTGCTGTACGTGCTGGGGGATCTGCAGGCTCTGAGCCACCCGCGCAAACTCGCCATCGTCGGCAGCCGCAACCCCACCCACCAGGGCGCCGCCAACGCCCACCAGTTCGCCCAGGCCCTGGGTCAGGCCGGCTTGTGCATCGTGTCGGGTCTGGCGCTCGGGGTCGATGGCGCGGCCCATGAAGGCGCCCTGGCGGCGGGTGCCAGGACCATCGCCGTGGTGGGCACCGGACTGGACCGCGTTTATCCCAGGCAGCACCTCAACCTCGCGCACCGCATAGCCGAACACGGGGCCATCGTCAGCGAATTCCCACTCGGCACATCCCCGTTGCCCGCCAACTTCCCACAGCGCAACCGCATCATTGCCGGCCTGTCCCAGGGCACCCTGGTGGTCGAAGCAGCGCTGCAGTCCGGCTCGCTCATCACCGCCCGCATGGCCGCGGAACAGGGCCGCGAGGTGTTTGCCATTCCCGGCTCCATCCATGCACCCCAGTCGCGCGGTTGCCATGCACTCATCCGCCAAGGCGCCAAACTGGTCGAATCGGCCCAGGACATCCTGGAAGACCTTCGAATGGGTACACCGGCGGTTCCGGAGGAAGGTTCCCCCACGGAGCCACCCGCCGACGACCTGCTCGACGCCCTGGGCCACGACCCGGTGAGCCTGGACGCCCTGCAGGCGCGCACCGGACTCGACACCGCGACGCTGCAGGCACGCTTGCTGGAGCTGGAACTGGACGGCTGGGTGGGGCGGCTTCCGGGTGGCCTGTTTCAGCGAACAGGCCAGAGCTGACACCCGCAACGGCCTCCCGAGCGAGCTGCCTTCAAGCCAGAACGATCAGCTCAACAGCCGTTCGGGGTTCGCGTCCAGCTTGGCGAGCGCATCGCGCGTGGCGCGCACGGTCAGCGCCTCGTCTTCGCTCGGCACCAGCAAGCCCGCCTGCAGATAGGCCGCCACGCGACTGGCCTGCACGAGGAAACAGCGCCCGCTGTTGGTCACAAACATGTAGAGCTGGCCACGGTCGCTGCGCCAGGCCAGTTGCACGCTGTTGAGCTTGCCATTGTGGTCCAGACCGAACCACGAGCCGATCTGCAGCTCCACCGCCCAGGCCCGCATCGCCTCGTTGGGCTGACTGCCACCGTGCCTGATCACCTCGATGTTGCTGGAGTCCACGCCAGTGATCATCTCGATGCTCTCGTTGTCCAGGTCCAGATCGCCCGTACCGCTTTCCGGCAGGAAGTCTTCCAGGTTGGCCAGGCGCTCGGAGAGCTTGTCCAGGCTTTCCTGCGAGATCGGCTCCGTGCGCGACATGAACGCATCGGCCAGGGTGTCGCTGACCGACTTGATGTGCTGGTCCTGGAGGCCGGCCGGGTAGCCGAGCAAGCCCATGCCCTGGCGCAGGCGTTGCAGGATGCTGGGCAGTTGCTGGATCACCCGGGCCCGGTCGTTGCGGTTGGGTTTGGCACTCGCTGCCCACAACAGATCGGAGGCGACCCGCTTGAGCGACGTGGTTTCTTCGTGCTTGAGCCCAAACTTGACACTGGCCACCGCCAGCACCTCGACCCAGACCTTGAACAGAAACTGGCGCACCTCGTCGCGCACCGGCAGGTCGTCGAGCAGCTTGCGCAGCTCGATGGTGTATTGCACCGACAGCGTTTCCTTCTGCTCCACCTGCTGGGCCACCGAGACGAACCGGCTGGCGCTGCCCTGTTCGCTGAGGTAGGTGGACAGGAACTTCTGGAACTCGTCGAACACCAGCTGGAACACCCGGCGTCCGGTTTCCGGGTACTGTTCGATCACCTGCACCACGCGTTTGATTTCCATCTCCAGCGCGGTCGAGGTGACATTGGACTCGAAGCCCATGACACAGGAACCCATGCGATCGATCAGGCGACGCGCCGGGTGTTGCAGGGCACTGAAAAACTCGGGTTCGGCCAGCGCCACCCGCAGCACCGGGATCTGCAAACGGGCAAACCAGACCCGCACGGTGGCCGGAATGCGCTCCTCGGCCAGGATGCTCTGGAACATCAGAGCCACCACCTCGATGGTGGCCCTTTCGGTGGGCGTCTCGGCGGCCTGCTTGAGTTCAACGGTGCGCTGGCGCAGGGCCGTGGCCGCACGCTCGACATGGGAGGCGTCCGCATACACCGCGCCCGAACCGGTGCTGCCGGTCTGCGGCAAGCCGGCGTCGACACTGACCACGGGGGCAAGGCGCTGCATCGCCTGCACCAGGTGGGGAGAGGGTGGCAGCAACTGCGTCGCTTCAAAATCACCACCCACGCGGTCGATCAGCATGCGCTTGAGACGACCGACCACGCCCTGAGCCCGCATGCGGGCCCTGGCCAGCGGCGAAGTGCTGGTCATCATGCGGGTTTCTTCGTGCACACCCATGGCCGAGGAGGACATGCCGCTGCGCTGTGCCTGTGCGTCCCTGCTGCCCGGGCTGCCCTGAACGCCACCCGAAGCCGGTGCCGCACCCGACCCGGGACCGTATGGGTCGGTCGCACCGCCACGGCTTTCGCCATCCGCAACCTGCGCAGCCGCATCGCCTCCGGCCGGCGCGTTCGAACGGCTCCCGGGTGCGCGCCTGACCAGTGCCTGCAGGTCGATCTTTTCCATCACCCCACTGGAGACCAGGAGTTCGTTGGCCGCCTGGTAGGCCTCGTGCATTCGCTTGGCCAACATCGGCGCCAGGGCGTCCTGCACCAGCAACCAGCCCTCGCGGGTCATCTGCGCATCCAGCCACTGGTCCACCAGGATGCGGGTCACGACGTCGGGCAACAGCACGTCACCGCGCGGCAGCTCCTGGCGCTTTTCCAGGTGCTGGATGCGCAGGCGCAGTTCGTTGAGTTCGGTGGAAGCCTGGTCCAACACACGCATCGCCAGTCGCGAAGCGAGGATCTGGTCGTCCATGGCGCCTTCGGCCATCAACTCCAGCCGCCCCGGCTCGTTCCTGGCCAGGCTGTCTGAAGCCGCTTGCGGCAGCAGGGTGCGCTGCAGAGCCTTGCGGGACTGGTTCAGCCAGGTGGTCTGGTTTTTCTGGAACGCCAGCCAGGCGTCGCGGCGCTCCTGCATCTCGCGCGCCGGACCGGCCTGATCGAGGATGGTGGCCAGCCGTGTGTCACAGGCCTTGACCACTTCGGGAAGCGCACGCCCCACATGAACCACAAAGAGTTCACGCGCCTGCTTGGCCAGAGAGGAGACGTGCTGATCAGGTAGGGACACGATGGTTTCAGTATGACACGAATGGACTCAGAGCTTTCGACGAACAGGTGGTCTGAGTCCGGGTGTTTGTGCTTAGACCACGGCCCCCCCGTTGGGGTCGCCGGGATCGACCTCGGATGCCTTGTTGCCCGGCTTGATCAGGTCTTCGCGCTTGATGCCCAGCCACATGGCGATGGCCGCGGCCACAAACACCGACGAATAGATGCCGAACAGGATGCCGATGGTCAGGGCCAGCGCGAAGTAGTACAGCGTCGGACCGCCAAACAGCAACATCGACAGCACCATGATCTGGGTCGAACCGTGGGTGATGATGGTCCGGCTGATCGTGGAGGTGATCGCGTGGTCGATGATCTGCGGCGTCGTCTTCTTGCGGTGGCGGCGGAAACTCTCGCGGATGCGGTCAAAAATCACCACGGATTCGTTGACCGAATAACCCAGCACCGCCAGCACCGCCGCCAGCACGGCGAGCGAAAACTCCCACTGGAAGAAGGCGAAGAAGCCCAGGATGATGACCACGTCGTGCAGGTTGGCGATGATGGCCGAGACGGCGTATTTCCACTCGAAGCGCACCGCCAGATAGATCATGATGCCGACGATCACCAGCGCCAGCGCCTTGAGGCCGTCCTCCACCAGCTCCTGGCCCACCTGCGGGCCCACAAACTCGGAACGGCGCAGCTCCACCGCGGGGTTCTGCGCCTTGAGCGCGGCCAGTGCAGCCTCGCTCTGCTCGCCCGAGCTCTTGCCCGCCAGCACCGGCAGGCGCAGCAACACATCGCGCGACGTGCCGAAGTTCTGCACCGGCACATCGGCGTAGCCCAGGGACTCGACCACCTGGCGCACGGCGGCCAGGTCGGCCGGCTGCTCGTAGGCCACCTCCATGACCGTGCCGCCCGTGAACTCCACCGACAGGTTGAGTCCGCGGAGCACGAGGAACGCGACCGCGGCGACGAAAGTGATGGCGGAAATCGCGTTCAGCACGATGGCGTGCTTCATGAACGGGATGTCCTTCTGGATGCGGAAAAACTCCATGCTGGTTCCTTGAAGGTGTGCCGCTCAGTCGGCCTTGATCGCGGGTGCCTTGCCGCCGGCCCGCCACACGGTGCCGATCGACACGGTCTTGAGCTTCTTCTGACGGCCATACCAGAGGTTGACCAGTCCGCGGGAAAACACCACCGACGAGAACATGCTGGTCAGGATGCCGATGCAGTGCACCACCGCAAACCCGCGCACCGGGCCCGAGCCGAAAATCAGCAGCGCCACACCCGCAATCAGGGTCGTGACGTTGGAGTCTAGGATCGTGCCCCAGGCGTGTTCGTAGCCCGCGTTGATGGCCGACTGCGGCGAAGCCCCATTGCGCAACTCTTCGCGCACGCGCTCGTTGATCAGCACGTTGGAGTCGATCGCCATGCCCAGCGCCAGCGCCATGGCGGCAATGCCGGGCAGCGTCAGCGTCGCCTGCAGCATCGACAGCACAGCCACCAGCAACACCAGGTTGAAACCCAGCGCCAGGCTGGAGAACACGCCGAACAGCATGTAGTAGGCGCACATGAAGGCCACGATCACCGCAAAGCCCCACATCACGCTGTTGAAGCCCTTGGCGATGTTGTCGGCGCCCAGGCTCGGACCGATGGTGCGCTCCTCGATGATCTCCATCGGGGCGGCCAGCGAACCCGCGCGCAGCAGCAGCGCCAGGTCGTTGGCCTCGACGATGTTCATGCTGCCCGATATCTGGAAGCGGTTGCCCAGTTCACCGCGGATGGTGGCCACGGAAATCGCCTCGCCCTTGCCCTTTTCGAACAGGATGATCGCCATGCCCTTGCCGATGTTCTCGCGGCTGACGTCGCGCATGACGCGCCCGCCCTTGGCGTCCATGTAGAGCGTCACGCTCGGTTCCTGCTGCTGCGAGTCAAAGCCCGCCTGCGCATCGGTCAGGTTCTCGCCCGTGGCCAGCACCTGCTTCTTGACGATCGCCGGGCGCCCGTCACGCATCGGGAAGCGGTCGGCGCCGAACGGCACCGGCCCCGTGCCGTCGGCGGCGGCGCGCCCTTCGGCGCTCTCGTCCACCAGGCGCATCTCCAGCGTCGCGGTGCGGCCCAGGATGTCCTTGGCCTTGGCCGTGTCCTGCACGCCGGGCAGCTGCACCACGATGCGGTCCGCGCCCTGCTGCTGGATCACCGGCTCGGCCACGCCCAGCTCGTTGATGCGGTTGTGCAGCGTGGTGATGTTCTGCTTGAGTGCCTGGTCCTGCACCGCGCGCGCCGCTTCCGGCTTGATCGTGGCCAGCAGCCGGAACCCGCTGCCGTCGGGCGTGTCGCTGGACACCAGGTCCGGGAACTGGTCCTGGATCACGGCACGCACCGCTTCCAGCGTGGCGGCATCGCGCGCGCGCACTTCGATGTCCACCCCGTTGCGGTTCACGCCGCCGTGGCGCACGTTCTTCTCGCGCAGCGCGGTGCGCAGATCGCCCGCGAACACATCCGCGCGGCGCTGCAGCGCCGCCGGCATGTCCACCTGCAGCATGAAGTGCACGCCGCCACGCAGGTCCAGGCCCAGGTACATGGGCGAAGCGCCCAGCGCCGCCAGCCACGAAGGGGTGCGCGGCAGCAGGCTCAGGGCCACCACGTGGCTCGGGTCGGCCGGATCCGGGTTGAGCGCGCGCTCGATGGCGTCACGCGCCTTCAGCTGGGTGTCGGTGTCTTCAAACCGCGCCCGCACCGACGTGCCCTCGAACTGCACCGTCGAAGCCACCAGTCCCTGCGCGCTCAGCGCCTGCTCCACCCGCGTGACGGTGGAGAGATCCACCTTCACCGCGGTCCGGGCGGCCGACACCTGCACCGCGGGCGACTCGCCAAACAGGTTGGGCAGGGCATACAGAGCCCCGATCACCAGCGCCACCGCGATGATCAGGTACTTCCAGAGCGGGTATCTATTCATGAGAAACAGGCCCTTCGGCGCAGAGATGTCTTCAAACCAGAGTGCCGCAGAACCGGCTTTGCCGGGCTGCAGGCACTGCCCCCTTGAGGGGGTGACGGACCACGCAGTGGCCCGGCGCGGGGGTGTTACTTGATCGTGCCCTTGGGCAGCACCTGCGTCACGGCAGAGCGCTGCATCTGGACTTCCACGCCGCTGGCGAGTTCCACACCGATGTAGATTTCGCCGATTCTGGACACCTTGCCCAGGAAACCACCGGCGGTCACGACTTCATCGCCCTTGGCCAGCGCTTCGACCATGGCCTTGTGCTCTTTCTGGCGCTTCATCTGCGGGCGGATCATCACGAAATAGAGCACCACAAACATCAGCACCAGGGGCAGCAGGCCCATGATCGTGGACTGGGTATCACCGCCAGCGGCGGCCTGGGCGTAAGCAGAAGAAATGAACACAGAGGTCTCCAACAAAAATCAGTTCAAAAAACGCCAATGCCCGGGCAGCCTGCGCACAGGTCACCCGGGCGATCCGGAATCAGCCTTTGATTGTATGCGGCCCCCCGCAGGCCGGTGCGGCCGCCACAAGAGGCCCCGCGGTGGCGGGTGCGGCGGTCAGGCCACGCGCACTTCGGCCTGTTCGCCACGGCGCCACTGTTCGCGCAGCCCCGCCCAGCGGCTGCTCGCCGCCGCCAGGTTGCGCGCCTTCACGTGGCCGTAGCCCTTGATCTGCTCGGGCACGCTGGCGATCTCCAGTGCCAGCGCGTGGTTGCCCGCGTCCAGCGTGTCCAGCAGTTCCTCGATCGCGCTGCGGTATTCGCCGATCAGGGCGCGCTCGGCGCGGCGCTCTTCGGTGCGGCCGAAGATGTCCAGCGCCGTGCCGCGCAGGCCCTTGAACTTCGCCAGCCAGCGGAAGGCGGTGAACATGTAGGGTCCGAACTTCTGCTTCACCGGTTCGCCCTTCTGATTCTTCTTGCCCAGGATCGGCGGCGCCAGGTGCACCCGCAGCTTGAAGTCGCCCTCGAACTGGCTCGCCAGCCGGGCGTGGAACGCCGGGTCGCTGTGCAGCCGCGCCACCTCGTACTCGTCCTTGTAGGCCATCAGCTTGAAGAGGTAGCGCGCCACGGCCGCCGTCAGCGTGGACTTGCCCAGCGGCGCTTCCACCGCCCGCACCTTCTCCACGAAGTGCTGGTAGTCGGCCGCGTAGGCCGCGTTCTGGTAGCCGGTGAGGAACTCGACCCGGCGCGCGATCAGCTCGGCCACGCTCTCGCGTTTCTTGAACTGGATCACCTGCGCCCCGGTGCCCGCCGGCGTCACCAGCGCGGCCACGGCCTGCGGGTTGAAGGCGGCGCGGCGGCCCCATTCGAAGGCGGCCTTGTTCTTCTCCACCTGCACCGCATTCAGCTCGATGGCGCGCATCAGCGCATCGTGCCCCAGCGGCACCCAGCCGCGCTGCCAAGCGTAGCCCAGCATCATGGGGTTGGTGTAGATGCTGTCGCCCATCAGCCTGGTCGAAGCGGCTTCGGCATCGAACACGCCCACCTCGTCCGCGCCCAGGCTGCGGGTCAGGGCGTCCACACAGGCCTGCGCCGGGTTTTGCCAGTCCGGGTTGGTCACGAAGGCGGCCGTCGGCGTGGCGCTGGCGTTGAGCGCCACGTGGCTGCGGCCTTCGCGCAGGCGCTGCCAGGTTTCCTTGTGTGCGGCCACGATCGGGTCGCAGCCGATCACCAGGTCGGCCGAGGCGGCGGACACGCGCGTGGTGCGGATGGTGTCCTGGTGCGCGCCGATCAGCACGTGGCTCCAGGTCGCGCCGCCCTTTTGCGCCAGGCCCGCCGCGTCCTGCGTGACGATGCCCTTGCCCTCGATGTGCGCCGCCATGCCCAGCAGCTGGCCGATGGTGATGACCCCGGTGCCACCGACGCCGGCGACGATGATGCCCCAGGCCTCGTCGCCCAGCGCGGGCAGGGCAGGGGCGGGCACCGCGCCACCAGTCCATTGCGCCGCGCCGGCCTTCTGGTCCTTCTTGCGCAGCTGGCCGCCTTCGACGGACACAAAGCTCGGGCAGAAGCCCTTGACGCAGGAGAAGTCCTTGTTGCAGCTGCTCTGGTTGATGGTGCGCTTGCGGCCGAACTCGGTCTCCAGCGGCTCCACCGAGAGGCAGTTGCTCTGCACGCTGCAGTCGCCACAGCCTTCGCACACCAGCTCGTTGATCACCACGCGCTCGGCCGGGTCCACCAGGGTGCCGCGTTTGCGGCGGCGGCGCTTCTCGGTCGCGCAGGTCTGGTCGTAGATGATGACCGTGGTCCCTTTGATCTCGCGGAACTCGCGCTGCACCGCGTCCAGCGTGTCGCGGTGCTGGATCGCGATGCCGCTCGGCAGGCCCTGCACCGACGCGTATTTCTCCGGCTCGTCGGTCACGATGGTGATCTTCACCGCGCCCTCGGCGCGCATGCTCTGCGCGATCTGCACCACGCTGTGGCCCTCGGGCCGCTCGCCCACCTGCTGGCCGCCGGTCATGGCGACCGCGTCGTTGTAGAGGATCTTGTAAGTGATGTTCACGCTAGCGGCGATGCTCTGGCGGATCGCCAGGATGCCGCTGTGGAAGTAGGTGCCGTCGCCCAGGTTGGCGAACATGTGCTGGTCGTGGCTGAACGGCTGCTGGCCGATCCACGGCACGCCCTCGCCACCCATCTGTGTGAAGCCCACGGTGGCGCGGTCCATCCAGATGGTCATGAAATGGCAGCCGATGCCGGCCATGGCGCGCGAGCCCTCGGGCACCTTGGTGCTGGTGTTGTGCGGGCAGCCCGAGCAGAACCAGGGCTGGCGCTCGGCGCCTTCCACGCCCTGGGTCAGCAGGGTCTGCATCGACTGCTCCTGCGCCGTCAGGATGGCGAGCTGCGCGTCGATGCGCGCCATCACGTCGTCTGGCACACCCAGCTTGCGCAGGCGGCGGGCCACGGCGCGCGCGATGATGGACGGCGTGAGGTCGGCATTCGCCCGCAGCAGGGTGTGGGCGCTCGGGTTGGGCATGGACCATTCGCCGCCGCTGAAGTCGCCTTCGACCTCGTCGAACTTGCCCAGCACGTTGGGCCGCACGTCGCCGCGCCAGTTGTAGAGCTCTTCCTTGAGCTGGTATTCGATGACCTGGCGCTTCTCTTCCACCACCAGGATCTCGCGCAGGCCGGTGGCGAATTCGCGCGTGGTCTGTGCCTCCAGCGGCCAGACCACGTTCACCTTGTGCAGGCGCAGGCCGATGCGCTGGCAGGTGGCATCGTCCAGGCCCAGGTCCAGCAGCGCCTGGCGCGTGTCGTTGAAGGCCTTGCCGCTGGCGATGATGCCGAAGCGATCATTCGGGCCGGCGATCACGTTGTGGTTGAGCTTGTTGGCGCGGATGTAGGCCAGCGCGGCGTACCACTTGTAGTCGAAGAGGCGCGCCTCCTGCTCCAGCGCGGCGTCGGGCCAGCGGATGTGCAGGCCGCCGGGCGGCATGTCGAATTCGGGGATCACGATCTCGACGCGCTCGGGATCGATCATGGCCGTGGCGCTGGATTCGACGATTTCCTGGATCGTCTTCATGCCCGCCCAGACGCCACTGAAACGGCTCATGGCGATGGCGTGGATGCCCAGGTCCAGGATGTCCTGCACCGTGGACGGGAAGAACACCGGCAGGCCACAGGCCTTGAAGATGTGATCACTCTGGTGCGCGGCGGTGCTGCTCTTGGCCACGTGGTCGTCACCGGCCACCGCGATCACGCCGCCCCAGGGCGTGGTGCCCGCCATGTTGGCGTGCTTGAACACATCGGAACAACGGTCCACGCCCGGGCCCTTGCCGTACCAGATGCCGAACACGCCGTCGAATTTGTTGGAGCCGGGCGGGGCAAAACCCAGCTGCTGCGTGCCCCAGAGCGCGGTCGCTGCCAGCTCTTCATTCACCCCCGGCTGGAAGACGATGTTCTGCGCCTTCAGGTAGGGCGCGGCCTTCTGCAGGGCCTGGTCGTAACCGCCGAGCGGCGAACCGCGGTAACCGCTGATGAAACCCGCCGTGTTCTTGCCCTGCAGCGCATCGCGCTGGCGCTGCAGCATCGGCAGCTTCACCAGCGCCTGCACGCCGCTCATGAAGGCGCGGCCGTGGTCGAGGGAATATTTGTCGTCGAGCGTGACGGTTTCGAGCGCGCGGCGGATGTGTTCAGGCAGTGGGGCGTTCATCTTGTTGTCTCCTGGCAAGTCTGGGAGCCGCCTCGTGAGCGGCGTGGAACACCGGCAACCGGCTCCGTCAGCCGCTTTCAGTGTGCCGCACAGTGTATGACCCGGGCGCTGACAGGTGTTTGCTTTTCATGTCCGTGTTTGCCCCGTTCAAGAAAGATCCTTTCCTTCTGCATCCTTTTATTGGAAGATTGAACACGTCTGGTCGCACCGCACTGCAGCAACGTGACCGCGGGAGCCCAGCACCCGGCCTGTTCTGGCGCTCCTGTGCAACAGGCCTTTCATGCCGCTCACCCACCATAGAATCAACTTGTTACGTTTGCTTCCCGCACCGTGCCCCCGCCCCGGTGCCCGTCCGGCTTGATACCCATGAACACACACAAACCCCGTGTCGGCCTGGCCGCCATCATGAAGAACGAAGGCCGGTACCTGATCGAGTGGCTGGCTCACCATCTCCTGATGGGGTTCGACCATTTCTATATCGTCAGCAACGACAGCAGCGACCACACCTGGCCCCTGCTTCAGGCGCTGAGCCAGACACTGCCCATCACCTGCATCACCTATGCCACGGTGCCGGAAACCAACCCGCAGCTCGCCGTCTACGAAGCCATCGTCCGCCGCCATGGCCATGAAGTCGACTGGATGGCCTTCCTGGACGCCGACGAGTTTCTCTCGCCCGGCCAGTACCCGGACACGGTGTCCGGGCTCCTGCAAGACACCCTCCAGGCCCACCCCGATGCCGGGGCCCTGGCGCTGAACTGGGCCACCTACGGTTCGTCCATGCAACTGGCCGAAGAAAGCGGGCTCGTGACGGAACGCTTTCTGCACCATGCCCCGCAGCAGGACCATCTGAACCACCACTTCAAGTCCATCATCCGGATGGACGCCTTTGCCGGATTCGTCTGCCCGCACAGCTGCCAGCTCAAGCCTGGCTACCGCTACCTGCACACCGATGGCTCCGAAAAGCGCGACTACTTTCACGCCGGCCAGCGCAACCCGAGCCAGTCCGGCGATGTGTGCTGGACACGGTTTCGCATCAACCACTATGTCGTCAAGTCCTATGCCGAGTTCGTGCTCCGCAAAGCCCCGCGCGGCAGGGCCTTCCAGGAGGACCACCTGCTCGACGACCAGTTCTTTCTCCACCACGACAACAACGATGTGCCCGCCCCGCCGTGCCCGCAGCACATCGCTGACCTGACCGCCCGGTGCCAGGCCATCGCCGGGCACATCGCCCTGGCCGACCCTGCCGACCTGCTGACAAAATCCGCAGCCCCACCCGAGGCCGACAGCGCCAGCCTCCAGCTGCCCGTGGTGGGCAGTGTCGACATCCTGGAAGAGCAGGCCGGATGCCTCAAGATCACCGGCTGGGCCCTGCTCTGGAAAGTCGAGCCCGCCGCCGGATTCATCGTCACGGTCCAGGGCAGCGCCGTCCCCATCGAAGCCTGGCAGGCCGTCGAGCGGCCCGACGTCCAGCAGCACTACCCCCCGGCCCCATTGAGCAGCGGCTTCGAAATCCGCGTCCGAAAATCCGGCCCGCTCACCGCGCAGGACATCGCCGTCCGCGCATTGACACCCGGTGGACACGTCACCCAGACGATCCCGCCGAACGCCAACGCGAACACCATCCATCATGGAAACACTCGACAAGTTTGACGTCGCCATCCTGAACGAATTGCAGACCGATGGCCGGCTCACCAACGCCGAGCTGGCCAGCCGCGTGGGCCTGTCGGCGGCGCCGTGCTGGCGGCGGGTCCGGGCGCTGGAAGAGGCCGGGTTCATCCTCGGTTACCGCGCCGAGATCAACCGCAGCAAGATCGGCCTGGGCGTGCTGGCCTTCGTGCGCATCGACGCCGAACGCAACAGCGGCGATGCCCTGCGCCAGATGGAAGCGGCCATCCGCGACATCCCCGAAATCGTCTCCTGCCACTACATCAGCGGCTCCGGCACCTTCGAGCTGCAGGTCGTCTGCCCCGACCTGGGCGAATTCAGCCGTTTCGCGCGCGAAGTGCTGATCAACCTGCCCAACGTGAAAGACCTGCACACCAGCTTTTCGCTCGGCGAAGTGAAGGCCGCGGGCGCTTTGCCGCTCTCGCATTTGTTGACTAAATCACCAGCCACGACCGGCGGACGCAAAACTTGAACCTTTTGGATGCCGCCCGTCCTCAAAATTCCACCGTTGGTTGACATATCTGTCGTAAATACTTGAATTTGTGTATTTTTTCATACGTACCCGGTTGTCTGAGACTGTCGCTTTTTGTAACATGCACCCCAGAACACTGCGGTTCATTAACCAGAAAGTGTCCAAGCTGATCTCTCTCAAATCCAAGGAAACGTCGTGAAAAATTCTCTGTTCGTCAAAACCGCAGTGGCCCTGGCGCTGGCCGCCCCCCTGCTGGCTTCGGCCGAATCCCAACTGGTGACCGGTACCGCAACCGATGGCCCCGGTGCGCAGGCGCGTCTGAATTTCCGCATCGAGATCCCCGCTTTCATCGCCCTCAAGGTCGGCACCGGTGACATCCTCTCGAACGACAACACGGTCAATGAAGTGGCCTTCGTGCTGACCGATCCCCAGGTCAGCGTGGACGGCGCGGTGAGCCCCTCCACCGGCAGCCCGGTGCAGGTCGCCCTGCTGTCCAACGTGGGCAGCGTGGACTTCGGATCCGCCGGCGCCGACCTGAGCGACGGCACCAGCACCATCCCGTTGTCGCGAATTGCCGTGACCACCCCAACCGGCAACCTGGCCCACCCGGCCTTCAACGCTGCCGCCGTCACGGTGCCAGCGACCTCGGGCCGCGTCGTCAACCGCAGTGGCACCTGGGCTTTCAGCTACAACCACCAGGGCGCCACCGCTCCCGTGGGTGCCGGCGTCTACACCACGCAAGTCACCTACACCGCCGTCGCTCCCTGATTCAGCGGCAAGCGCAGGCCGGCCGGGCACCCCGACCGGCCACCAACCAACCAGCGGAGGGCCAGCGCGCAGCAGCCCTCCGTTTGTTTTTTGAGCGCCGTCCCGTGCGGAACCGCCAACCCCCTGCCGATCACCACGCGCCCATGAAGCCGCCCGTCCAGCGCCCGCCCACCGCCCGCCAGCTCACCGCCCTGGCGCTGCTCGTGCTGTGGGGTGCCGAAACGGCCACGGCCCACGCCTGGTCGCTCACCATCGCCAGCGCGCCGCGCCGCGTCTTCCTGCACGTCGGTAACGGCACGCTCAACACCACCAACAACACCGTCAACCTGGTCAGCGCCAACCTCAGCACCGCCCAGCTGCTCAGCGGCACGCCCCAGGCCATGACGAGCGACAGCACCCAGTCCCGCAGCCTCTATGGCGACAACTACGCCACCTGCCCCACCCCGGCCACGCAGGTCATGATCGGCGCGTCCTACCGCCGCGACCGCAACAACCAACCCGCGAGCGCCACCCTGCGCGTGACATCGCCCGCCAACCTGACCAACGCCGCCGGCGACACCATCCCCTTCAGCCAGATCAGCTGGACCGTCTCCGCCCCCGGCAGCAGCGTGCCCGGCGTCATACCCGCCGGCACCTTCAACGGCGGCACGCAGAACCTGGCCACCATCCCGGCCAACCGCTACATCGAAAACTGCCACACCTTCCGCTACGCCAACAGCGCCATCCGGGCCGCCGGCACCTACACCGGCCAGGTCACCTACACCCTGACCACCCCATGACGCCCACCGCCCGCCGCACCGCCGCCGCCCTGCTGCTGGCCCTCGCCGCCGGCGCGGCCAGCGCCGAAACCCACCGGCTCGACGACTCGCTCAGCCACACCGTGCCGCCCACCGCCCAGATGCAGTGGCGGCCGCAGACCCGCAGCGACGTCGACGGCGGCATGGAAGCCTGGGTGCGCGTCAACATCCGCATCGACACCCAGGCCTGGATCGGCCACAGCGGCCGCGTCTACATGGTGCTGCCGCGCGACGAAAGCGCCACCCTCGAAGCCGTCTGGACCACCGAAGGCAAGCTGCTCGCCGGGCGCCTCGTCTCGGGTGAACGCGCCCTGGTCTACGCCGGCCCCATCAGCGCCGGCACCCTGAGCGACCAGATGCTCGTGCGCCTGCGCTCCGGCCCCGACTGGCAAAGCGCCAGCCGCCGCCTCCACTTCCATTTCGAGATCGACACCGACTCGACCCCCGGCACCCAGCGCCCATGAACCTCCTGCCCGCCTCCCGCCTGACCGCGGCGCTCCTGACCGCCGCCCCGGGACTCGCTGCCCTGCTGCCCGGCGCCGCGTTCGCCCAGGGCTTCGCCGCCTACATCTCGCCGCCACGCTTTGAAGTGCAGGCCGACGCCGGCAAGCCCCTGCGCCAGGTGCTCGAAATCCAGCACGTCGGCCAGCAAAAAGGCAACTACCGCGTCTACACCGCCGACTGGACCTTCAACGCCGACAACGCCGTCAGCTTCAGCACCGAACTCGCCCCCGACAGCTGCCGCCCCTGGGTCGCCCTCGAACGGCGCGAACTCAGCATCGAACCCGGCGCGCGCTACCGCTTCCGCTTCGAGATCAGCCCGCCCGCCGGCACGCCGCCGTCGGTTCCGCCTTCGCCCAGGCCAACATCACCTCGATGACCGGCATGGTCACGATGTCGACCGGCAACCAGATGGTCAGCGTCACCCCCGGCATGGCCGTGCCCACCGGCGCCAACCTGGTCGCCACGGGTTCCGCCACCGTGACCTTCGCCAGCGGCTGCGTGGCCGTGCTGACCGCCGGTCAGTCGATGCCCGCCACCGAAGCGGCCTGCCAGGCAAACGTGGCCGCCCGCGCAGGGCAAGGCAGCAACTTCGCCGGCAACAGCAACCTGCTGATCGGTGGTGGCATCGCCGGTGGCTTGGCGGTGGCGTACAAGGTGAAAGAAAACCGCAAGCCCAACAACGGCGCCACGGTGACCCCACCCACCCAGACCCCCGTGGTGACCCCGCCCGTGGTGGTGGTCCGTCCACCCGCACGCCCCCCGATCAGCCGCAGCTGATCCCCGGCCAGCAGCCCCAAAAAAAGCCCTTCGGGGCTTTTTTTGCGACTGGGCGGCCAAGACGTTGACGTCGGCTCAGGCGTCTTGATCGTCCTGCAAAATCGTTTCGTAGTCCTGCCCGCCGTAGTAGACGCCAATGACGGAAATCACATCAGCATCTACATCGAATGCGATCACGGCCCGCTTCTTGTAGTTGGTGATGCGCAGACCGGGCCGCACGTCGATAGCTCATCGCGCCTTGGCATGCTCGGATGCAAGGCGGGCACGCATCTGGTCCACGGTGACGGCGCGGGATGGATCTGCCTTGAGCGCATCGTAGGCGGGGCCTACCTGGTGGTGCAGCCAGCTTTCAACGGCTCGATCGCGCGCCAGGAGCGCACGCAGGCCGTCGCGAATGACTTCGCTCTCGGTGGCGTACTCCCCCATCCGCACCTTGGTTTTCACCACATCCGCCATGTCGTTGGGGAGGGTGATGCTCATTTGCTGGGTGGTTCGCATGGTTGGCCCCTTGAAACGAATAGGATTTAATCCTACGCTTTTGCAGCAAGGCCGTCCAGACTGTCGCTGTCGCGATGTCAAAGTTATACTTCCATTAATTTTTTCGGCGTATAACCATGCCCTTGTTCGTTGAACAGTCCGCTGCTGCTCAGACCGCCTATGCCGGCCTGGTGCAGGCGGCTCGCCAGCGCGACCTGCATCGTTCCATGGCCGACCTGCCCGGTGGCTTTGTCAGCAAGAAGATCAAGGGGCAGCGGTATTGGTACTACCAGTTCAAGCTGCCCGATGGCAAGCCACAGCAGATTTATGTGGGCCCCGACGACGAGGCGACGCAAGCGCTCATGGATGAGCGGGCCGACCCGCTGGCCCGGCAGGCGAAGGCGCACCTGGGGGCCATGTGTGAGGCGGCGATGGCCCTGGGCTGCTACAGCGTCATCCCGAAACATGCCCGGGTGTTGACCCGCCTGGCCGATCATGGGCTGTTTCGCGCGGGTGGGGTGCTGGTGGGCACCCATGCTTACCTGGCCTATCAGAACCGCATGGGCGTGCGCTGGACCGGCGGCGACACCACAGTGGACCTGGACTTCGCGCACCCGGGGCGAAACATCTCTCTCGCCATCAACAACGACTTGAAGATCGACGGCCATGGCGCCATCAATTCACTGAAGATGGGGTTTCTGCCGGTCAACGAGGGCACGCGCTACATCAAGCAGGACGAGCCGGACTTTGACCTGGACTTCCTGACGTGCATGCACCGCGAGAGCGATGCGCCAGTCCACATGAAGCAGCTCAACCTGTCGCTGCAGCCGCTGAAGTTCATGGAGTTTTCCATGCCGGATCCGGTGGTGTCGGTGCTGGTCGCCTCCAGCGGCCCGATCGTGGTGAATGTGCCGCGCCCGGAGCGGTATGCGCTGGCCAAGCTCTTGCTGTACCGGGAACGCCTGGCAGGACAACAACCCGAAAAGGCTTCGAAGGACCTGATGCAGGCAGCGACCTTGATCGACTACCTGAGCAACAGGGAGCCGGACGCGCTGCAGGAGGCGTGGAACGATCTGCTGGCGCGCGGCCCGGGCTGGCGCAGCAGGGCCCAGGAGGGCTTTGAGGCCTTGCAGCAGCGGCATCCACACATCGATTGCGCGATCGCAGCTTGAACTACGCGCATCAGGCGAGCAGCGCGTCTACACCCTTGGTTTCAACCAGTTGGAGGAGTTTTGCGGCAGCGCCGCTGGGGTGTTTGTTGGCGGTAGGGGATTCCCATTTTTGAACCGTCGAAACACTGACATTCAGGAAGGCGGCAAACACCGCCTGGCTCATTTTGGCGACCTGAGTGCGCAGGGCGGCAACGCGCTCTGGTGTGTATTGGGGCGGCTCCGTGCAAAGCGTCCGCACGGCATCCAAACTGGTCTTGGACACCACACCATAGCTGTTGAGTTGCTCGGCGGTTTCCAGCAGCTCGCGCAGCATGCGGGCTTCCTCATTGCTCTTTTTTGCCATGACAAATCTCCTTCAGTACGCCTTCAGCGGCAAGCTCGTTCAACTTGGAAATGGGCTGTTTCTGCAACCCGTTTGCGATGCCCTTGGCAGCAGCAACCACAACATCGGAAAAATCAGTCCCGGGTTCATTTTTCTCTCGACCAACCAGGAAAATAATGGCGCCGGCATGTCGGTTGGCAACCAGTGTTCGGGTAGACCCGCTTTTGCCTTGCCCTTCGACAGCCACACGTTTCTTGCAGATGCCTCCACCCAAATCGGCCTCATACAGGCCCTGCTCTATTTCACGTGCGGCTTGGCAAAGCAGTTTGTCGGTCAGAACCTTTTTTGCCCACCGGTCGAACGACTTGGTTTTGAAAATTCTCTTGTGGGTTGGCATGTTCAAAGTGTAGCACCATGTGCTATGGCAAGATGGTCATTTGAAGAACGAACCGCATGTCGAAGTCTTGTATGGAATGCGCGGTTGGCTGGCCATCAGGCGACACTTCTGAAGGCATCCAGCATTGATTTATCTGAAGGAGAACAACTTGAACATTCTGGTGGTGGGCGGCGCGGGCTATATCGGCTCGCACATGGTGAAGCACCTGGGCCTGGCGGGCAACGCGGTGACGACGCTGGACAACCTCTCGGGGGGGCACGCCGACGCGGTGTTGCACGGCACGTTCGTGCAGGGCGACATCGCCGACCGGGCGCTGCTCGACCGGCTGCTGGCCGAGGGCCGGTTTGACGCGGTGATGCATTTCGCCTCGTTCATCCAGGTGGGCGAGTCGGTGGTGGCGCCGGCGAAGTATTACCAGAACAACGTGGTGAACACGCTGAACCTGCTGGACGCGATGGTGGCGGCGGGGGTGAAGCGGTTCATCTTTTCGTCCACGGCGGCGATCTTCGGCGAGCCGCAGAGCGACACCATCGACGAGCAGCACCGGCAGCAGCCGATCAACCCGTATGGCCGCACGAAGCTGATGGTGGAGCAGGCGCTGGCGGATTACGACCGGGCGTATGGGCTGAAGTCGGTCTGCCTGCGCTATTTCAACGCGGCCGGCGCCGACCCGGCGGGCGAACTGGGCGAGCGCCACGACCCGGAGACGCACCTGATCCCGCTGGTGTTGCAGGCGGCTTCGGGGCGGCGGCCGCAAATCAGCGTGTTCGGCCGCGACTACGACACGCCCGACGGCACCTGCATCCGCGATTACGTGCACATCAACGACCTGTGCCAGGCGCACGGGCTGGCGCTGCAGAGCCTGATGGGCGGCGCGGGCAGCCAGGCCTACAACCTGGGCAACGGCAGCGGGTTTTCGGTGCAGGAAGTGATCGACACGGCGCGCGCGGTGACGGGGCGCGAGATCCCGGTGGTGTACGCCGAGCGCCGCGCAGGCGACCCGGCGCGCCTGGTAGCCGACTCACGCGCCGCGACGGCGCAACTGGGCTGGAAACCGCAGTTTGCGGCGCTGGAGACGCTGATCGGGCACGCCTGGGCTTGGGAGTTGAAGGCGGTGGTGACAAGACTATAAAAAGACTATATTTAGTCTTATTTGAATCCCAAAGGCAAAACCATGCGCTACTCGTCTCAAGTCAAGCCCATCAGCTATCTGAAGGCCAACGCCGCGGAGGTGCTGGCTCAGTTGTCCGAGCAGCGTGAACCCTTGGTCATCACTCAGAACGGTGAGGCCAAAGCAGTGCTTCAGGATGTCGCATCGTTCGAAGAAACCCAGGCGACTCTCGCCTTGTTGAAGATCCTGGCACTCGGCAGCCAGGAGGTTGAAGCCGGCCGGGTCAAACCAGTGGCTGACGTTGTGGAGCGCCTGCGCGCGAAACGGGCGATGGCCTGATGGCCGGCAAACCGAAACGCTACGAGGTCCTGCTCACCCATGGTGCTGAGCAGGACCTGGAATCCATCCACGAGTACATCGCCGAGTTCGACAGCCAGGCCAACGCCAACCACGTTCTCGATCAGTTGATGGAGGTTGTGCAGAGTCTGGCCCGGTTTCCCGAGCGAGGCAGCTACCCCAGGGAGTTGGTGGCTCTGGGCATCAAGGCATATCGCCAAACGGCGTTCAAGCCCTACCGGGTGATCTACCGGGTCGGCGGCAACCAGGTTGTCATCTACCTGATCGTCGATGGCCGCAGGGACATGCAGTCGGTGTTGTCTCGACGCCTGCTCGGCACCTGACTGCGGCCTACCGCGGCCACAGCGCCCACAGCTGCAGCGGCTGCTTGAGCCGGCCGGCGAGCTGGTAGGCGGGGTCGGTCCAGCCGCCCCAGCCGGTGAAGAGGTCGGCGCGCACGGCGCCGACGATGGCGCCGCCGGTGTCTTGCGCGAGCACGAGCTTCTGCTGGTTGAGCGCGCTGCCCTGCGTGGCGAGCCAGACCGGGGTGCCGTAGGGAATGCTTTGCGGATCGACGGCGATGGAGCGCCCGGGCGTGAGCGGCACGCCTTGCGCGCCGCGCGGGCCGAAGCGGGCGTCGAGCTCGCTCAGGGCTTCTTCGCGGAAGAACACGGTGCGCGGGTTGCTCCAGAGCATCTCGTTGACGCGGCCCGGATTCTGCGCGGCCCATGCTTTAGTGGCCTCCCAGGATCCATCACGGATGGCACGCTGATCAAGCAACCATCGAATGGCGCTCTGGTAGGGCTGGCCGTTGTGGGCGGCGAAGGCGACGCGCACCTGGCGCTGGCGGCCGTCGGGCTCGGTGATGTCGAGCCGGCCGGAGCCCTGGATCTGCAGGATGAGCGCGTCGATGGGGTCGGCGAGCCAGGCGATGGCCTTGCCTTGCAGCGCGGCCTGGGCGGCGGGCAGGGTGTCGATGTCTTTGCGGCTGTACCAGGGCTGACCCGGGCGAAAGCCGGCGGGCAGCGCGTAGAGCGGCGTGCGGTGGCTGGCGCTGGGCTGGCGGCGGGCGCCGAGGATGGGTTCGTAGTAGCCGGTGAGCAGGCCCTGGGGCAGGCTGCCGTCGCGCTCCATGACGCGGTAGGGCTGGAAGCGGCGCTCGACCCAGGCGCGCTGTTCGGCGGGCGTGGCGATGGCGAGCGGGCGCGCTTCGTTGCAGAGCACGGCATGCCCGGCGACAGGCCGTTCACAGCCGCGCAGCCAGGCGTTCCAGGCTTCGTGCAGGCTGTCTTGTCCCCAGCCGGGCAGTTCGCTCCAGCGCACGGGGGTCCAGAGGCTCTTGCCGCGCTGCAGGGCGGGCGGCAGCGGGCCGCTGTCGACCACGCCGGGTGCGTCCACCGGCGCGCGCGGGGGCATGGGAACGGAAGAGCACGCCGCGAGCAGGCTGCCTACAATGCAGGCCGCCAGCCAACCTCTCCACCCATTTCCCCCACCGGACCGACCTGCCATGACTTTGCTGTTGCTTGAAGCGCTGGGCGCGCTGGTGTTGCTGGTTTTCATTGTGTGGTGGACCATGTTTTCCGGGCGCAAGAAGGGCGAGCTGCCCGAGGATGTGCAGCGCGAGCGGGACCAGGACGGTCCGCCCAGGCCCTGAGACGGCGCGGCCGCTCGTTCACTCACGCGAGCCGCAGGGCGTTGGCCAGCTCCACCGCCGATTTCACCCCCATCTTGTCGAACACGCGCGAGCGGTGCACTTCGACCGTGCGCACGCTGATGTTGAGCTGGTCGGCGACGAGCTTGTTGGGCAGGCCGGCGATGACGAGGTTCATGACGTCGCGCTCGCGCTCGGTGAGCGAGTCCAGCCGCTGCTGCATCTCGCGCTGCGCGCGGCGCGCGGCGAGCACCTGGGCCGACTGGTTGAGCGCCTGCTCGACGCGATCGACCAGGGCGTTGTCGGAGAACGGCTTTTCGCAGAAGTCGAAGGCCCCGCGCTTGACGGCGTCGACGGCGGTGGGCACGTCGGCATGGCCGGAAAGAAAGATCACCGGCATGACGGCCTGCCAGGGCAGGGTGAGCAGGTGTTCGAACAGCGCGAGGCCGCTGGTGCCGGGCATGCGCACGTCGAGCAGCAGGCAGCAGGGTGAATGGGGTTCGCTGTGCCAGCGCGCGATCTCGGTCAGGAAAGCGTCGGCGCTGTCGAAGCCTTCGCTGAGCAGGCGGCGCGTGCGCAGCAGCCAGGCCAGCGCGTCGCGCACGCCGGCGTCGTCATCGACGAGAAAGATCCGGGCGTCGGGGTGCTGGGTCATGGCGGGATGATAGAGGAGGCAGCGACCCGCACAACGGTGGATCGAACCGTGCGCTCCATCCTCAGGCGCCCGGCAGCGTGAACCGGAACACCGTGCCCCGGGGCAGCGCCGGTTCGTAGGTGAGCGCGCCGCCGTGCTGCTCGATGACGGTGCGGCACAGGCTGAGGCCGAGGCCCATGCCTTCGGCCTTGGTGGTGAAAAAGGGCGTGAAGAGCTGCTGGCGCACCGCTTCGCTCAGGCCGTGGCCGTGGTCGGTGACGGCGAATTCGACCCAGACCTTGCGCGGCGGTGTGGCGGGGGTGTCGTCGTCGCTGGCGTGCAGGCGCGTGCGGCTGACCGCCAGCGTGAGCACGCGCAGGCCGGAGGCGGCCGGCGGGTCGTTGGCGGGCATGGCCTGCACGCCGTTGCGCGCGAGGTTGAGCAGCACCTGCTCGACCATGGTGCGGTCGCACAGCACGGGCGGGCAGCCGGGCGCGATCTGGGTCTGCACGCGGATGCCCTGCTTCTTGGCCTGCAGGCCGAGCAGGGGCAGGATGGCGTCGATCAGGCTGGCGGGGGCGACGGCTTCGCGCACCTGTTCGCGGCGGCGCACGAAGTCGGCCACGCTCTTGATGACGCGCCCGGCGCGCTCGGCCTGTTCACCGATGCGCTGGATGGCCTGGCGCAGCTCGCCCGACGGCAGGGCGGGCCCGCTGGCGCCGGGCGGTTCGTCGAGCAGGTTGAGCGTGCCGCTGGCGTAGCTGGCGATGGCCGCGAGGGGCTGGTTGAGTTCGTGGCTGAGCAGCGAGGCCATTTCGCCCACGGTGGCGAGGCGGGCGGTGGCCTGCAGGCGTTCCTGCGAGGCGCGGTTGAGCTCTTCGATGCGGCGCTGTTCGCTCAGGTCGAGGATGGCGCTCATGAAGCCGGTCTGGGTGCCCTGGGCGTCGATCAGCGGGGCTTCGATGATGAGCACGGGGAAGCGGGTGCCGTCGCTGCGCTGGAAGACGGATTCGTAGCCCTCGCGCGGCAAGGTCTGCCCGGCCAGGCGCACGGCCTGGCGCTGCTGGTATTCGTCGACCAGCTCGGGTGGCCACCAGGGTGCGGGCAGGCCGGTGCCGATGAGTTGCTCGGGCGGCAGGCCGACCATCTGGCAGAAGGCGGGGTTGACGTAGGTGATGCGACCGCTCATGTCGCGCGCACGCAGGCCGGTGACGAGGGAGTTTTCCATCGCCTTGCGAAAGGCCAGGGCGTCGCCGAGTTCGTGTTCGGCGCGCTGGCGCAGGCGCATGTCGCGCCCGAGCAGGCCCAACACGGCGAGCAGGGCCAGCGAGAGCGCGCCGACGACGGCGGTGAGCACGTTGGGCAGCAGTCCGAAGGCCGCGCCGGTGCCCAGGCGCGGGCTCTCCAGGCGCAGCAGAATGGTGTGGCCGGGCAGGTCGAGCAGGGCGCGCGCGACCTGGGTGCGGCGGCTGCCGCTGACGCTGCTGTAGAGCGCGAGGCGGGTGCCGTCGGTGTCGATGAAGGCCAGGCCGCGCCCGCGCAGCAGGTTCTTGTTGCCCAGCTCGGCGAGCAGGCCGGGCAGCGAGTAGGTGGCGACGAGGAAGCCGGCGGGCTTGCCGTTGCGCACGACGGGCAGGCACATGTCCATGAGCTCCAGGCCGAGGCCGCCGTTCATGGGCCAGAAGTAGCTCGGGGAATACGAGGGACCGGAGCTGCGCTGCGCGTTGTCGCAGGCCTGGCGCATGTCGGGCAGGGCCTGGGAGCGGTCGAGGTAGCTGAAGAGGTCGGCGAGGTAGGGCGTGTCACGGTGGGCGATGAGCGCGCGGCTGTTGTCGCGCCACTCCAGGCGCACGATCTCGCGGTGTTCGGCCAGCACCTCGCCGGCCGGCGCGGACCAGGCGCCGGGGCTGGCCGCGATGCTGTAGAGCGACTGCAGGGTCTGCACGTTGCGCACCAGGGCGCTGCGAAGGTCGCTGGCGAGGGCTTCGGCATCGGCTTCGAGCGCACTCTGGTCGCGCACTTCTTCGTATTCAGCGGCCAGGTAGGCCAGCACGCCCAGCAGGGCCAGCACCAGCAGCAGCAGCGCGCCCCACAGCAGCCGCCGGCGCGGGCGCAGGCTGCTGCCTGCGGACGGCACCGGGGGGGAAACGGTATCGGGAACAGTCACGGTCGAGCGAGGTGGTCCACCCAGCACACACCGAAGAACCGGCTTTGCCGGGCCAAAGGTGTGGTCCCCCTGGGGGGAAGGCGCGCAGCGGCGCAGGGGGGATTCACAACCTGCGGTGCTGGAGGGCGGGCAGTTGTTCGCGCACGCTGTGCAGGCGCGCCATGTCGAGATCGGCGAGCACGACACCGGGGCCTTCGGCCTGCATCGCCATGACCTGGCCCCAGGGATCGATGACCATGCTGTGACCCCAGGTGCGGCGGCCGTTGTCGTGGTTGCCGCCCTGGGCGCTGGCGATGACGTAGGCCTGGTTTTCGATGGCCCGCGCGCGCAGCAGCACCTCCCAGTGGGCCTGGCCGGTGGTGTGGGTGAAGGCGGCGGGCACCAGCAGCAGGTCGGCGGCGAGCATGCGGTAGAGCTCGCCGAAGCGCAGGTCGTAGCAGACGCTCATGCCGACGCGCCAGCTCTGGCCCTGGCGCGAGGGACAGTCGAAGACGGTGGGGGTTTCGCCCGCGCGCAGCACGGCCGCTTCGTCGTAGCTCTCGCGGCCGTTGTCGTAGCGGAAGAGGTGGATCTTGTCGTAGCGGCTGACGCATTCGCCCTTGGGCGAGTAGACCAGCGAGGCGTTGGCGGCGTGGTGGGGGTCGTCGGTGGCCATGGGCAGGGTGCCGCCGACGATCCAGAGCTTGAGTTCGCGCGCGGTGTCGGACAGAAAGTCCTGCACCGTGCCCAGGCCCGGGGTTTCGGCCAGCAGCAGCTTGTCGGCGTCGCTCTGGCCCATGAAGCAGAAGTACTCGGGCAGCACGGCCAGCTCGGCACCGCAGTGGGCGGCCTGGTCGAGCAGGGCGCGCGCTGCGCTGAGGTTGGCGTCGAGGCTGATGCCCGAGACCATCTGGATGGCGGCGACTTTCATGAGAACTCCTTTTTTTTGAACCCAGCTACAAATCTGTTTGTACCGCAGTAACAGAAACCAGTCGCGCATCCGGCGCAAGTGCCTCACCCAGAACGCCGCGGAACCGGCTTTGCCGGGCCGCCAGCGTTGCCCCCTGGGGGGTGACGCCGCAGGCGGCGCGGGGGGCTACTTCTCAACCTTGTCCACTTGCGGGTCGGCCCAGCTGCCGGTGATGTGGAACTGCTGCGTGGTGGCGCTTTGCAGCGGTTGGCGCAGCAGGAACTGGGCCAGAAAGGTGCCCAGCCCGATGGCGGGGTTGATGGCGGTGGCGATCAGGGCCGCGGTGCCGGCGTTGATCTCGGGCACGACGACGACCTTGAGGTCCTGCTGCTCGCGCGCGATGTCGGCGCTGCCTTCCATCAGCACGGCGGCGTTGATGCCCTTCATCTGCAGGTTGTTGGTGCGGGCCACGCCCTGGATGATGGTGGCGTCGCCGCGCACGAAGTCGAAGGTGAAGCCCTCGGAAAACACGTCGCGGAAATCGAGCACCAGGCGGCGCGGCAGCGCCTGCAGGCTGAGCACGCCGAGCAGCTTGGCGGCGCCGGGTTCGACCTTGAGGAACTGGCCGCTCTGCACGTCGGCCTTGAGCTGGCCGGAGAGGCTGGGGTAGTCCAGCGTCATGGGCGAACCGACCCAGGCGATGTGGCCGCTGATCTGGCCTTTGGCGCCGCGCACGACGCCGGGGCGGCCAAAGCGCGTGAGCAGCAGGCCGGCGTCCTGGATGTCGAGCTTGAAGTTGAGCGCGGTGCGCCGCACGGCACCCGCGCTGTTGTCGGGCACGGCCCAGCTGCCGGAGGCGAAAAGCTGCGCTTCGGGGGTGTCGATGTTGAGCCTGGTGAGCTGCCATTCGCGGGTGCGCGCGGCGGTGCCGCGGTTCTGCGCCACGATCTCCACGCGCGAGAGCCGCCGGTTGGAGAGCACGAGGTCTTCGATCGCGATGTCCAGCGCGGGCATGCTGGTGGGCTGCTGCAGCAGTTGCTCGACGTCGGCGGCGGCGGCCGGCGCGAGGTTGAGGTGGGCCAGGCGCGCGTAGATGTTGCCGGCGGTGTTGCCGGCGGGCTGGCGGTATTCGACGTAGCCGTTGAGTTCCTCGGCGTCGACGTTGGCGCGCCAGTGGTTGCCTTCGCGCGAGCCGCCGACCACCACGTTGGTGAAGCTGCGCCCGCTGACGATGAGCTGGCCGGCGCGCACCGCCAGGCTCGACGGCAGGTAGCCCAGGCTGGCGTTGTCGGTGGCGTCGGGCGCCTGCACGCTGGCGCGCACGTCGGTGCCGGTGGTGGCGGTGAAGACACGCTCCCAGGCGTCGGCGTCGACCCGCTGGAAGCGGATGTTGGCCTGCACGCCGGTGGCCGGCTGGGTGACGGTTTCGCCGGCATCGAGCCCGGCGGCCATGCTGCCGCGCAGCACGCGCGGCTCGCTGGTGGTGATGTCGCGCTCGTAGCGCAGCTCGGCCAGCGGCTGGCCCGGCGGGCCGAGGGTGACGGCCAGGCTGTCGGTGCGCGCGATTTCGCCCGAGGGATCGGCCAGCACCGAGAGCACGCGGTTCTCGTAGCGCAGGGGCAGGCTGTCGGCGGCGGCCTTGGCCAGCGGCGCGGGCAGGTTGATGGCGAGCCCCTGCAGGGTGCTGGTGACCATCAGTTCGGGCACGCCGGCGCGAAAGCCCAGTTCGGCGCTGTAGCTGGCGGTGCCGCTGGCCTGGCCGAACAGGCGCGAGACGAAGCCCAGCCCGCCGTCGCTCAGGCCCTGGGCGCTGGCGCTGCCCTGGCCACGGAACTGGATGCGCGGCGTGCCCCGGGGCACGGGCACCATGCCGCCGTCGAAGCGCAGCTCGCCGCCGTAGAGGCGGGCCTGGGCATCGGCCACGGTGAAGCCGCTTTCACTGAAGCTCAGGCGCCCGGTGGTGCGCCCGAGCAGCGGGGCCTCGGGCGTGAGCTGCAGGTCGTTGCCGCTGAACTGGACGCTGCCCTGCACGGTGGTCTTGTCGATCTGCTCCAGCGGCAGCTGGAGCTTGAACTGCACCTGGGCGGGGCCGTTGACGGTGGCGCGCTCCAGCACCCGGTCGGTGAAGAAGTTGACCGGCGAGCTGCGCACGAAGCCCAGCACCTCGGTGGCCGGCCCCTGGGCGCTGGCGCTCACGCTGAGCACGGGGGCGCGGACCAGATCGGCGATGGCCACCTCGGCCTGGCTCAGGCGCACGCCGGGCGCGCCGTCGAGCCCGGCGTCGAGCCGGCTCAGGCGCAGGGCGGCGCGGTCGAGAACGAGCTGGCCGTTGACGCCCTTGAGGGCCGGCCAGGCGGCATCGCCCTCGTCCTGCAGGAAGGGCGGCACATAGGCGAAATCAACCTCTTTGAGCTGGGCGGTGATGCGGAATTCGCCGCGCGCACCGGGCTGGTTGAACGGGATGTCCCAGAGATCGCCCTGGATGCGGAAATCGACCGGACCCACCGCCCCGCCTTTCACAGCCTCGCGCACGTAGCGCAGCGCGTCCGGGCCGACGGCGAGCGGCAGGTAGCGGTGCACGCGGGTGGCCTCGCCGCGGGTCAGGCGCGCGGTCAGGTCGAGCACGCCGGGGAAGCGCGCGTCCGAGGGGCTGGTGGCGGGGTCGCTGGTGTGCCAGTGGGCGCTGGCCGTGCCTTCGGCGTCGGCGTTGGCCAGGCGCACCTTGTCCAGCCAGGCGTCGATGCGCTCGCCCTGGATGCGCCAGCGCGCGTCGGCTTCGAACCGGGTGAGCGGCACGCGCACGTCTTCGAACACACCGGGCAGGTCGACCGAACCGTCGGCGATCTGGAGTCGCGCATGGCCGCCGTCCTGGTTGAACTCGAAGTCGGCGCTGGCGGCCTGCACACCGGGGCGCCCGGGCAGCGGACGCTGACCGTTCACGGCGGCGCGCGCCTGCGCCGCCAGCGCGAGACCGGACACGCGGCCTTTGGCGCGGTAGCGCTCGGGGCGCCAGGCGGCGGGCGCGGGTCCGTCGCTGGCCTGCGCTTCGGCGCTGGCCGGGGCCACGCCCTGCCAGCTGGCGTCAAAGCCTTCGAGGCGGCCGGCGGGCTGCAGGCTGCTCAGCAGCGCGCGGCTGGCCCCGGGCAGGGGCAGGCGCGTGGCCACGGCGGCCAGCGCGGCGAGTTCGATGCGGTCGGCGTTCAGGCTGGTGCTGGCCGGGTTGTTGCCACGCGCGGCCTGGTGCCGCAGCCGCAGTTGTCCGCCCGGCCAGTCTTCACCACCCTGGGTGCGAAAGCGCAGGTTGTCGCTGGCGATCTCGAAACCGGCGGCGCTCCACTGGGCACTCAGGCGGCCCTGCAGCCCGGCCAGCGTGAGTTCGGGCAGCTTCGGCCCGAGCCGGGTGGCCACGTCCTGCAGCGCCAGGTCGGTGACGACGCCGGTGATGCGGCCTTTGGCGACGTCGGCCCAGGCGCGCACGGCACCCTGGCCGGAACGCACGTCGACCTGCCAGGCTGACAGGTCGAGGTAGCCGCGCAGGCGCGAGACGTCGGCCTTGGGGAAATCGGCGTAGAGCTCGCCACTCCAGCTGTGCCAGGGGGTCTGTTCGCTGGACCCCCGCACGAGATCGAGCAGCGGCTCGCGCAGGCGGCCGCGCAGGCTGAAGCGGTCGCCCCATTCGGTGCTCGGGGTGGCATCGAGGCGGAACTGGTGGCGGCGCGCGCTGTTGCGGGCCACGAAGTCGAGGTCCGTCAGGATGATCGGCGGCTGCGCGCGCAGATCGTCGGTCCAGCGCACGACGCCGTTCTGGATCACGAACTCGGTCTGGGCAAAGAACCAGTCGGCGGCGGCGTTGTCCTCGGGCCTGGGGCCGGAGAAGTCCAGGCCCGCCACTTCGATGCGGCCTTCGGCGGTGCGCCGCACGTCGAGCACGGGCGAGACGATCACCAGTTGTTCGAAGCCCAGCCGCCACAACGAGGGGACGGACACCGAGGCCTGCACGCTGGGCAGGTGCAGGGCCTCGCGCCCCGCCGGGTCGAAGAGCCGGACGTCGGCGAGCTCGAAGGCCGGCACCAGGCTGGGCAGGAAACCGGCGCTTGCGCCATCGCCCGAAACCGCCGTCTGCGCACGGATGGCACCGACCTTCACGGGTACCCCCACAGCCCGGGTGGCCCAGCTTTCCAGCTCGGGGCGCCAGTCGTTGATTCGCGGCACAATCCACCCATGCAAGGCGCCGAAGGTGAGCGCAAACAGGCCCCAGGCGGCCAGCACCATCCACAACAAAAGCCGCGCGGTCACGGAAAGGGTTCTGGGGGTTCTCGTGGCAGACGCGAGAGGTGCCGGGCTTTGATTCATATCCACTGCAAATTATGACGGCCAGCCCCAACATCGGTTCCCCAGCACTCGATTCCGCCCTGTCAACCCATGTGCCGCCGGTCGCACCCTGCCTGGATGCCCTGACACTGGCCCACCGCGAGGCCGCCTACTCCCGTTTCGTGCAGCGCGTGCGACGGCGCTACGCCAGCGAGCTGGACTGCCTGCCGCCGGGGGCGCCGGTGCACGCCAGCATGCAGGCCTGTCTGGCGCAATTGCTCGCCCGCAGCCTGGCCATGCCCGCGGCGCTGCGCGTGTTGCGCCAGCTGGTGCTGGAGCGCCTGGTGGTGCTCGACTGCGAGCAGGACGCCCCGCTGCAGGCGGTGACGCGGGCGGTCACCGAGCTGGCCGAACTCGCGCTCGACGCCGCCTGCACCCTGGCCTTTGCCGAGCTGGACGACCTGTACGGCGCGCCGCTGGCCGAGGGCGGCACCCGGGCTCAGCTGTGGGTGATCGGCATGGGCAAGCTCGGCGCGCGCGAGCTCAACGTGTCGAGCGACATCGACCTGATCTATGTCTACGACGCCGACGGCGAGACCGCCGGGAACGCGCAGGGACGCAACCGCATCAGCAACCATGAGTATTTCGGCAAGGCCGTCAAACACATCTACAACACGGTGGGTGAGACCACCGAACACGGCAATGTGTTCCGTGTTGACCTGGCCCTCCGGCCCAACGGCAACTCGGGACCGAGCGCGGTGTCGCTGGGTGCGCTGGAAGAGTATTTCCTGGTGCAGGGGCGCGAGTGGGAGCGGTTTGCCTGGCTCAAGAGCCGGCTGATCGCGCCGGCCGCCTGCGTGCGCGACAAGAGTGCGAACGGTTTGCGCGGCGCGGTGCTGCCCTTCGTGTTCCGCAAGTACCTGGACTACAACGTCTTCGATTCGCTGCGCAGCCTGCACCGCCAGATCCGCGAGCACGCGTCCAAGCGCGCAGCGGGCAACCCGGGCCGGGCCAACGACGTCAAGCTCTCGCGCGGCGGCATCCGCGAGATCGAATTCACCGTGCAGCTGCTGCAGGTGGTGCGGGGTGGCCAGTTCCCCGAGCTGCGCACGCGCCCGACGCTGGACGCGCTGCAGCGCCTGTGCAAAGCCAACCTGATGCCCCCGGCCACGGCCGAGGCGCTGGCCACCGCCTACGACTTCCTGCGCCGGGTGGAACACCGCATCCAGTACCTGGACGACCAGCAGACCCACGTGATGCCCACGCGCGACGACGACCTGGCCTGGCTCGCCGCCACCATGGGCTGCGCCACGGTGTGCGAGTTCCTGCGCACGCTGGACGCGCACCGCGAAACCGTGGCACAGGAGTTCGACATCCTGCTCGGTGGCACGTCCGGCGGCGGCTGCAACGGCGCGGGCTGCAACGGCAAGAACGGCGCCACCCGCAGCGCGGTCGACAGCCTGCAGGGCGTGTTGCCGCAGCTGCCCGAGGCCTTTGCCGCCAAGGTGGCGCAGTGGTGCGAACACCCACGCGTGCTGGCGCTGCGCGAAGACGCCCGCCTGCGCCTGGTGCGGCTGGTGGAGCGCACCGGCGCCTGGCTGGAAGAAGGCCGCGTCAACGAGCAGGCGGCGCTGCGCCTGGCGGACTGGATCGAGCCGCTGCTGCGGCGCGAGAGTTATCTGGCGTTGCTGCAGGAGCGGCCTTCGGTGCACGAGCGGCTGCTGCGCCTGCTGGGCGCGGCCAAATGGCCGGCGCGCTACCTGCTCAAACACCCGGGGGTGATCGACGAACTGGCGAGCCAGCAGCTGCTGACCGACCGTTTCGATGCGCTGCAGTTCGAGGCCGAACTGGAAAACCGCCGCGACGCGCTGCGGTCCACCGACGAAGACGACGAAGAGACCCTGCTCAACCTGCTGCGCCGCGCGCACCACGCCGAGGTGTTCCGCACGCTGGCGCGCGACCTGGAAGGGGTGCTCAGCGTCGAGCAGGTGGCCGACGACCTCTCGGCCCTGGCCGACACGATGCTGCGCGTGACGGCGCGCTGGTGCTGGGGCCGCCTGAAGAACCGCCACCGCGAAGAACCGGCCTTTGCCATCATTGGCTACGGCAAGCTGGGCGGCAAGGAGCTGGGCTACGGCAGCGACCTCGACATCGTGTTCGTCTACGAAGACGAAGACGAGAACGCCGGTGAAATCTACGCCGCCTTCGTGCGCAAGATGATCAACTGGATGACGGTCAAGACCGGCGAGGGCGACCTGTTCGAGATCGACACCGCGCTGCGCCCGAACGGCAACTCCGGCATGCTCGTGACCAGCTTCACCGCCTACGCCAACTACCAGCAGCAGCGCGGCAGCAACACGGCCTGGACCTGGGAACACCAGGCGATGACGCGGGCACGCGCGGTGCTGGGCAGTCCGGCGATGTTCGCGCGCTTCGACGCGATCCGCGAATCGGTGATCACCGCCGAACGCGACAGCACTGCGCTGGCGGCCGAGATCGTGGCGATGCGCGAGAAGGTGCGTGCGGCGCACCCGGTGCGCGGCGACATGTTCGACGTCAAGCACAGCCATGGGGGCATGGTGGATGTGGAGTTCGTGGTGCAGTTCCTGGTGCTCTCGCAGTCGCGCGCGCACCCCGAGTTGCGCCTCAACACCGGCAACATCAACCTGCTGCAGCGCGCCGAAGCGGCGGGGCTGCTGCGGCCGGGCATGGGCCAGGCCGCGTCGGACGCCTACCGCGTGCTGCGCCAGATCCAGCACCGCGCCCGGCTCGATGAAGCGCCCACGCAGGTCGACGCCGCGATGGTGGTGTCGGAATCGGCGGCGGTGCAGGCGCTCTGGCAACACGTGCTGGGCACGCCCCCCGGCGCATGAAACGGTCGGGCAGCTGGCTGCTGCTGTGTGCGCTGCACGCGGTGGCCAGCATGTTGTTGTGGTGGACGCGCGAGGGCACGCTGGACGCCTTCATCTGGCGCGCCGATGGCTGGACCGCCCAGCCCTGGACGCTGTGGACCAGCGCCTGGGTGCACCTGAACACCCCGCAACTGATCCTCAACCAGATGGCGCTGGGCCTGCTGACCGCCTTCGCCTGGGTGATCCGGCCCAACTGGACCTGCACGCTGGCCTGGCTGCTGGCCTGGCCGCTGGGGCAGCTGAGCCTGTTGTGGTGGCCACAGATCGGCTATGCGGTGGGTCTGTCGGGCGTGCTGCACGCGGGCATCGCGGTGCTGGCGGTGCAGTTGCTGCGCCAGCGCATAGCGATCCCGAAAGCGCAGCGCTGGGGCGGTCTGCTGGCGCTGGTGTTGCTGGGCAAGCTGCTGCTGGAGCGCGGCTGGGCGTACCCGGTGGTGTGGGACGGCGCCCATGACATGTCGGTGGTGCAGGCGGGTCACCTGAGCGCCGCGGCCTGGGGGCTGCTGCTGGGTCTGATCGCGACCTGGGGCCCGATCTGGCGCTTCAGCGGCCTGCCGCCCAGGCCACCACACACCGCGGGCCGCTGATCCCGCCGCCTCCGGTCGCCCTTGGGGGCAGGGGCACCGGTTGAAACCATGCTCACGGCATGGTCATGGATAAAAATCTTTCGGACAAATAGTGACCGATCAGTCACAATAGAAACGTTGAAGTTCAAAACAAGAACTCGACGACTTCTCTGACCACCGATCACACGCCGGAAAACCCATGAACACACGGTTACGGAACTTTTTTCAACCGCCGGCCCTCCATACACCAAAGGCTGCGCGTCATGGTGCGCGACAGACAGCCCACGTTTTTGCACTGCGAAGCCTTCCGGACATGTGTCCGGATGCAATCCCGAGGCGGAACTCCTCCTCCTCCCTCCCTCCCTCCTTCGTCTCGGGGCGCTTCGCAGGCCTTTGTATTCCAGCCCACCGGGCTGTGGGGGTCTGAGTCATGCGCTCCGACCACCACCCCCAGCCCATCGGTGGCAAAGCCCCCCGGCGCCCCCGCATCGCCATCATCGGCTCGGGCATCTCGGGCCTGGCAGCGGCCCACACGCTTCAAGGCCTGGCCGACATCACCCTGCTTGAAGCAGGCGCTTATTTCGGCGGACACACCCACACGGTCGACATGACCCTGCCCGACGCCGAGGGCCTGCCGGTTACCTTCGGCGTGGACACCGGCTTCCTGGTGCTCAACGAGCGCACCTACCCCAACCTGCTGGCGCTGTTCGCGCAGCTCGGCGTGCCGGTCGCGAAGTCGGACATGTCGTTCTCCGTGCAGGCGCCCGGGGCTGCGCCCGACGGCTCGGCGCTGGAATGGAGCGGCTCCAGCCTGGCGACCGTGTTCGCGCAGCGGCGCAACCTCGGCAACCCGCGTTTCTGGCGCATGTTGCGCGACATCGTGCGCTTCAACCGCATCACCACCAGGCTGGCACAGCGCGGCGAAGACCTGGTGCCCGGCAGCCCGCTGCTGCAGCCGCTGGGCGACTTCCTGCGCGCACAGCGTTTCTCCGACGAATTCCGCGACTGGTACTTCCTGCCCATGATGGGCTGCATCTGGAGCTGCCCGACGGACCAGATGCTGCGGTTCCCGGTGGCGACCATGGTGCGCTTCTGCCACAACCACGGCCTGATCCAGATCACCAACCGCCCGCAGTGGTACACCGTGGCCGGCGGCGCGCGGCAGTACGTGGAGAAGATCGTGGCCGGCATCGCCGACAAGCGGCTGAACACACCGGTGCAGCAGGTGCTGCGCGACGCCGAGGGCGTGCGCGTGGTGACCGAAGGCCGGGTCGAACGCTTCGACGCCGTCGTGATGGCCTGCCACAGCGACCAGGCGCTGGCCATCCTGGGCGATGCCGCCACGGCCGACGAACGCGCCGTGCTCGGCGCCATCCGCTACCAGCCCAACCGCGCCGTGCTGCACACCGATGCGTCGGTGCTGCCCGGCGAACGCAAGGCCTGGGCGGCCTGGAACTACGAGCGCGCGCCCAGCGCGGACAAAGAGTCCGCCCGGGTCTGCCTGCACTACTGGCTCAACCAGCTGCAGCCGCTGCCGGTGCAGCAGCCGGTGGTGGTGTCGCTCAACCCGCAAAACCCCATTGACCCGGCGCTGGTGCACGGCGAATTTGAATACGCCCACCCGGTGTTCGACCTCGCTGCCATCCGCGCGCAGGCCCGGGTACCGGCGCTTCAGGGCCGGCAACACACGTATTTCGCTGGCGCCTGGATGGGCTACGGCTTCCACGAAGACGGCCTGAAAGCCGGCCTGCACGCGGCGCGCGCGCTGATCGACGCACACGGCCTCGTGCCCGCGAGCAGCGAAGCCGCGGCCCGCCGCGCCGCGCTGCCGGGGGTGTTCGCGTGAATGCCGTGCGCAGCACGCCCTTCGAGCCACCACAGATCGGCTTCGGCCAGGTGCGCCACACGCGCCACCGGCCGCAGCGCCACGCCTTCGCCTACCCGACCTACTTCCTGATGTTGCCGATGCGCAGCCTGCGCGCGCACGGCAGCGGCACGCTGGCGCGCAACCGCCGCGCCGCGCTCGCCTTCCACGACGCCGACCACGGCGACGGCCGCAGCGACAGCCTGGCCTGGCTCGACGAACTGCTGCAGCAACACGGCATCACCGACGCCGCCGGCGAGGTCTGGCTGCACACCTACCCGCGCGTGTTCGGCTACAGCTTCAAGCCGGTGAGCTTCTGGTACGCCCACCGCGCCGATGGTTCGCTGCGCGCCGTGGTGGCCGAGGTCAACAACACCTTCGGCGAGCGCCACTGCTACCTGCTGGAAAACCCGGTCTACGGCGTGCCCTGCACGGCAGACAAGGTGTTCCACGTCTCGCCCTTCTGCCCGGTGCGCGGCCAGTACCGCTTCGTCTTCATGCGCAGCACCGTCGACGGGCAGGACCGCACCGTGGCGCGCATCGACTACTTCGACGCACCCGGCGAAGCGGTGCTGATCAACACCAGCGTCAGCGGCCAGCTGCAGCCGCTGGATGCGCAGAGCGTGCGCCGCGCGCTCTGGCGCTACCCCGCCATGACCTTCGGCGTGATCGCACGCATCCACTGGCAGGCGCTGCGCCTGTGGATCAAGCGCGCGCCCTTCTTCCGCCAGCCCGAGCCACCGCGCGACTTCGTCACCGCGGGCGACGCCCCACCGCCCGCCCTCTGATCCTTCACCGCTGCCCACCGCCGCCATGAACAGCACCACCGCCCCCAACGCCGGTTTCGCCCTGCCACGCAACGCGCCCGCCGCCGCCCGCAGCACGCTGCAACTGCTGCAGCGCCTGCGCCACGGCAGCCTCACGCTGCAACTGCCCGATGGCTCCCTGCAGCGCTTCGGCCATGGCGAAGGCATCCACGCCAGCCTGTCCCTTCACAACTGGAACGTGTTCGGCGCGGCCCTCAAATCGGGCGACATCGGCTTCGCCGAAAGTTACCTCGCGGGCGACTGGCACACGCCCCACCTGACCGACCTGCTGCGCCTCTTCATCGCCAACCGGCGCGACATCGAAGACGTGATCTACGGCTCGTGGTTCGGGCGGCTCGCCTACTGGATCCGCCACAAGCTCAACCGCAATTCCAAGACCAACAGCCGCAAGAACATCCACGCCCACTACGACCTGGGCAACGCCTTCTATCAACTCTGGCTCGACGGCACGATGAACTACTCGTCGGCCCTGTTCGAAACGCCGGACCAGGACATGGTGGCCGCGCAACACGCCAAGGTGCGCCGCGCGCTGAGCATGGCCGGCGTGCAGAGCGGCGACCGCGTGCTGGAGATCGGCTGCGGCTGGGGCGCGCTGGCCGAGATGGCGACCACCGAGTTCGACGCCTCGATCACCGGCGTGACCCTGTCCACCGAGCAGCTGGCGTTTGCACAGCAGCGCATGGAGAAGCTGGGCACGTCGTCCCGCGCCGATCTGCGCTTGCAGGATTACCGCGACATCAACGACGAGCCCTTTGATGCCATCTGCTCGATCGAAATGGTCGAGGCCGTGGGCCGCGAGTACTGGCCGACCTACTTCCAATCGGTCGCGCGCCTGCTCAAACCCGGCGGCCGCGCCTGCATCCAGAGCATCGTCATCGCCGACGAGCACTTCGACCGCTACATCCAGGGCACCGACTTCATCCAGCAGTACATCTTTCCCGGCGGCTGCCTGCCGTGCCCGCGCGCGTTCCGCGCCGAGGCAGAACGCGCCGGGCTGGAAGTGGTCGACCAGTTCGCTTTCGGTCCCGACTACGCACACACGCTGCGCCTCTGGCGCGACGCCTTCCTGCACCAGCAGGAGCGCGTGCTGCAGCTCGGTTTTGACCAGCGTTTCCTGCGCATCTGGGAGTTCTACCTCGCCTACTGCGAAGCGGCCTTCGCCGAGGGCAACGTCGACGTCGTGCAGTTCACGCTGCGCAAACCCGCCTGACCGCCATGAACACCCATCGCCTGCGGCCCCGCCGCCCAAACACCCGAGCCCTCTGGCTGGCGCTCGCGCTGGCCGGTGCGCCCGGCGCTGCCCTGCTCGCCAACACGCCGGAACCCACGCTGGACACCGCGCTCAAGGACCACCAGGCCGTGGGCCAGGCGCGGCTGCGGGTGTGGGGCTTCGAGGTCTACGACGCCAGCCTGTGGACCGCGCCGGGCTTTGACGCACAGCGCTACGCCGAACACCGCTTCGGCCTGGAGCTGAGCTACCTGCGCCCCTTCAAGGGGCGCGACATCGCCGAACGTTCGATCGACGAAATGCGCGGCCTCGCCAGCGTCAGCCCGGCGCAGGCCGCCCAGTGGCTGGCGGCCATGAGCGCGCTGTTTCCCGATGTGCAGCGCGGCGACCGCATCACCGGCGTGCACGTGCCGGGCAGCGGAGCCCGCTTCTACCTGAACGGCCAGTGGCGTGGCGAGATCGCCGACGCCGGCTTCGCCCGCCTGTTCTTCGGCATCTGGCTCTCGCCCAGGACCTCGCAGCCGCGCATGCGCGACAACCTGCTGCAGCCGCTGGCCCAGGCGCGCCAGCCATGAGCTTCCCAACGCCAGCCGCCGAACCCGCCGCGCGCTTCACCGCGCCCGGTGGCTGGCGCTACGGGCTGGGCTACGGGCTGCTGGGCCTGCCGCTGGCGTTTGTGGCGCTGCCGCTGTACGTCATCCTGCCCAACCACTACGCCCGCGAGTTCGCCGCGCCGCTGGCGGCGCTGGGGGCTGTGCTGCTCGGCGCGCGCCTGATCGACGCCGTGCTCGACCCCTGGATCGGGCGCTGGTGCGACCGCCTCTTTGCGCGCTCCACCGGCGCGGTGCTGGGCGCTGCGGCGCTGGCCGCGGTGGTGCTGGCGCTGGGGTTGTGGGGCCTGCTGTTTCCGCCCGCCGCCGTGCTCGACCACGGCATGGCGGCCCTGCTGGGCTGGGCCGGCGGCGTGATGGCGATCACCTACACCGCGTTCAGCATCGTGAGCGTGGCCCACCAGGCCTGGGGCGCGCGGCTCGGCGGCAACGAAGCGCAGCGCAGCCGCGTGGTGGCGTGGCGCGAGGGGCTGGCGCTGCTGGGCGTGCTGCTCGCCGCGGTGCTGCCCGGCACGCTGGGCCTGGGCGCCACGGTGACCAGCTTCGCCGTGTTGCTGGCGCTGGGCTGCTGGGTCTGGAGCCGCTCCGTCGCGCCCGTCGCATCAGCCACCGATCAAGGTGCGGCGCCCGCTGCCGCGCTGCAGCCAGGCCGCTCGCCGCTGCGCCAGCCCGCGTTCCGGAAACTGCTGGCGGTGTTCGTGCTCAACGGCACGGCGAGCGCCATCCCGGCCACGCTGGTGCTGTTCTTCGTGCAGGACCGGCTGCAGGCGCCGCCCGCGCTGGAGCCGGCCTTTCTGGCCACGTACTTCCTGTTTGCCGCGCTCTCCCTGCCGCTGTGGGTGCGCGCGGTGGCCCGGTTCGGACTGGCGCGCACCTGGCTGGCCGGCATGGCGCTGGCGGTCGCGGTGTTCATCTGGGCCGCCACGCTCGGCGCGGGCGATGCCGTGCCGTTCCTGATCGTCTGCGCGCTCTCGGGCGTGGCGCTGGGCACCGACCTGGCGCTGCCGGGCGCCATGCTCGCCGGTGTGATCGGGCAGCTGGGCGAACGCGGCCAGCGCGAGGGCGCCTATTTCGGCTGGTGGAGTTTCGCCACCAAGCTCAACCTGGCACTCGCCGCCGGACTCGCCCTGCCGCTGCTGGCCTGGTTCGGCTACACGCCGGGCGCGCGCTCGCCCGAAGCCCTGCAGACCCTCACCGCAGCCTACTGCCTGCTGCCGTGCGCGCTCAAGCTCGCCGCGGGTGCTCTGCTCTACACCCTGCTCATCCGCCCGGAAACCGCGGCCGCGGCCGCCCCCACGACCAACCCGTTGAAAGCCCACCCATGAAACGTCGCCTCCTGCTCACCACCGGCGTGGCCTCGCTGGCCGTCCTGACCGGCTGTGCCGGCCCGCAGATCGCGGACTACGCGAACGACCGCCCCACACTCGATCTGCGCAGCTACTTCAACGGCATGCTCGACGCCTATGGTGTCTTCACCGACCGCTCGGGCCAGGTGGTCAAACGCTTCACCGTGGTGATGCGCTGCAGCTGGACCGGCGACGACGGCGTGCTCGACGAAGACTTCACCTATTCCGACGGCACGACGCAGAAACGCATCTGGCGCCTCAAGCACCTGGGCAACGGCCGCTACACCGGCACGGCCGACGACGTGGTCGGCACGGCCCAGGGCGAAGCGCGCGGCAACGCCTTCCGCTGGGGCTACACGCTGGCGCTGCCGGTGGACGGCAAGGTCTGGAACGTCGAGTTCGACGACTGGATGTACCTCATGAACGACCACGTGATGCTCAACAAGGCCCGCATGAGCAAGTTCGGCATCCACCTCGGCGAGGTCACGCTCTCTTTCGTCAAGAGATGAAGCCTTTGTCCCACCGGCCACTCCCATGACACCCCAACGCAGTTTTGTCGAACCCGGCACCGCGCGCACGGACCACCCCGCGCAGCAGCGGCGCGGCTGGTCTCTGCTGCGCCCGTTCAACCCGCCCATCACCGACTGGGGGGGGCAACGGGTCTGGGTGATCGGCGCGTCCAGCGGCATCGGCCTGGCCACGGCCGAAGCGCTGATCGCGCGCGGTGCCAGCGTGATGGTTTCGGCACGCGGTGCGGCGGCGCTGGAGCGCCTGGTGGCGCAACACACCCGCACCGGCGAGCCGCCTCCGGCGCAGGCCTGGCCGCTGGACGTGACCGACACCGCCGCCGTGGCGGCCACCGCGCGCGCCATCCTCGCGCAAGGGCCGCTGAATCTGGTGCTCTATTGCGCCGGCCACTACCGCGAGATGCGCGCCACCGAGTTCGACCTGGGCGAGCTGCAGCAACACCTGGCGATCAACTACAGCGGTGCCCTGAACGTGCTCGACGCCGTGCTGCCCGCGCTCATCGCGCGCGGCAGCGGCCACATCAGCCTCATCAGCAGCGTGGCGGGTTTTCGCGGCCTGCCCAAGAGCCTGGCCTACGGCCCGACCAAGGCCGCGCTCACCAACCTCGCCGAAACGCTCTACCTCGACCTGGAGCCGCTCGGCCTGGGCGTGAGCGTGGTGCACCCGGGTTTCGTGCAGACGCCCCTGACAGCGCAAAACGACTTCAGCATGCCCTCGCTCATCACACCCGAGCAGGCCGCCGCGGCCATGCTCGACGGCTGGGCGCGCGGCGCCTTCGACATCCACTACCCCAAGCGTTTCACGCGCTGGATGAAGCTGCTGCGCCTGCTGCCCTACCGCGCCTACTTCCCGGCCGTGCGCCGCTTCACCGGGCTATAAGGCGGCATGAACACCACCGATTCCCGCGCCGCCGTGGCCCGCATCACCGCGTACTTTGAAGCGCTCACGCCGCAGAGCGTGGCGCAGATCGGCGACTTCTACACACCGGACGCCCGCTTCAAGGACCCGTTCAACGAGGTGCAAGGCATCCCGGCGATCACACGCCTCTTGGAACACATGTTCGTGGCGCTGCACGAACCGCGCTTCGTCGTGACGCAGCAGATCGTCGATGGTGCACAGGCTTTTCTGGTGTGGGAATTCCGCTTCCGCTTCAAACGCTTCGACACCGTGACCGAGCAGGTCATCCGCGGCGGCTCACACCTCACGCTGGCCGAAGACGGCCGCATCCGTGAACACCGCGACTACTGGGACGCGGCCGAAGAGCTGTATGAAAAGCTGCCCGGGCTGGGCGTTCTCATGCGCTGGCTGAAACGACGCGCCAACACGTAGGCCAGAAGGGAAGTTGAACCCAGGGCACCGCGGAACCGGCTTTGCCGGGCCGCCAGTGCCGCCCCCTTGAGGGGGTGACGCGCCCTTGGGCGCGGCGCGGGGGGGGGTCAATCCGGCCGGGTGTCCGAGAAACTCTGGCGCAGCGCCAGCTTGTCGGCCAGGCGGGCCAGGTTCGGGTAGGTGGTGCGCCACTCGATGCCGGGAAAGCGGAAGCCCAGGTACCCCAGGGCGCAACCCACGGCCACGTCGGACAGGCTCATGTGGATGCCCGAGCAGAAGGGTTTGTCACCCAGGCCCTGGCTCATGGAGGCCAGGGCGGCGTGGATCTTGCCGATCTGGCGCTCGATCCAGGCGTCGCAGCGCTGCGCATCGGTGCGGCCGGGCCAGGTGGCTTCCAGCCGCGCAAGAATGGCGGCGTCGAGCACGCCATCGGCCAGCGCTTCCCAGGTTTTCACCTCGGCGCGTTCGCGCCCCTGGGTCGGAATCAGCTTGCCCACCGGCGACAGCGTGTCCAGGTATTCGACGATCACGCGCGAGTCAAACACCGCTTCGCCGCCTTCCATGAACAGGCAGGGCACCTTGCCCAGCGGGTTGGACGCGGCGATGGTCGTGTCGGCGGACCACACGTCTTCCGGCAGGAACTGGTAGTCCAGCTTCTTCTCGGCCATGACGATGCGCACTTTGCGCACGTAAGGGCTGGTGATGGCGCCGATGAGTTTCATGAAGCAGGCATGTTGCACGGTAGACCGCGGATCGGCCATTTTAGCGAGCGATTCCCGGCCCGCGGCTGACACGCATGACAGGGAAAACACCCGGCCGCTGCGGGCGCTCCGCGCGACCCAGCCGCCCGGCGGTGGCCCGCTCACGGGACCGCCTCCTACAATGGCGGGATGCGCCCGACCTCTCCTTCCCCCTCTGCCTCGTCCACCCCCGCCACCTCGGCCCTGTCGCCGATTTCCGCCCTCTCGCCGCTGGATGGCCGCTACGCCGGGCGTCTGGCCCAGCTGCGCCCTTTCATGAGCGAACAGGGCTACATGCACCGCCGCGTGCAGGTGGAAATCGCCTGGTTCATCGCCCTGTCCGACGCCGGGTTTGCCGAATTCCCCGCGCTCTCCCCCGGCGCCCGCACCTACCTGATGGGCCTGGTGAAGAACTTCAACGAAGCCGATGCGGTGGCCATCAAGGACATCGAAAAAGTCACCAACCACGACGTGAAAGCCGTCGAGTACTGGATCAAGTCGAAATTCGACGCCCGACCCGAGCTGGAAAAAGCCGCCGAGTTCGTGCATTTCGCCTGCACCAGCGAAGACATCAACAACACCAGCCACGCGCTGCAGCTCAAGGGCGGGCGCGACGCGGTGCTGCTGCCCGCGCTGGACGGCGTGATCACCCGGCTGCGCGAGATGGCGCACGCCTTCGCCGCCGTGCCCATGCTCAGCCGCACCCACGGCCAGACCGCCAGCCCCACCACGGTGGGCAAGGAGATCGCCAACGTCGTGGTGCGCCTGGTCGCGGCGCGCGAGAAGATCGCCAGCGTCAAGCTCATGGGCAAGATGAACGGCGCCGTGGGCAACTACAACGCCCACCTGTCCGCCTGGCCCGATTTCGACTGGGAAGCCTTCAGCCGCCAGGTCATCGAAGCGCCCGAGCCGCTGGGCCTGGGCCTGAGCTTCCAGCCGTATTCGATCCAGATCGAACCCCACGACTACATGGCCGAGCTGTTCGACGCGGTCGCGCGCACCAACACCATCCTGATCGACCTGGCGCGCGACATCTGGGGCTACGTGAGCGTGGGCTATTTCAAGCAGCGCCTGAAAGCCGGCGAGATCGGCAGCTCGACCATGCCGCACAAGGTCAACCCGATCGACTTCGAGAACGCCGAAGGCAACCTGGGCCTGGCCAACGCCCTGCTCAAGCACCTGTCCGAAAAGCTGCCGATTTCCCGCTGGCAGCGCGACCTGACCGACTCCACCGTGCTGCGCAACATGGGCGTGGCGCTGGGCTACGCCGTGCTGGCCTACCACTCTATGGGCGTGGGCCTGGGCAAGCTGGAACTCAACGAAGAAGCGCTGGCCGCCGATCTCGACGCGTCGTGGGAAGTGCTGGCCGAGCCGATCCAGACCGTGATGCGGCGGTTCGGCGTGGCCGGTGCCTATGAAAAGCTCAAGGAAGTCACCCGCGGCAAGACCGTGACCGCCGAGGCCCTGCACGCGCTGATCCGCAGCCTGGACATCCCGCAGGCCGAGAAGGACCGCCTGCTGGCCATGACGCCGGGCAGCTACGTCGGCAAAGCCACGGAACTGGCGCAGCGCGTCTGATCCCTGTGCCCCGCCCGGACGGCCCGGGCAGCCCCGGCTGCCCCGAAATGGCGTGACATAATTCTCGGACCGATCTGTTTTTGTGACCTGTTTGTGTGGCCTGTTGGCTTGAACATGCGGCTTTGCTGGCAAAGTGCACCGACCAGTTGATGTGGCGCAACCAGCATTCATGATGGCAGCGCCCACCGTCCCGCGCATGCATCGCGCCTTCAGAAGAACCCACAACCATCCCCATGGCCATTGAATTGTTCAACCAAGACGGCCATGTGTGCCTGATGTTCGCGCACCTGAGCGACGAGGGCGGTGAAGCGGTGCAGGCCAACCAGTTCCTGGTGATCGATGGCCAGCAGGGCGCCATCATCGACCCGGGCGGCAACGTGGCCTACAACGAGCTGCTGCTGACCATCGGGCGCTACTTCCAGCCCAGCAAACTGACCGAGATTCTGGCGTCGCACGCCGACCCGGACATCATCGCCTCGCTCGACCGCTGGATGACCAGCACCCAGGCCACGCTCTACATCTCGACCCTGTGGGAACGTTTCGCGCCGCATTTCTGCAAGCCGGGCAAGACCGCGGGGCGCATCATCGGCATCCCCGACCCGGGCATGCGCATTCCGCTCGGCCGGTCCGAGCTGGTGGCATTGCCGGCGCACTTCATGCACGCCGAGGGCAATTTCCAGTTCTGGGATCCGGTGAGCCGCATCCTCTTCTCGGGCGACCTCGGTGTGTCGCTGGGCACCTCGGCCGACGCCGCCCAACCCATCACCTCGCTGGCCCCCCACCTGCCGCGCATGGAGGGTTTCCACCGCCGCTACATGGTCTGCAACAAGGTGCTGCGCCTGTGGGCCAACATGGCACGCACGCTGCCGATCCACATGATCGTGCCGCAGCACGGCGCACCCATCGCGGGCGCCGCGGTGCAGGAGTTCCTCGACTGGATCGTCACGGTGAACTGCGGCGTCGACAACATGACGCAGGCGAACTACACCCTACCAGCCTGAAGGCTGTTCCATCGCCCGCTCGGCGTAGCGGTTGAAGCGCCAGGCGGTGCCTTCCAGCGTGATGCGCCGCCAGCTCGCGCGCTTTTCGCCCGGCGTCATCCCGGTCCAGCGCTGCACTTCGTCAAAGGTGCGGCCGCAGCCCTTGCACACGGCATCCCCCTGGCTGGTGGAGCAGATGGCGATGCAGGGGGTGTCCGGCATGGTCTGGAACCAGGCCAGCCAGGCCTCGCGCACCGGTGGCAACAGGCTGGCTTCCTCGACCTCGGTTTCCTGACGGTACGCCATGCCGGCATACAGCTCGGCCAGCGCGCGCGTGGGCTCAGCCAGCGCCAGGCCATCCGACGAGGGTGAGCGCTCGCGCCAGTAGTTGATCGCGGCTTCGAGATCGGAGATGTGGATGCTGGCCATGGGGACTGGATGATAGCCAGCCCCCCGCTGCAGGTTTGTGGAAAGTCCGTATGCCCCTGACAGCCGCTGACAGCCACGCCTCTATACAATCGCGGCACTCGAAGGGGAGTAGCTCTCCGGTCAGGGTGGCGGCCAACCGGCCCGCCGATCATGACCGTTCGGACCGTCGTCAGGACGAAGCATCTGCTTCCGGCGATCCGAGACCGGTGATCCGTCACCGGCCTGAGCAAGACCTTTGATAGGCCCGCCCAGGCCGATCAAGGCCTGCCTGCCCTTGCCACGGTGCGTTCGCAGCGTGCGCCAAGCGACCGGTCGGCGCCCGTCGATCGGCCGAGGTCTGGGCCTCATTCCCCAACACCAAGAGGACCACATGGATTTCCTGACATCACCCCAGTTCTGGGTCGCCCTGGGACAGATCATCATCATCGACATCCTGCTCGGCGGCGACAACGCGGTCGTGATCGCGCTGGCCTGCCGCAAGCTGCCGCCCGCGCAGCGCACCAAGGGCATCCTCTGGGGCACCGCGGGCGCCATCGTCCTGCGCGTGATCCTGATCGCCTTCGCGATGACGCTGCTCAACGTGCCTTTCCTCAAGCTGGTGGGCGCGGTGCTGCTGGTGTGGATCGGCGTGAAGCTGATCGCGCCCGACGAAGACGGCCACGGCGACATCCAGGGCAGCGACAAGCTGTTCGCGGCCATCAAGACCATCATCGTGGCCGACCTGGTGATGAGCGTGGACAACGTGATCGCCATCGCCGGTGCCGCGCAGAACGCGGGCGAACACTCGATGCTGCTGGTGGTGCTCGGCCTGCTGATCTCCATCCCCATCATCGTCTGGGGCAGCACGCTGGTCATCAAGCTGATGGCGCGGTTCCCCTCCATCATCGTCGCGGGTGGCATGCTGCTGGGCTGGATCGCGGGCGGCATGCTGGTGTCCGACCCGGCCCTGGCCGACCCGGCCAACATGGCCTGGATGCCCAAGCTGTCCCAGAGCGCCACCTTCCACTACGCCGCCGCCGTGGCCGGCGCGCTGCTGGTGCTGGCCATCGGCAAGATCGTGGCCTCGCGCCAGAAGCCGGCCGAGGCATAAGCCAAGCGCCCGAACCGGTGAACGGAAAACGGGGCGGCACCTGCGGGTGGCCGCCCTTTTTCGTGCGCCCGATGCTATGCTGCCCGCATGAAACTCATCCTCAAATGGCTGCTCGCGGCCTGCGCGCTGTTGCTGGTGGCCTACCTCTACCCCGGCGTGCAGATCCAGAGCTTCACCTCGGCCCTCATCGCGGCGGCCGTGATCGGCCTCTTCAACATCGTCCTGCGCCCCGTGCTGGTGATCCTCACCCTGCCGGTGACGGTGATCACGCTGGGCCTGTTCCTGTTCGTCATCAACGCCCTGCTGTTCTGGGCCGCCGCCAGCCTGCTCAATGGCTTCGGTGTCAACGGCTTCTGGGCCGCGCTGCTGGGCTCGCTGATCTACTCGGCGCTGATGCTGGTGGTGGACGCCGCGCTCAAGACGGTATCACGGGGTTGAACGGCTTGTCCGGTCCTGGCGACCGGGTGCGGCCCTAACGCTTCTCGCTCTCCAGTTCCAGCGCCAGCTCGCGCTGCAGGCGCTCCACCTCGCGGCGCCGGCTGTCCACGATGGCGAGCTCCATCGGGTCCGCTGCGCGCTGCGCCGCCGGCAAGGCCTGCGCGGCCCGGAAGCGGTCCGCGGCCCCCTCGAAGTCCAGGTGCGCGGCGCGCGATTCGGCTTCGGCGCGGATCGACCGCAGCGTGTGCCCCTGCGCCTGGTGTGCCCGCGCCAGCACCTGCCAGGCCATGGCGTCGCGTGGGCGCTGCACCACCCAGGCCTGCAGGCGCACCACCGCGCGCTCCGGGACGCCGGTCGCCAGCGCGGCCTGCGCACCCAGCAAGAGGTCGGCCCGCGAATCGCCCGCCAGGGCCTGGTCGCGCAGGGCCGCCAGCAAGGCACCGCTGGGATCCACGCGGCTGTTGCTCTGGCCGCCCGCGGCGGGTGCGCTCAGCAGCAACTCCAGCATCAGCGCGTCGGCGGCAGGCCGGGCGCTCGCCGCCACCGCGCCCCGCAGGCGCTGCGCCAGCTCCAGCGCCAGATCGCGCTGCCCCAGGCGCTGCGCCGACAGGGCGGCCGCATAACGCACACCGGGCGTGGCGCTGGCGCCCTGGCCAATCTGCAACCAGGCGCGCAGCCGGTCCGGCCCGTTTTCGGCCAGCACGCGGGCACGCGCCGCCATGAGGGCATGCCGCTCGACGCTGACGGTGGGGGTGCTGGAAAGGGACGTCACCCGCCCGGAAGGGCCCGGTGCGGCGCTGGCCAGCGCCGGCAGGTCCAGCCGCAGGCCGGTTGACCCACCGGCCGCGGGCGTTTCGGCAGCAGCGCCGGGCACCGCGGACCGGAGCGGCCCCACGCCCGGCCGGGCGCTCGCCGTCGCCAGCGGCAGGCGCGCGCGCATGTCGGCGATGCGCTCGCTGGTCAGCGGGTGGCTGCGCAGGTAAGGAAAGGAACCGTCGTCGTTCAGGCGCGCGGCCTGCTGCAGGCGGTCGAACATGTCGACAAAACCCTGCCCCTCGAAACCCGCACCGGTCAGCACGCCAAAGCCCACCCGGTCGGCCTCGCGCTCCATGTCGCGCGAAAAATTCAGCTGGGTCTGCATCGCCACCGCATGGCTGCCCATGATGGCGGCGTTGGCCACCTCGGTGTTGGCGCGCGCGGCCAGCGCGCCCAGGATCAGGGCGCCCAGCATCCAGGGCGCCATGCGGTCCTGGTTCGACACCAGGCGCGCAATGTGGCGCTGCGACACGTGGCTGAGTTCGTGCGCCATCACCGAGGCCAGCTCCTCCGGCCGCTCGGTCACCGCCAGCAGGCCCAGGTTCACGCCCAGGTAACCCCCCGGCAAGGCGAAGGCGTTCACCCGCCGGTCGCGCGAAATCATCAGCTCCCAGGCCAGCCGCTCCGACAACTCGGGCGGCACATCGCCGCGCGCGCGCGCCGCGCCCAGCAGCGGCTGCCAGATCGCCGCCAGGTAGTCGCCCAGCACCGGGTCGTCCAGGTAATCCGGGTCGCGGTAGATGTCGCGCGCGATGCGGTCGCCCAGGCGGCGCTCGGCCGCGATCGACATGCCCTGCTCGTCCCCCAGGCTGGGCAGCCCGCCGCGCGCTGCAGCCGCTCCCGGCGCGCCACCGGCCGCGGGGTTCGTCTGGGCGTTCGACAGGGACACCGGCACCGCGACCAGCGCGGCCAGCAGCACGGGCACGGAAAAGAGGCGTCGGGGCAGCGGGAATCGGGGGGTCGTCAGCAGGCGCATCCCCGTATGATGCCGCCAACGCCCCCAGGTTTCTGTAAAGACTGCGCAAAAGCCCGCCATGAACCACCCGACCACCCCGACCCCCAGCCCGCTCACCCATTTCGACGCCGAGGGCCAGGCCCACATGGTGGACGTGGCCGCCAAAGCCAGCACGCACCGCGTGGCGGTGGCCGAAGGCCGCATCCGCATGGAGCCCGCCACGCTGGCGTTGATCCAGAGCGGCAGCGCCAAAAAAGGCGACGTGCTCGGCATCGCCCGCATCGCCGGCATCCAGGGCGCCAAAAAGACCAGCGACCTGATCCCCCTGTGCCACCCGATCGCGCTCACGCGCGTGGCGGTCGAGTTTGAGGTGGAGCCTGAGTCAAACAGCGTGCTGTGCCGCAGCACCGCCGAATGCACCGGCCAGACCGGCGTGGAAATGGAAGCCCTCACCGCCTGCAGCGTGGCCCTGCTCACGATCTACGACATGTGCAAGGCGGTGGACCGGGGGATGACGATGGACGGGATGCGGTTGATGGAGAAGCGCGGCGGGAAGAGCGGGCACTTTGTGGCGGGCTGATGCGAGGCACCCAAGTCAATTCAACTACAAACTGTTGATTTAAAACACTGTTCAGTGTAAAAGTAATTTTTCATAAAATTCACTGAACACATCATGAACCTGGCGCATCTCGTCACTGAAAACAACGAGAACCAGCTGCGCCAATACACCGACGCCACAGCGGTGTTCGGCGCCCATGGTCGCGCCGTGAAAGAAGCGTTGACCGTGCGCGGGTCGATGTTCTGGCGCGACCTGCGAGGTGTCAGGTATCTGATCCGCGTGTCGGCAGCGGGCGCGCAGCATTCACTGGGCAAAGAATCTGAGCAGACCAGCGCCATCTATGCCAGCTTCATGAACCGAAAGGCCCAGCTGGAGCGAAGCCAGAAATCCCTCGCCATGAAGCTCGACGAAATGCGCAAGCTCAACAAGGTCTATGGCGTTGGACGCACACCGCAGGTCGTGGTCTCGCTGCTGCAATCGATGGAAAAGGCGGGCATCGCCGAACAGTTCCTGACCGTGGGCACCCATGCGCTGTACGCCTACGAGTCGGCTTGCGGCGTGCGCGTGGGCACCGACGCGCTGGCCACCCGCGACATGGACCTGCTGTACGACACCCGCCAACATGTGTCGTTCGTGACCACCCTGAAACGGCTGGACTCGTCGCTGATCGACATTTTCCGCAAGGCCGACAAGACCTTTCGCATCCGGTCAGACCAGTTGCAGACGGCGGTCAATGACGACGGCTTTGAAATCGACCTGATCCGTCGAACCGCGATCGATGACGATCCCCACCCTTTGCCCATGAGCACCAAGGAAGAAGACTTCTGGGCCGTGCAGGTTCCGTCGGGCAACCAGCTGGTGTCGGGCCGGAAGTTTGAGCAGATGGTGGTATCGCCCAAGGGCGACATGGCCTTGATGCGCACGGTGCATCCATTGGACTTCGTGAGGGTCAAGACAAGCATCGCCGCGTCAACCCAGCGCGACCCGCTCAAGCGCCCCAAAGACGCGCTGCAAGCCCAGATCGTTCAGCGCCTTTGGGATGACTATCTGGTCCACCTGCACAGCGCCAAAGGCATGAGCACAAGCCAAGGTGGCAACGAATCGGACTCGACCTGAGTGTCCGGGCTGGCGGGGTGCGGCTGATGGAGAAGCGGGGGGGAAGAGCGGGCATTTTGTGGCGACGGCTGCGGTGGGTACGCCCCTGGTGACCTGAAACCCCGCACAGGCACTCAATAAACCGCCATCGGCTCGATCTCAGCCTCGATCCGACTGGCCATGGCCCGCTCGGCCAGCTTCAGGTCGTGCATCTGCTGAAGATTGAGCCAGGACTGGGCATCGCCGCCAAAGAAGCGGGCCAGACGCAGGGCTGTGTCTGGCGTCACGCCACGACGCTCCAGCACGATGTCATTGATCCGCCCGGCCGGCACATGCAACGCCCTGGAAAGCGCATTGGCGCTCATGCCCAGCGGTTTCAAAAAATCTTCTCGCAAAACCTCGCCGGGGTGCACCGGCCGCATTCCGTTCTTGATCATGCTGCCCTCCTTGGCAAAAGAATCAGTGGTAATCAACGATCTCCACATCGGCTGGACCTTCCGCGGTCCACACAAAACACACCCGCCATTGTTTGTTGATGCGCACGCTGTGCTGCCCGATGCGGTCTCCCGACAAGGCCTCAAGGTGGTTACCCGGCGGAGACCTCAGAAATTCCAGCGTGGTGGCTGCGGCCAACTGGGTCAGTTTGCGCTCCGCCACTTCCTTGAAGTTGGCAAATCGCCTGGACTTGCCGGTCTCATAAAGCGCCCGCGTATCACCACACTTGAACGACTGGATCATGGAGCGTCATTTTATACCGCATACCGGTAAGCGGCATATATTGCCGGTGACCCACATGACACGCCAAAGAAAACCACGGTCAAAATCCGTTGCGCCAATCCACCGCCGAATGCACCGGCCAGATCGGTGTGGAAGTGGAAGCCCTGACCGCCTGCAGCGTGGCCCTGCTCACGATCAACGACATGTGCAAGGCGGTGCACCGGGGAATGATCATTGGCGGGGTGCGGTTGATGGAGAAGCGGGGGGAAGAGCGGAATATGTGCGGGAGTGTCACGCTGACACCCCCGCAAATTAAGAGCGTCAACCAGATATCATTTGAATCCATCAATCTGCGCATAGCCCACAACCTGCCCAGACTTGTCCAGAAGTGCGATCCAACCCAGATCTTTGCTGGAAGTCAGGGGAAGGTACCTCAGGTCGAAAGCTGGGATTTTCGACTTGCGGACAGCGTCCTCTAGAACAACTTTCTGAGCTCCGTCATCGCTTTGGAGCACAGTCAGAGGCTTGGCACGTCGTGCAATCTCAGCTTGAACCTCGGAATACGGGATCCACCAAGACGGTCGCAGCGAAGGAGGCACGCCGTTCAATGAAGCCTCCAAGCTTTCAAGCCGCTCTTGTGAGGATCGAGGAGCGCGCACAGCTACCCTTTGAAGACCAAACCAAGGCAAATTTTGAAACTCATTCGAAATCTGAGTGAAGTCAGTGGTCTGAACCTCATTGGCAGTCACCACAACAAAACGGTCTGTTTCAAATGCCAGCACAACCGGGCGCGCTGAAAAGACTGAAAACAGTCCGTAAAACAAGGCACCCAGCTGGATAACCACGACCAGGGTGAGATCGACCCACCGTTCACGCACGGATTTCCGCGGACTCGCCAAGACTAGTGTGAGCATCGGGCCACAAATCACATCCACCAGAACGACAAGAAGGAAAATCTGGGTCACCCCGAGCATGGTGCGCCAAGGATTTGGGTACCAACCACTAAACACCACGACTGATGACAGCAATGCCACAAACAAACTGCCGATTAAGTGATAGAAGCTCCAGCGGAGAGCAAACCCGATTCTCGAAACGTTGAAAAGCTTCATAGCATCAGTTTAAGATCGCATCATCATTGATGCCTATATTGTCTGTGGCCCCCGCTTGAATTGAATCTGGTTGGTAGCGCGAAAAAGAAAAGACCGCCAAAGCGGTCTTTTCTTTCAGAAGAGCGAAAGAGCAGAAAATTCATTCTCCTGCGTCACTCGCCTCCTTGGACATTAAGCACCACCAGCACGGCACTCATTGGGCACGTACTTGTAGTTAGCAGTAGCAGCCGTTGTGCAAGCCCAGTCAATCGCACCTGCCACACCCGTAGCAGGAGTCAGACTAAAGACCACACTTTTGGCGGTGGGATTCATAGTCGTTACCACAACACCAGTATCGTCAGTGCAAACCACGGAAGTCACGGCACCCACAGCACCAATGTTGTTCACACCAGCACAGGAGCCTGCCGCAATGGTGCCGCCATTGGCAGCAATGTTTTCGGAGATGGTTGGCTTCATGCCACTGGCCAAGTTCAGGCCCTCTGTAACACGGGCACGCACCGTGTAGTCCTGATAAGCCGGCAGGGCCACGGCGGCCAGAATACCGATGATGGCCACCACGATCATCAGTTCGATGAGGGTGAAACCTTTTTGCATGGAACGCTTCATTGCGAAAACTCCTTGGGTGGTTGGGGGAGAGGAACGCGTTCTCCTGAGCAGGGTCCGTGCCAACCCGACAAGGCCGGGTTTCTGCGGTCTTTTTCACGCCGCAGCCGGTGCATGTGACGATTTGTGTCCTGTGATGCTTTTTGCTACTGACAATTTTTGTCACCCCGGTCTGGGCAGACAGAAATTGTCACTTGCGGCGGCAAGGTCTTTGTGTTCAGTGTTGAAGGCGTGATGCCAGCGCCAGCGGTGTGATGACCCGCTGCCCCAGGCCGGCGTCTGGCAACAAACGCGGTCGCCCGTGACCAGGATGAGATCGGGGCTGAGCGCCAGCAGGTTCCACAAGAACGGATCGCCCGGGTCTGGCGAGTCGGGTTGCGGGCAGATCAGGCCGGCCACCACGACAGGGGTGTCAATAATGATGTCGATGGGTTTCTCGGCGCACGGCGCCAACTTCTTCCAGAGCCACTCACAGCTCGAAAGTCTGCCCGGCGCTGAGCCAGCGGATGTCATGGCGCACGTCGTCCACCCGGCTGGGCGTCTGGTCGAAGCGCTGGATCTCGTCCATGATGAGTCCGGTTTCGGCGGGCTTGGTGTGGGTGATGTAGATCGGGTAACGCTGGCGGCGGTCGATCTGGTCGAGCTCTTCGGCCAGGGTGCTGGGCGCGAGGTGCAGGCTGCGGCGGGCGAGCTCTTTTTCGCGGTCGCTGAAGGCGGTTTCGATGATGAGCAGGGCCACGGGCAGCTGGTTGACGCGTTCCCAGAAGGCGGGGTTGCGCTCGGTGTCGCCGCTGAAGACCCAGTGGCCCGAGGCGGTGGCGGCGGCGTAGCCACAGGCGGGCACGGTGTGCACGGCGGGCAGCACCTCGATGGCCTTGCCGCCCACCTGCAGCACCTCGCCCACGGTGATGGGCACGCAGCGCATGAGCGGTGTGGCGGCGCTGGGGATGGTGGAAAAATCGGGCCAGATGAGGTTGTTGAAGATGTGGGCCTTGAGGGCGTCGATGGTGCTCTGCAGGGCGCGCACCTGCAGCGGTTCGGCGCCCGCGGCCAGGCGGCGCGCGGCCACGGCGTCGAGCATGAGCGGCAGGCTGGCCACGTGATCCAGGTGCGAATGGGTCAGCAGGACGTGGTTGACCCGGGCCATTTCGTCCAGGCTGAGATCGCCCACGCCGGTGCCGGCGTCGATCAAAACGTCATCGTCGAGCAAAAAGGAGGTGGTGCGGCAGCCTTGCGCGATGGCGCCGGAGCATCCCAGAACGCGTACCCTCATCGGTCTTGTCGCAGGTTGGTGGCCCAGCGGGCCGGGTTATTTGGACTCAAAGCTGGTGGTCCCGTCCCAGGGGGCGTCGGGCGGCAACCGCCTCATGGAGGCTACCCGTTCGGCATACAGGCGGTAAAGGACTTTTTTGGCATTCTGGCGCTGCAGGTTGAGCAGGTGCACGTCGCAGGCGTCCCAGTCCCGGGCCTGCCAGGCCTGGAGCGCGAGCTTCCACTGCGCCAGCTCCGCGGCCTGTTCGGCCGTGAGCTGCTCGCGGCGCCCCAGCGGGGTGACGATGGTGACGGCCTGGGCCTTGCCTTTGACGCGCACCCGGTCGAGCACCTGCCAGGCGAAGCCCGGCGCCTGGGCCTGGGTGGCTTCGCTGGCGACGATGTCGACGCCATAGATCCGCGAGAGCCCTTCGAGCCGCGAGCCGAGGTTGACCGCGTCGCCGATCACGGTGTAGCTGCGGCGCACGTCGGAGCCCATGTCGCCCACACACATGTCGCCGGTGTTCAGGCCGATGCCGAGCTGGATGGCGGGCAGGGCGCCCTGTGCCCGCTCGGCGTTGATCTCGCGGATGGCCTGCGCCATCGCCAGCGCGGTCTGCACGGCGAGGCTGGCGTGGCTGGGCGTTTCGACCGGGGCGCCCCAGAAGGCCATGACGCAGTCGCCCATGTATTTGTCGATGGTGCCGCGCTGCTGGCGGATGAGCCGGGTCAGGCGGCTGAACACGGTGTTGAGCAGGGCCTGGAGCTCGGTCGGCGCCATGGTTTCGGCGATCTGCGTGAAGCCGCGCATGTCGCAGAACATCACGGTGAGTTCGCGGGTGGTGGCGGTCATGCTGTAGCGGTTGGGGTCCTTGACCATCTCGTCGACCAGCTCGGGCGGCACATAGGTGCCGAAGAGCTGGGCGAGTTCGCGTTTGGCCCGGCTTTCAACGAAATAGCCGTAGCTCATGTTGAGCGCAAAGGCCAGGCCCGCCATCACCAGCGTGCTGGCCAGCGGCAGCACCAGCCCATGGCCGAGGTACAGCCCGGTGTTGAGCCCGATCACCGCCAGCACCACCGCCAGGCTCAGCAGCACCGCGCGCGCCGCGCCCAACAGGGGCAGCGCCAGCGCCAGGACCAGGCCGGCGACCACCAGCACGACCAGTTCGTAACCCAGCGCGTAGTCGGGCTTGACGAGCAGCTGGCCATCGAGCAGGCCGGCGATGAGGCTGGCGTGGGTTTCGACGCCGGGGTAGGTTTCACCGACCGGCGTGACCCGCAGGTCCAGCAGCCCGGGCGCGGTGGTGCCGATCAGCACGATCTTGCCTGCCAGTTGCCCGGGCACCACCCGTCCGGAGAGCACGTCGGCGGCGCTGACATAGGTGAACGACCCGCCCTGCGGGCCACCGGGGCCGCGGAAGGGCACCAGCGTGGCGACCCGGTGATCCACCGGGATGGCGAGCGTGGACGCCCCCTGGCGCAGGCGCACGCTCTCCAGCGCCTGGTACTGGCGACCCACCAGCCGCTCGGAGGGAAAACCCGGTTCGACGCCGGGCGAGCCGAGCAGCAGACGAAACATGGCCAGTGACAGCGATTCGTAGTAGCGCCCCCCGTGCTCGGCCAGCAGGGGGAGCGAACGCACCACGCCGTCCGGGCTGGTGATGGCGTTGAAAAAACCGGCGCGCGGGGCCGCTTCGGCCAGCGGCGGGATGTTGGCGCCGTAGCCGTCCCAGCGCGTGGCCAGGATGGGCCGGCCGCCCAGCGCTTCGGGCGGCATCACCGGCGCGGGCAACACACCGCTGGTACGCCCGTCGCGGTCGCTGGTGAAGTAGTAGCCCAGGACCACCGGGCGGTCCTTGAGCGCCCGCGCCAGCCGGGCGTCGCGGTTCAGCTCGGGTTCGAGTTGCCGGAGGCGTTCGGCAAAACCGGGCTGGTCGGCGAGCGCACCGCTGGCCAGTTGCTGCAGCTGTTGCAGGCCCGAGCTGTTGTCGGCTTCGGCAAACACCGTGTCAAACCCGAGCAGGGCGATGCGCTGGTCTTCAAACAGGGTGTCGACCAGCCGGGCCACGTCGTGCCGGGCCCAGGGCCAGCGCCCGACTTCGGCCAGGCTCTTTTCATCGATGTCGACGATCACCACCCGCTCGTCGCGCGTGGCCGGCATGGTGGCGCGCAGGCGAGCGTCGTAAATGATGTCGTCGAGCCGCTGCAGCACGCCCATGGGCAGCACCCCCACGGCGTGCAGCACGGCCAGCAGCAGCGGCAGCAAGGTGACAGCGATGCGCGGGCCGTGTCTGCTCAAGGCCTGCATGGGGGGCGCCCGAATGGAAGATGCAGGCCGTTCATGGCCTGCGGACCGAGCCGCTGGCCGCTGGGCTTCAGGACTGCACGAACTGCATCTGCGTGCCCGCGAGCTCGATCAGGTCACCGTTGCGCAGGTTGACCGCCTCGGTGCCGATGGCGCTGCCGTTCACGGTGGGCTTGATGGCGCCTTCGACCAGCGCAACCACATAACCATGGGGACGGCGCGTGATGGCCGCCACCGCCACACCCGGTTTGCCGATGGTGGTGACCACCTTGACCAGCGGCACTTCACGGCCCGCGGCAGCACCCGACATGACGCGGATCGAGCCATTGCCCACCGGGGCGGCTGGCTCGGCGGCCCCCACCACGGCACCGGCGTTGATGACCGTGGTTTTTTCAAAGTTCTCGACCACACCGTCGTGCACGAACTTGATCTTGTACTTGCCGATCTCGACCGTGTCACCGTTCTTCAGCTGCTGTTTCTTGATGGCCTTGCCATTCACATAGGTGCCGTTGGTGCTGTTGAGGTCTTCAAGAAACACCTCGGCGCCAGACATCTGCATGACCGCATGCTCCCCGCTGACCGCGAGGTTGTCGATCACGATGTCGTTGTAGGGACGACGACCGAGCGTGGTGCGGTCTTTGGTGAGCTGCACTTCCTTGATGACGACGCCATCGATGGAAACGATCATTTTCGGCATGGCCGACTCCTGTGGAACCTGATGAATTAATTCTTAAGAACTAGCGCCGCCAAGCATACGCGACAGCAAACCCCTGCGGACCTGTTTGGAGTGTGCCAGCACCAGTATCACCGAAATATTATCCCGACCCCCGTACCCGTTGGCTGCATCGACCAGGGTGCGGCATTTCCCCTGCAAACCGCCTGTCGCCATCAGTATCGCGGCAAGCTGTTCATCGAGCACCATGTCGCTCAGACCATCGGAACAAAAGAGGTACAGGTCACTGTCTTCAACCCGGTATTCGTTGACTTCCAGCAACACCGTGTCCTCGACCCCCAGGGCGCGGGTGACGAGGTTCTTGTGGGTGGCGAACTGGGCCTGTTCCTGCGAGATCAGGCCGGCGTCGATCTGCTCCTGCAGCAGAGAGTGGTCGCGCGTGAGCTGCTGCAGGGTGGTGCCCCGCAGGCGGTAGCAACGTGAATCGCCCACATGGCCGATCATCGCTCGCGTTCCCATGAACACCCCCATGACCATGGTGGTGCCCATGCCCGCGTACATGGGGTTGGAGTTGGCGGCGTTGAAGATCGAACGGTTGGCGTTGTCGATGCAGATTTCCATCGCCCGCTTGAGTTCGCGGGGGTTGGCCTCGTGCCCGCCATCGACCAGCCAGCGGCCCAGCTCTTCCTTGATGAACGTGGTGGCCATGGCGCTGGCCACTTCGCCCGCGTTGTAGCCGCCCATGCCATCGGCCAGCACCACCACCTGGTTCTCGGCATCCACGGCAACCGTGTCTTCGTTGTTGTCGCGGACCAGGCCTGGGTCCGTGAGGGCGGCGTACTCAAAGTTCATGTTGAGCAGGTTTATAACCAAACATGTGATTCGTCATCGTTCTTGATTTCGACTATTTGTCACATATTCCGCGATATCAGGGGCTGCGACCCTGGTGGTTGACGGACGTTGGGGGCTGACCTGTGTGGTTTCAAAGTGGCCGGACGGGCCGGCCGCGCTGCTGGCATTGTCGCGCAATGGCATATCGGTACCAGCCAGGGTATCGACCTCCGCTCGCAGCCGCTTCAGTTCGGCCGCCAGATCAGCACCGGTCTGGTAGCGCTGAGCGGGCAACTTGGCCAGACTCCGGGTGAGCATGTCGGCGATCCCGGCGGGCAATCCGGGTCGCAGGGTGCGCACATCGGGGGGGCTCTGGTTGGCGATCTGGTACATCAGCGCGGCCATGGAGTCGCCCCGGAACGGCAGCGTGCCCGTGAGCAGCTGGAACAGCATCACCCCCAGCGAATAGAGGTCGGAGCGGCCATCGATGTGCTGCCCGGCCAGTTGCTCGGGCGACATGAAGCTGGGTGTGCCCAGCACCATGCCGGTCTTGGTGCGGCTGGAATCGGTGATGCGCGCGATGCCGAAGTCGGTGACTTTCACGCTGCCGGCCTCCGGCGCGTACATGACGTTGGCCGGCTTGATGTCGCGGTGCACCACGTTTTGGCGGTGCGCGTAATCCAGCGCCAGGGCCACCCGCTCGCCGATGTCCAGCACCGTGGCCACGGGCAGCAGGTGGTCCGCGCGGGTGTGTGCCACCAGGTCCCGGCCCGGCAGGAATTCCATGGCGATGTAGGCCAGGTCGTGTTCTTCACCGGCGTCGAAGATGGTGACGATGTGCGGATGCTGCAGGCGCCCGGCGGTCTCGGCCTCGCGGAAGAAGCGCTCGCGCGCGTCCTGCAGTTCGCTGCCCTCGAATTCGGCGCTCAGCGCCAGGGTCTTGATGGCCACCCAGCGGCCGATCTTCGGATCTCGACCCTGGTAGACCACGCCCATGGCGCCCTTGCCCAGCTCCTTTTCGACCTGGTAGCGCCCGAGCATGGGCTTCTCGATGCCGCCACCCGTGAGCAGCAGGGTGCCGCCCGGGTGCGATGCGCCACCGCCCAACACCATGGTTTCCGACAGGTTTCTGGCGCGTTTCAGACGGGCCTGCACATCGGCATCGGCACGGTCCAGCCGGGCCATGTGTTCGTACACCGACTGCGCCTTGTTGAACTGGCGCTTGCGTTCGAAATCCAGCGCCAGCTGCTGGAGGTTGTCCATCAGCGCCTCGCTGTGCGGCACGCGGCGCAGGCGGTCAAAGGCCATGTCCAGCTGGCCCTGGCCCTGCAGCGCCAGGCCCATCATGCGGTTGGTTTCGGCCGACTCGGCATCGGTCTGGACCTTGCGCGCCTCGGTGACCCCGAAGCGCCGCGTGACGAGGGCCAGGTGGCCGATCAACAGCAGCGCGGCCGGGAACACCAGCGGCAGCCACAGCGCGGACGCGGACAGCAGGCCGTATTCCGCACCCAGCATCAGCACGAACAGTGCGCCCGAGACCCAGGCACCGCGCACCGCTGACAGCCGCGGCAGGGCCAGCAGCAGATAGACCGCCACCGCCAGCACCAGCGCCGCCACGGCGATACCGCTCCACAGCGGCTGGGCGATGAAATGGCCCTGCAGGATGCTGGAGGTGATGTGTGCCAGGATCACGGCGGGCGACATGGCGGCCGCCACCGGCGTGGTGAACACGTTGCCGACCCCGGCCGCGGTCGCGCCCACGATCACGATCTTGCCGGCGTACTTGGCGGCGGGGATCTTGCCCGAGACCACGTCGTAGAAACTGTCCACCGCAAACGCGGGGCGGCCGTCTGGGTCCGGATAAAACTGCGGCAGCACGCGCGCCAGTTCGTCGGTCGGTATGCGCAGGCGCCCGAGCTGCACCCCCTCGCCGGGCAACAGGCGCAGGTCCTGCACGCCCAGGTTCAGGCTGTGCGCAGCCACCGCCAGGCCCATGGAAGGCACGGCGTGGCCGTCAAAGTTCAGCAACAAGGGTTCCTGGCGCACCGCGCCATCACTGTCCTGCAACTGGTTGAGATGGGCCACGGCCACGGCGGCCTCACCGATGGCGGCAATGGGCTGCTGCGACTGCGATGCCGGGAAGCCGAAACCGGTGGCATCCACCAGCGCGCTTTTCCGTGCAAAGGCGGGCAGCGGCTGGTCGGGCCGGCCCAGAGGCTCACCGAGTTCAAACACCGAAGGCACGATCACGTTGCCCGCGCGAGCCATGCTCGCGACCAGACGGCCATCGGCGTCGAGCTTTTCTTCCGCCTTGATGAGGGTGCGGACCAGGCTCTCGCGCGACAGCGGCCCCAGGTCCGGCAGCGTGCCGCCCTCGATCTGGGTGCGCAGCTCACGCAGGCTGTCCAGTCCACGCGCGGTCTGGGGTTCAAAAAACAGCGCCGTGTGCGCCACCGTTCTGGCTCCAGCGGCCTTGAGCTGGTCGATCAGCTGCGCATGCACCTCGCGCGGCCAGGGCCAGCGGCCGATGTTGGCGATGCTCTGGTCGTCGATGGCGATGATGGCGATGCGGTCGCTGGGTGCGCGCCCGCTGTGGCTGCTGGCGAAGTCGTAGAAGCGGCGCTCGAAACCGCTGAAGAGATCGGTGGCCGCGTGCAAGGCCAGCACACCGGCCACCACCGCCAGGCCCAGCAGCGCGTCCGGGCGCCAGCCCCGGCGGCGGGCGCTCGGCGGCATGGCTTGGCGGCGTTCAGGGGTGCGGGGCAATTTCCGACCTTGTTGGCGTGAGGAGACCGTTGCGACCGACAAGCTTGGGGCAAGGGCTGGATGGCATCCCACGGTATCGACAGGACCGCCGCGCGTGCAGGTGTTTCATTTTGTTGCAGCTGCCGTGACGCATCAAGCGCCGATGTGACCACCAGGCGTCATTTGTGATGCACCCAAGAAAAAAGGCAACGCAAGCGTTGCCTTTTTCACGTCAGCGTGGGAGCCGTTTCACAGCTGCGCCTTGAGCAGCTTGCCCAGCTCGGACGGGTTGCGCGTGATGATGAAGCCGCTCTCTTCCATGATGGCGAGCTTGGCATCGGCCGTGTCGGCACCACCGGAGATCAGCGCACCGGCGTGGCCCATGCGCTTGCCGGGAGGGGCCGTCACACCGGCGATGAAGCCGACGATGGGCTTCTTCATGTTCGCCTTGCACCACATGGCGGCTTCGGCTTCATCGGGGCCACCGATCTCGCCGATCATGATCACGGCGTCGGTGTCGGGATCGTCGTTGAAGGCGCGCATCACGTCGATGTGCTTCAGGCCGTTGATCGGGTCGCCACCGATGCCCACAGCGCTGGACTGGCCCAGGCCGACTTCGGTCAGCATGGCCACGGCTTCATAGGTCAGCGTGCCCGAACGGGACACGACGCCGATGCGGCCCTTGCGGTGGATGTGGCCGGGCATGATGCCGATCTTGATTTCTTCGGGCGTGATCAGGCCGGGGCAGTTGGGGCCCAGCAGCAGGGTCTTCTTGCCGCCGGCGGCTTCCTTGGCCTTCATGCGGTTGCGCACTTCCAGCATGTCCTTGACCGGGATGCCTTCGGTGATGCAGACCGCCAGGTCGAGGTCGGCCTCGACGGCTTCCCAGATCGCGGCGGCAGCGCCTGCGGGCGGCACGTAGATCACCGACACGGTGGCGCCAGTCTGCGCCGCGGCTTCCTTGACGGAGGCGTAGATCGGGATGTTGAAGATCGACTCGCCGGCCTTCTTGGGGTTCACACCGGCCACGAAACAGTTCTTGCCGTTCGCGTATTCCTGGCACTTTTCGGTGTGGAACTGACCGGTCTTGCCCGTGATGCCCTGGGTGATGACCTTGGTGTCTTTGTTGATGTAGATCGACATGGTGTTTCTTCTCCGGGCTTATTTGACGGCAGCGACGATCTTGGTCGCGGCTTCGGCCATGGTGTCGGCCGCAATGATCGGCAGGCCCGACTCGGCCAGCATCTTCTTGCCCAGCTCTTCGTTGGTGCCCTTCATGCGCACCACCAGCGGCACGGACAGGTTCACGGCCTTGCAGGCGGTGATCACGCCGGTGGCGATGGTGTCGCACTTCATGATGCCGCCAAAGATGTTGACCAGGATGCCCTCAACCTTGGGGTTCTTGAGCATGATCTTGAAGGCTTCGGTGACCTTCTCGGGGGTGGCACCGCCGCCCACGTCGAGGAAGTTGGCCGGTTCGCCGCCGAACAGCTTGATGGTGTCCATGGTGGCCATGGCCAGACCGGCACCGTTGACCAGGCAGCCAATGTTGCCGTCCAGGCTGATGTAGGCGAGGTCAAACTTCGAGGCTTCGATTTCGGCCGGATCTTCTTCGTCCAGATCGCGGTAGGCCACGATCTCGGGGTGGCGGAACAGCGCGTTGGCGTCGAAGTTGAACTTCGCGTCCAGGGCCATCAGGTTGCCCTTGGAGTCGCAGTTCAGGGGGTTGATCTCGACCAGGGACGCGTCGGTGTCCATGTAGCACTTGTAGATCTTGGCGAAGATGTCCACGGCCTGGTCCACGGAGGCGCCGCTCAGTCCGATGGCGGCGGCCACCTTCTTGCTCTGCTCAGCCGTGATGCCGGTGAGGGGGTCGATCATCTCGGTGATGATCTTCTCGGGCGTGGCGTGGGCCACTTCCTCGATGTCCATGCCGCCTTCGCTCGATGCGATCAACGCCACTTTCTGGGTCGCGCGGTCGGTGACGAGCGACACGTACAGCTCGTTCTTGATGTCGGCGCCGTCTTCGATGTAGAGGCGACGCACCTTCTGGCCCTCGGGGCCGGTCTGGTGGGTCTTGAGCTGCATGCCCAGGATTTCGCCCGCGATGCGCTTGACGTCTTCAATGGTCTTGGCAACCTTCACGCCGCCGCCCTTGCCGCGGCCACCGGCGTGGATCTGGGCTTTCACCACCCAGACCGGGCCACCCAGTTTTTGCGCGGCTTCCACCGCTTCCTGCACCGTGAATGCCGCGATACCGCGGGGCACCGGCACACCAAATTGACGCAAGATTTCCTTGCCTTGGTACTCGTGAATCTTCATGAGGTCTCTCTCGGACTGGGGGGGTTGTTCGATCCGGCCAAAAAGGCGCAGCCGGCGCACGGGCAATGAACACGGCAGCCGGCGACTGTATCATGGTGCAACGCACCAATCTATATAAGCAGCGGCTTACGTAATGCATAATTATAAAGGCCGACGCTGAACCCTGACTGACACCCACAGGAGACGCCATGGCCAAGATCTTCATCGACGGCGAAGCCGGCACCACCGGCCTGCAGATTCGCGAACGCCTGCAAACGATGCCGGCCATCGAGCTGCTGAGCATCGCGCCGGAGCGGCGCAAGGACCCCGAAGCCAAGCGCGATCTGATGGCGCAGGCCGATCTGGTGATCCTCTGTCTGCACGACGATGCGGCCATCGAATCGGTGGCCATGATCGAGGGCCTGCCGGGCCGGAAACCCCGGATCATCGACGCCTCCACCGCCCACCGCTGCGCGCCCGGCTGGGCCTATGGCTTCCCCGAACTCTGTGCCGACCAGCGCGAGGCCGTGATGAAAGCGGATCGTGTGGCCAACCCCGGCTGCTACGCCACCGGCGCCATCGCTTTGCTGCGTCCGCTGGTCGATGCCGGGCTGCTGCCGAAAGACTTCCCGGTCTCGCTGCCTGCGGTCAGCGGTTACTCGGGCGGCGGCCGCAGCATGATCGAAGCCTATGAAAAAGGCGAAGCCCCGCTGCACGAGGCTTATGCGCTCGGCCTGACGCACAAACACATTCCCGAAGTCCTGCGTTACACCGGCCTGAGCCGCCGGCCCATCTTCATGCCCGCCGTGGGCAATTTCCGCCAGGGCATGCTGGTACAACTGCCACTGCACCTGGACGACCTGCCTGGCGCGCCGAAAGCCAGCGACCTGCACGATGCGCTGGTCGCCCACTACGCGGCCAGTGTCTCGGCCGGCGGCTGGGTCAGCGTGGAGCCCGCACCGGAGAGCGGCAAGCTCGACGCCACCGCCCTCAACGACACCAACCAGCTGGAGCTGCGGGTGTTTGCCCATGAAGCCCATCGTCAAGCCGTGCTGATCGCGCGCCTGGACAACCTGGGCAAGGGCGCCAGCGGCGCCGCGGTGCAAAACCTCCAGCTCATGCTCGGCCTTTGAGAGCCTGAGCGGCCCGTCCGCTCAGTTCGACCGACCGGGTTCGCTGCGGGGTTGGTTCACCACCTGCTGCAACAAGCGCAGGTCTTCCGTCACCCGGTCCGAATAGGCCTCGAACTGGTCGGCCACCATGCGTCGGGCGTCGGCCCGCTTGCCCGCCTGCTCCAGCGCGAGCACATTGCACGCCACGTGGTGGAACATGCGGTGGTGCGAAAGCAAGGCGGTGAACCCCGGGAAGGTGCCCAGGCGGGCCCGGGCCTGACCATGGATCCAGCGGCCCAGATCGCAACGGTCGTCGCGGCAAATCTGTTCGACGTCCAGTCCGGCTTCGGGGTGGCCGGCCAGATGCGCCAGCACGTGCTGCTTCCACTGCTGGTGGGCGGCCACGGCGGCGTCGATGTCCAGGCCCTGCGCGGCGCCCGCAGCCTCCGCCTGGAGCTGGTGGTCGTGCACCGCCCCTTCAGCGCCAAAGAACCGCCGGAATAAAGCCATGGTTTGTCTCCAGGGACACGCATTGTGGCGTGCTTTTGAATACCCCGGATGGTAATGCGAACGCCAGGCTCTCAGCCGCTCAGTCCTCGTGGCGCCCGCTCACCACTTTTCGGATGACATCCCCGCCAAAGCCGCGAGCGGCCAGGAAGCGCATCTGCTTGGCCTGTCCCGCGGCATCGGCGGCCGGCTCACCGAACTTGCGGCGCCAGATCTCGCGCGCGCGCTCGAACTCGGAACCCTGCAGACCAGCCACGGCCGTGGCCACGGCTTCGGCGCTCACGCCCTTGGCCTGCAGCTCGTGCTTCACGCGCGACGCGCCGAGCCGGCTGGCACGGCGGTGCAGCACCGACGCCACCACCCGCCGCTCATCGATGAAGCCCTTCGCCTGCAGATCATCGAGTGCGCGGGCCAGTTCACCGGGCTCGGTTTCGTGGGGCTTGAGCTTGCGCTCCAGCTCGGCACGCGAATGCTCGCGGCCGGCCAGCAGACGCAGGGCGCGGCCCTTGAGTGACGGCTGATCAAAGCCCATTTCAGCCTGCCGCTGTCGATTGGTGCGTGCGATCCACCGGACCGCTTATTCGGCGACGGCGGCTTTCTCCGCCTTGGCGGCCTTGCCACCTTTGGCCGGCGCGGCGGCTTCGTCGGTGGGCAGCAGCGGCACGCCGAGTTCGGTGCGCACCTTGTTCTCGATCTCGACGCGCAGATCGGGGTTCTCGCGCAGGAATTCGCGCGAGTTGTCGCGACCCTGGCCGATCTTCTCGCCGTTGTAGGCGTACCAGGCACCGGATTTTTCGATCACCTTGTGCAGCACGCCCAGATCGAGGATTTCGCCTTCGCGGCTGATGCCTTCGCCAAACAGGATGTCGAACTCGGCCGTCTTGAACGGGGACGCCACCTTGTTCTTCACCACCTTGACCCTGGTCTCGTTGCCGATCGAGTCTTCGCCTTTCTTGATCGTGCCGGTGCGGCGGATGTCCAGGCGCACCGAGGCGTAGAACTTGAGCGCGTTGCCACCGGTGGTCGTTTCAGGGCTGCCGAACATGACGCCGATCTTCATGCGGATCTGGTTGATGAAGATGACCATGCAGTTGGTCTTCTTGATGTGGGCGGTGAGCTTGCGCAGCGCCTGGCTCATCAGGCGGGCCTGCAGGCCGGGCAGGCTGTCGCCCATCTCGCCTTCGAGTTCGGCCTTGGGCGTGAGCGCGGCCACCGAGTCGACCACGATCAGGTCGACCGCACCGGAACGCACCAGGCTGTCGACGATTTCGAGCGCCTGTTCGCCAGTGTCGGGCTGGGAGATCAGCAGGTCCTGCAGGTTGACGCCGAGCTTCTGCGCGTACTGGATGTCCAGCGCGTGTTCGGCGTCGACAAAAGCGCACTGGCCGCCCACTTTCTGCATTTCGGCGATGGCCTGCAGGGTGAGCGTGGTCTTGCCCGAGGATTCCGGGCCGTAGATCTCGATCACGCGACCCCGCGGCAGGCCGCCGACGCCCAGCGCGATGTCCAGCCCCAGCGAGCCGGTGGACACCACCTGGATGTCTTCGATCACCTCGCCCTCGCCCAGCCGCATGATCGTGCCTTTGCCGAACTGCTTTTCGATCTGGGCCAGTGCGACCTGCAGGGCCTTGGCCTTTTCGCTGTTGACGGGGTTGTTCTTGACGGTTGCGTCCATGTGATGCTCCTGAGCGGGTGAGTGGGTGTTCGCTTCCAACAGGTGTTTTTGTGTACAGGCTGGATGCTTGAACAGCAGTTTACCGCTTTGTATATATCAAACAAGCCATTATTTGGTCAATTTGCCTTACTATTTACATCCCCCCCTGCGCCGCTGCGCGGCTTCCCCCCAGGGGGACGGCGCTGGCGGCCCGGCGAAGCCGGTTCCGCGGCGCCCTGGGCGGGATGCACTTCTTCTTCCGACTGAACCCATGAATGCTGAACGGCACGTTGCCATCCCCGACGACCGCTGGCGCTCCGGACATCTGGGCCGTCTGATGGGTCTGGCTTTGCGACGTTTTGACGAGCGCGTGCTGCACCTGATGGCGCACGATGCCAACGTGCCGCTGGGCTTGTCCAACCTCGCCGCACGGGCGCAGGTGGGCGCGGCCCACATCCACATCACGCGCCACCTGGCGCTCAAGGGCTCGCGCCTGACCGAACTCGCCCACCAGGCGGGCATGAGCAAGCAGGCCATGGGCGATCTGGTGACACAGTGCGAAGCCTGGGGCCTGGTGCGGCGCGAACCCGATCCGCTGGATGCGCGCGCAAGGCGCATCGTGTTCACCGGCACCGGCCTGCTCTGGCTGGAGGCGTTTCGCCAGGCGGTGGCGCAGGCCGAGGCGGAATTTCGCGCCCAGGTCGGCGCCGAGGTGGCCACCGTGGTGGCGCTGGGGCTGGAGGCGTACGGCACCTGAATGGCCGCGCGGCACGCGCCCAGGCGGCCCGCGCGCCGGGGGTTTATCCCGGAACCGACCCCTTCGGCGAAGCCTAAAATGGCCGCGGAGACCCTGCCGCCACCAGCCGGTTGTGCGGCTGACCGAGCCCCCACTACAGGCCGTCCGACCGGCCGCAAAGGAAACCCGCATGCGCATCCTGATTGCCGAAGACGACCAGGTTCTGGCCGATGGTCTGCTGCGCAGTCTTCGCGCGGCCGGCGCGGCTGTGGACCATGTGGCCAGCGGCAGCGAAGCCGACGCCGCACTGATGACCAACAACGAGTTCGACCTGCTGATCCTGGACCTGGGTTTGCCCCGGATGCATGGCCTGGAGGTGCTCAAACGCCTGCGGTCACGCGGTTCGGCGCTGCCGGTGCTGATCCTGACGGCGGCCGACAGCATCGAGGAACGCGTCAAGGGCCTGGACTATGGCGCCGACGACTACATGGCCAAACCGTTTTCTCTGCAGGAGCTCGAAGCGCGGGTGCGCGCGCTCACGCGCCGCGGCATGGGTGGCAGCACCAACACCATCAAACACGGCCCGCTGGAATACGACCAGGCCGGACGTGTGGCGACCATCGACGGCAAGATGGTCGAGCTCTCGGCGCGTGAACTGGGCCTGCTCGAAGTGCTGCTGCAGCGCGCCGGGCGCCTGGTGAGCAAGGACCAGCTGGTCGAGCGCCTGTGCGAGTGGGGCGAAGAGGTGAGCAACAACGCCATCGAGGTCTACATCCACCGCCTGCGCAAGAAGATCGAGAAGGGACCGATCCGCATCGCGACGGTGCGGGGGCTGGGTTATTGCCTTGAAAAAATCCCTGGATGAAGGCCCCCCCCGCGCCGAACGCCCGTGCCTTGCAGGCCGCGTCAGGGCCAGAAGCCCTGACTCTTCGGGCTGTCCCACCCTGCGCAGGCAGGCTGGGAGCCGCAGCCCTCAGCCCCCCAGGGGGCAGCACTGGTGGCCCGGCAAAGCCGGCTCCACGGTGCTCTGGGTTGGAACCCTTCGCTCCGGACAAGTTTGCGATAAACCGCCGCAGCTGACATGTCCGATCCCAAAAAACACGACAACGGCCAGATGTCGTTCGGGCTGTTCCAGCGCGAGCAGCGCAGCCTGTTTGGCGAGATCCTGGACTGGATGCTCACGCCGCTGCTGCTGCTGTGGCCGCTGTCGCTGGCACTGACCTGGTTTGTCGCGCAGGGCATTGCGAGCAAGCCGTTTGACCGGGCGCTGGAGTTCAACCTGCAGGCGCTGACGCAGTTCGTGGTGAACCAGAACGACCAGGTGAGCTTCAACCTGACACCGCAGGCACGCGACCTGCTGCGCGCCGACGACAGCGATCTCGTCTACTACCAGGTGCTGGACCCGCGCGGCACACTCATCAGCGGCGAGGGCGACTTCCCCCTGCCGCAGGACAACGAGACCCCCGAACCCGGGCGGGTGATGCTGCGCGATGACATCGTGCGCGGTGACGAAGTGCGTGTGGCCTACGCCTGGCTCTCGCGCAACCAGGACCCCAAACGCCTGGTGCTGATGCAGGTGGCCGAAACCAAGGGAAAACGCTCCACGCTGGCCACCGAAATCATCAAGGGCGTGATGGTGCCGCAGTTCGTGATCCTGCCGCTGGCGGTGCTGCTGGTGTGGATGGCGCTGGTGCGCGGCATCCGCCCGCTCAACGAGCTGGAACAGCGCATTCGCGCGCGCAAGCCCGACGACCTGAGTCCGATCGAGGAGTCTTTCATTCCGCAGGAAGTGGCGCCCCTGGTCTCGTCCATCAACGACCTGCTCACGCGGCTGAAGACCTCGCTGAGCACGCAGAAACGCTTCCTGGCCGACGCGGCCCACCAGCTCAAGACACCGCTGGCGGGGCTGCGCATGCAGGCCGAGCTGGCGCAACGCGAGAGCGATCCGCAGGAAATCCGCGGCTCGCTGCAGCAGATCGCGCGCTCCAGCACCCGCGCCACCCACACCGTCAACCAGCTGTTGTCACTCGCCCGCGCCGAGACCACCGGCCGCACGCTGCCGACCGCGCGCATCGACCTCGCCAAGCTCGTGACGGGCGTCGTGCAGGACTCCGTGCCGCGGGCGCTGGAGCACGGCATCGACCTGGGTTACGAAGGGCCTGAGGAGATGCCCGCGGATTGCCTGATGGACGGCAACCCGACCCTGCTGCAGGAGATGACGCGCAACCTGGTGGACAACGCCATCAACTACTCCGGTCGCGGCGGCGTGGTCACGGCCCGCGTTCTGCTGGACCGCTTCAGCGGCGTGATGATCCTGCAGGTGGAAGACAACGGCCCGGGCATCCCGGAGAACGAGCGTGAGCTGGTGCTGCAGCCGTTCTACCGCGCGCTGGGCACCAACGTCGACGGCTCGGGCTTGGGCCTGGCCATCGTGCACGAGATCGCGCAGCAACACGGCGCCGTGGTGTCCATGGAGGACGCCCAGCCAGAACGTGCCCACCGGGGTCTGCGCGCGTCGGTGCGTTTTGCGCCCCGCAAGTCCCCGGACAAGGACTGAAGCCAGGCGACGCGGTCGCGGAAAATCAGGCCGTTGTCGCCGGCTGGTACACGTTGAGCTGCAGCTTCTCGCGTTCGACCGCCCGCGCCACGGCCGGCAGCGCCGCAAAACGCTGGGCCAGATCCCAGGTGGCGGGGAAGGTGGTGGGGTCGATGCCGGCATAGCCGCCCCAGCGCAACAGGGTCAGCGCATAAGCGTCGAGCGCACCAGGCTTCTCGCCCGTGAGCCAGGGCGCCGCCTGGGCCGCGAGCACCTCGATCTCGCCCAGCAGACCCCGGTAGCTGTTCGCGGCGAACGCACGAATGACCTTTTGCGCACCTTCGTCGTCGGTGAACTTCTGCGGCATGAACACATGGGTGAAGGTGGGGTGCACGGTGTTGTTCATCCAGGCCAGCGTGGACAGCGCACGCGTGCGCGCCAGACCCGAGGCGGGCAGGATGCCGGCCTGCGGCAGCATCGCATCCAGGTGCAACAGGATGGCCACGATCTGGGTGATCACCTCGCCGCCGTCCACCAGCACCGGCACCTGGCCGCGCGGGTTCATGGCGAGGTAGTCTGCCGAGCGCTGTTCGCCCTTGTGCAGCTTCACGCTGACGGGCTCGAACGCCGCGCCCGAAAGTTCCAGCATGCTGTGCGGCACGAACGAGCAGGCGCCCGGGGCGAAATAGAGTTTGAGGCTCATGGTGGTGTGGTCTCCTGAAGAAAGTGAAAACCCGGTCAGCTCAGGTGTTTGCCCAGCACGCCGGCGATTTCAAACATCGTCACCTGCGGCTTGCCGAACACCGGTTCCAGCTTGGCGTCGGCGTTGATGTTGCGCTTGTTGGCCGCGTCCTGCAGGCCGTTGGCCTTGATGTAGTCCCACAGCTTCTTGACCGCTTCCGGGCGCGACACGGCGTCTGCACCGATCACCGCGGCCAATGCAGCGCTGGGCTGCTTGCCGCTGGCGGCGGTGGTCTTGCGCGGTGCCTTGGGGGCTTTCACCGCGGGCGTCTTTTTGGCTGCGGCTTTCTTCGCGGGCGCCGCCTTCTTGGCCGGTGCGGCTTTGCTGGCGGCCGCGCGCACGGGTGCGCCGGCCGCGGTCTTGCGCGGCGGGAACTTGGACGGTGCGAACTCGAAGTTCACCTTGCCCGCCTCTTTGTCCCAGGCGAGGAAGGCCTTGAAGGCCCGGCGCGTGCGCATGGAGACGAACTTGTCGAGCAGGTCGGTCTTGCCGGTTTCCAGCAGCTTGCTCATCTGCTCGCGCGCCACCGGCTGCTGCAGGATGATCTTGCCGCTCTTGAAGTCGCAGCTCGGCGTGGCCTGCGCCAGGGTGGGCACCGATTTTTCGCACACGTAGTTGGCGCCGTGCTCAAACACCGCGCCGCCACACTTGGGGCAGGCGCCGAGCGACTCGCTGCCGGTGAAGTCGACCAGCTCGCCGGTCTCTTCGTTTTTCTTGTCGTCGCCGAAGTCGAATTCCAGCTTCCAGTTCTTGTCTTCTTCGTTGAACTTGATCACGATCTCGGCCACGAAGGGCCAGCCCGCCTTGGAGCGGAAGCCTTCGAGCGGACCGATCTTCTTGGTCGCCAGCAGCTGTTCGGCTTCTTCGGGCTCGAAGGTGCGACCGGCTGGCGACTTGCCGAACGAGAAGCCACAGCCTTCGCTGTTGCCGTCGGCGCCGGTGCAGGCGTAGCGGCGGTAGTTTTCCTTCACCACGCCGCCGCAGTTCGGACAGGGCGTGGACAACGTGGCGTAGTTGCCCGGGATGGTGTCGCGGTCGTATTCCTTGGCCTTCTTCACCATGCGCTCGGTCATGGCGGCGATCTCGCCCATGAAGGCGGCGCGGCTCAGTTTGCCGTGCTCCATCTGCGACAGCTTGTATTCCCACTCGCCGGTGAGTTCGGGCTTGGAGAGCTCTTCCACGCCCAGGCCTCGCAGCAGCGTCATGAGCTGGAAGGCCTTGGCCGTGGGGATGATCTCGCGGCCTTCGCGGAACATGTACTTCTCGGTCAGCAGGCCTTCGATGATGGCCGCGCGCGTGGCGGGCGTGCCCAGGCCTTTTTCCTGCATGGCTTCGCGCAGTTCGTCGTCATCCACCAGCTTGCCCGCGCCTTCCATGGCACCCAGCAGCGTGGCTTCCGAATAGCGCGCGGGCGGCTTCGTTTTCAGGCCCCTGGTTTCCACCGATTCGGTGCGCACGGTCTCGCCTTCGCGCACCGGCACCAGGTTCTGCCCCTTGTCGCCCTCCTTGGCATCGACCACGTCTTCGGCGGCTTCCTTGCCGTAGACCGCCATCCAGCCCGGCTTGACCAGCACCTTGCCTTCGGTCTTGAAATGATGATTCAGAACTTTAGAAATGCGCGTGGTCACCATGAACTCGGCGCTGGGGAAGAACACAGCGAGGAAGCGGCGCACCACCAGGTCGTACAGCTTCTGCTCGGCTTCGCTCAGGCCGCTCGGTGCCTGCAGCGTCGGGATGATGGCAAAGTGGTCCGACACCTTGCTGTTGTCGAAGATGCGTTTGCTCGGGCGGATGTAGCCGCCGTCGAGCGCGGTCAGCGCGTGCGGCGCCAGGTGCTTCATGCCGCTGCCGGCCAGCATCTCGAAAGTCTGTTTCACCGTGGGCAGGTAGTCCTCGGGCAGCGCGCGCGAATCGGTACGCGGGTAGGTCAGGGCCTTGTGGCGCTCGTACAGGCTTTGCGCCAGCTGCAGCGTGGTCTTGGCAGAAAAACCAAAGCGGCCGTTGGCCTCGCGCTGCAGGCTGGTCAGGTCGTACAGCAGGCCGCTGGCCTGCGTGGTGGGTTTGCTTTCTTCGGTGACGCTGGCGGCCTTGCCGCGCACCGCATCGGCAATCGCCTGGGCTTCGCGCTGGCTCCAGACGCGGTCGGCGCGCTGCTCCAGGTCGGCGTCGTCGCCGGTGGGCTTCTTGAACGCGGGGTCGAACCACTTGCCGGGGTACTCGCCGGCCTCGGCGAGGAAGGCGCCGTGGATTTCCCAGTAGTCGCGGCTGCGGTGGGCGCGGATCTTTTCCTCGCGCTCGACCACGATGGACAGCGTGGGCGTCTGCACCCGGCCCACGGTGGTGAGGAAGAAGCCCCCGTCGCGCGAGTTGAAGGCGGTCATGGCGCGCGTGCCGTTGATGCCGACCATCCAGTCGGCCTCGGAACGGCTGCGCGCGGCGTCGGCCAGTCCCTGCATCTGCGCATCGCTGCGCAGGTGTTCGAAGCCGTCGCGGATGGCCGCGGGCGTCATGGACTGCAGCCACAGTCGCTGCACCGGCTTGCCCAGCGTCTGGTAGGCACCCCCTTTGAAGCCGCCAGCGTACTGTTCGATCAGGCGGAAGATCAGTTCGCCCTCGCGGCCCGCATCACAGGCGTTGATGAGCTGGGTCACGTCCTTGCGCTTGGCCAGCCGGACCACGGCCGACAGACGCGACTTGGTCTTGTCGATCGGCTTGAGCTCAAAGTAGGGCGGCAGCACCGGCAGGTGGGCGAAGCTCCACTTGCCGCGCTTGACGTCGAATTCTTCGGGCGCGGCGATCTCCACCAGGTGGCCCACGGCGGAGGTGACGACGTAGCCGTCACTCTCGAAGTGGTCATCGTGCTTCTCGAACTTGCCCGCCACCGGGGTAAGCGCTCGCACGATGTCCTGGGCCACGGATGGCTTCTCGGCAATGACCAATGTTTTGGCGAAACCGTCTGTTTTCATCTCTACAATCAACTTTCACGCGCGCATGCACGCGCACACATGGGTACGCACACACACGCGCGCACCTGCATGAATCAACCTTACCAAAAATTCCGGCCGTGAAGAAAAGCCTCCGCCAGACCCGGCCGCGCCCCGATGACCCCGCTCCCAAGGCCCAGGCCCGCGCGAGCCGGCGCATCCAGACACGGCGCTCCGGCGTGCACGGCAAGGGGGTGTATGCGGTGGTCGACCTGGCCGAAGGCGAGACCCTGATCGAATACGTGGGCGAGATCATCAGCTGGGACGAGGCGCTCAGGCGCCACCCGCACGATCCCAGCGACCCGAACCACACCTTCTATTTCCACATCGACGAAGCGCACGTCATCGACGCCAAGGTGGGGGGCAACTCCTCGCGCTGGATCAACCACAGCTGCAAGCCCAACTGCGAAGCCGAGGTGGACGACGGCCGGGTCTTCATCCGCGCCATGCGCAACATCGCCGCGGGCGAAGAGCTGTTCTACGACTACGGGCTGGTGATCAACGAGCCCTACACGCCCAAGCTCAAGGCCGAGTACCCCTGCTGGTGCGGCGCCAAAAACTGCCGCGGCACGCTGCTCGCGCCCAAGCGCGCCGGCAAAGCGTCGAAGCTAGGATGACCCCCCTGCGCCGCTTCGCGTCTTCCCCCCTGAAGGGGGGACGCACCCTGTGGCCCGGCAAAGCCGGTTCCACGGGTGCCCTGGGCGGCTTCACGCGCTCCGGCGCAGAGACGTGCCCGTCCCTGTCTCTTGCAGACCATGTCTGATCTGCTGGCCCACGTCGAATCGCTCTGGCAGGCGGTCGTCGCCGATCTGCCGGGTTTCACCGTCGAGGTGCTGCCCAGCATCGACTCCACCAACAGCGAACTCATGCGCCGCGCGCGCGCCGGGCTCATGGAGCCGGTGCTGCTGGCGGCCGAGGAGCAGACCGCCGGACGCGGCCGCCTGGGCAAGGGATGGCACAGCAAGGCCGGCCAGTCGCTGACGTTTTCGCTCGCACTGCCGCTGGCGCCGGCCGACTGGTCGGGCCTGTCGCTGGCCGTCGGCGTGAGCCTGGCCGAGAGCCTGCACCCGGACGTGCAGCTCAAGTGGCCCAACGATCTCTGGCTGCACCAGCGCAAGCTCGGTGGCATCCTGGTGGAAACCGCCAGCAACGGCCTGCTGGCCGGTGATGCCACGGCGCACCAGCGCCTGGTGGTGGTGGGCGTGGGCATCAACATCGCCCGCCCCGAAACCGCGGCCGTGAGCGCCCTGGACAGCCCCGATGCGGTGCTGCCCGCCATGGCGCCCGCCGGCTTGTCCGAGGTGCTGGTCGGCCTGACCGCGGGCGAGGTGCTGGAACGCGTGGTGCCCCCGCTGGTGCGCGACCTCCTGGCCTTTGAATCCCAAAGCTTCGCCGCCTTTGCCGAGCGATTCGCCCGGCGCGATGCACTGCAGGGGCGCAGCGTGCGACTGTCCGACGGCACCCTGGGAACCGCCTGTGGCGTGGACCCGCAAGGGGCCTTGCTCGTTCAGACCGCCCAGGGCATGCAGGCGGTCACCAGTTCGGAAGTGGGTGTGCGGCCATGTTGAGGGTGGTGATCTGGCTGCTGGTACTGGCCAACGCGGGCTATTTCGCCTGGACCCAGGGCTACCTGGGCACCCTGGGCCTGAAACCGGTGGTGCAGTCCGAACCGGAGCGCTTGCAGTCCCAGATCAGGCCCGAGGGCTTGCGCCTGCTCAACGCCCCCCGACCGGCCTCCGCACCAGCCCCCGCCGCAGCGCCCGCCACACCAGCCACACCAGCCGCGCCACCAGAAGCGACCGTCGTGGCCGTGGCAGACACCACGGAGGCCCCGGTTGTGGCGGAACCGCCCGCTTCGACCTGCTGGCTGGCCTCGGGCTTTTCATCCGAGCAGGCCGACGTGTTGCGCTCGGCGCTGCAGCAGCTGGACTTGCCCGGTGGCGGTTGGCAGCTGAACGAGGTGCGCAGTGGCGGGCGCTGGGTGGTCTACATGGGGCGCTACAACGACGAGCAGATGGCCCGCAAGAAGACCGAGCTGCGCGACATCAAGATCGAATTCCGCGAGGTGTCGGTGCCGACGCTGGGCCGGGGGCTGGCGCTGGGTACGTTTTCCAGCGAAGCCTCGGCCGAGCAGGCCCTGAAGGACCTGAGCAAAAAGGGCGTGCGCACCGCGCGCGTGGCGCTGGAGCGGCCCGAAGGCACCAGCTTTGCCTTGCGCCTGCCCGCCGTCACCGAAGCGCAGCGCAACGCCGTGAGTGGCCTCGGCGCAGCTCTGGCGGGCAAAAGACTCCAACCCTGCGAATAGGCTCCCCCCCTGCGCCGTTGCGCCTCGCGCCCCAGAAACGAAAAGCGCCGGAAACACTGCAGTGCTCCCGGCGCCAAATGCCTTATCCCAGCGATCACCGCGGAACCGGCTTCGCCGGGCCGCAGGTGATGCCCCCTTGAGGGGGTGACGCGCCCTTAGGCGCGGCGCGGGGGTGACTCTTATCGTGCGACGACGCGCGCCATCTCCAGGCACTTGTTGGAATAGCCCCACTCGTTGTCGTACCAGGCCACGACCTTGACGAAGGTGCTGTCCAGCGCGATGCCGGCGTCGGCGTCGAACACGCTGGTGCAGGTCTCGCCACGGAAGTCGGTCGCCACGACCTTGTCGGTCGTGTAGCCCAGCACGCCCTTGAGCGCGCCTTCGCTCTGCGCCTTCATCTCGGCGCAGATCTCGGCGTAGCTGGCTTCCTTGCTCAGTTCCACGGTCAGGTCGACCACCGACACGTCGGAGGTGGGCACGCGGAAGCTCATGCCGGTCAGCTTCTTGTTCAGCTCGGGAATCACCACGCCCACGGCCTTGGCAGCGCCCGTGCTCGACGGGATGATGTTTTCCAGGATGCCGCGGCCGCCGCGCCAGTCTTTGTTGGACGGGCCGTCCACGGTCTTCTGCGTCGCGGTTGCAGCGTGCACCGTCGTCATCAGGCCGCGCTTGATGCCCCACTTGTCGTTCAGCACCTTGGCCACGGGGGCCAGGCAGTTGGTGGTGCACGAGGCGTTGGAGATGATGGCCTGGCCGGCGTAGGTGGTGTGGTTCACGCCGTAGACGAACATGGGGGTGTCGTCCTTGGAAGGAGCGGACAGGATGACCTTCTTGGCGCCGGCGTCCAGGTGCTTCTGGGCCGTGACCTTGTCGAGGAACAGGCCGGTGGATTCGATCACGATGTCGGCGCCGACTTCATTCCATTTCAGGTTCGCCGGGTCACGCTCTTGCGTCAGGCGAATGGTCTTGCCATTGACGACGATGTTGCCGCCCTCGACCTTGACGGTGCCCTTGAAGCGGCCGTGCACGCTGTCGTACTGCAGCATGTAGGCCAGGTAGTCGGGTTCGAGCAGGTCGTTGATGGCGACGACTTCGATGTCCGAGAAGTTCTGGATCGCGCTGCGCAACACGTTGCGCCCGATGCGGCCGAAGCCGTTGATACCGATCTTGATGGTCATGTCCTGTACTCCTGTTGGATGGATGAAAAGCAAAAACGAAACTGCTTACTTGGTCAGCACAGTGCGCACCGTGTCGGCCACGTTCTGGGCGGTGAAGCCGAAGTGCTCGAACAGCGCCGGCGCCGGGGCCGACTCGCCATAGGTGTCGAGGCCGATCACCGCGGCCACACCGTATTTCCACCAGCCGTCGGTGGAGCCCATTTCCACCGCGATGCGCGGCAGGCCTTTGGGCAGCACGTCCGCCTTGTAGGCCGGATCCTGGCGGTCAAAGGTCGTGGTGCTGGGCATGGAGACCACGCGCACGGCGATGTTGTAGGCGCGGGCCAGCAGGTCCTGCGCCTTGAGCGCGAGCTGCACTTCGGAACCGGTGGCGATGATCACCGCCTGGGCCTTTTTCTTCAGGCCCACTTCGCTGGGCTCGGCCAGCACGTAGGCACCGCGGCTGATGTCGCCGAGGTCGTGCTTGGGCGCGTAGGGCAGGTTCTGTCGGCTGAGCAGCAGCGCGGTCGGCTTGTGGGCGTTCTGCAACGCAACGGCCCAGGCCACGGCGGTTTCGGCCGTGTCACCCGGACGCCAGACGTCCAGGTTGGGGATCAGGCGCAGGCTGGCGGCGTGTTCGACCGACTGGTGGGTCGGGCCGTCTTCACCGAGGCCGATGGAGTCGTGCGTGAACACATGAATCACGCGCTGCTTCATCAGCGCGGCCATGCGGATGGCGTTGCGGCTGTAGTCGGAGAAGGTGAGGAAGGTGCCGCCGTAGGGGATGAAGCCGCCGTGCAGCGCGACGCCGTTCATGACCGCGGCCATGCCGAATTCACGCACGCCGTAGTTGATGTGGCGGCCACCCTGGCCGGCCTCGTTCTTGACCACGTTGCCGGCCAGATCGAAGCGCAGGTTGGGGGTGGACTTGGTGTTGGTGAGGTTGGAGCCGGTCAGGTCGGCGCTGCCACCCAGCATCTCAGGCAGGGCGGCCGTGAAGGCTTCCAGCGCAATCTGGCTGGCCTTGCGGCTGGCCACGGTCTCGGCCTGGGTGTGGGCCGCGAGCACGGCGTCCACGGCGACCTGGTGGAACTGCTTGGGCAGCTCGCCCTTCATGCGGCGGGTGAATTCCTTGGCCAGCTCGGGGAAGGCCGCCTTGTAGGCGGCAAACTGCGCGTTCCAGGCGGCCTCGGCGGTCTTGCCGGCGGCCTTGGCGTCCCAGGCGGCATACACGTCTTTCGGGACCGCGAACGGGGCGTGGGGCCAGCCCAGGGCTTCGCGGGTGAGCTTGATCTCTTCGGCACCCAGCGGCTCGCCGTGGGCCTTGGCGGTGTTGGCGCGGTTCGGGCTGCCCTTGCCGATGCTGGTCTTGCAGCAGATCAGCGTGGGCTTGTCGGCGCTGTTCTTGGCGGCGGCGATGGCTTTGTCCACGGCGTCGGCGTCGTGGCCGTCGACCGCGCGGATCACGTTCCAGCCGCAGGCTTCAAAACGCTTGGGCGTGTCGTCGATGAACCAGGGCGCGACCTGGCCGTCGATGGAGATGCCGTTGTCGTCGTACAGGGCGACCAGCTTGTTGAGCTTCCAGGCGCCGGCCAGCGCGATGGCTTCGTGGCTGATGCCTTCCATCAGGCAACCGTCGCCCAGGAAGACATAGGTGTTGTGGTCCACGATGGCGTGGCCGTCGCGGTTGAACTCGGCGGCCAGCAGCTTCTCGGCCAGCGCCATGCCGACGGCGTTGGTGAGGCCCTGGCCCAGCGGGCCGGTGGTGGTTTCCACGCCGGGCGTGTGGCCGACTTCGGGGTGGCCCGCGGTCTTGCTGCCGAGCTGGCGGAAGTTCTTCAGTTCGCCGATGGGCAGCTTGTAGCCGGTCAGGTGCAGCAGCGCGTAGATCAGCATCGAGCCGTGGCCGTTGGACAGCACGAAGCGGTCGCGGTTGGCCCAGGCGGGGTTGGTGGGGTTGTGGCGCAGGTGGCGCCCCCACAGGGCGACGGCCATGTCGGCCATGCCCATGGGCGCGCCGGGGTGGCCGGAGTTGGCGGCCTGCACCGCGTCCATGGCGAGCGCACGGATCGCGTTGGCCTGGGTCTGGGGCGACACGCCGGGGATGGCGGCGGGGGCGGGGCTGGTGGGGGTGTTGGCGGCTTCGAGCATGGGGGGAACCGGAGGGTGGGGGATGGCAGCGCAAGAGCGCCAAACCCGGGATTTTATCGGGCCGCCCCGGCCGCTCGTGAATAATGAGGACGTGACCCCGACCCACACCACCGCGAAGGCCCCTGTTCCCGCCATGATCCTGGCCGCCGGACGCGGCATGCGCATGCGCCCGCTGACCGACGCGACGCCCAAGCCTTTGCTGCTGGTGCAAGGCCAGCCGCTGATGCAGTGGCCGATGGAAGCCTTGTACCAGGGCGGTTTCTCCCGCCTGGTGGTCAACACCGCCTGGCTGGGTGAGCAGATCGAGCAGCGGTTCGCCGACTGGCCACAACAGCACCCGGGCGCGCAGATCGTGTTTTCGCACGAGGGCCAGGACTTCGGCTATGCGCTCGAAACCGCGGGTGGCATCTCGCGCGCGCTGCCCCTGCTGGGCGAGGTGTTCTGGGTGCTGGCGGGCGACGTGTACGTGCCCGGCTTTTCCTTCACGCAGGCCCGGGTGGACCGCTTCGCCGCCAGCGGCCTGCTGGCGCACCTCTGGCTGGTGCCGAACCCGGCGCACAACCCCGGTGGCGACTTCGGCCTGAGCGCCGGGGGCCTGGCGCTCAACCAGGCCGACCTGAAACACACCTACAGCACCATCGGCCTGTACCGCCGCGCCCTGTTCGAAGCCCCTTGGTGCGACACCATCCCCGGCAACCCGCAGGGCACGGCAGCTGCGCTGGCACCGCTGCTGCGCAAAGCCATGGACGCGGGGCTGGTCAGCGCCGAGCTCTACACCGGCCCCTGGACCGATGTGGGCACGCCCGAACGTTTGAAAGAACTGGGCTGAAGCAATCGGCTCCCCCCGCGCCGCCTGCGGCGTGCCTTGCAGGCCGCGTCATCGTCGGAGCCGATGCCTCTTCGTCCCGTCCAAGCCTGCGCAGGCAGGCTCGGAGCCGCGGTCCTCAGCCCCCCAAGGGGCGATGCGAGTGGCCCGGCGAAGCCGGTTCCACCGCATCCTTGGTTGAACTGCGCGCCGGGCAGTGGCACTGCGGGGTCGTTGCAAAACACGGAGAATGCGTCCATGGACGCACACACCTCTCACGCCCTCTACGCCGAACGCCGCGCCCGCGTGGCCGCCCAGCTGGGCCCCGGCGGCATCGCCATCGTGCCGACCGCGCTGGAGCGCCAGCGCAACCGCGACAGCGACTTCCTGTTCCGCCACGACAGCTACTTCTATTACCTGACCGGGTTCTCCGAACCCAACGCCTGGCTGGTGATCACCGCCGAGGGCGAAACCACGCTGTTCTGCCAGCCCAAGGACCTGGAGCGCGAAATCTGGGACGGCATACGCCTGGGCCCCGAGGCTGCGCCCGAGCACCTGGGCGTGAGCGCGGCCTTTTCCGTGGCCGAGCTCGACCAGCGCCTGCCCCGGCTGCTGGAGAACCGCCACACGGTGTGGTTCCCCTTCGCCACGCACAAGGGCCTCGAAGGCCGGATCGACGGCTGGCTGCAGTCGGTGCGCGCGCGGGTGCGTTTTGGCGCGCTGTGCCCCGAGTCGCAGCGCGACCTGTGCGGCGTGCTCGACGAGATGCGGCTCTTCAAGGACCCGTTCGAGCGCGACACCATGCGCCGCGCCGCGCAGATCAGCGCCGGCGCCCACATCCGCGCCATGCAGCGCAGCGCCGCCATGCTGCGCGCCGGACAGGACGTGCGCGAATACCACCTCGACGCCGAACTGCTGCACGAATTCCGCCAGCACGGCTCGCAGTACCCGGCCTACGGCAGCATCGTGGCCGCCGGGGCCAACGCCTGCGTGCTGCATTACCGGGCCGACAACGCGCCGATCCGCGACGGCGAGCTGGTGCTGATCGACGCCGGCTGCGAGCTCCACGGTTATGCCTCGGACATCACGCGCACTTTCCCGGCCAACGGCCGCTTCACCGGCCCGCAGCGCGCGCTCTACGAGCTGGTGCTGGCGAGCCAGGTGGCCGCGATCGAAGCCACCCGGCCCGGCGCGCGTTTCGTGGCGCCCCACGAAGCGGCGGTGCAGGTGCTCACGCAAGGCATGCTGGACCTCGGCCTGCTCGACAAGAACCAGGTCGGCACGCTGGAAGACGCGATCCAGCACCGCCACTACTTCGCCCACTACATGCACCGCACCGGCCACTGGCTGGGCATGGACGTGCACGACTGCGGCAGCTACGTGGAGCCGTCCGAGGTGGACACCGTGAGCGAACGCCAGGACCCGCTGAGCGGCGAGACCATCAAAGACCGCCCGAGCCGCATCCTGCGCCCCGGCATGGCGCTGACCATCGAGCCCGGCCTGTACGTGCGGCCCAGCGACGGCGTGCCACGCGAGTTCTGGAACATCGGCATCCGCATCGAAGACGACGCCTTCGTCACCGAGTCCGGCTGCGAACTCATCTCGCGCGGCGTGCCGGTGCAGCCCGAGGAGATCGAAGCGCTGATGCGCGCGTGATCGTTCCAGAGGCTTCTCCCACCGTGCGCGTCCTGAGCGTCAACACCGGCAGCGCCCGCGCTTTGCGGATCGGCACTCGCAGCGTGCTTTCGGCCATCGGCAAGTCAACCGTCGCTGGCCCGGTGTCGGTCGGGCGGCTCGGTCTGCAGAGCGACGAGCAGGCCGACCCCACGGTGCACGGCGGGCTGGACAAGGCGGTCTACGCCTATCCGGTGGAACACCTCCCGTTCTGGCAGGCGCAGCGCCGCGAAGCTGGCGTGAGCCTCTTCGACGAAGCGCTGCCGCCCGGCTTCATGGGCGAGAACCTCAGCATCGAAGGCCTGCTGGAGCACGAGGTCTGGATCGGCGATGAGCTGCACTTTCCCGGCTGCGTGCTGCGCGTGACCGCGCCGCGCGAGCCCTGCTTCAAGTTCAACGCCGTCATGGGGCTGAACCAGGCGGGTCGGCTCATGATGGAGCGGCTGTGTTCCGGCTTTTACCTTGCCGTGGTGCGGACCGGCACCATCGAAGCGGGTGAGGCCTTCCAGCTGGTGCCGGGCACCCGTGGCCTGCGGGTCAGCGAGGCATTCGCCGCCAAACGCCTGAAACACCTGCGTTGATCCGCCGATCGGGCGTCATGGTTTTCGGGTAGAACCCCAGCATGAACACACAACAAGCCCATCTGCGCGTCCTCTGCCTGACGATGAACCCCTCGGTCGACCTGGCGACCGAAACCGAGCGCGTGGTGCCCACGCACAAGCTGCGTTGCGGCGACACGCTGCACGACGCGGGCGGCGGCGGCATCAACGTGGCGCGTGTGATCACGCGCCTGGGGGGCACATGCACCGCCCTGTGCCCCACCGGCGGCTCGGCCGGCCACTGGCTGGAGAAGCGCATGCGCGACGAGGGGCTGCACAGTGTCTTCCTGCCGATCGCCGACGAAACCCGCGTCAGTTTCACGGTGCACGAACACAGCACCGGCGCCGAATTCCGCTTCGTCATGCCGGGTCCGCACCTGACCGAACCCGAATGGCAGGCCTGTCTGAGCCATCTGGAACAGCTGCCCGAATTCCCCGACCTGCTGGTCGCCAGCGGCAGCCTGCCGCCGGGTGTGCCGGTGGACTTCTACGCCCGGCTGGCAAGACTGTGCCGCGAACGCGGCGCACGCATGGTGCTCGATACCTCGGGGCCGGCACTGGCCGCGGCGCTGGCCGAGGGCGTGTACCTCTTCAAGCCCAACCTGCGCGAACTCGCCGAGCTCAGTGGCGAGACGCTGGAGACCCCCGAACATTGGCTGGGTGCTGCCCGGCAGCTGATTCAACGCGGCATGACCGAAGTCGTGGCGCTGACGCTGGGCCATCTGGGTGCCCTGCTCGTCACGCGCGATGCGAGCTGGCGCGCCCCACCGCTGGACATCCCCGTGGCCAGCGCGGTGGGGGCGGGCGACAGCTTCGTGGGCGGCATGGTGCTTGCGCTGCAGCAGCATCGCCGCCTGCAGGACGCCTTTGCGCTCGGGGTCGCCGCCGGCTCCGCCACGCTGCTCTCGATCGGCACCGGTCTGTGCAGCCGAGAAGATGTGCAGCGCCTGCTGCCGCAGGTGCAACTCCAGCCGGCGGGCTGAGATCCGCTCGGCCTTCAGGGTGCCTTGTCCGCCTGAGCTTCGCGTGGCGCGGCACGCAGCGGCTCGTTGTAGCCGCTGAGGGCACGCTCCAGGGCCGAGCGGCTGGGTGATTCCACAAACAGGCAGGGTTTGCCGTGGCGCTCGAGCCGTTCGCGGTAGATCCGGATCGCCCGGGTGCGCCCACCCCCACACAACTCGGCACGGTCGTGCATGGACGGGCCTTGGTCATGGAACCGGGGTCCGCTGCACGGAGCAGACGCCACCGGGCTGACCGCCAAGGGCTGCGCCGCCAGGCAAGCGTCTGCATGGTCGGTGTGGCCCGCTTCCACTTCCTCGTGCGCCTGATGGCTGGCCAGCAGCCGGGGCCCGGCCGGGTTGCTGCACGGGGCACCGATGGCGCAGCGCCCCTGCGGCCTTTGGTCCCGGGGGCGAACGCGCAGGCCCTGCAGTTCGACAACCACTGGGTGCGGGTGGGGCGGGTCGATGCGCCGGCGGCTCAGGAACGGTGGGCTTCGGGATCGTCGCTGACCCGGTCGCAGGCCTGACCGTTGAGCCGGCATTGACCATCCTCTTCCAGCCAGGGATGGGCATGGCCCACACAAGCGGTCTGGCAGATCACGACCTGGGCTTCGCGGGTGCCGGACGCCACCGGAGGCCGCGGCTTCATCGCCAGCGGTCGATCACGGCGCAGCACGGTGGCTGCACCCAAACCCCAGAACACGCTGGTGCGCAGCAGCACCAGTTCGGCGCGCAGCCGCAGGTTGTCGCCTTCCAGCGCAGCCACATGGACGGCCGAGGACCGCAGCAGCTCGGTGCAACGGCTCTGCAGCCCCCCATCTGGCGCATCAGGACCCCGTGTTCGTGCGCCAGTCCCGGCGTCAAGGGCCCTTCATCGCGGTTCTCCGGCTGCCGTGCGGGGCTGTGGCTTGGGATCATGTGGATCTCCCTGGGCGTGGACAGGCAATGGCTCTGCCTGGTGACGGGTGCAGCACCACCACGCGGTGCTGGGCCGGCGCCCAAACGGGCTCGCGCGGGTCGGGCTTTTCCCGGCGCCCGGGCTTGGCGCCACAGGCCCACAGCTGCAACTGCAGTGGCCCGTGCGCCACGTGCGCCAGCACGCCAGGAAGGTGCTGGCGGCAGGTGAAACCGGACACGCCGGTGTGGCCGGCGAGGGTGCGCGACAGGCGTTCCACCAGTCATCTCAATGCACACCCCCAGCCACGCGGTGCCACAGCGGTGTGGGTTCTGGAGGAACTTCCTGCACCAGCGCATCTTCCAGCGAAAGCTGCCAGCGTTTGCGCAGGTTTGCCGCCATGGCGCGCATGGGCGGCGAGACGTGGGGATGCCCGGACAGGAAGAACAGGTTGGAGACCAGTTTTCGCGCCATCAGGCTGCGGTTCGGGCCGTCCGCCGGGGCCTGGGCGTAACAGGTCATGAGCGCCAGCGTACCGGCTGTCAAGGCCTCGACGGAGGGCAGGCGGACGCAGTCATCGTCCGGGTCGCTGGCTTCACAGTGGGGGTGGCGCATGAGGGTCTCCGGGAGATGAAGATCGTGTCGGCAATCCACGATCGGTTGGCATAAAATCAAATCATATGCGAATGATTCGCATTTGTAAAGTGCCCCCGATGACCTCCACTGCGGGTGCCTGTGAATGACGACAATGATCCGAGCCACAGCCTCAAAACCCATCAAGAAAGGAACCCGCTCATGAAAGGCGACAAGAAGGCCATTGGCCACCTGCAGGCGCAGCTGAAGAACGAACTCACCGCCATCAACCAGTACTTCGTGCACTACCGCATGCTCAAGCACTGGGGCTTTGACAAGCTGGCCAAGAAGGAATATTCGGAGTCCATCGGCGAGATGAAACACGCCGACTGGCTCATGGACCGCATCTTTGTGCTCGACGGCCTGCCCAACCTGCAGGACCTCGGCAAGCTGAACATTGCGGAAAACGTGCCCGAGATGCTGGCCAGCGATCTGGCACTTGAGCGCGGCGCCCAGGCCACCATCAAGGACGGCATCGCCTACTGCGAGTCGGTGCGCGACTACGTGTCGCGCGATCTGCTGCAGAAGATCCTGGACGACACCGAAGAGCACGTCGACTTCCTGGAAACCCAGTTGGAGCTGGTCGACAAGGTCGGTCTTCCCAACTACCTGCAAAGCCAGATGGGCGAGCCCGCCTGAGCAGGCCACACCCCTCTGCATCTCACGCGGGCATGCGGTACCCCGGTGCGGGCCTGGATACCCCTCCACATTCGCTGGTTACTCCACAAATTGAATACGATCAATTATCATTTGCAGACCTATCCCCTCCCGGAACCGCCTGCCATGATTGTTTGTGTTTGCCACCGCGTCAGTGACCAGACCATTGCCCGTGCTGCACGTTCGGGCATGGACTTTGACGACATCCAGCTGGAGCTCGGGGTGGCCACGCAGTGCGGCAAGTGCGAGAGCTGCGCGCGTGCGGTGTGGTCCGAATGCCGCTCAGGTCAACCCACCGCGCACCTCAAGATTGACGAACTGAGGCAGCACCTGTCCCGCGGGACGCTGCAACTGTCGCCGGTCTGAAGTCGGCGCCCTGGCGGCCTCACGGCCCGCAACCCCGCACGTCACCACGCGTCCGTCCCGCCACCGCTGGCCCGTTCAGCCGCCCGGATCGGCCCCGCGCGGGGTCATTCCATCCGAAAATGTCATTTCAAACTCACCCACTACGCACTTTTGCGCACTGGGCTTTTTTGGGCTGCGCATTTAGAATGCGCAATTGACTTTCACATTGCAAGATGGAAACCCGCCAGGAGACAAGGCCATGACCCCGAACAACAGCCAGGAAGACAAACGCGCCGAACTCAAACGCGCCGCGCTCGAGTACCACGAGTTCCCGACGCCCGGCAAGGTGGCCATTGCCGCCACCAAGCAGCTGACCAACCAGCGCGATCTGGCGCTGGCGTATTCGCCCGGCGTGGCGGCCCCCTGCGAAGAAATCGTCGCCGACCCGAACAACGCCTTCAAATACACCAGCCGCGGCAACCTGGTGGCTGTCATCACCAATGGCACAGCCGTGCTGGGCCTGGGCGACATCGGTCCACTCGCCGCCAAGCCGGTGATGGAAGGCAAGGGTGTTCTGTTCAAGAAGTTCTCGGGCATCGACGTGTTCGACATCGAGATCAACGAAAGAGATCCGGACAAGCTGGTCGAAATCATCGCCTCGCTTGAGCCCACCTTCGGCGGCATCAACCTCGAAGACATCAAGGCGCCGGACTGTTTCTACATCGAGCGCAAGCTGCGCGAGCGCATGAAGATTCCGGTCTTCCACGACGACCAGCACGGCACGGCCATCGTGGTCGGTGCCGCCATCTTCAACGGCCTGAAGGTCGCTGGCAAAGACCCGAAAAAGATCAAGCTCGTGACCTCGGGCGCTGGCGCTGCGGCGCTCGCCTGTCTGGGCCTGCTGGTGAAGCTCGGCATCCCGCGTGAAAACATCTGGGTGACCGACCTGGCCGGCGTGGTGTACGAGGGCCGCACCGAGTTGATGGACGAGGACAAGGTCCAGTTCGCGCAGAAGACCACCCAGCGCACCCTGTCGGAAGCCATCGTCGGTGCCGACGTGTTCCTCGGCCTGTCGGCCGGCGGCGTGCTGAAGAAGGACATGGTGGCCCAGATGGCGGTGAATCCGCTGGTCTTTGCACTGGCGAACCCGAACCCCGAGATCACGCCCGAGGACGTGAAAACGGTGCGCGACGACGCCATCATGGCCACTGGCCGCTCCGACTACCCGAACCAGGTCAACAACGTCCTGTGCTTTCCCTACATCTTCCGCGGTGCGCTCGACGCTGGCGCCTCCACCATCACCGACGAGATGGAGATCGCCGCGGTGCACGCGATCGCCGAACTGGCCCAGGCCGAGCAGAGTGACGTCGTTGCGGCGGCCTATGCGGGCGAGAAGCTGGCCTTTGGTCCGGAATACCTGATCCCGAAACCGTTCGATCCGCGGCTGATGATGAAAATCGCGCCGGCCGTGGCCCAGGCCGCCGCCGACAGCGGCGTGGCGCTGCGCCCGATCACCGACATGGAGGCCTACAAGCAGCGCCTGCAGAGCTTCGTGTTCGCCTCGGGCACGATCATGAAGCCGATCTACGCGGCGGCCAAGACGGCGCTCAAGAAGCGCGTGGCCTACGCCGAGGGCGAGGAAGAGCGCGTGCTGCGCGCGTGCCAGATCGTGGTGGATGATGGCCTGGCCCGCCCGACGCTGATCGGCCGCCCCGCCATCATCGCCGAGCGCATCGAGAAGTTCGGCCTGCGCCTGAAGCAGGAACTGGATTACGACGTGGTCAACGTCGAACAGGACCACCGCTACCGCGATCTCTGGCAGACCTACCACCAGCTCATGGAGCGCCGCGGCGTGACCGAGCAGCTGGCCAAGATCGAGATGCGCCGCCGCCTCACGCTCATCAGCTCCATGCTGCTGCGCAAGGGCGACGTGGACGGCGTGATCTGCGGCACCTGGGGCAACACCCAATTGCACCTGGACTACATCGACCAGGTGATCGGCAAACGCGAGGGCGCGAACTGCTACGCGGCCATGAACGCGCTCATGCTGCCGGGTCGCCAGGTGTTCCTGGTGGACACCCACATCAACTACGACCCCACCGCCGAACAGCTGGCCGAAATCACCAAGATGGCCGCACGCAAGATGATGCGCTTCGGCATCACGCCCAAGGCCGCGCTGCTGTCGCACTCCAACTTCGGCTCGTCCAATCAGCCCAGCGCGATCAAGATGCGCGACACGCTGGCATTGCTGCAAACCCATGCACCGTGGCTCGAGGTGGACGGCGAGATGCACGGCGATGTGGCACTGGACGCGGATGCACGGCTTTCGATCATGCCGCGCTCGGCCCTCAAAGGCGACGCCAACCTGCTGATCTGCCCCAACATCGACGCCGCCAACATCGCCTACAACCTGCTCAAGACGGCGGCCGGCGGCAACATCGCCATCGGCCCCATGTTGCTTGGCGTGGCCAAACCCGTGCACATTCTCACAGCCAGCGCCACCGTGCGCCGCATCGTGAACATGACAGCCCTCACCGTGGCCGAGGCCAACGTTTCCCGGTAATCCCTTGGGAAAAAGCAAGCGCTAACTTTTCTAAACATTTTTGCCACTGCAAGTTGCCTGTTTATTCAGCAATCGCTTGCAATTCTGTAACGCTTCGGGCACACTACCGACCTTGAATCACAGGGTTAACCCGCCCCGTCAACACCGCCGCAAGACACATCTTGTCGGGGTGCCGGAGGCGGGTTGATCGCATCAGGAGCAGGGATTTCATGGATCTGAAACGGATCCGGTGGTCAGGTGCATGGGCGGCAGCAGCCGTCCTGTTGGTGGCAGTCGGCACCTTTTTGGTGCAAGCCCGATCGCCCGACAGCAGCACCCTTCCGGGTTCGGCCGTCGCCTCCGTGGCTTACTCGGGCTTGCCCGTGCAGGGCCGGGAGGTGATGTCGCAGATACGGCAGGGTGGTCCTTTCCGGTACGAGAGAGATGGCACCGTTTTTGGCAACAGAGAGCGGTTGCTGCCGGGTCAGAAGCGAGGTTACTACCGGGAATACACCGTGCCCACACCGGGTTTGAACCACCGGGGTGCACGACGGATCGTGTGTGGAGGACAGAGGCCCCGGGCGCCTGATGATTGTTATTACACCGAGGATCACTACAGCAGCTTCAGGCTGATCGTGCAGTGATCCGGAGCGCAGTGAGCAGATTTTTAACTTTGACTTTAGAAAGAGACGCGGAGATGGACACGCCACTTCGTAACGTAAAACCCAATATCGTTCAGTCGATTCGCGCCTATGGCGTGAAAGACCTGCAGGCTGCGGCCGAGCAGTTGGGTCATCACTTTCTGTACGCCAACCTGGCCAAGGCCCAGAGCAAGCAGGATGTGCTGGAGTTGATCGCGGCGCAGTACACGCTGCCGTCGCACTTCGGCAAGAACTTCGATGCGCTCTACGACTGCATGACCGATCTGGTCCACAAGTCGGGTCCGCAGACCGGTTTCATCGTCGTGCTGGAGCACATCCCGGCCCACGCCAAGTTCGACAAGGAAGCGCGCGAGCAACTGCTCGACATCTTCCGCGATACCGCCGACTACTGGAGCGATCGCAAGATCCCGTTCCGTTGCTTCTACTCCTTCTCGGTCGCGCGCGCATCCAAAGGCGAAGCACCGATCGAGGTGGAAAACGAAGAGCCGATGCCGACGGACAAGCTCCTGGACGTGAGTCCGATGGCGCTTCGCATGAGCAGCCCGTTCAACGCCGGGTACTGGTTGGCTGCGGCCTGACCTGACTTGACCCACCCCCGCGCCGCCTTCGGCGTCTCCCCCTCAAGGGGGCGGCACTGGCGGCCCGGCAAAGCCGGTTCCGCGGTGCCCTGGAAGGAAAAAAGCCGCTGCGATGCAGCGGCTTTTTTATGCCTGCGTGTTTTCTATTGAACAGCCTGGGCGAGCGCCACGTACTCGTGCACCGGCACTTCTTCAGCGCGGCGTTGCAGGTCGAAGGTACCGGCGAAGTTGCGGGCTTCCAGCCACTTGCCCAGCGTGTTGCGCAGGATCTTGCGGCGCTGGCTGAAGGCGGTCTGCACGAGTTCGCCGTAGAGCTTCAGGTCAATGGCCGGTGGCTGCGCCAGCGGAACCATGCGCACGATGGCGCTGTCCACGCGCGGTGGCGGATCGAAGCTCTCAGGTGGCACGAACAACACGTTTTCCATGGCGTAGCGCCACTGCAGCATGACGGACAGGCGGCTGTAATCCGCTGTGGCCGGTCGGGCCACCATGCGGTCGATCACTTCTTTCTGCAGCATGAAATGCTGGTCCTGAATCACCGCCACATGGTCCAGCAGGTGGAACAGGATGGGTGTGGAGATGTTGTAGGGCAGGTTGCCCACCACCCGGATCCCGATGCGCTCCGCCCGCTGGGGGTCCGGTGCGCCCCCCGGGGCCGGAGGGCGCTGAACCGAATGCAGTTCATGCGCCAACGCCGTGAAGTCCACCTTCAGCACATCGGACTCGACCACCCGCAACCGAGGATGGGCACGCAAGCGAACGGCCAGATCACGATCCAGCTCGATGACCGTCAAGTATCCCAGTCGCTCAACCAGGGGTTGCGTGAGCGCGGCCAGCCCGGGGCCGATCTCGACCATGTGATCGGCCGGCGACGGCGCGATCTCGCGCACGATGGCTTCGATGATGCCCTGGTCGGTCAGGAAGTGCTGACCAAAGCGCTTGCGCGCGATGTGTTTCATGTGCGCGGCGTACGGTCCGCGATCAGGGCCGGGGGTCTTCGCGGTATTCCACGAAGGCGCGCGCGCGCACGTCTTGTGACCAGTTCAACAGCACCGCCTGGGCTTTCTGATCCCGCAACCGGGCGCGGGCCACTTCGCGCTGTTCACGTTCGCTCATGGCGGTATTGCGGCGCTCATCGACCCGGATGAGGTGCACACCAAAGCGCGACACCAGCGGCTGCGACATCTCGCCGGGTTGCAGCCTGTCCATCACCTCTTCAAACTCGGGGACAAACTGCCCCGGAACGCTCCAGCCCAGATCACCCCCCTGGCCCGCCGAACCGTCCTGACTGTGCTCTCGCGCCAGCTCTTCAAAACTGCCCTGCCCGCTGGCCACCTGCTGGCGGTACCGATTGAGCCGGGCGACCGCATCGGCCTGACTGAGCTGGGGTCCTGTGCGCAGCAGGATATGGCGCGCGCGGGTCTGGGTGACGGTGAACTCGGGTGATGTACTGGTCTGGCGCTTGTCGATCAGCTTGAGCACGTGGAAGCCCGCTTCACTGCGCAACGGCCCCGCGACACCCCCGGCGACCAGTGAACGTGTCGCGTCAACGAACAACTCCGGCAGCCGGGTGATCGGACGCCAGCCAAACTCACCGCCCGTCGCGCCCTCTGGCGCATCGGAAAACTCTCGCGCCAGCGCAGCAAAGTCGCCCCCCGCGCGTGCGCGATCGGCCACGCTCTGGGCTTTGGCCTGCAACTCGCTGATGCGCGCAGCGCTGGCCGAATCGGGTACCTGCACCAGCACATGAGCCAGACTCAACTCCAGGCTGTCGGGGTTGTTGGCGCCTTGCTCCCGGATGAACGCGTCGATTTCGGATTCGTTCACCTTCACCCGCAGTTCCACTTCGCGCTCGCGCACGCGTTGCAGCAGGATCTGACCGCGCAGTTCGTTGCGCATCCGGTTGATGTCCATGCCTTCGGCAGCCACACGCCGGCGAAACTCTTCCGGGGTGAGCTGGTTCTGGGCCGCGATCGCCTGTTCGGCCTGAGCGAGGGACGCCTCGTCCACGCGCAGCCCCAGCTCATTCGCCTCCTGTTGCTGGGCACGTTCGGCCACCAGTTGTTCCAGCACGAGGCGCGCCAGTTCCTCCCGGGGAGGCAGCGCGACGCCTCGCTGGGCGTACTGCTGTTCGACACGCAGCAGGCGTTGCCGCACTTCGCTGTTGGTGACCGGCTCGGAATTGACCAGCGCAACGATGTAGTCCACCGTGCGCGTGGCCACGGACGGCTGTGTACTGCCTGCCCGTTCAAGCTCGCTGCTCAAGCGCAAGGACTGGGCGGAGGCGGAAACGGGATTCAGCGCGAACAGTGCCAGGCCGCACAACAAAGCGGGCAAAGGGCGCAAGCGGGCAATGTCGGTCATGTGGATCTGTGTGGGTCAGTCGTACTGCTGGAAACGGCTTGGCGGGGCAATCTCTTCACGCAGGTACTGGTATTTCGGTACGTTGCCCTGCAGGGTCTGAAGCGAGCTTGCGCCGACACGAGAGAAGCCGGAAAACTCAAGCTGGAACAAAATGCTCTGGTTGGCTGCGGTCGTGCTCTGCTGCAGACGGGACACCACCACGCGCCCCAGCCAGCACCCGGCATCGTATTCAAATCCGGCCACAAGATCGATGATCTTGCGATCGGGCATGCTGTAGTTCAAGCGTCCGACAGAGTACCACTGGCCCGGCCCCAGGGCACGACCCGGCACACGCGCCGGCGCATTTCCCCACAAGGCGGCGAGTGGCCACTGCCAGCCCAGATCAATCTGCTCGCTGACGTCTCGCTGAATACGGTAGGCCGCGCTCAGGACACGGTAAGGACCTGGCGTGTAGCGCCCCCCCACCGTGGTCCGCACGCTCTCCCGACTCTTGGGGTTGTACTGCAGGTTGGTGTCAAACGACCACAGCGGATCCCACTGGACACGGGCGGCCAGCAGCATGTCGCTCAGCCGCTCGGTGACAGGCGTTCCTCCCGGCAATGTGACGTTCTGGTCCTCAAGCAACAGGCGCTGGGCGATGCCCAGCCGGATCACCTCAGCGCCGTTGTCGACATCCAGCAGCCGGGAATTGACCCCCAGGGTCACTGCCCGGGTGTCCGAAATGCGGTCGTTGCCGTTGTAGGCATTTTCGGCAAACATCGTCGCCAGGTTGAAGTCCCGTGCACCGGAGTCGAAGTTGGGCAGGCCCGCCTGGTCTCGGTAGGGCGTCCAGGTGAAAAACGCCCGGGGCTCCAGCGTCTGCGTGTACTGGCGGCCGAAGTAGGCGGCCGGTCGTTCGAACACCAGGCCGCTGTCCAGGCTGACGGTGGGCACCGCCCGCGAAGCCGACACTGGGACACCGGCGGTATTGTCAAACTGGTACTGGGTCGCATGCAGGCGCGCGCGGGGCTGCACAAACCAGCCAGGGGATTGCCAGCGACGGGTGAGTTCGGCCACCGCCAGGGATCGATCTCCTCCGGATTTGAGCTCTCCGGCCGTGGACAGAACGGAGCGCTCGAAGCGGGTGAAATTGGTCTGCACCAGCAGATCCCAGCCAGGCGATCCCAGCAGTGTCTGGTCAAACTTCTGATAGTTCAATGCCAGCGACGGCAGGCGGTCATAGGGTGGGGTGAAAGGCGCACTCACATCCTGCAAGGACTGCCACTGGTATACACCCGCATTCACCGACCAGGGCCCGCCAACCCAGCTCATGTCAGCATCGTTGAGCAGCAACCGCGAGGTCAAGGAAGTGATCGAACGGGGGAAATCGCGCCAGTAGTTGTCATCGCCCACACGGTTCAGGTTCACACGCAGGCCGATCGGGCCTCCGCCACCGACGCTGTCTGTCAGGCGCTGGTTGTGCTGCAGCGAATACGCCCAGCGGTCATCGTCGCGCAGCCGGTCCGAGGGCATGAACGCGGCCCGCAGCCGCCCCGTGTAACTCGGCTGCAGGTAGCGGAATTCACCCGCGAGATCCACGCCCCGTTTCGTCATCAGGGACGGCGCGAGCGTGGCGTCCATGTTCGGCGCCAGGTTCAGGTAATACGGGGCTGTCAGCTGCACGCCACTTTGATTGTCGATGGCCATGCTCGGCGGCAGGACCCCCGATTTGCGCTTGTCGGACAACGGGAAAGTGAAATAGGGCGCCGCCAGGATCGGCACACCCTTGAACTCCAGCACACCGCCCTTGGCCGTGCCCACGTCTTCCTCGGTGTCCAGCTCGATGGTGGTGGCGCGGACCAGCCAGTCCGGCATCCAGGTGCTGCCCGGCGGCCGCTCGCAGGTGGAGTAGCGCCCGTCGTGCACCACCATCTTGTCCTGGCTCAGGAAGTCGATGCGGCTGGCGTCGCCGTTGGCCTGGTTCTTCAACAACCGGTAGGTGGGTTCCGAAAAATGGCCTTTGTAGGTCTCCACGTTCATCTGCAACTCGGGACCCTCGAAGCGGTCGCCACTGCGGTTGATCAGGACATGGCCCGTGGCGAGCGCCTCGTTGGTGCGCTGGTCGAATTCGACCCGATCCGCGCGAATGACCGTGTCGTGGCGCCGGAGCTCCACCTCGCCGTCGATCACGGTGAGGTCGTCGGTCTTGCCTTCCATGCGCTCACCCCACACAAAGGTCGGCAACTGCTTGCGCGTTTCTGGCGGCAGCGTCTCCTGCAACAGGGCGCCCGGTTTGAGTCGGATCGATTCTCCGGCATCGGCATCCTGCGCCCACACCGGCACAGCCCCGGCACCCAGCGCCAGCACCGCAATGGCACCCTGGACGGCCCGGGACAGGCGGGTCGGTTCGGGACAGGCGCCGCTCGCTGCACGAGCGCTGCGGGAAAAAGCGGGGATGGGTCTGGAAGCAGGTTTCAAGGCGGTGTGTGGCAAAACGGCCGACTCTGAATGCTGTAGGAACTCGGTCCCGCTGCAACAGGTCGGCGGGACCACGAAACGCCCGCCCGGAACCAGGTCAGCGGCGCAATGGATTTTTCGAATCTGCGGCGATTATCCTATGCCTGTTGCCGCTTCACGGCGACGGTCGCTGACACCCCCCAACCCCCGCCCCAGACATGCCCCCCAATACGAACGCCGTCGCGTGGACGGACCCGCAGCGCGAAGCCGCTTTCCTGGCCTGGCTGGCGCCTCTCGCCCGGCAGCACGGCCTGCTGGCGACCTCGCTGCGCCCGGCTTCCGCCGATGCCAGCTTTCGGCGCTACCTGCGGCTGGACCGCCTGAGCGGCGGCAGCCTCATCATCATGGATGCGCCACCGGCACACGAAAACTGCCAGCCCTTTGTGCAGGTGGCCGCGCTGATGCGCGATGCGGGGTTGCTGGTGCCCGATGTGCTGGCCTGGGACGAGCCACAGGGTTTCATGCTCCTGAGCGACCTGGGTCACCAGACCCTGCTGGACGTGATCAACCCGGAACGGCCGCAGGCCAGCCACGCCCACTACATGGCCGCGCTCGACAGCCTGCTGGCCTGGCAGCTCGCCTCGAAGCCCGGCGTGCTGCCGCCCTACGATGAGACCCTGCTGCGGCGCGAACTGCAGTTGTTCCCTGACTGGTACCTCACGCAGCACCGTCAGGTGACGCTGGATGCCAAGGAGGCCACGACACTGCAGAAGGCCTTTGACAGCATCGTCCGGCGCAACCTCGCCACACCCAGCGTCTACGTGCACCGCGACTTCATGCCCCGGAATCTGATGATCCCCCGCCAGCCTGGCACCACACCGGCCCAGCAGCTTGGTGTGCTCGATTTCCAGGACGCGGTCTACGGCCCCATCACCTACGACGTGGCCAGCCTGATGCGCGACGCCTTCCTGACCTGGGAAGAGGATTTCATCATCGACGTCACCATCCGCTATTGGGAAAAGGCCCGCCAGGCCGGCCTGATGGACTTCGAGGACTGGCACAGCGACTTCGGTGCCTTCTACCGTGCGGTGGAGTGGATGGGCCTGCAACGCCACCTGAAGGTCGCAGGCATCTTCGCGCGCCTCACGCTGCGCGACGGCAAGCCCAAGTACCTGGCCGACGCGCCGCGCTTCATCCACTACATCCGCCATACCACGCACCGCTACCGCGAACTCGGCCCGTTCCTCCAGCTCATCGACAAGATCGAAGGTTTCGAGGCCGCGTCGGGCTACGCCTTCGGGCGGGTCTGATCCCCACATGCCGCGCTTTCACTGCCCCGTCCCGATGACCCTCGGCGCCGAGCTGGAACTGCCCGCTGCCGCTGCGCGCCACGTGCAGGTGCTGCGCCTGCAACCGGGCGGCGTCATCACGCTGTTCAACGGCGAAGGCGGCGAATACAGCGCCACCATCCTGCGCATGGGCCGCAGCGACGTGGCGGTGCGCGTGGACAGCCACGAGGCCCTGGAGCGCGAAGCCAGCCGCCGTGTGCACCTGGCGCTGGGCATGCCCGCCAACGACCGCATGGACTGGCTGGTGGAAAAAGCCGCCGAACTCGGCGTGGCCGGCATCCAGCCCCTGCACACCGCACACAGCGTGCTGCGCCTGAGCGGCGAGCGCGCCACCAAGAAACAGGCGCATTGGCAGTCGGTGGCCATCGCGGCCTGCGAACAATGTGGCGGCAACCGCGTGCCGGCCGTGTCGCCGGTTCAGGAACTGCTGGCCTGGCTGAAATCAGGCGCCGCGCAAGAGGCCGATCCAGAGGCCCCCCGCCCCCTGCGCTGTCTGCTCTCGCTCGCGCCCGACACCCGCCCCCTGGCCGACGTGCTGCGCGACATGCCGGCCCAGGCACCGCTGCTGTTCCTGAGTGGCCCGGAGGGGGGGCTCAGCCCGTCCGAGGATGCCCAGGCCCGAACGGCGGGCTTCATCCCGGTGACCCTGGGCCCACGCGTGCTGCGCGCAGAAACCGCCGCGCTGGCGGCGCTGGTCATCGCCTCGCAGCCCTGAAGCCGCGCCGGACCACCTCAGGCGGTCGTGGCGTACATCGGCTTGCCATCGTTGAGGTAGAGCCAGCCCTTGACAATGCGGTAGATGAACCAGACCAGGTTGCCCAGCAGGACGAAGGCTCCCACCACCAGAAACAGGGTGAGCACACCGATCACGCTCCAGAGCAGCGCGAACCAGAAGGTGCGGATCTGCCAGCGGAAATGGCTTTCCAGGTAGGTGCCGGCCACGTCGTCCTTCTTCACATAGTTCATGACGATGGCCACCAGGCAGGTGATGCCGAGCAACAGCGACGAGGCGTACAGCGCGTAGATCACCGTCGTGAGGGTCTTGTTGGCGTCGTCGGCCTTCGGTTCAGCGCTTGCGTTCATGAGTCCTCCTGGAATCTGCGTCTTTACAGATGGTGCAAACGGCCGGCTGGCCGACTTGGCCCACTATACCGTCGGGTCCGCGACCCCAGAAGCGCCCAACGCCTTGTATAAACAACCACTTATGAACAAGAATCTCTGGCTCCTGGCCGCCGCGCAAGGCCTGTTCCTGACCAACAACGTGGTCTTCATCGCCATCAACGGGCTGGTCGGGCTGTCGCTCGCGCCACTGGGCTGGATGGCCACCCTGCCCGTGATGGGCTACGTGGTGGGCGGGGCGCTGTCCACGCCGCTGGTGGCGCGCACCCAGAGCGCGTTCGGCCGCAAGGGCTCGTTCCAGATCGGGCTGCTGGTGGCGTTGGCTTCGGCGCTGCTGTGCTTCTGGGCAGCGATCGACAAAAACTTCTGGCTGCTCGTGACGGCCACCGTGATCGCCGGCTACTACAGCGCCAACGGCCAGTTGTACCGGTTTGCCGCTGCCGAGTTGAGCGCGCCCGATTTTCGAGAAAAAGCGGTGTCGCTGGTGTTGGCCGGCGGTCTGGTGGGCGCGGTGCTGGGACCCAATCTGGCCAGCCGCACGCGCAGCCTGTTCGAGGTGCCGTTTGCCGGTGCCTACCTGGCGCTGGCCGTGGTGGCGCTGCTGTCGATGGCCATCATGTTGTTTCTGAAATTTCCACCGCTGCCGCCCAAGAAGGCCAACGCCGACCCGGGGCGCCCGCTCTCGGTCATCATGCGTCAGCCGGTTTTCATCGTGGCCACCGCCGGGGCGGCGCTGGGCTACGGTGTGATGAACCTGCTGATGGCGGCCACGCCGCTGGCCATGCAGGTGTGCGGCTTTGAATTTGACGACGCCGCGCTGGTGCTCGAATGGCATGTGATCGGCATGTTTGCGCCGGGCTTCTTCACCGGGCACCTGATCAAGCGCTTCGGCACGCTCACCATCATGGGCGTGGGTGTGGTGCTCAACATCGCCTGCATCGCCGTGGCGCTCACGGGTGTGAACCTGCACCAGTTCCTGATCGCGCTGTTCCTGCTCGGCGTGGGCTGGAACTTTCTCTTCACCGGCAGCACCACGCTGTCGCTGCAAGCCTACAGGCCTGAGGAAAAAGACCGCGCACAGGCCGCCATCAACTTTTTTGTTTTCGCCACCATGGCCCTCACGTCGTTCGCCTCCGGTGCACTGGTCACCACGCAGGGCTGGCTGTGGCTGAACGTGGGTTCCCTGGTGCCCGTGGCCCTCACCGGACTGGCGCTGGCGTGGCTTGCGTGGGTCCGCCGGCAAGCCCACAATGCGGCCTGATCTGACGCCGGTCGGCGCCAGACGGGTTTTCTGTTCGGGAGGTTGTCATGGGGCTGTTGGATTCACTGGTGGGCGCGGCGCTCGGAGGCGGGCAAGGTGGTCAGACTCAAGCGGGCACGGGCGGCCTGGATCCCCAGGTGCTCATGGGCATCGTCGCTGCGCTGATGAACAACGGCGGCGGCCTCTCGGGCATCCTGGCCAAGCTGCAGCAGGGCGGTCTGGGTGACGCGGCGGCTTCGTGGGTGGGCACGGGCGCCAACCAGCCCGTGTCGCCCGACGCACTGGGCGGCGCGCTGGGTCCGGACCTGATGGGCATGATCGCCAGGCAGCTCGGCGGCAACCAGCAGCAGGCCGCCGGCACCCTGGCCGATCTGCTGCCGGGCCTGATCGACCAGCTCACGCCACAAGGTCGGCTGCCGACCGACAACGGCCTGGGTGGCCTGGGCGCGCTGCTCGGAGGTGGTGACGGCAAGCTTGATGCCGGTGACCTGATGGGCATGCTCGGCGGCCTGATGCGCAAATAAGCCTGTTCGACCCCAACTGAAACGGCCTCTTCGGAGGCCGTTTTGTTGTGGGGCAGCTCAGGCTGGGGCCCGAAGATCGAGCCACGCCTTCAGCGCTGCGTAGGCCCTCGAAGGATCTGCCTCGTTGAAGATCTCGTGGAACTGGCCATCCAGGCACTGGCTGGTCACCAGTTCGGGCGGCGCCACGGCGGCAAACGCGCGGCTGCCTTCGGGTCGCACCAGACGGTCCGCGCCCGCGTACAACAACAACGTGGGCACGCGCCAGTGGGGCGCCGCGGCCACCACGGACGGGCCGTTGCTGTCGATGAAATGCGCCAGCCGCGCCGAGATGCGGTCGTGCACCAGACTGTCCTGCTGGTAGGCCTGCACCACGTCAGCGTCGTGCGATATCTGGCGCGCATCGAGCCCGTTGGACAGCGCGAGGTTGGGCGCCCAGCGGTACAGCAGCCGCACGAGCCTCTTCTGCAGCGGGCCGATGCCCGCGTTCAGCGCGGGCGACGACAGCACCAGCCCGTCCACCGGCGCCAGGTTGCGGTGCACGAAGGTGGCGGCCACCAGACCGCCCATGCTGTGCCCGAAAAGGATCAGCGGACAGGCCCAGGGGTTGGCGAGGTGGCGGCGGGTGTCGTCCAGCACCTCGGACAGATCGGACAGCAGCGCATCGTCGTCGGGCAAAACACCCTGCGCGCCGCCGGACTCGCCGTGGCCTCGCTGGTCGTACGCACGCACGCAAAAGCCCCAGTCGTTGAGCCGCTGGGCGAGCGCGTCGTAGCGCCAGGCGTGTTCGCCCAGGCCGTGCACGATGAGCACCACCGCCCGCGGGCGCATGCGCAAAGGCAGGGGCCAGTCGTAGAGGGCGAGGTTCAGTCCGTCGCGCAGCGTGAACGGGGCTTGGGTGGTGTCGGACATGAGCGAAAGACTCTCAGCCTCTCAGGGCATGCGGGCCATGACCTGAGCCACCGCGGCCGTGAGGCGGCGCGCGTAGTCGAGGTGCAGGAACTCGTTGGGGCCGTGGGCGTTGCTCTTGGGGCCGAGCACGCCGCAGACCATCATCTGCGCCCGCGGGAAACCCTGGCTGAGCATGTTCATCAGCGGGATGGTGCCCCCTTGGCCGATGGTGCCGCAGGCAGCACCGAAGTGGGCCTGCGAGGCGCCCTGCAGCGCGTCTTCGAACCACGACGCTGTGCTGGGCGCGTTCCAGCCGGTGGCCGCGCCTTCGCCCTCGAAAGTGACGCGGGCCTGGTAGGGTGCGTTGTCTTCCAGCAGGGCCTTGAGCTGCTGCACGGCGGCGGGCGCGTCCACCAGCGGCGGCAGGCGCAGACTGAGCTTGAACGCGGTGTAGGGCCGCAGCACGTTGCCGGCGTTCTGCAGCGTGGGGAAACCGTCGGCGCCGGTCACGCTGAGCGTGGGCCGCCAGGTGCGGTTGAGCAGGGCCTCCACCGGGTCGGTGGTGGTGGGCAGGGCGAACACGCTGGAGCCCCCGCAGTCGTGGTGCGCCCAGGGGAAACGTTTGTAGAGCTCCTCGCCCAGGATGGTCGCGGTGGCCTGCGCCTGCGCCAGCCGCTCGGCCGGCACTTCGCAATGAAAGCTGGCGGGCAGCAGCCGACCGGTGGCGCTGTCTTCCAGCCGGTCCAGCACCTGCCGCATGATGCGAAAGCTCGACGGCACCAGGCCCGAGGCATCGCCGGAATGGATGCCTTCGGTGAGGATCTCGACCTTGAGCACGCCGCTGGCCATGCCGCGCAGGCTGGTGGTGAGCCAGAGCTGGTCGTAGTTGCCGGCGCCACTGTCCAGGCAGATCACCAGACCCACGTCGCCCAGCCGGGTGCGCAGCGCGTCCACATAGGGCAGCAGGTCGGCCGAGCCACTTTCTTCGCAGGTCTCGATCAGGCCGACGATGCGCGGATGCGCCACGCCCTGGGCCTTGAGCGCCTGCACCGCGGCGATGCTGGCATAGACCGCGTAACCGTCGTCGGCGCCGCCTCGGCCGTAGAGGCGGCCGTCATCGATCTTCGGCGTCCAGGGGCCGAGGTCGCTGCGCCAGCCGGTGAACTCGGGCTGTTTGTCGAGGTGGCCGTACATCAGCACGGTCTGGCCGGATGCGGGAGCCGGTGTGCCGTCTCTCCCGGCGCTGGCCGGCACCTCGAAAAACAGCACCGGCGTGCGCGGCACGCCGTTGGCATCGTTGAGCCGCACGATCTCCAGTGTGAGGCCATCGACGGACTGCGCGCGCACCCAGTCGGCCGCGCTCTGCAACACGCGCTCCAGCAGGCCGTTCGCCGCCCAGTCGGGGTCGAACATGGGCGACTTGGCGGGCACCTCGATGTAGCGCACCAGCTCGGGCACGATGCGCTGCGCCCAGGCGGTGTCGACATGGGCCTGCAAGGCCGAAGCATCCAGCGGGGGCAGCGGTTGGGGCAGTCGGGCATTCATGGCGTGGTCTTTCGGCTGGCGGCGCGGGCCGCGCGGACAAAACGCGAGTATAGGCAGGGCCGCGCCGCCTTGGACCGGCCACGGCTTGCGTGGCGGCCACACGGCGGCGTTACACCGTGCCCACACAAATATGCGAAGCGGTGCGCGCGGCGGTGTTGCCCATCACGTTCAGCACCTGAACGGATGGAGGCTTGTCCGGATGAATGACGGCGCGAACCCGAATACATGAAATGAAGAAAACAGGCACTTGCTGCCTTGCCCTCACAGATCGGGTGCCGGTCGGGCGTCCCGCAGGTGTCGTCCGGCCGTATGGCACTCTGGTAATTTCGCAGCATGCAAGCACTCAACCCCCACCTGGCCCCCACGCCCTGCATCGACAGTGCACACCCCGCGGTGATGGCCTTCGCGCGCACCCATGCGCAGGGCGCCACCGAACGGGACCGCGCCGTGGCGCTGTACAACGCGGTGCGCGACGGCCTGCGCTATGACCCTTACCGCATCGACCTGTCCGAACACGGCATGAAAGCCAGCACGGCGCTGGCGCAGGGGTTGGGCTGGTGCGTGCCCAAGGCGGTGGTGCTGGCGGCCGTGGCGCGGGCGGCCGGCATCCCGGCGCGGCTGGGCTTTGCCGACGTGCGCAACCACCTCTCCACCCAGAAGCTGCGCGAGACCATGCAGACCGATGTGTTCGTCTGGCATGGCTACACCGAGCTGTGGCTGGACGGCGCCTGGCGCAAGGCGACGCCAGCCTTCAACCTCTCGCTGTGCGAAAAATTCGGGCTGCTGCCACTGGAATTCGACGGCGTGCACGATTCGCTCTACCACCCGTTCGACCGTGCGGGGCAGCAGCACATGGAATACGTGAACCAGCGCGGCAGCTTCGACGACCTGCCGCTGGCGCAGATCACGGCCACCTTTGAACAGATCTACCCGGGCCTGCTCGGAAACACGGGCGGCGACTTCGCGGCCGACGCCGCGCGCGAGGCTGGCCACTAGAAAAAGCGGCCGACGTTGAACAGCGTCAGCACACCCAGCACGGCGAAGATCAGCGCCGAAATGCCGTGCACCAGCGTCATGGACACCTTTTTCGCAATCTGGTCGCCCAGGAACACCGCGGGCACGTTAGCGATCATCATGCCCAGCGTGGTCCCGGCCACCACAGCCACAAAGGCGTCGTAGCGCGCGGCCAGGGCCACGGTGGCGATCTGCGTCTTGTCGCCCATCTCGGCCAGAAAGAACGCGACCACGGTGGTGCCGAAAACGCCCAGACGCAGACCCTTGGTAGCGGTCTCGTCGTCGTCGATATGGTCGGGGATCATCATCCACACCGCCATGGCGAGGAACGAGGCGCCGATGATCCAGCGCAGCCACACCGGGCCGATCGCGTCGGCCACCCACTGTCCCACGGCGCCGGCCAGCGCGTGATTGGCCAGCGTGGCCACCAGGATGCCGAGCACGATGGGGAGGGGTTTGCGAAAGCGCGCAGCCAGCAACATGGCCAGCAGTTGCGTCTTGTCGCCCATTTCACCGAGCGCGACGACGCCGGCGGAGACCAGAAGTGCTTCCAAGATGGTGATCCCAGGGCCAGACCAATAGAGAAACCACAACGCGACCCCGGCCCAACCGGAGGCATTGTGGTCAAAGGTCTGGCCAGGCTGGCGGGCTGTCTGCGCCATGGCCGTGAGGGCCAAGTGTGTTGACGCAGACCCCTGCAGGTTGCAGGGCGGCTACTCCCCCGTGACGGGTGAGCCGCGATTTTAACCGCAGCCGTCAGCTGGAGAAGCGGAACACCGCCGTGCTGGCCAGCAGGTTGGGCAGGGTGCGGACTTCGTGGCCTTCGTGCAGGCCGAAGCTGTCTTCGATGGTGAGGCCGTTGCGGCGCGCGAGCACCTCGAAGTCGCGGTAAGTGCCGACGCGGATGTTGGGCGTGTCGTACCACTGGTAGGGCAGGCGCTTGGTCACCGGCATGTGGCCCTGCAGCACCGCCAGCCGATTGGGCCAGTGGGCGAAGTTGGGGAAGGCCACGATGCCCAGGCGGCCCACGCGCGCGGTCTCCAGCAGCATGGTCTGCGCATTGCGCAGGTGTTGCAGGGTGTCGATCTGCAGCACCACGTCGAAGGCGTCGTCGTTGAACATGGTTAGCCCGCCTTCGAGGTTGAGCTGCAGCACGTTGACGCCGCGTTTGACGCAGGCGAGCACCTTGGCGTCGTCGATCTCCACGCCGTAGCCGCTGCAGCCGCGCGTGGCCTGCAGGTGGGCCAGCAGGGCGCCGTCGCCACAGCCCAGATCGAGCACGCGCGAGCCCGGCGGCACCAGCCGGGCGATCGATTCCAGAATGGCTTTTTCGCTCATTTCGATCCTCCCGAAGCCTGACCCACCGTGTGCTCGAAGTAGGCCCGCACCGCCTGGTGATAACGCGGGTCGTCGAGCAGGAAGGCGTCGTGGCCGTGCGGCGCGTCGATCTCGGCGTAGCTCACGTCACGCCCGTTTTCCAGCAGGGCCTGAACCATCTCGCGGCTGCGCGCGGGCGAGAAGCGCCAGTCGGTGGTGAAGCTCACCAGCAGGAACCGGGCTTTCGCGCGCGCCAGCGCGGCGCTCAGGCTGCCACCGTGTTCGCGCGCGGGGTCGAAATAATCAAGCGCCCGGGTGATCAGCAGGTAGGTGTTGGCATCGAAGTACTCGCTGAACTTGTCGCCCTGGTAGCGCAGGTAGCTCTCGATCTGGAACTCCACATCCTGCGTGGTGTAGCGGTAGGCCAGCTCGGCGGTGTCGGCCGGGTCTTCCCCGTTCGCGGTGCGCAGGCTGCGCCCGAACTTCTCGTTCATCACGTCGTCGCTCAGGTACGTGATGTGGCCGATCATGCGGGCGATGCGCAGGCCACGCCGGGGCAGGGTGCCTTCGCGCAGGTAGTGGCCGCCATGGAAATCAGGGTCGGTGACGATGGCGCGGCGCGCCACCTCGTTGAAGGCGATGTTCTCGGCCGTGAGGTTGGGCGCGCTGGCGACCACGATGGCGTGGCGCACGCGCTCGGGGTACTGCAGTGTCCAGCTCAGCGTCTGCATGCCGCCCAGGCTGCCGCCCATGACGGCGGCCAGTTGCTCGATACCCATGACGTCGAGCAGGCGGGCCTGCGCGCTGACCCAGTCTTCCACCGTGACCACGGGAAAGTCCGCGCCCCAGGGCTGGCCGGTGGCGGGGTTGGTGTGGGTGGGGCCGGTGGAGCCGAAGCAGGAGCCGAGGTTGTTGACGCCGATCACGAACCACTTGTCCGTGTCCACCGCCTTGCCTGGGCCGATCATGCTGTGCCACCAGCCCTCGCTGCGGGGCAGCGGCTGGCCGTTGGCGTCGGCGTGCCAGCCAGCGACGTGGTGCGAGGCGTTGAGGGCGTGGCAGACCAGCACCGCGTTGGAGCGGTCTGCGTTGAGCGCGCCATAGGTTTCCACCACCAGCTCGTAGGCGGGCAGCACGGCGCCACTCTTGAGCGGCAGCGGTTCGGTGAACCGGAACGTTTGGGGCGTGACGATCACAGCGGTTTCCCCTGCCGGGCAGGGTCCAAAAACAAAAACCCGGTGCCGCCAAGAGCGAGACCGGGAATCCCCCCTTTAGCGGCATTTCTTAAGCGCCCGCAATCTGGATCAAATCGGCGCTGGCAACAAGTATAAATTGAAGCGCTGCGGTCGCGCAGCCACCCCACCGAACGGCGGCAACCCCCCGGTGCACAAGTTTCCCAAAGAAATGTTGTTATTCCGCATCTCAGAATTGGGGGCTTTTGTGGGTCCGAAAAATTGTCACTATCCATGCGGCATTCAGAGCATAATCTTTCCGCGAGCGCCTTGAGGCCTCGCTTGACAAGTGATCGGTTGGTTTCGCGTGCTACAGGTTTGTTTGCTAACGGGGCTCCATCGCTATTTTTCTCAGTGTTATTAGGAGTCCCAACCATGGGCAACAAACTGTACGTGGGCAACCTGCCCTACACCGTGCGCGACGAAGACCTGCAGCAAGCTTTCAGCGCCTACGGCTCTGTCAACAGCGCCAAGGTCATGATGGAACGTGACACCGGCCGTTCGAAGGGCTTCGGCTTTGTCGAAATGGGCAACGACGCAGAAGCACAAGCCGCTGTTGAAGGCATGAACGGCCAGTCCCTGGGCGGTCGCAGTCTGGTGGTCAACGAAGCCCGTCCGATGGAAGCCCGTCCTCCCCGCACCGGCGGCGGCGGCTTTGGCGGCCCCCGCGGTGGTGGCGGCGGCTTCGGTGGTGGTGGCGGCGGCGGTGAAGGCGGCTTCCGCAGCCCCTACGGCGGCGGCGGTCGTCGTGATGGCGGCGGCGGTGGTGGTCGCGGCGGTTACTGATCGCTCCCCCTGCCAACCCGGTTGTTGTGACCGGGTTGCTCAAAAAAGCCCTTCGGTTTGCCCGAATGGCTTTTTTTTCGTCTGCAGAAATTGAAGACCGTGCCTTGTGTCAGGGTGGTCTGAGGCCGGTATCCGTCAGCGGCACTTCAGCCATGGTGGGGTATCAACGCACCATCGATCCGGTCCACGTCAACCCAGCGTGTCATTGAGAATGTTGGTCGCCCATGCCATGGCGAAGAGCGCTTCCGTGGCGGTCGGGCGGTCGGACAATCCGCCCGCGTCTTTGGCCGGCACCATGGTTTTCTTGGCGCTGTCGTAGCGGTACACCGCGGCCACGTGAATCACCTCCGACTGCGAGACGAAGCTGTAGCAGGTGTTGGCGATGATGGGCATGGACGGAACAGGCATGCCGAGCGTCTGTGCTGCGATCGCCCCGGCGCACACCTTGGCCTCCTGATTGGCCATGTGCGCCGACTTGGGCATGCCAGGGGCTCCCGAGATCGAATCCCCAAGCACGTAAACGCCCTTGGCGGCGGTCGACTCGTAGCTCAGGAAGTCCACGCCGCACCAGCGGTCCCCCACATTGGCCAGGCCACTGTTGCGGGCAATGGCGCCGGCGCGCTGTGGCGGGATCACGTTGATCACCTGCGCCTTGACCTTGCCCTGCAGATCGAAGCTGAGCGTACCGCTCTGGGTGTCCACCGCTTTCAGATCGGCATTGGGTACGTACTCGATTTGTGCGCCGTAGCGGCCTTTCCAGACCGCTTCAAACAGGCCCTTCTTGGCCTGAATTTCCGGGTTGGCATCAAACACCAGCAATTTGGCACCGGGTTTGCGCATCTGCAGGAAATGGGCGATCAGGCTGGCCCGTTCATACGGACCGGGCGGGCACCGGTAGGGCACCTTGGGTACCGTCATGGCCACCACACCACCGTCGGGCAGCGCCTGCAGCATCTGGCGCAGCTGCTGGGTCTGCTCGCCCGCCTTCCAGGCGTGGGGCACGCGCGCCTGCTGGGCCGCGGTCTGCAGACCCTCGATACCGTCGTACAGGTAGTCGACCCCTGGCGCCACGATCAACCGGTCATAGGGAATCTTCTCGGACCCCACGCGCACCTCGCGCAGGCTGGTGTCGATGGCGTCGGCACGGGCCTGCACCCAGCGCAGCCCGTTCTGGGCGACGAGGCGGGTGTAGGGCCGAGAGATGTCCCGCAGACTCAGGCCGCCATGGATCACGCGGTTGCTCATCGGGCACATGACGAACTCGCTGGCCGGCTCGACCAGCGTGATCTGCAGGGCGGGGTTGAAACGGCGCAGGTAGCGCGCGGCTGTGGCGCCCCCGAAACCACCCCCGATGATGACCACCCTTTCGCCGGTTTGCGCAGCCACATAGGGCGCCGCCAGAGTCGACGCCGCGGCCAGGCCGGCCTGGAGAAATGCACGTCGCTGGGTCATGCCGGGGGTTCTCATTTGAGTGCGGAAAAATGGTCGGCGATGCGGGCGAGTTCCTCGTCGCTGTAGCCTTTGGCGTGCTGGTGCATGATGGTGCCCTTGAGCTGGCCACTCTTGTAGGCCAGCAGCTTGCCCAGCAAATCCTTGGCGGGACGCCCGCCGATGGCCAGACCCGTGCCTTCGGCCCGACCGTCAGGTCCGTGGCACGCCATGCAGCTCGCCGCCCAGACCTCGGCCTGGAAAACGGCAGGGTCTTTGGGCTGGGCGTGCGCAGTCACCCCCATTCCCAACCCCAGGCAACACACGGCCCAAAAACTGTGGGACAGGGAGCTCTTCCGGGCCAGGGACGGTGTGGGTGGGGCGTGGGTGGTGCATGTCATTTCAGCAACTTTGGCGGAAAACCGGGTATTGTGCTGTGACTTTTTACACAACTTGTTGCGTGTGCTGCCCCGAACGCCCGTCGGCAGCGATTCTGAAATTTGCGCCATATTGCTTTTGCATTCTTTCCCGGTTCCTGCGCATGACGCGATCGCGCTGCCGCATCGGACAGCCCCCGGTTTCAGGCTGCCACGTCCTGGTCCTGCCGGTGCTTGCGTGGCCGGCCGGCCAGCAAGCGGTCGAAAAGGCCGTTCGGCAGCAGGCGCAGCAACTTGGCCACCACCCCCATCTGCCAGGGGATCACCCGGTAGCTGGTTTGTGCGGCGATGGCGTCGAACGCCTGCGCCGCGAAGGCCTGCGGACTCATCAGAAAAGGCATGGCGTAGCGGTTCTTGCGCGTGAGCGGTGTGTCCACATAACCTGGCAAGAGCGTGACCACCGCCACCCCGCTGCTGCGAAGCTCGCCGCGCAGGCTCTCGCAATAGGCCACGACCGCGGCCTTGCTGGCGCAGTAGGCACCGTGCCCGGGCAGGCCGCGAATGGCCGCCACACTGGCGATGCCCACCAGCGTGCCACTGCCGCGCCGGACCATGGCGGCCACAAAGGGCTGGAAGGTGGCGGCCATGCCGGTGTTGTTGGTGGCAAAGGTGCGCGCCATCACATCGATGTCGTCGCGTTCGGTGGTGTCCATGCCGATGCTGATCCCGGCGCTGGCGATCACCACATCGGGCAGCCCCTGTGCCGCCAGGCAATCGGTGCCGGCGGCCACGATGCTCGCGGGGTCGGCCACATCGGCGCTGTAGATCCGGCAGGTATCGTCGTTCCAGCCCTGGGCCTGCGCCCAGGTTTGCAGCTCGCTGCTGCGACGGCCAACCAGCGCCAGCCGGCAGCCCGCCTTCGCATACCGCAGCGCCAGCGCCTGGCCAATGCCACTGGATGCCCCGGTGATGAACACCAGGCGGGTGTGCAGCAGGTCGTTCGACATGGCGGGCGCCGAGTGCGGAGAAAGCAACCGCCTCAGCGCGGTGCGAGCCGGGCGCGAACCCGGCCGGTGAGTTCGGCAACACGGGCATCGCCGCCGCGGTAGTCGAGCGAGTCTGCCGTGATCTGGTCCTTGTCACGGATCATCAGCACCGGGAGATCCGACTCGATGCGTTCCGGGTCGGTGCTCACCCGCAGGAATTCGCCATGAAACTCCATCCGCGGCAAGCGCGCGCCAGCGGCGTTGCGTCCTGCCTGGCGCACCACCACCGCGTCGCCCTTGAGCTCGTACACCGTGCCCTCGCCGTTGCTGACGATCTCGCGCGCTGTGGCCGTGGAGAGCTGGCGTTGCGCACTGAAGGTGCGGATGCGTGCCGTATCGATCACCGTGAGGTCCGTGTCGGGGTGGTGACGGGCCTCGGCGCCGTAGACCTCGGTTTGCAGTACCCCGTCGGGCGCAAACACCTTGACAGAAAACCGGCGCATGAAAAAGTCTGGCTCGTTGGTGACCAGTCTTTCGGGCTCGGGCTCCAGGGGCAGGGGCGTGGCCTGCAGCAGGAGGTAGGACACCAGCGCCAGCAGCATCATCATCAGCACCGGCAGGTACAGGGAGAGCTGGTCCCAGACCCGGCTCATGTCCCCGCGGTGCGTCTTCACCTGGAGAGCGACGGGTGCAGGCGTGTTCACGATCCAGCCGCCTCCAGCTCACGCGCGTAGTGACCGCTGGCCACCAGGAGGAGGTCGCACAGCTCGCGCACGGCCCCTGCCCCCGGCAGGCGCTGCGTGACATGGTGGGCCACTGCCTGCAGCTCGGGATGGGCCGTGGGCGGCGTGCAGGCCAGAGCGGCGCGGCGCAGCATGGGCAGGTCGGGCCAGTCGTCACCCATGGCCGCCGCGGCCGACCAGTCCAGCCCGAGTTCGGCCAGGATGGCCTCGGCCGCCGGCCGCTTGTCTTCGGTGCCGAAACGCGTGTGGTTCACGCCCAGCGCGTTCAGGCGCGCGCGCAGTGCCAGCGAATCGCGCCCGCTCACCACGGCCGGCGTGATGCCCGCGCGCTGCAAGAGCTTGATGCCGTGGCCGTCGAGCGTGTGGAAGCGCTTGAGGTTTTCTCCCGACTCGCTGAAGTACAGACCGCCATCCGTCAGCACACCGTCCACGTCAAAGAACACCACACGCACCGGCTGCGCGCGCAGCAACAGCTCGGGCGGGAAGTTCAGCGTGGGACGCAGCGGCGGCAGATCAGAAGACATGGGGCAATGCTAACTGGAGAGGATGCGTTCGAGTGAAGTGCCTTCCGTCAGGGCGCCGCGGAACCGGCTTTGCCGGGCCGCCAGCGCCGCCCCCTCGGGGGTGACGCCGCAGGCGGCGCGGTGGGTCATATCACCTTTGCCCGCATGAGATCGTTGCTGTTGAGCGCGCCGGTCAAGCTGCCCGCATCATCCACCACCAGCAGGCTGGTGACGCGGCTCGACTCCATCAGGTCCGCGGCTTCCACCGCCAGCGCATCGGCCCGCACGGTGCGCGGGTGGGGGTGCATGACCTCGCGCGCTGTGAGTGCCCGCAGGTCCACGCTGCTGCCGGATTTTTCGATCAGGCGGCGCAGATCGCCATCGGTGAACACACCCAGCACACGGCCTTCGCCATCGACGATGGCGCTCATGCCCAGGCCTTTTGCGCTGATCTCGCGCATCAGCGTCATCAGATCGGCGTCCAGGCGCACGCGCGGCACATCGTCGCCGCTGCGCATCACGTCGCTCACATGGGTCAGCAGCTTGCGGCCCAGGGCGCCACCCGGGTGCGAACGGGCGAAATCGTCGGCCTTGAAGCCCCGCGCGTCGAGCAGCGCCACGGCCAGTGCATCGCCCATGGCCAGCTGGGCCGTGGTGCTGGCGGTGGGGGCCAGGTTGTGGGGACAGGCCTCCTTCTCGACCGAGGCGTCGAGCACCACGCTGGCGTGCCGGCCCAGGGTGGACTGCACGCGACCGGTGAGTGCCACCAGGGGCACGCCCATGCGCTTGATCAGCGGCAGGATGGCCGTGAGCTCTTCGCTCTCGCCGCTGTTGCTGATGCCCAGCACCACGTCGGCCGCCGTGATCATGCCCAGGTCGCCGTGGCTGGCTTCGGCCGGGTGCACGAACATCGCGGGCGTGCCGGTCGAAGCGAGGGTGGCGGCGATCTTGCGACCCACATGGCCGCTCTTGCCCATGCCCATGACGACCACGCGTCCGCTGCTGCCCAGCACGAGGGCCACCGCGCGGGAGAAGCTGTCATCCATGCGTTCGGCCATGGCGTTGACGGCCGTGGCCTCGATGCTGAGGGTTTCGCGAGCCAGGGTCAGGGCGCGGACCGGGTCGAACGTGGAAGGCAGGCTCATGGCCGGATTATCGCCGCAGGGCCCGGTCCGGACGGTCGTGGCCAGCCCTTACCATTGCCGCATGAATTCGCTGGACATCACCCTGCTCTACCTGCTGGCCGCTGTGCTGGGTGTGGTGGCCTGCCGCCAGTTCAAGCTGCCGCCCATGCTGGGCTATCTGGTGGTGGGCGTGGTGATCGGTCCCAACGCGCTGGCGCTGGCGCAGAACTCCAGCGGCGTGCGCTACCTGGCGGAATTCGGCGTGGTGTTCCTGATGTTCGTGATCGGGTTGGAGTTCAGCCTGCCCAAGCTGCGCGCGATGCGGCGCCACGTGTTCGGTCTCGGCCTGTCCCAGGTGGTGCTCACCGTGCTGATCACCACCGCCGCTTCGCTGGCTCTGGCGCTGCTGCTGCCCACCTGGTGGAAGGTGTCGTGGCAGATCGCGGTCGCGCTGGGCGGCATCATGGCGATGAGCAGCACGGCCATCGTGATCAAGATGATGGCCGAACGGCTGGAACTGGAGTCGGAACACGGCAAGCGTGTGATGGGCATCCTGCTGTTCCAGGATCTGGCCGTGGTGCCGCTGCTGGTGCTGATCCCGGCCCTGGCCGCCGCGCCGGAAGACCTGTTGCCCGCCCTGGGCCTGGCCTTGGTCAAGGCGGTGGTGCTGCTGGGCGTACTGCTCACCGGCGGCCAGAAGGTCATGCGCTGGTGGCTCACGCTGGTGGTGCGGCAGAAGAGCGACGAGCTGTTCATGCTCAACCTGCTGCTGATCACGCTGGGCCTGGCCTGGCTCACCGAACACGCTGGCCTCTCGCTCGCGCTGGGCGCGTTCGTGGCCGGCATGCTGATTTCGGAGACCGAATTCAAGCACCAGGTGGAGACCGACATCCGGCCGTTCCACGATGTGTTGCTTGGCTTGTTCTTCATCACCATCGGCATGATGCTCGACTGGCGGCTGGTGCTGGAGCGTTGGCAGCTGGTGCTGCTGCTGCTGTCGCTGTCAGTGGTGTTCAAGCTGGCCCTGATCACCGGGTTGACGCGGGCCTGGGGTGCGAGCATGGGTGTGTCCTTGCGCGTGGGCCTGTACCTCGCGCAGGCCGGCGAGTTCGGGCTGGTCCTGCTCACGCTGGCTGGGCAGAACAACCTGGTGCCGCCGCAGCTGTTCAACCCCATCCTGGCTTCGATGGTGCTGTCCATGCTGGCCACGCCGTTCGTGATCATGTACACCAACGACATCGTCACCCGCGTGGTCGGCAGCGACTGGCTGATGCAGTCGGTGCAGATGACCAGCATCGCGCGCAAGGCGATCAACGCCGACAAGCACGTGATCATCTGCGGCTACGGTCGCTGCGGCCAGAACCTGGCGCGGCTGCTGGAGGCCGAAGGCATTCCCTACATGGCCCTCGATCTGGACCCCGACCGTGTGCGCCAGGCCGCTGCGGCCGGGGATTCGGTCGTCTTCGGCGACGCCGCGCGCCTGCAGGCCCTGATCGCCGCCGGCCTGCACCGGGCCAGTGCGGTGGTGATCACCTACATCGAGACGGCCAGCGCGCTCAAGGTACTGCACCACACCCACGAACAGGCGCCCCAGGTTCCGGTGGTGGTGCGCACCATCGACGATGCGGACCTGGAGAAACTGCGCAGCGCTGGCGCCACCGAGGTGGTGCCTGAAGCCATCGAGGCCAGCCTGATGCTGGCCAGCCACGCGCTGGCGCTGGTGGGTGTGCCGATGCGGCGCGTGATCCGTGTCGTGCAGGACCAGCGCGACGCACGCTACAACCTGCTCAAGGGTTACTTCCACGGCGCCGACGATGATGGCGTGGAAGAAGCCGAACACGAGCGCCTGAACACTGTGACGCTGCCGTCGGGTGGTCGAACGGTGGGCCGGACGCTCGGCAGCCTGGCACTTGAAACCGTGGGCGTGCGCGTCGCCAACCTGCGCCGGTCCAGCGGCCACGGCGTGCCCTTTGACGACAGCACCGTGCTCGAAGGCGGCGACACCCTGGTGCTCAGCGGCAAGGCGCCCGCACTGGCGCTGGCCGAAGACCGGCTGCTGTCGGGCTGACGCGCCGGACCCCTTCTGCAGTCCCCTCAACCCTCAGCCACCGGCACCCATCAACCCGGGTCACACCATGGACAGCTCCGACTTCCTCAAATCCCACATCCGGACCGTGCCCGACTGGCCTGCGCCCGGCGTGATGTTCCGCGACATCACACCCCTGCTGCAGGATCCACGGGTCTTCCGCGTGCTGATCGACTCCTTTGTGCACCGCTACATGGCGCCCTCGCTGCGTCCCACCGTGGTGGCCGGTCTTGACGCGCGGGGCTTCATCATCGGATCGGTGGTGGCCTACGAACTGGGCCTGGGCTTCGTGCCGATCCGCAAGAAGGGCAAACTGCCCTTCACCACGGTGGAAGAAACCTACGAGCTGGAGTACGGCAGCGCCACGGTCGAACTGCACACCGACGCGGTCAAACCCGGCGACCGGGTCCTGCTGATCGACGATCTCATCGCCACCGGCGGCACCATGATGGCCGGGGCGCGGCTGCTGGAGAAGCTCGGCGCCGAGGTGATGGAAGGCGCCGCCATCGTGGACCTGCCCGAGCTGGGTGGCTCGGCCCGGCTGCGAGAGAGCGGGCTGCCACTGTTCACGCTGGTGGATTTCGCGGGCCACTGACGCAAATCACCCGTGTCGCAGCGGCGCCCCGGTCCGTGCCGACCGAGGCACGGGAGCTTGGGGGCCACGGCGATCCGCCGCAGGGTCCAAGGTGGATCAGCCCTCTCGGTGGGCAGCGACCCGATCAGCGGCGGGGTGTGGGGGCTTCATCCTTACAGCTTTCCGTACTGCGTATCGCTCAACGCCGAAAAATCGCTGTGCGACTCGGGCGGTGGAACGTCCGCCTCGGTGTCGAGGCGGTGCGCCGGGATCGCGGGTGTCTGCAACGCACGGCGAAACGCATCCAACTCATCGCGGGCCACGGGCTGCGCGAGACCGCCGGATGGCGTGAGCACCGGGACCGGGATCGCCGTGGGGTTGTCCAAGGTGGCCAGGCGCTGCGTCTGCGCAGCCACCGCCGCCTTGAGCGCAATGCCGCGCTGGTCGTGGACCGCCTTGCGTCGCCAGTAGACCCCCTGTACCACCATGGCGTGGCGCTTCTGCGCGCTGCTCTGGATCCAGCGCTCGACCTCCAGCAGGTATTCGTCGGGCATCATGTCGGCGGGCAGGGCCAGATCGATCAGCACCAGAAAGCCGTCGCCGTTGGCGTCCAGCGTGAGCACCTTGAATTCGTAGCTGGTCGACAGCACCCCAGCGCGGATCAGGGACTCGCGTACCACCGAGAACAGCTGTTCCCGGCGCAGAATGCGCCGGCCACGGCGCGGCGAGATCAGGGGCAAGGTGGTCTGGCCGAACGAGCGGCGAGGTTTCGCACGCCCACCGTTGGTTCCCTGATCCGATTTTCTGGCTTGAAGCCAACGCAATAGAGACATGGTTTAAATATGCGTTGCCGGGTGCATCGCGATATGAGAATTGGTGCGGAATTATTGTCGAGCAAGTGGCGCGCACCCCTTGATTCAGGTCACAGCCACGCGTTTGGGCCTGTTGTACATGCGGCAAGCCAGGACCGCGGCCATGGCCAATGTCAACTCCAGCGCAATCGGCGGAAATCGGATGGAAAGCTCGCGAAAGCGCAAGGGAGTGAGACACCAGAGCCGGCTGGGCGCACCCGCCTGCACGGTCGCACTGCGCGGCAGATGGCTGAAAAAAGCACCCTCACCCAGCAGCGACCCGGGGCCCACCAGTGCGATGCGCACACGCTCCTTCGCATCTTCATAGTGAACTGTCAGGCTGCCGCTCTCGACAAAATAGACCATTCGGTCCTTCACCCCCTGCTCGATCAGCACCTTTCCCTGCGGCAGGGTCATCGGTTGCAGGAAGTCGGCCAGGCTCTGCCACTGCACCTCGGTCAGGTTCAGCGGCACAGCGTCCAGCGCGTTGCTCTGCCTCATCGCCTGGGCCAGGACCATGATGTCGGCACGCATCGGCGCGGGGAGACTGGCGTTCATTCATTGACATTAACCGTGGGACGCCCGCGCATGCAAGCCCGGGTCATCGGCATTTACGGCTCCTTACGTTTGCGCTCCAGACGGTGGTGACAAAACGCCAGACGGTGCGCTGCAGCCTATTTGCCGATGCAAAAACGCGAAAAAATCTCGCCCAGCAGGTCATCGGCACTGAACTCGCCGGTGATTTCACCCAGCGCCTGCTGGGCCAGGCGCAATTCTTCGGCCAACAAGTCCAGGTGTTCGGCTTGCGCGGCCAGCAGCGTGTGCGCGCCGTCGAGGTGCGACCCCACGCGCGCCAGCGCCTGCAGGTGGCGTTCGCGCGCCATGAACAGGCCGTCGCCCGCGTGCTCCCACCCGGCCAGGTCCAGCAGTCGCTGGCGCAGAGCCTCCAGTCCATCGCCGCTTTTGGCCGAGATCGCCAGCTCACCCGCACCCGCCCGTTCCGCCAGCCGCGCACGGGCGCTGTCGGGGCACTGATCGAGCTTGTTCCACACCTGCAACACGGTCACGCCGCCGGGCAGGGCGGCGGCAATGTCCTCATCGGCGGCCTGGTAGACCAGGCTGTCGCTGCGCGTGAGATCGTGCAGGAACAACACCGCGTCGGCCTTGTGGATCTGGCCCCACGCGCGTTCGATGCCGATTTTTTCCACCTCGTCCACGTCCGGGCTGTCGCGCAGGCCCGCGGTGTCGATCACGTGCAGCGGCACCCCGTCGATCTGGATCGTCTGCTGCACCACGTCGCGCGTGGTGCCGGCCACCGGGGTCACGATCGCCAGCTCGGCGCCGGCCAGTGCGTTGAGCAGCGAGCTTTTTCCCGCATTGGGCTGCCCGGCGATCACCACCGTGAGCCCGTCCCGCAGCAGGGCTCCCTGCCGGGCCTGTGCCTGCACGTCGGCCAGCGCGGTGCGCAGACGCTGCAGCTGGCCCGTGGCATCGGCCTTCTTCAGGAAGTCGATCTCCTCTTCCGGGAAATCCAGTGTCGCTTCGACCAGCATGCGCAGGTTGATCAGCGCATCGCGCAGTGCGTGGATGCGCTCGGAAAACACCCCCGCGAGCGAGCGGCTGGCGCTGCGCGCAGCGGCTTCGGTGCTGGCATCGATCAGGTCGGCCACCGCCTCGGCCTGGGCCAGGTCAAGCTTGTCGTTGAGGAACGCGCGCTCGGTGAATTCACCCGCGCGCGCCGGGCGCAGCCCGGGCAGCAAAGCCTTGTCCGCGTCGACCGCGGTCTGCGCCACCTGCAGGCAGCGCGCCAGCAGCAGCTGCAACACCACCGGTCCGCCGTGGCCCTGGAGTTCCAGCACGTCTTCACCGGTGTAGGAATGTGGCCCCGGAAACCACAGCGCCAGGCCATGGTCAATGGGCTGGCCTGCAGCGTCAGGAAAGGGCAGATAGGTGGCTTCGCGGGGTTTCAGCGCTCGCCCCAGCAAGGCCTGCACAAACGCCGCCAGCCCCTTGCCCGACACCCGCACGATGCCCACCGCGCCGCGACCGGGCGCGGTGGCGATGGCGACGATGGGGTCTTGTTGGGCGCTGAGCATGGTAGGGATTCTGGCAGGCTGCGGATCAGAAACAACGAAGGCCGCTCGCGCGGCCCTCGTTGGGAAAATACCCGCTCTTACTTGGCCGCGGGCTTGCCTTTGAACAGGTCAAACGGCAACGTGAACTTCAGCGGCACGCCCATGCGCTTGTTGATGAAAGACTGCTGCGCGATGGTCAACACGTTGTTGGTGATCCAGTACAGCACCAGACCGGCCGGGAAGAAGAAGAACATCACCGAGAACATCAGCGGCATCATCCACATCAGCTTGGCCTGCAGCGGGTCCGGCGGCAGCGGGTTGAGCGCGGTCTGGATCATGGTGGTCACGGCCATCACGACGGGCAGCACGAAGAACGGATCGGGCGATGACAGATCGTGGATCCAGGCCATCCAGGGCGCGTTGCGCATTTCGACCGACGACAGCAGCACCCAGTAGAGCGCAATGAACACCGGAATCTGGATCAGGATCGGGAAGCAGCCACCCAGCGGGTTGACTTTTTCCTCCCGGTAGATCTTCATCATTTCCTGCTGCATCTGCTGCGGGTTGCTCTTCAGGCGTTCGCGCATTTCCATGATGCGCGGGTTGACCGCCTTCATCTTGGCCATGCTCTTGTAGGCGCTGGCGTTGAGCCAGTAGAAGGCCGCCTTGATCAGCACCACCAGCAGCACGATGGCCCATCCCCAGTTCTGCACGAAGCCGTGGATCTTTTCCAGCAGCCAGTACAACGGTTTGGCCAGAATGGTCAGCCAGCCATAGTCCTTGACCAGCTCCAGCCCCGGGGTGATGACCTCCAGGACCTTTTCTTCCTGCGGACCGACGAACAGGCGTGCCTCGACCGCCTTGCGCTGGCCCGGCACGATGGCCGGCAGGGTGGTGATGGAGCCGACCGCGTACAGGTTGTTGTCCACCTTGCGCGCGAAGTTGTCGCGTGCGATGCCATCAGCCAGCACCCAGGCCGACGCAAAGTAGTGCTGCACCATGGCCACATAGCCATTGGTGGCGCTCTTTTCAAAGTCGGCCTTGTTCTTGTCGATGTCGGCGAATTCGACCTTCTGGTATTTCTGGGCTTCGGTGTAGACGGCCGGACCGGTGAAGGTGGAATAGAACGGCGTTTCGCTGCTGGTCTTGTTGCCGTCGCGCACCAGCTGCACGTAGAGCTGCGGGCTCACCGGCTGGCCGCTGTTGTTCAGGACTTCGTGCTGCACGGCGATGTCGTAGCTGCCGCGGGTCAGGGTGTAGGTCTTGACCAGCTTGACGCCGCCCACCTCGTCCGACTCGAAACGCACCTGCAGCTCGTTCTGGCCGTCGGCCAGCGCGGTCGGGCCGGGCGCCACGGTCATGGGCGTCTTGTGGGTGGGGAAACTGCCGCCGATCAGGCCGGTCTGGGCGAGGTAGGTTTGCGTGTCGTTCTGGACCAGCAGCGCAAACGGCTGTGTGCCCAGCGAGGTGCTCGCGTGCTTGAGCAGATCGGCGCCGATGAGCGAGCCACCTTCGGTGTTGAACACCAGCTTCAACACGTCGGTCGTGACCTCATGCCGGGCCGCTGCGGGCGCCGGGGCTGTCGAGCCCTGTGGAGCCGCTTCAGCACCAGCCGTCGTGGCCGCCGCGGTGCTGACGGGAACGGACGCGTCGGCACGGGCTGCCGGCTGGGCATCCGGAGCGGCGGGCGCGGTCACGGCGGCCGAAGGGAAAAACGTCGGCGCGTTGCCGTTGTGGATCTGCCACTTGTCCCAGATCAGGACCATCGAGAAACCAAAAACCACCCACAGGATGGATCGACGGATGTCATTCATGACGGGTTCTTCTTTTCTGAGGAAGGGGAAAGCAGATGGGAAAACAGGCTGGGCGCCACTTCGGGCACGGGATCGTGACCACCCTCGCACCAGGGTCCGCAGCGACCCAGGCGCCTGAGCATGAGGTAGCCACCGGCCAGTGCACCGTGCCGCTCCAGCGAGCCGATCGCATAGACGGAACAGGTGGGTTCAAAACGGCAACTGCTGCCCAGCCAGGGACTGAGCAGCAAACGGTAGCCCTTGACCAGGCCCACCAGCACCTGGCGCGGCCAGTCAGACACCATGAGGCGCCTCCTTCCGGGGCAGCGGATCAGCCGGCTCGACCGGAGCGGGACTGAGCACACGCCCCAGCAACTGATCCAGCTCGGCCCGAACCGCGCGCTTGAGCACATCAGAGGTCGCACTCACAAACAGCTTGCGGCTGAACTCGCTGCGCAGGCGAACCACCAGCGCAGCCTGCGGCAAACCGGTCGCGACGTGGCGGGCGGCTTCGTAGATCTGGCGACGGATCGCATTGCGCGTGACCGCGCGGCGCGCCCAGCGCTTGGGCAGGAGCACACCCAGCCAGACATCGGCCACAGGAAACAAGGGACGGCCCAAATGCTCGCTCACGAGCGAGGCCCGGTGCAAAGCGAAGTGGGGGGTTTTGGCCACAGGGGCTCCCGCCATGACGGCCTGGAACTGCTGCCGGGACCGGATGCGCTGCATGGCCCGTTGCGCCTCCCTGTCGGTCACCGGAAGCCGGCAACGGAAGCTGGGACCGGCCAATACCGGCGGAGCACGTTCAGGCTCAGAGAGCCAGACGCTTGCGGCCCTTGGCGCGGCGAGCGTTGATCACGGCACGGCCGCCACGAGTCTTCATGCGGACGAGAAAGCCGTGGGTGCGGGCGCGGCGGACTTTGGAAGGCTGGTAAGTGCGTTTCATGATGCTCAGTAAATGTCGGGGAAACCCGCAATTATCGCAAATAAACTCAAGGCACGGCAAGCACTTGGCTGCTTTTCTGTCTGCCTTGCTTCAGCAGGCCCGTGCCGGGGTCGGGCAGCACAGAGGGAGAACCGCCTTGTGGATAAGTCGCCGGCCACACTACAATGGCCGGTCTGCCCCGAGTCATTTGTCCACAAAAATACAGCGTCCGCCATTCCCAGCATGATCGAGGGCACCCCCCCAGACACCCCATCCACCGACGCCCAGTCCCTCTGGCTGGCCTGCGTCGACAAACTCGCGCAAGAAATCCCCGAACAGCAGTTCAACACCTGGATCCGGCCGCTCTCGGCCAGCGTGTCCGCCGATGCCTCCAAGGTCGTGGTGTCGGTGGCCAACCGCTTCAAGCTGGACTGGATCCGGGCCCAGTACGCGTCCCGCATTGCCTTGTTGCTGGAGGCCATCCAGGGCACACCGGTGACACTGGAGTTGGCGCTCGCTCCGCGAGAAGGCCCCAGCAGGACGTCGCCTGCGCCCCGGACGGTGCAGGACCAGGTGCTGGCCGAACTGCCCGATCTGGCACCCGCAGAGATCACGAGCCCGCGCGCCCCCAAGTCCCGACTCAACCCGGCGCTGACTTTCTCCACCCTGGTGGAAGGTTCGGCCAACCGCATGGCGCGCGCCGCGGCGATGCACGTGGCGGGCAGCCTCGGCCAGCTTTACAACCCGCTGTTCATCTACGGCGGCGTCGGTCTGGGCAAGACCCACTTGATGCACGCGATCGGCAACCACCTGCTGTCCGACCATCCTCAGGCCAAAGTTCTCTACATCCACGCCGAACAGTTTGTCTCGGATGTGGTCAAGGCTTACCAGCGCAAGACTTTTGACGAGTTCAAGGCCCAATACCACTCGCTGGACCTGCTGCTGATCGACGATGTGCAGTTCCTCGCCAACAAGGAACGCACGCAGGAAGAGTTTTTCAACGCCTTCGAGGCCCTTCTGGCCAAAAAGTCGCACATCGTGCTGACCAGCGACACCTATCCCAAGGGCCTGCCGGACATCCACGAGCGCCTGGTTTCACGTTTCGATTCGGGCCTCACGGTGGCGATCGAGCCGCCCGAGCTGGAAATGCGCGTGGCGATCCTGATCAACAAGGCGGCGGTGGAAAACGCCGTCATGCCCGAAGAAGTGGCGTTTTTTGTGGCGAAGAACGTGCGCTCCAACGTGCGCGAACTCGAAGGCGCGTTGCGCAAGATCCTGGCCTATTCGCGTTTCAACCAGAAAGAGATCTCGATCCAGCTGGCGCGCGATGCGCTGAAAGACCTGCTGTCGATCCAGAACCGGCAGATCAGCGTCGAGAACATCCAGAAGACCGTGGCCGACTATTACAAGATCAAGGTCGCGGACATGTACAGCAAGAAGCGCCCGGCCAGCATCGCCCGGCCGCGCCAGATCGCCATGTTCATCGCCAAGGAGCTGACGCAGAAAAGCCTGCCCGAGATCGGTGAGCTGTTCGGTGGCCGCGACCACACCACGGTGCTGCACGCGGTGCGCAAGATCGGCGCCGAACGCCAGCAGAACACCGAGCTCAACCAGCAGCTGCACGTGCTGGAACAGACGCTCAAGGGCTGACCGGCGTGAGGCCGTGCGCACCCGCTCGCCACAGCCGGCACAGCCGGCATCTGACGGGGCAGGTGTTTTCAGGAATCGCGCTTCAAAAAGGCGAAAATAGGCGGTATTTGGCTGACAGAAAGCCCTGCTTGGGGCAAGGGAAGTCCCACCCGCCAACCGGCAACCAGAGACGAAAGAGTCTGACATGATCGTTTTGAAATCGACCCAGGACAAGGTGTTGGCTGCGCTGCAGTCGGTCGCGGGCATCGTTGAACGCCGCCACACACTGCCCATCCTGGCCAACGTGCTGGTGCGCAAGACCGGCTCGGCCGTGCAGCTGACCACCAGCGACCTGGAGATCCAGATCCGCACCACGGCCCAGCTCGACGGCGACGACGGCAACTTCGCCACCACCCTGGGTGCGCGCAAGCTGATCGACATCCTGCGCACCATGCCGGGCGACCAGACGGTCAGCCTCGAATCGAGCGCCGGCAAACTGATCCTGAAAGGCGGCAAGAGCCGCTTCACGCTGCAGAGCATGCCGCCCGAGGACTTCCCGCTGGTGCAGGAATCGGCCAGCTTCGGCCCGGTGTTTGCCGTGCCGCAGAAGACGCTGAAAAGCCTGCTGGGCCAGGTGTCGTTCGCCATGGCCGTGCACGACATCCGCTACTACCTCAACGGCATCCTGTTCGTGGCCGAAGGGCAGCAGCTCAGCCTGGTCGCCACCGACGGCCACCGCCTCGCGTTTGCCAGCGCCACGCTGGACGTGGAAGTGCCGAAACAGGAAGTGATCCTGCCGCGCAAGACGGTGATCGAGCTGCAGCGCCTGCTGTCCGACAAGGAAGGCGCGATCGAAATGCAGTTCGCCGCCAACCAGGCCAAGTTCAGCTTTGACGGCATGGAGTTCGTCACCAAGCTGGTCGAGGGCAAGTTCCCCGACTACAACCGCGTCATCCCGCGCAACCACAAGAACATCATCACGCTGGGCCGAGCACCGCTGCTGGCCTCGCTGCAACGCACCGCCATCATGACGAGCGAGAAGTTCAAGGGCGTGCGCCTGAACATCGAGCCCGGCGTGCTGCGCGTGGCGTCGAGCAACGCCGAGCAGGAAGAGGCCGTGGACGAACTCGACATCGACTACGGTGGTGACACCATCGAAATCGGCTTCAACGTCACCTACCTGATCGACGCGCTGCAGAACATGTCGCAGGAGATGGTTCGCATCGAACTGTCCGACGGCAACAGCTCGGCGCTGCTCACCAACCCCGACGACAACGCCTTCAAATACGTTGTCATGCCGATGCGGATCTGATCGTTCCCGATCCAGGTCCCCCCAAAGCCCGACCCGCTGCACAGCGGGTTTGGCCTTTCTAGCGTTTCTGAAAAGTCCACCATGTCCGAAGCCAACAAGCCCGCCGAACCCGACTCCGTTGCCGTCAACACCGGTGAAGCAGGGTCCGCCAGCTCCAATTTCCAGCCCACCATCGACGCCCACCAGGCCGGCGCGAGCGAGGGCTATGGCGAGGGCGCGATCCAGATCCTGGAAGGGCTGGAAGCGGTGCGCAAGCGACCGGGCATGTACATCGGCGACACGTCAGACGGCACCGGCCTGCACCACCTGGTGTTCGAGGTGGTGGACAACTCGATCGACGAAGCACTGGCCGGTCACTGCGATGACATCGTCGTCACCATCCACAGCGACAACTCGATCTCCGTGGTGGACAACGGCCGCGGCATCCCGACCGGTGTGAAGATGGACGACAAGCACGAGCCCAAGCGCTCGGCCGCTGAAATCGCGCTGACCGAACTGCACGCCGGCGGCAAGTTCAACCAGAACAGCTACAAGGTTTCGGGCGGCCTGCACGGCGTGGGCGTGTCCTGCGTGAACGCGCTGAGCCAGTGGCTGCGCCTCACCGTGCGCCGCGAAGGCCTGGTGCACCAGATCGAGTTTGCACGCGGCTTCGTGCAGAACCGACTGCTCGAAACCACCCCGAACGGCATCGAGATCTCGCCCATGCGGACTTCCGGCGCGACCGAGAAGCGCGGCACCGAAGTGCACTTCCTGCCCGACTACGACATCTTCAAAGAGAACAGCGATTTCCACTACGAGATCCTGTCCAAGCGCCTGCGCGAACTCTCGTTCCTGAACAACGGCGTGCGCATCCGCCTGAAGGACGAACGCAGCGGCAAGGAAGACGACTTCTCCGGCGCCGGTGGCGTCAAGGGCTTTGTCGACTTCATCAACAAGGGCAAGACCGTCCTGCACCCCAACGTGTTCCACGCGCTGGGCGACCGCGCGAGCGACCAGGGCACCAACATCGGCGTTGAAGTGGCCATGCAGTGGAACAGCGGCTACAACGAGCAGGTGCTGTGCTTCACCAACAACATCCCGCAGCGCGACGGCGGCACCCACCTGACCGGCCTGCGCGCCGCGATGACGCGCGTCATCAACAAGTACATCGAAGAAAACGAGTTCGCCAAGAAGGCCAAGGTTGAAGTCACCGGCGACGACATGCGCGAAGGCCTGTGCTGCGTGCTCAGCGTCAAGGTGCCCGAGCCCAAGTTCAGCAGCCAGACCAAAGACAAACTGGTGTCCAGCGAAGTGCGCGGCCCGGTGGAAGACATCGTCAGCCGCCTGCTGAGCGACTACCTGCAGGAACGCCCGAACGACGCCAAGATCATCTGCGGCAAGATCGTCGAAGCCGCCCGCGCCCGCGAAGCCGCGCGCAAGGCGCGTGAAATGACGCGCCGCAAGGGCGTGCTCGACGGCATGGGCCTGCCCGGCAAACTCGCCGACTGCCAGGAAAAAGACCCGGCGCTGTGCGAGATCTACATCGTCGAGGGCGACTCCGCCGGCGGCTCCGCCAAGCAGGGCCGCGACCGCAAGTTCCAGGCGATCCTGCCGCTGCGCGGCAAGATCCTGAACGTGGAAAAGGCGCGCTACGAAAAGCTGCTCACCTCCAACGAAATCCTGACGCTCATCACCGCGCTGGGCACCGGCATCGGCAAGGCCGGCGGTGACGGCAATGGCAACGGCGGCTCGGGCGGCACCGGCGCCGACGACTTCAACGTCGCCAAACTGCGCTACCACCGCATCATCATCATGACCGACGCCGACGTCGACGGCGCCCACATCCGCACCCTGCTGCTCACCTTCTTCTACCGCCAGATGCCCGAGCTGGTCGAGCGCGGCCACATCTACATCGCCCAGCCGCCGCTCTACAAGGTAAAGGCCGGCAAGGAAGAGCTGTACCTGAAAGACGGCCCCGCGCTCGACGGCTTTTTGCTGCGCATCGCGCTGAAAGACGCCAAGGTGTCCACCGGCGGCGCGACCAACACCGTGATCGAAGGCGACACCCTGGGCGAACTCGCGCGCAAGCACCAGGTGGCCGAACGCGTGATTGCGCGCCTGACCAACTTCATGGACGCCGAAGCGCTGCGCGCCATGGCCGACGGCGTGTCGATCAAGCTCGACACGGTGGAAGAAGCCGAAGCCAGCGCCGTGGCGCTGCAGGCCAAGCTGCGCGAACTCAGCACCACCGGCGTGCCGGCCGAAGTGGCGAGCGAGTTCGACGTGCGCACCGACAAACCCATCCTGCGCATCAGCCGCCGCCACCACGGCAACGTCAAGAGCAGCACCATCACGCAGGACTTCGTGCACGGCGCCGACTACGCGGCCCTGGCCACCGCCGCCGACACCTTCCGCGGCCTGCTCGGCGAAGGCGCCAAAGTGCAACGCGGCGAAGGCGACAAGCAGAAAGAAGAAAAAGCCAGCGACTTCCGCACCGCCATGCAGTGGCTCATCAGCGAAGCCGAACGCACCACCAGCCGCCAGCGCTACAAAGGCCTGGGCGAAATGAACCCCGCCCAGCTCTGGGAAACCACCATGGACCCCACCGTGCGCCGCCTGCTGCGCGTGCAGATCGACGACGCGATCGAAGCCGACCGCGTGTTCACGATGCTGATGGGGGATGAAGTGGAGCCGCGGCGCGATTTCATCGAAACCAACGCACTGCGGGCGGGCAATATCGACGTCTAATTGCCAGTTATAACTTGCAGAATGACATTTATTTTGTCAATATGCAAGTCATGACTGACATCATCCGCCTTCCGGACGAACTCGGTGCCCAGCTGCGCCAGCAGCGCGAGGCATTGGGCTTGAGCAAATCGCAGCTGGCCGACAAGGCGGGCAAGGTGCGCGAGGTGATCTACCGCCTGGAAGCCGGGGACGACACCACCGTGTCGTCGCTCCTCGCTGTGCTGGGTGCGCTGGGCTTGGCGCTGCGGCTGGAACGGGCCGGCCTGCCGTCGGCGAGCGACGTCGCCCGTCGGTTCCAAGAAGACGACGAAGACGATGACGGCCCTGCCTGACAAGCTGCGCCTGCTGCAGGTGGCCATCGGCGACAACGCCCAGGCCGGCCAGTTGCTCAAGGCATCGACCTACGAATTTCGCTACCTCGATCCCGACCCCGCGCAACCCGCCGTCGCCTTGCTGATGCCGGCAGCTGAGCGCCTGACCTGGCAGGACGGCGACCTGTTCGCGCCCATGGACCAGAACCTGCCCGAGGGCGATCTGTTCATGAAGATCCGGCAGCTCTTTCCCAAGCAGCCGATGACGCCCATGCACCTGCTGGCGCTGGTCGGCCGCAACGGCATCGGCCGGCTCGGCTTCAGCCTGCCCGACCAACCCGCCGCCGCAGCGCCTCGGCCGCTGAGCAAAACCGAGCTGCTGCAGACCCGCTACACGCCCGAGGTCTTCAACGACCTGATGGCCGCCTACCTCAGCACCGGCGCCGGCATTGCCGGCATGCAGCCCAAGATCATGGTGCCCGACCGGCCTACCGTGCCCATCCCCTCGCTCATCGTCAAAGCGGCCAGCCCCGCCTACCCCGGGTTGGCCGCTAACGAATTCCTGTGCCTGAGCGCGGCGCGCCGCGCCGGCATCGGGGTGCCGGTGTTCGACCTCTCGCACGACGGCCAGATGCTGATCCTCGACCGCTTCGACCTCGTCACGCACGCCGACGGCCGCATCGAACGCCTGGGCTTTGAAGACATCGCCGCACTGGCCGGCCTGCGCGTGCGCGACGTGCTGTCGGACCGCAAATACCAAGGCAGCTACCAGCGCGTGGCCGAACTGCTGCGCCAGCTGCAACTGCACAGCCACCACCTGCACCGCTTCTTTGAGCAGGTGGCCTTGTCCGTCATGGTGCGCAACGGCGACGCGCACCTCAAGAACTTCGGCGTGCTCTACCGCTCGGCCACGGACGTGTGGCTTGCACCCCTGTTCGACGTGGTCACCACCGCCATCTACACCTACACCCAATACGCCGGCGGCCCGGAGCTGACCGACCGCACACTGGCCCTGAAACTGTTCGCCGGCAAACACCACACCAAGGCTTACCCCACGCGGGAAGAGCTGATCGACTTCGGGCGCCGCGTGTGCGGCGTCAGCCAACCGGCCCGCACCCTGCAAGCCATTGCCGAGGCGATGCGGGCAACGCTGGACGCAGCACAGATCGACGACCGCGTGCCAGCGGAACTGCTGGCGAAGATGCGGGGGGTTTGGGAGGATGGGATGAGGTATGGGCGATGAGCTTCATCACGCCGCATGAAGTCTGCTGCTAGCTGTTTCAGATGAAGCCAAATCTTGACGCGTGCGCTTCCAGAAAACTCGGTTTGGGCTTGAACCGTTCTGGCAAAACAATGGCGCGACCGTCGTACTTCGCCAGCGCTTGCTGGGTAAAGCCGTCCAAATCGGCACCCATCAACGACTTCGACACCCGCACGGTGTAGTTGGGCAACACGGTGATCAATCCGGCGTCGAAAGCCTTGTCGTGCAGGGCTGACAGGCACAGTCCGTTCTGTGGATTCAGCCGGTTTTTGGTATCCATGCTCCATGGAATGATGTGGCTGGCAATCAGCAGCTGTGGCACCGCAAGTCCACTGATGCAACAGCGCGCGGTATAGCTCGCTAGAACGGCCCGCCTGAAGCGCGCTTGATTGACACGAACCATGACTGTCGCAGCGATGGTCTTGCCTTCAGCAATCTCGGGCACTTCCTCCACCACATCAGAGCCGGGTGTCACCCCATGTTCGCTGCCTTGGTGTTCATACACACGAGCAGCCTCCCCAGCCACTAAATCCCAATCCTCGTTCAGCTCGCTCCAGATCAGCTTGTCCAGCCGAGAAGCATTGCTCATACCCGCGCGACCACTGGCCCGCACCTGCGGATCAAGGCTCGCGAAGTTGACCAATTTGAGAGCGTCCGACCCCGGCGTCCTGCCGATCCATTCGGCCAGTTGTCGAATCAGGGGATTGCGTTGGTGCAGTTGCCCAAATGGCAACTGGAAATAAACATGCAACGCAGCGAGCGTTTGGTCTCGGGTCCAGTCGGTCTGTCTCGGCATCGATTCTCCCTAGGGGCCATCCGAATGTTGTGCGCACTTCATGTTGTTGTGCCACTGATATGATCTTGCCCCTGAAAAGTGGAGTTCTTAGTCCTTGTTGAAAATACCGACAAGGAGTCAAGGAATGACAGCAGCAAAGCAGGTGCGTGCGCAGTACACGCAGGAGTTCAAGTTGGAGGCGGTCCGTCAGGTGAGCGCCGGTCAGGCCATTGCTGTGGTGGCCAAGGTGTTGGGGATCCCCAAGGCCAGTCTGGGCAATTGGGTTCGCCAGGCAGCCAAAGGCGCGTTGAGCGGCGCTGGGGGCGATAACAAGGCCGTGGGGGTCTCGCCCGAGCAGATGGAGATAGCGCGTTTGCGAGCGGAAGTTGCGCGCCTGAGGATGGAGCGCGACATCGCAAAAAAAGCCGCGGCGTACTTCGCGCAGGACACGCTGCGAGGTACGCCTGGATTCACCAAATGAGGCAGCAGTACCCGGTGAGCGTCTCCTGCGGCGTGCTGGAGGTCAGCGCCAGCGGCTACTTCAACTGGCTGCGCCGCCCACAGGACATCGCTGGCAGGCCCGGCGGGCGCCACAGCGACGAAGCACTGCTGGCACACATCCGCGCCATCCACGCCGAGGTCAAGGGGGAATACGGCTGGCCTCGGATGCACAAGGAACTGCTGGCCAGGGGCATCCGGGTGGGCAAGGACAGGGTGCGCAAGTTGATGCAGCAGCACGGTATCCGTGCCAGAACCAAGCGCAAGTTTGTGGTCACCACCGACAGCCGCCACAGTCTGCCGGTGGCACCAGACCTGGTGCAGCGGCGCTTTACCCCCGAGGCACCCAACCAGCTGTGGAGTGGAGACATCACCTACATCGCCACCGACGAGGGCTGGCTGTACCTGGCTGCGGTCATCGACCTGTTCAGCCGTCAGGTGGTGGGCTGGAGCCTGCAGCCGCACATGCAGGCGGGCCTGGTCAAGGACGCGCTGGCCATGGCGTGGTGGCGGCGGCGCCCGCCGACTGGTCTGATATTCCACAGCGACAGGGGCAGCCAGTATTGCAGCGGCGAATTCCAGGATGCTTTGAAAGACTGGAAGATGCGTTCCTCGATGAGCAGGAAGGGCAACTGCTGGGACAACGCGCCGACCGAGAGCTTCTGGGGCCGCCTGAAAACGGCCAGCGTGCATGGGCACAAGTTCGCCACGCGAGAGCAGGCCAAACAGGCTGTGATGGACTGGATGGCTTTCTACAATCACCGCCGGCTTCATTCCTCGCTGGGCTACCTCAGCCCGATGCAGTTCGAGCAACGCTGGTACGAGGCACAGCGCAAAAAGGCCGCGTAATCGTCGGGCTAAGAGCTACACCAAACGAGGGCAAGGTCA
>NZ_JBVPZA010000011.1:0-178179 GCF_055703065.1 Hydrogenophaga sp. L310
CGTGGCGTTTTCGGGCTACGCAGAGTTTCACAGCTGGATGGCCGCCCGGACATCGACTCAGTCAACGGCGGAGACGAACGACCATGTCTGACATCCAGATTTCCGGCCTGACCAAACGCTTCGGCAACGCTGCCGTTCTTCAGGAACTCGACCTGACAGTGCGCGACGGCGAATTCCTCACCCTGCTGGGCGCGTCCGGTTGCGGCAAGTCCACCTTGCTGAAGCTGATCGCCGGCCTGGACACGCCCGACACCGGCACGATCCGCATGGGAGACCGCGACCTGCTCGCCCTGTCACCCAGCGCACGGGACTGCGCGATGGTGTTCCAGTCCTATGCGCTGTACCCGCACATGACCGTGCGCGAGAACATCTCGATGCCGCTGGTGATGCGCGGCCTGAGTTTCAGGAGGGAGTCGCCGCGTTTTTCGAGAAGCGCCGTCCAGCTTATGCGGCCGAGCTCGTGAAGCGGACCAAGCGGTGAGCGCCGCAGCCGGGACAACATCTTCGGAAGGCGCGGCCGGAAGCAGCGTCGTCTCAGCGACCGGCTTCATTTCGACGATATCAGCGACGCCCGGGCGAACGCAACGGGCTACGAATTCCTCTGTGTCGCACGATGTGTTGTGGCAAGATTGAGGACGCACCAAGCAACCAAGCAAAGGAGAGAAAGATGTTGCGGATGTTAAGCGAAGCGCATGGGAATGTTGTTCTTGCCGATGATTTGCCCGCCAAACCGGTCGGCGTCATGAAGCCGGGCATGGTCGAGATCGGGGCGGCGACGCACGATAGAGCATCGCGGCGTTCACCGACGATCCGCACCACAGAGGCTCTTTCGCGCCTGACTGCGGTGACAGCCACCAAGATTCGGAGGCTCGCGGTCGTTGCCCCGCTCGGCCTAGCCTGTCTGTGTAGCGGATGGCCGGCGTTTTCCCAGGTCGTCATTGGTCCCGGCGATCGCCCCGAAACCGGGCTTCAGGGCCAAACCACGATCGAAGACGTGGTGAGCGGCCGGTCCAAACTTCCTTATCATGCTGGCGTTCGCCTCGTCGGTCGCACGGACATCTGGAACCGCGGCGGCAATATGCAGCTCTCATGGGTCGATCAATGTGCCTATGTATCCTCCTTCAAGCAGACAGGCCCGGCAACCGCCAACAGCCGATCTGCCTTGTTCCTCCGCGAGCCAGCGGGCGTCGCGGTTATCGACGTAAGGGACCCCCGGGCTCCAAAGCCCGTGCGCTTGCTGCGGGACCGGGGCTCGATCGATGCGGTAGAGACGATGCACGCGATTGCGGCACCAGATCGCAAAGTTCTCGTCGCCGGCAACTACTCGGGAGGAATTGCTGGCCGGGGCGAGGAGGACGCAGCTTGGCTCAGCATCTACGATGCCTCGGACTGCCTGAATCCCAAATTGCAGAGCGAGTTCAAGTGGCCCGCCAACATCCACATGGTGACAATCTCTCCCAACGGTCGTCGCGTCTACGGTACAGAAATCCTGCCCGGACTCGGTTCGGGGAAGGGTGGCCTGCATGTGCTCGACATCAGCGACATGAAGCGCCCCCGCTATCTCGGCCGCTTCGGCGTCACGCGACCCAATGGATTGACGGCTGGGTTCACGCCACATGAAGTGTCGATCAGCCATGATGAGCGGCGGATCTACGCGGCTGTCCTCGCCTCCGAAACCGGGGACATACCTATGGGGGCGTCTATCCTCGCCTCCGACGGGGACGTGCCTGTGGAGAACGGCAGCGTCTACATTCTCGATAACAGCGACATCGTCGATGGGCGCTCTCAACCGAAGATGAGGCTCGTCGGCGAAGCCAAGCAAGGCGGTTGGCATTCTGTCGTGCCCGCGTCGATCAACGGAGTTCCACACCTGGTGGGTGCGGCCGAACTGGGCGCCTGTCCTGGAACATGGCCGCGGATCATCAATATCGCGGACGAGAAGAATCCAAAGATCGTCGGCGAGTTCAAGCTGCAAATGAATATCAAGGAGAACTGCGACGCGATACTATTTACTCCTCGGAAGGAGGATCCCTATGCGAGCTTCATCCCAATCCCAGACATCACCGCGCGCCTCGGCGCGGTTGGCTCGCATTTCAACGATGTCGACGATGCAAGGAACACGAGGCTTGGTCTGTTCCCCTTCTTCGCTGGCGGAGTGAGGATCGTTGATTTGCGCGATCCTACAAAGCCGGTTGAAGTCGGCTACTATAAGCCGGGTGCGAATCCCGATACCCCGCTAAGTGGCAACGGGCTAAACTGGACAGGGTTGAACGACCAGGTAACCGACGCGTGTGCGTCGCATGTACGCTATGTTCCCGAGTCCGGGCACATCTGGTTCGCCTGCATGACGACCGGTTTCCACGTTATCGAACTGAATCCGGACCTTCGCGCTCGCCTCGGCTTCCCGACCGTGAAGTGATAACCTGTGTCGGCCGCTGGCGGCTCGGCTTGAGGGCTGTCGGCGGGGGGTAGATGACGGAGCCCCTTTCGTCGCGGCGAGGCGCAAAACAGTGCGGGAGGCTTGTTCGCGCTCGCCGCGATCATGGCTGGGCGCGTTCTCCGCCTCCCGCCGCACATTGCTGGACCGAGCAACTTGAGCGACCGATCAGGCAATGAGCCAAGGGTCGCTCCAAGGGAGAAGAACATGCGTTACGAACACATCACGCTGGAATGCATCGAAGGCGTGGCGACGATCACGATTAATCGTCCCGAAGTGCTGAACGCGCTGTCCATGCAGACCCTCGACGAGATGATGGATGCGCTGGACAGCGTTGCGGCAATGGGCGCGCGCACGCTGCTGCTGCGTGGGGCGGGGCGCGCCTTCTGCTCGGGCGCCGATCTCAGCGGCGGCGTTCAAGAGGATCCTGAACGCATTGATCGGGGACGTGCGCTTGAAACCGGCTTCAACCCTTTGCTCGAGAGTATGGTGCGTTTGCCGATCCCAATCGTCTCGGCGGTGAGCGGTGCAGCCGCCGGCGGGGGGTGCGGGATCGCCCTTGCGGCGGACATCGTAATCGCCAGCAGGTCCGCGTACTTTCTCCTGCCATTCGCGGCGATCGGGCTCGTTCCCGATCTGGGGGTGACTTGGCTGCTCCCGCGGCTTGCCGGGCGCGCCCGCGCGAGCGCGATGATGCTTCTCGGCGAGAGGATTACGGCCGATGTCGCGGCGGACTGGGGCTTGATCTACAAGGTGGTCGATGACGACGATCTCACCACTGCGGCGACGGCCATGGCGGCACGGCTCGCCGCCGGACCCACGATCGCTCTCGGTCTGACCCGCCAGGCGCTCTCAGCCGCCTTGAACCAGAGCCTTCCTGAGGCGCTGGCGATGGAGCGAGCAAACCAGCGCGTTGCCGGGCGAACCGTGGACCATGCCGAAGGAATCGCGGCGTTCCTCGAGAAGCGGCAACCCTTGTTTCGCGGCCGATAACCCGAGGCTATCCTCGATTGACAAGAGGCATTGCCCGATTTGCGCGTCGTCGATGGGGCCTCGCTACGGACGAACGGAGTGAACCGGCACCTGCTTCAGGGCAGGTGCCGTCCAGCGCACGGGGTCAGCGGACTTCGAACAGCTCGTAAGTGATCGTCGTGACCGACCCGCTTTTGCCAAAAACGCCCTTACCGACGGCCTGGACGCCATTAAGCCGGCTTTGTTGCATAACAAGGTAATGGATTCCCTTGAGGAATCGATTGTCATAGATGGGCGGGATGCCCAGACCGACACCACCGAAGTATCGCACTACCAATTGGCCCGAATATAATGCTGCCCTCAAGCAGCGAGGCTCGCTGGATGTATGGTTTGACCCTGGGCTGGATTGGTATGCGGTGTCCGACGGTCGCTCCGGTCGGCCGCTGCGGTTTTCGGATAAAGCGATCGAGTTCTGCCTGACACTGAAAGGGCTGTTCCAACTTCCGTTGCGGCAAGTGACGGGACTGACCCAGAGCCTGCTCAGGATGGCGGGACTGGACTGGCGGGCACCCGATTATACGACGCTGTGCAGGCGGCAGAAGAGTTTGTCGGTCGAGCTGGGCGGGAGGTCCAGTTCAGGCGGGTTGCACCTGCTGGTTGACAGCACCGGGATCAAGATGATGGGTGAAGGCGAGTGGAAAACCCGCAAGCATGGCGCATCCTATCGCCGTCAATGGCGCAAGGTGCATATCGGGATCGACGCGGAAACCTTGGATATCCGAGTCCACTACTACGCCGATGCGCTCAAGCCGTGGATAGCTCGGCGGGACCGCTTGCCTGCGTTCCTGATCCGGCGCGACCCGCGCGACATCAGCCGCATATGGGTGCTGGAACCAGAGGGGCAGCACTACCTGGAAATTCCCTACCGTACCTTGTCGCACCCGGCTGTCACCCTATGGGAACAACGGCAGGCGCTGGCGAAATTACGGCAGCAAGGGCGCGAACAGGTGGATGAGTCAGCGCTGTTCCGCATGATCGGCCAGATGCGAGAAATCGTGACCACCGCGCAGAAAGCTACGCGCAAGGCGCGGCGCGACGCGGATCGACGCCAGCATCTCAAGGCAACGGCACCGCCTGTCAAAACCACGCCACCACCAGATGCGGACATGGCTGACCCACAGGCCGACAACCAGCCGCCGGCCAAACCGTTCGACCAGATTGAGGAGTGGTAGCCGTGGACGAATATCCCATCATCGACTTGTCACACCTGCTGCCAGCGGCACAGGGGCTGGCTCGGCTGCCGGCGGACGAGCGCATCCAGCGCCTTCGCGCCGACCGCTGGATCGGCTATCCGCGCGCGGTCGAGGCGCTGAACCGGCTGGAAACCCTGTATGCGTGGCCAAACAAGCAACGCATGCCCAACCTGCTGCTGGTCGGCCCGACCAACAACGGCAAGTCGATGATCGTCGAGAAGTTCCGGCGCACGCATCCGGCCAGCGCCGACGCCGACCAGGAGCACATTCCGGTACTGGTCGTGCAGATGCCATCCGAACCGTCGGTAATCCGCTTCTACGTCGCGCTGCTCGCGGCGATGGGTGCGCCATTGCGACCGCGCCCACGGCTGCCAGAAATGGAACAACTGGCGCTGGCACTGCTGCGCAAGGTCGGCGTGCGCATGCTGGTGATCGACGAGTTGCACAACGTCCTGGCCGGTAACAGCGTCAACCGCCGGGAATTTCTCAATCTCCTGCGCTTCCTCGGCAATGAACTGCGCATCCCACTGGTCGGGGTCGGCACGCGCGACGCCTACCTGGTCATCCGCTCCGATGACCAGTTGGAAAATCGCTTCGAGCCGATGATGCTGCCGGTATGGGAGGCCAACGACGATTGCTGCTCACTGCTGGCCAGCTTCGCCGCTTCGCTTCCACTGCGGCGCCCCTCGTCGATTGCCACGCTGGACATGGCCCGCTACCTGCTCACACGCAGCGAAGGCACCATCGGCGAACTGACGCACTTGCTGATGGCGGCAGCCCTCGCCGCCGTGGAGAGCGGCGAGGAAGCGATCAACCATCGCACGCTGAGCATGGCCGATTACACCGGCCCCAGCGAGCGGCGTCGGCAATTCGAGCGGGAACTGATGTGAAGCCAGCGCCACGCTGGCCACTGCATCCGGCTCCCAGGGAAGGTGAAGCCTTGTCTTCGTGGCTCAACCGCGTGGCCCTTTGCTATCACATAGAGGTGTCCGAGCTGCTGGAGCACGATCTTGGTCACGGTCAGGTTGATGACCTGGACACCGCGCCACCACTGGCGCTGCTGGCGATGCTTTCCCAGCGGAGCGGCATCGAACTGAACCGGCTGCGTTGCATGAGCTTTGCCGGCTGGGTGCCTTGGCTACTGGACAGCCTTGATGATCAGATTCCAGATGCATTGGAGACCTATGCGTTCCAGCTCTCGGTGTTGCTGCCGACACACCGCCGTAAGACGCGATCCATCACGAGCTGGCGTGCCTGGCTGCCCAGCCAGCCGATACACCGCGCCTGTCCGCTATGCCTGAACGATCCGGAGAACCAAGCCGTACTGCTCGCGTGGAAGCTGCCCCTGATGCTGAGCTGCCCGCTGCATGGCTGCCGGCTGGAATCCTATTGGGGCGTGCCAGGGCGGTTTCTAGGCTGGGAGAACGCCGACGCCGAACCGCGCACCGCCAGCGACGCGATTGCGGCGATGGACCAGCGTACCTGGCAGGCACTGACGACCGGTCACCTGGAGCTGCCGCGCCGACGCATCCATGCCGGATTGTGGTTTCGGCTGCTACGCACGCTGCTCGATGAGCTGAACACACCGCTTTCGGCGTGCGGAACCTACGCGGGGTATCTCCGCCAAGTCTGGGAAGGCTGCGGGCATCCGCTGCGTGCTGGGCAAAGTCTGTGGCGACCGTATGAAACCCTGAATCCGGCAGTACGGTTGCAGATGCTGGAGGCGGCGGCAACGGCAATCAGCTTGATTGAGGTGAGGTACATAAGCCCGCCAGGCGAGCAGGCAAAGCTGTTCTGGTCCGAGCCCCAAACAGGGTTCACCAGTGGCCTGCCGACGAAAGCGCCGAAGCCCGAACCCATCAATCACTGGCAGCGTGCAGTCCAGGCCATCGACGAGGCCATCATTGAAGCGCGGCACAACCCCGAGACGGCACGCTCGCTGTTCGCGTTGGCTTCCTATGGTCGGCGCGACCCCGCTTCCCTGGAACAGTTGCGCGCCACCTTCGCGAAGGAAGGCATCGCCACGGAATTTCTGTCACATTATGAGCCTGACGGATCCTTTGCATGTCTTAGACAGAATGACGGGTTAAGTGACAAATTTTGACGACCTTAACTTTCCGGCGCACACTGTCACATAATCGAACGTATATGTGACAGGTACGACATGCTGATAGGCTACATGCGGGTATCGAAGGCGGACGGCTCCCAGGCTACCGATTTGCAGCGCGACGCGCTGATTGCCGCCGGGGTCGATCCAGTACATCTTTACGAGGACCAGGCATCCGGCATGCGCGAGGATCGGCCCGGCTTGACGAGCTGCCTGAAGGCGTTGCGAACTGGCGACACACTGGTCGTGTGGAAACTGGATCGGCTCGGACGCGACCTGCGACATCTCATCAACACCGTGCACGACCTGACTGGGCGCGGCATCGGCTTGAAGGTATTAACCGGGCACGGCGCGGCCATCGACACCACGACCGCCGCCGGCAAGCTGGTCTTTGGCATCTTCGCCGCCCTGGCCGAGTTCGAGCGCGAGTTGATCGCGGAGCGCACGATTGCCGGCCTAGCCTCGGCCCGCGCGCGCGGGCGGAAAGGCGGCCGGCCGTTCAAGATGACCGCCGCCAAGCTGCGGCTGGCGATGGCGGCAATGGGTCAGCCAGAGACCAAGGTCGGCGACCTGTGCCAGGAACTTGGCGTCACGCGGCAGACCCTGTATCGGCATGTTTCACCCAAGGGTGAGCTACGTCCAGATGGCGAGAAGCTACTCAGCCGAATTTGATGCCGGCATGAGGCAACGTAGCGACAGCGTGGTTTGTCTCAATGGGAAGCGCTCATGATCGATCTTTGAAGGCCCGCAGCAGTCGTGTCACAGACAGGACGAACAAACCGGTCAGCGTGAGGGCTGCGATACCCCAGTACTCTCCGATGAACGCGCCGGCCGTCGTGCCGGCCAGCACAATGGCGAGAATCGGCAAATGGCAGGGACAGGTGAGCACGGCCAGCGCGCCCCACAGGTAGCCGGTGATCGGTTTGTGCGTCTCGGACGGCAAGCGCTCGGGGCTGTTCATGGCAGACTCTCCGCGTGCTGTGCCGGCTCGGTCGGCATGGTGGCCAACTGCACCTCCAGATCGGCCAACGCTTCGCGCCGACGCTCGACGAACTGGCGCAGAACGGCAAGCTGCGCGGCCGCTTCATCGCCGTCCGCAGCATCCAGCGCCCGGCACAGCCGCGCCAGCGCGTCCAGGCCGATGCCCGCCTCGAAGGCCGCCCGCACGAAGCACAGCCGTTGCAAGGCGGCATCATCGAACAGGCCATAGCCGCCCGGGGTGCACGCCACCGGACGCAGCAATCCGCGCAGCAGGTAGTCGCGCACGATATGCACGCTCACCCCGGCATCAAGGGCCAGCCGGGACACGGTGTAGGCGCTCATTGAAAACCTCCTTTTTTTATCCAGCGCAGCAGGAAAGCTGCTTCACGTCCTTGTTGAAGGTCTGCGCCGCAAGCTTCAACCCCTCGACCATTGTCAGGTAGGGGAACAACTGGTCGGCCAGTTCCTGCACCGTCATGCGGTTGCGGATGGCGAGCACCGCCGTCTGGATCAGTTCGCCCGCTTCCGGGGCCACCGCCTGCACGCCGATGAGCCGTCCGCTACCTTCCTCGATGACCAGCTTGATGAAGCCGCGTGTGTCGAAGTTGGCAAGCGCTCGCGGAACGTTGTCGAGTGTCAGCGTGCGACTGTCGGTCTCGATGCCATCGTGGTGCGCTTCCGCCTCGCTGTAGCCCACGGTGGCGACTTGCGGGTCGGTGAACACCACTGCCGGCATCGCGGTCAGATTGAGGGCTGCGTCGCCGCCGGTCATGTTGATCGCGGCACGGGTGCCGGCGGCCGCTGCCACGTAGACGAACTGCGGCTGGTCGGTGCAGTCGCCGGCCGCGTAGATGTTCGGGTTGCTCGTGCGCATGCCTTGGTCGATAACGATGGCCCCTTGCGCATTGACAGTGACCCCCGCCGCGTCCAGCGCGAGGCTGCGCGTATTCGGTGCCCGACCGGTGGCAACCAGCAACTTGTCAGCGCGCAATTCACCGTGTCCGGTGGTCAGCACGAATTCGCCGTTCACATGGGCGACCTGGCTGGCTTGCGTGTGCTCCAGCACCTCGATGCCCTCGGCGCGGAAAGCGGCTGTCACGGCCTCGCCGATGGCCGGGTCTTCCCGGAAGAACAAGGTGCTGCGTGCCAGGATCGTGACCTGGCTGCCGAGCCGGGCAAAGGCTTGCGCCAGTTCCAACGCCACCACCGACGAACCGATCACGGCCAGGCGTGCGGGAATGGTGTCGCTGACAAGCGCTTCGGTGGAAGTCCAGTAGGGTGACTCTTTCAGGCCCGGAATCGGCGGCACGGCCGGACTGGCACCGGTGGCGACCAGGCAGCGGTCGAACGTTACCTCGCGCTCGCCACCCTCGTTCAAACGGACGACCAGGCTCTGGTCGTCCTTGAAACGCGCTTCACCGTGCAAAACGGTGATGGCTGGATTGCCGTCCAGGATGCCTTCGTATTTGGCGTGCCGCAGTTCATCGACACGGGCCTGCTGCTGGGCCAGCAGTTTGCTGCGGTCAATCGCAGGCACAGTTGCCGCAATACCGCCGTCGAACGGACTTTCCCGGCGCAGATGGGCAATATGGGCAGCGCGGATCATGATCTTGGACGGCACACAGCCGATATTGACGCAGGTGCCGCCGATGGTGCCGCGCTCGATCAGCGTGACCTGCGCGCCTTGCTCGACGGCTTTCAGCGCCGCCGCCATCGCGGCTCCACCGCTGCCAATGACCGCTACCTGCACCGGGGGCTCGTTGCCACTGTGCTTTTCGGCGGCGGCCATCCATCCCCGCACCTTGTCGAGCAGTCCGACGCGGTTGTCCGCCAGTGGCGCATCGGCTAGCGTTGCCTTGTAGCCCAGTCCGGCCACGGCGGCAGTCAGCGCGTCCGGCGATGTGCCCGGCACGATGGCGAGTTGCGCTGTGCCCTTCGGATAGGACACCAGCGCCGACTGCACGCCTGGCACTTTTTCCAGCGCTTCCTTGACGTGCGCCGCGCACGAGTCGCAAGTCATGCCGGTGATTTTTAGATGGGTCATGCAACAGATCCTTTATCGTTTGTGGCGCCAGACAATGACGTCCGTTGTGCTGCGGTGCCGTTTTCAGTGACTCACTGCTTGACGCTGGACGGATAGCCCGCGTCTGCGGTTGCCTTGGTCAGCTTCTGCACGCTGGTCTTGGCATCGTCGAAGGTGACGACCGCTTGGCGTGTCTCGAAAGTCACGTCAACTTTGCTGACGCCTTCGACCTTGGAAATCGCCTTCTTGACAGTGATCGGACAGGCCGAGCAGGTCATGCCCGGTACGGACAGCGTAACGGTCTGGGTGGCGGCCCACACGGGGGCAACAACGGCAGCGAGGGCAAGGGCGGAAAGCAGCTTTTTCATGGTGAACTCCTGTGATCAATAGAAAAATGGCACGACGTAGGGAAATCCGAGCGCGACCAAAACCAGCACGGCCACGCCCCAGAAAATGAGCTTGTAAGTAGCTCGCACTTGGGGAATCGCGCAAACCTCACCCGGTTTGCAGGCGGCTGACGGCCGGTAGATGCGCCGCCAGGCGAAGAACAACGCCACCAGCGCCACGCCGATAAAGATGGGGCGATAGGGTTCCAACACCGTCAAGTTGCCGATCCAAGCGCCGCTGAACCCCAAGGCGATCAGAACCAGCGGCCCGAGGCAGCAAGCCGAGGCGAGGATGGCGGCCAGCCCGCCAGTGAAGAGCGCGCCGCGCCCGTTTTGAGGTTCAGACATACGTTTGTCCTTTCGAATCTGAATTGGATAGCTTAAGCTTACTTCCGTAGTTATGTACGGAGTCAAGCGATATGGAAAACAATTTGGAGAACCTGACCATTGGCGTTTTCGCCAGGACGGCCGGGGTCAATGTGGAGACCATCCGGTTCTATCAGCGCAAGGGCTTGCTCCCGGAACCGGACAAGCCTTACGGCAGCATTCGCCGCTATGGCGAGACGGATGTAACGCGGGTGCGCTTCGTGAAATCAGCCCAGCGGTTGGGCTTCAGCCTGGATGAGATCGCCGAGCTGCTGCGGCTGGAGGATGGCACCCATTGCGAGGAAGCCAGCAGTCTGGCCGAGCACAAGCTCAAGGACGTGCGCGAGAAAATGGCTGACCTGGCGCGCATGGAGGCCGTGCTGTCTGAGTTGGTGTGCGCCTGCCATGCGCGAAGGGGGAACGTTTCCTGCCCGCTGATCGCGTCACTACAGGGTGGAGCAAGCTTGGCAGGTTCGGCTATGCCTTAGCGTGCTTTATTTTCCGTTTTCTGAGACGACCCCAGTCAAGAACTTCCGGCCGGCTCCAGCAAGCTGGGACGCGCCACGATAGCCTTGAACAGATTGGCGGACCGATCATCGATGAGTTCGATCTGCGGCCATGCCCTCAGTGAGCGCAGCAGGCCGCTACCCAATCCGCGATAAGGCAGGAGCTTGGCGGCAAAGGACGCCAGGATGGGGTTGCGCATATTGGAGTTGCCGGCCTTGATGTTCTCGATAGTCAGGTTGTTGGGCAGGTGGCCAGGGCTGATGATCTCGACACGATCCGCGAAGACCAGTACGCGGATCGGCGCGCTGACGAAGTAGTCGCGGTGAATGAGGGCGTTGGCGACCAGTTCTTCCCAGACGATGCGGGGAATCTCAGGCTGCCCCTGGGAGTTGAAGCCCTGCTCGCCCTGCGCGGCGCGGGTGTTAGCGACGATAAAGCCCAACGTCTGCTGGAACACGTCGGCCAGCTTGCCGACGATGTCGCGGCTGTCGATGTAGCGTTCGTCCTCAATCTGGGTGCCGACAAAGGCGACGGCCTTGACGACGAAGGCGGGTAGCGCGTAGTGCGGTGATTTGGCGAACAGCAGACCGCCCGCCACGTTGAGCTGCCCCTGGTTCATCAGGTTCATGTTGGTCAGCAACTGCGGCAGCGGCTGGTTATGCTGGGCGAGCGGCTCACCGAATTGCTGCTCGAAGAAGGTTTCGAAATAGGGCATGTCCACATCGCCCGCGCTCAAGCCCGCTACGGGCGTTTCGTCGGCGTGCACCAAACCCGCCTGCTGGAACAGGCGCTGCAATTCCTCGCGCGAGGTGGCGCGGCGCTTGTCCGAGCCGTTCTTCACCCAAATCGCGCCGTTCTTGTCCATGTAGGGCTTGTTGACGCCCTCAGCGATAGAGAGCACCAGCACCGTGCCTGCCGGGTGAGGCACGTTTTCCGTGAGCGGGTTCACGGCGGGACGCACGACCTGCGAGGCCACGTTGGCGATGAGCATGTTGAGACGAGCAACGTCGGCGCCGGATAGACCGCGCACCGAACCGTCGTCGTTCACCCCAATGAAGATGCGACCACCAGCGGTGTTGCTGAAGGCAACGATCTCTGCTGCCAAGGCGTCGGCATTGTTGATGTCCGTCTTGAACTGCTGCCGACTGTCCTCGCCCCGGCTGAGCAGGTCGATCAGCTCTGTGGTTTCCATAGGTTGTAGACCTCTTTGCGACGGTTGAAGGCTTCCTGGCCTCCTTCCATGATGTTGATGATGGCGTCCTGCACCGGGCGGGCGTCGATGCTGCCGCTTCGCGTGGCGACCTTCTCGTCCTGGTATTGGCAGGCGTGCACCTGTTCCGCGTCACCCAGCACCGGGAAGTTGGCGTTGTGGGTGGCGAAGATGAATTGGGCGTGAGGCTTCATTTCCCGTAGCAGCTTGATCACATCGTCGTAAATGGTCTGGTTGTCCAGATCGTCTTCCGGTTGGTCGATGATGATCACGTCGTTCTGGCGTTGACTGAGCACGTACAGCAACAGCGCCGAAGCGCGCTGCCCGAGAGAGTGGTGCTTCAACTCTTTGCCGCGATAGCGGATGACGAAGCGGTTGGGCACCTGCCAGGTGACGAAATCGGTCAGGTTCTGCATGAAGGTCTTTTCGAAGACCTCGGGGGTGCTGCCGGCCTTCGCCAAGGCTCCCGGCAAGGCACGTAGGAGGCCGCCAAAATCGGCATAGTCCTCCATCACTGCGCGCAGCGTGGTTTCGCGAATGTTGCTGCCCTTGAAGAGCTGCTGCATGAAGCTGATGGCGGCTTCCTTGTCGCCCTTGAAGTCCGCTTCGATCTGCAGGGCGGTGTGGCCAGCGTTCACGCGGTCCAGCTCTACCTTGATGGTATTGAACTCGCGCAGCCATAGTTCATTGAGTTTGTCGATCTCGGCAAACAGCGCGTCGCGGATGCTGGTCTGCTGTGATTCCTGCTTGGCCAGCGCCTCCAGCATTTGCTCCGCCTTGGTTTTGCGCTGCTGCTGGGCCAGGAAGTCGTCCGGCTGGATGGCAGTCATGCCGGTTTGCTTGAGCTCCTGAGCCAGTTGGCGCTCGACTTGTGCGAACTCCTCCTGAAGGCTCCTGCTTGCGCCTTCAAATTCGCCCTGTTTGGTCTTGAGGCGAGCTGCAATGACGTTCGCTTCTCGCTCGATCTGCTTGAGCTGATCGACCTTGGCAACGAGGCTGGAGAACTCAGCGTAGTAGGCCGTGAAGAAATCCGGGTTCTGCTTGGAAACGTAGCTCGTTGCGTTCCGCAGCTCGTCCTCATGCTCGGCAATCAGACTTCCTAGAGCGAGGATGAAGCTGTCTGCCCGCTCCATCATGCGCGCGAGCGCTGTGGCGTCCTGCTGGAAGCCAAGTCGCTTTTGGAGCTTATCGGCGACACCGTGCTCCGCGAACTTGGTCAGACGGAAGTTGGCATCATTTAGTTGGGTCTCGAAGTCGCGCTTGAGTTCGGCCGTGTTGCTGAGCTTGAGCCAGCGCTGAGCAGCGTCACGCACGCGCTGGCGTTGAACCTCTATTTCGTCACGCAGCACACGCAGCTTCTCGCCAACCAGCTTTTCCACCAGATCGGTCTCGAAGCCTTCGCCGGTGCTGGAAAGGTCCTTCTGGCCGAAGTAGATCGGACGGCGCAGTACGGTTTCCCGGATCGACACGCCGGGTTGCAACTTGCCGCCCAAATAGACATTCGGGGCTTCGCGGAAGATGCGGGAGATGGTGAACTCCTGTCCGTACACGTCACATGCTGTCAGCGTCACCTTGCCGCCGCTGCCAAGGGTATGGCGGATCAACTCATCCTTGTACTTGGTGTCCTGCGCCTTCTCGCCGCGTGGAATGTCGAGGGCGTAGCGTACTGCCTCCAGGATGGACGATTTGCCGCTGCCCCGGATGCCGATCAACGTGTTGAGTTCGGAAGAGAAATGCAGCACTTGCCCATCGAGGATGCCGCCGTCGAAGCGGATGCTGCGGATGTGCGACGCTTGATGTTTGGGCGGCTCCATGGCTACCCGCCCAGCGGGATCGCTCAAGGCAAACTTGACCGCCTCGAAGGACAGTTCGCCCAGCTTCAGGTAGCTGGCTTTGCCTCGACCGATTTCATCGACACTCTTAGGGTCGCTGCCTTCCAGTTCGGCGGGGTACCAGCTCTGTAGCCAGCTTTGAATCTTGGTGCGGCAGGGTTTGTCTTTGCCTGCGCCGTCGTGCGTGCGTACCTTCTGAAAAGCCAGCGTTCTGCGTCGGAAGAACTCGTTTTGCCCCAACTCAGTAAGCCGGCCGCCATCCAGCTCCGCCCACAGGCCACTCGGGGCTTCGACATGGGCGAAGACAAGGAAGAAGTCCCGGTGATAGCCTTCCAGCTTCTTGATGGTCTCCAGAAGCGACCATGAAGTGCGCCCGTTCTCCTGCTCGTACTGCGCGGGCGTTTTACCTTCGAATGCGCTGGTCAGAAAGGGGTTGATGTAATTGTGTTCATCGATCCATTCGTCGGAGAACACAACAAGCGTGTGGATGCCATTAGCCCCGTCATTGACCGACAACTCAACGCCTGGCAGCAGCGCAATACCCTTCTTCTGGGCCGTCTTGCGCAGTGCTTTGAATTCTTCGAAGTCGAACTTGTTGTGGTTGGTAATGACGCCCAATCGGATGTCCGCTTTCTCCAACGCATCCACATAGTTGCTGTTGTAGAAGTTGTCATCGCCCGTGAACTTGAATTCTCGGTCCGCTCGGGTATGCAGATGAAAGTCAGCACGGACCCACTGCGCCCCTTCTGCAAAGACCATGGATCGAGCCTCTGACTGCTTCGGTCGCAGACTTTCCATCATGGTTCATCCTTATAGTTAGTCCGCGCGTAGCCCACCAGTCGAGCGGTCTGCGGGTCATAGATAAACTCGGTGATCGATCCATCTCGAATGCGCTGAACCGCCTCGTCGATCACATGAAGTGGCACTAGGAACCATTCCTCAGGCTGCACAGGATGACCGAAGCGGTCGTTGATCGTGATGTTCAACCGCGCGGGCGCGAACAGTCTGTGGAACAGGTTCTCCATCCGGGTGCGGTTGACGCCCGCGAGCTTGTAGGTCGCTACCACTTCGACCTTCGCCAGCAGGTAGGTGGAGTCGTGTTCGGCGTTGGCAATGCGCGTCTCCACCCTGCCCCCGGTCACGCCCATCTTGTGGATGATGTCGCGGTGCTGCGCGACATAGGGATGATCGGAGAGGGAGCGCAGGACGTAGATCGTGCCGCTTTCGACATCATCGGCCTCAAGCTCGCCGCCGAAGGAGAGTTGTCCGCTCTCGGGCGAGGCCAGCCGCCGCGCGGCGGGGTCGTTGTAGAAAGCGCGCTGGAGCGAGCGCAACAGCAGATTGCTTTCGGTGCCGTTGGAGAAGATGAGGCGCAGGCGGCGGTCCACTTCCCCGGCGGTGGTTCTCAGCGGTTCGCCGACGTCTGCGACGTAGAGCGTGATTCCATCGAGAACGAAAAAGTCCCCGGCCTCAATCGCGCGGCGGCCCGCCTCTATGGGCTGGGACTGGCGCAATCCGGTCTTGACTTCCGTCGCTACGCGCTCGAACAGTGGCTTGAACGCCTCGAAGTCTTCGCAAGGCTTGCGATCCGCGATCTCCTCGGCGGCGCGCTTGTCGGCGCTGGTGCGGACATGGCGTAGGACCGTGATGTCGTCTGCGTCGGCTACGCCCGCCAGCTCGGCGGCCAGGTCGTCGATGTCGATGGCTTCATCTGCCGAAGCGGCAACGGTAGGCGCCCCGGCAAGCAAGCCCTGATGGTCCAGCGGCTCCAGCAGGGCGCGGCAGTCCGGGAGCGCACGCAAGCGGTCCAGGCGCACGGCATAGAGGCGCTCGAAAATATCGCGATCCTCACCATGCTGCGGCGCACGCCCGTGCTTCTCGGTGAAGCGTTGGATTTCCTCGAAGCCCGCGATGACGCGCTCCTCACTGGCCGGCCGTCCGGCCTTCGCCTCGGGCGGTGCGAACTCGGCAAGCTCCGCAGCGAGTTCGTCAAGATCGGAGTTACTCATAGCGCCCCTCCGCCTTGAATCGCATAAAGGCGGCCGCGCCTTCGGCCATGCGTCGCTCCCAGGCATCCTGGGAATCGAGTGCAGGAATGCGTCCGCGCTCCTTCTTGAACTGAACGGCGCGAACAGCCATCTCCTTCGCCTCGTCCGGCGTCAGACTCGTGCGCTTCGCCGAGATGGCCGCCGCGACCTGCTTCAAGCTGTCCTCGCTCATGGTCTTGGCGAGGATGGCGTAGGCTTCGCCAAAGGGGTTGATGCGGTCGATGAGGTCAATGTCCAGCTCGCGCACGTCCATCGCGAAGCGGCGCACGCCGTCGATCAGGGCGGTGTTGGGCGACCCGTCGCTCTCGCCTTCGGTGACAAGCCGCTTGGCCTGTTGCGTCAGGTTGAGGGCGGCGATGGCATGCTGGCGCACGGCCTCCTGATCTTCGGCGTCAAGCTCGGGATACTTGTCCTTGATGATCTTGCCCATGCGAACCTGCGTCAGCTCCTCGGGCACCAACTCCTCATCGAACAGGCCGCGCTCAATGGTGGGCTTGTCCTGCACGAAGGCCGCGATGACTTCGTTCAGGTCTTCCTGACAGATTCGCGCCGCCTCCTTGCTCTTGGGCTCGGCGATGCCCTTGATCTCGATTTGGTACGCCCCTGTCTGCTCATTGACGCCGATGTTGCAGCGATCCGGGTCGTAGCCACCCTCGCCGTAGTTAAAACCCGGCACCGGGCCACTGTCGGGGTTCTTGGGCTTGAACTCGAAGCGCGGAGCAAGAACCTGCTCCATCAGCAGGCTCGCCGCGATGGCCTTTAACGTATCGTTAACGGCCTCGGTGACAGCTTCCTCGGCTGCGTCCGGCTCGGCGATCAGGTTGGTGAACCTCGCGCGGGTCTTGCCGGGCGCGTCGCGGGTAGCTCGGCCGATGATCTGCACGATCTCGGTCAGGCTGGCGCGGTAGCCCACGGTCAGTGCATGTTCGCACCAAATCCAATCGAAGCCTTCCTTCGCCATGCCCAGCGCGATGATGATGTCCACATGGTCGCGGCTGTTCTTCTGCGCCGGGTCTTTGAGCGCGGCGGACACGCGGTCGCGCTTGGCGGCATCGTCATCGACGAGATCGGCGATCCGCAGCACGCGGCCATCGGGGCGCTTGACACGTTGGAAGCCGGTCGCAGGGTCGATGCCTTGCCATTCACCCAGCGCCTCGATGATGTGCTCCACTTCCCGCATCTTGTCCTTCGTGCTCTCGCGCGAATTGACATTCGGGATGTGGATGATGGTCTTCTCGGCGGGATCGAGGACATTGAGGATGTCGTCGACGTAAGGCCCGCTGTAGAAGAAGTAGCCGATGTCGAGTTGCTTGAGGTACTCGTAGCCGTTGAGCTGCTCGTAGTAGGTGTAGGTGACGGTATCGAACTTCGACTCATCCTGCGGCGCGAGCACGGCCTCGGCGTCGCCACGGAAGTAGGAGCCGGTCATGGCGACGATGTGCGTCTTGCCCCGCGCGAAGAACTGCCCCAGGTGCAAGCCGAGCTTGTTGTCCGGATTGGCCGAAACGTGGTGGAACTCATCGACCGCGATCAATCGGTCGTCGAACGCCTCGACGCCGTAGGCATCGACAGCGAAGCGGAAGGTCGCATGGGTGCAGACCAGCACCTTGTCCTCGCCTTCGAGGAATGCGCCCAGCGACTTGACCTTGCCGCCGTTGTCGTTGCCTGGCGCATTGCACAGGTTCCACTTGGGTTCGACCTGCCAGTCCGCCCAGAAGCCGTACTTCGACAGCGGTTCGTCGTTGAAGCTGGCACCGATGGACCTCTCCGGCACAACGATGATGGCCTGCTTCAAGCCTTGGTTCTTGAGCTTGTCGAGTGCCACGAACATCAGCGCACGGCTCTTGCCCGATGCGGGCGGCGACTTGATAAGCAGGTATTGCTCGCCCCGCTTCTCGTAGGCCCGCTCCTGCATGGGCCGCATCCCAAGAGCATTGGCCTTGGTCGATGCGCCGTTTCGGGCGTAGGTGACGGAAACGGACGGTACGGACTTGATCTTGTCGCTCATGCGTTGGCTCCCGCCTTGCGTTTCTTGCCCTTGGCCGGTGCAGCCGAAGCGGTCATCTTGGTATAAAGGTCAAACAGCTTTTCCAGCCGCTCAGTGTCGTTCTTGAAGCGCCGACCGATGTAGATGCGCTCCAGCACTTCGTCGTTGCGATCATGTGCGGCACGCAGGTCAGCGGGCATGTTCTCGGGGTCGTACAGGTCCGCGATGGTCGCGGGGAAGTGATGCTCCCGCGCCAGCAAGATATCCTCAGCGCAGCGCGTGAGATCGACCTTGTTCTTGTCGGTGAGCGTGGGCACGGGGAAGGTGTTCCAGCCGAGGGTATTGGAGTAGCGAATATCGGTCTTCAGCCTGCCACAAACGGTGGCGATCCAAACGAGATGCAGGCGTGATGCAATCAGTGCCAAGTTCCAAAGCGGCGCATCGTAAATCACCGACGCGAGATTGGAGACAACGGTGTCATATCCAGTTATCTCGCACGGAAGAAACAACCTTCGTTCCGACGACACATTCGGAACTGCGATTGCAGCGTGGCGACTATGAGGGGCGAAAACGAAGCGATGCGGCGTGGCAGCGTTCTCGTTGGCTTGAGCTCCGTTACTACTCAAGCGCATTTCGCGAACCTTTTCGAGGCGGTCACGAAGAATATCGATGCGATTTACCTCTTCAAGATCGTCATCCTCGATCCATATGCACCAGCGAGCTCCACCGTTTATCAATTCGCGCGATCCAACGTAGCGCTTTAGGAAGCGTCTGGCATCTGGACTCGCTGCAATTATTTGATCCTTCTCTTCAGTAGATGGTGTCAGATGACCTCCATCAGTCGGCTTATTCCCCGACTGCATATGTCCGATGGCTGAAAGCGCACTCGATCTCTTCGTGACAATCACGGTATCAGCAGCGACAAGATACGGACTAATGTTGGCGCATGATCTAACAGTGCCTTCGCCGAACAGTTTCCTTTCAGAGCCAGGGTTGGTCGTCAGGCCGAGAATCACACACGTGACAGCAGCTTTGTTACTAGCGAGGTTGCTCCACAAGAACGATGTGTGCGCAAAGTTGATCGTGTTGCACTCTTTAAATACGAGCGGCCAAAGCATTGCAACTTGCTCTCCTTGAGTGATGGAGTTAGTCGTTACGAATGCGCTTGCCGCCCCAGTAAAATTGTTGAACTGAGCTGCTTTCAGAACGAACGCGGCTACATAGTCCAAATCCTTGTAAGTCTTTAGAAGGGGCGCGAGGACTCGCGCCATGTCTTCCTTCTGCTGCGCTGTCTGACCAACGCTTCCTTGGTACGGCGGATTGCCGCAGATGTACGTCTCGCCGCCTTCGTTCTCGAAGTCAATCTCCGCTTGGTCGAGCGGCGTCTCAAACAGATCATCCGCCAGCACCTTCACGTCCGTCCCGGTGGGCGGGCAAACGCTCAACCAGTCGAGCCGCAGCGCGTTGCCGCAGGTGATCCAGTTCTCGTTACGCAGGGGCAGAAACTCGGCCAGGGCCAGCTTCTGCCCCCGGTACAGCACGTCGCACTGATACTCGGCGATGACCAGCGCAAGGCGGGCAATCTCCGCCGGGAAGTCACGCAGCTCAATCCCGCGAAAGTTGGTGAGCGGGATCTCCGACGCGCGATCCGGCTCGCCGCGCCGCCGATTGATCTCGGCCTCGATGGCGCGCATTTCCTTATAAGCGATGACCAGAAAATTGCCCGAGCCGCAGGCCGGGTCGAATACCCTGATCTTGGCAATGCGCTTGCGCAGGTTGAGCAACACGCGGGCGTTGTCGCCCGCCTCCTCCAGCTTCGCCCGCAGGTCGTCGAGGAACAGCGGATTGAGCACCTTCAGAATGTTGGGAACGCTGGTGTAGTGCATCCCCAGCTCGCCGCGCTCCTCGTCTTCGGCCACGGCCTGGATCATCGAGCCGAAGATGTCAGGATTGATCTTGGTCCAGTCCAGGCCACCAACGTGCAGCAGGTAGGACCGGGCGATCTTGCTGAATCGCGGCACCTCGTCGCCGCCGGAGAACAAAGCCCCGTTGACGTAGGGGAAATCTTCGGCCCATCGAGGAATCTTGGCGGCAGCCCGGTCCTCGCGCTTGGTGTTCATGGCGCGGAACAGCGTGGCGATGACCTCGTGCGTGTTGGACGAGTCCTTGGCGCTCATCTGCGCAACGGTTTCGGTGAAACGCCCCTTCCCGATGAAAATGTCGGTGTCCTCGGCGAAGAAACAGAAAATCAGCCGCGCCATGAGCTTGTTCATGTCGTGGCGGCGCTCCGCCGTGCCCCATTCAGGGTTGTCTTTCAGCAGTTCGACGTACAGACGGTTCAGGCGGCTGGTGGCCCGAATGTCGAAGGCGTTTTCGCTGATCTGGCGGACGGTACTGATGCCCGCCAGCGGCAGGAAGAAGCCGAAGTGGTCGGGAAAGTCTTTGAAGGCACAGGCGACGGTCTCACCGCTGGCCAGGTCTTCGGCCTCGAAGTCCGCACCGTCGGTGGCGAGGATGAACTTCGCCTTGGCCTTGGCCGTCGCCGGGCTGGCCTTGAGAGCGGCCAGCGTCTGTGTCACCCGCCCTACGTCGCAGGTCAGGATGTGGATATTGCTGGTCTGGAGAACACCGCCGAGGTCGGACTTGTTCGACGCCCCCGCGCGCAGGCGCTTGATGGTGGTCGCTTTGTTGCCGAACGCCTCAAGAAAGGCATAGGGGAACTCCGCACGGTCGAACGGCTGCTCCGCGAGGTCGGTGATGGCTTGTTCGATTTCTACGGCGTTCATGGACGTGCAGCCCCCTCTCGGGGCGAGGCCGCCTGGTTGCTATCGTTTTTCGGGGCGCTCATGTCTTGTCCTGCGTTTTCTCGGCTATCTGCGCGGCAATCCAGCGATCCAGCTCGCTGCGACGAAACCGCCAGGTGCCGCCCAGCTTGAATCCCGGTATCTCCCCCTGCTGGGCCAGCCGGTAAACGGTCTTCTTCCCTGCCTTGAGGTAGACCGCCACTTCATCCAGCGTGAGAATTTCGCTATCAGGTTGGTTCATGTCAGGCGGCTCGCTTGGTGTCGCGCGGCGAAGTCTTCCAAAGTTTGGCCAAGTTTACCATCTGATCCACCCAAGTGAACCCCGAATCTCATGTGCGCGACGCCATGGATTCGGCCGGCGCCATGCGTTGCGGCGGGCTCGCGGCACCGGCTCGATGGCAAGGCCATGTGCTTTAGCCACCGGGTCGTAGATGGTTTACGCCAAGAAGGTGGTCGGCGTGTCTTCTTCCGGGGAAAACACGCAACGTAGTACTCTTTGGCCTTCACAGCCGCGCTCTCTGTGGCCTCATCTGGATGAGACGGGCTAGGCAAATCAGCGTGAGGTGTGCGATGGGCAGGAAGGAAACCGAGGAAGCAATTGCAGACAGCCGCGCCGGCCGTGTCTCGGGGCGGTTCGCCACAGTCGCCGAGCTGCTGGCCGACCTGAACGCTGACGACACCCCGAACATTCAGCACGGCAGCGCCAACGTCTATGCCGACCTGGGCTATCCCGACGCCGGCGAAATGCTGGTCAAGACCCGACTCGTCACCAAGATCGGCGAGGCCATCAAGGCGCGACAGTTGTCGACCGAGCAAGCGGCTACGCTTCTCGGATTGACGCCGGCCGCGCTGCACGAGCTGCTGACCGGCCGCTTTCGCTCGCAATCGGTCAATGACCTGGAGCGCCTGGCATCCATGCTTGATGAGGCCAGTCGATGACAGGCTCGAAGAACCTGGAAAACTGGCTGCATGAGAAGGTCGGCCCGGCCTATGACGCCTTGAAGGCCGATCCCGCCCGCGCCGTCACGCCTGACCAGGTGCGCTACACCCTGGCCGAGCTGCTGGCCGAGGCCGAAGCCGCCGGCGTGTATCCACTGCCGCCGGAACAACGCGAATGGGTGGATGCGCCGGCCGTTGGCCGTGAGCTGACGCCTTTCGACCCGGCCGAGACGCTGACCTCGGCCGAGGCGATCAGCACCTTCCTGGCCGAAGCCGAGGCCACAGCCGACCCGGCCTATATCGAACACGCACAGGCCGTCGCAGCGCGGGCGAAGGCCATGCACGGCATCGAGTAGGAGAGCTGGCCAGCATCGCCATTCCTGGCGGTGCTGCAGCTCGACGTGCGCCGTTCTGGTGCGCTGGATCTCATCGCTAGAAGCGACGATGCGATCCACGCCAAGGGAGAAGGCCAGAGCGGCCGTCATCGTCCGATCTGGCGATGCTCGAGCACGCCAGCGCACATCGTCACCTTTGACGATGCAGGCCCGGAAATGACAAGGGCGGCCAATGGCCGCCCTTGCTGCTCCTGGTGCGCGTGCCTACGCGGCGCCGAGTGACTGCCGCACCGCGTCCAGGGCCTCGCGAAAGTCGGCAGGTGTCGCCTGGCCCGTCTCGGCCTGGTAAAACACGACCATGAAAGCGTTCGCCACGGCCTCGGCGAGCGGCCCGAGCTGCCGCGCCGCGTCCTGGTCTAGCCAGTCGAGCGCGGCGAGTTGCACGGCTGCATGATGAACGGCCTGCGTTGCATTGGTAGGATTCAGGGTTGCCATGATTCACCTCTCTAACAGGTGGGTTGTGGAAGTGTCGGCCGGCCCCACGCCGGCCGACGCGCTTATCGGCTGCCGGTGCCGTAGAAGCCGGCGGCCTCGGCCAGCGGCGTGCTTCTCGCGCTGCTGCCGTAGCTGCTGGCGTAGCCGCCCGACCTGGCCGCCAGCTTGGTGGCCTCAATGACGGGCGGAGCAGGTCGATCAACAAAGGCCGCAACTTCTGCCGCCGGGTCTGCATCAGTCGATTGATCGTCGACCGGCTCAACCTCAACCGCCTGCGCCTGGCGCTGCTCGGCAGCGGCAACGTCCAGGCAGTCGAAAAATCCTCTCGGCGTCATCGTCATACCTCCTTGTCGCGGTTGGCGAACGCGACCACTTCATCATCAGGATCAGCAGCAGCCGAATCGGCCCCTGCCAGGCTGTTGCCGCCGAAGCTGGGCACATCGTCGACCGCCCGGTCTGTCTGGCTGCTCGCCCGGATTGCGGCGGCGATCTTCCCTCCGGTGGTGTCGGCGATGCGTTCGGCGGCGGCGTCGCGGATGCTGGCCGCCTTGGCCTGCGCAACGTCGCCAATGCCTTGCACCAGGTTCGCAGCCGTCGCAGCGACAAGGCCTCCCGCACCTCGGCCGGCTTGGCCGCCAGCGTCGCTGCCGCCGCCGGCCTTCGAGCCGCCGACATCGCCGCTACCCTTCGAGCTGGAGCCGGCTTTGTCGCCGCCCCTCGATTCGCCGCCGCTGCCGCCCGAATTGCTGGAGCTTCCAGAGCTGTAAAAGCCAGCCGCCTGGCCGAGCGGCGTACTTGTGCCGGCACTGGAACCGCCGCCACCAAAGCCCGCCGCCTGCGCGAACGGTCCAGCATCGGAATCACCGCCAGCACCACCACCAAACATGGGCACTCCGCCCGATTCGCCACCGGCGCTAGCCCCTGCTTTCTCGAACGCCGCCCTAATCGCCGACATGCCGCCGGCGGCCGAGGCCGCACCGCCCATCACGGCCGCGCCAGCCACGCTGGCCGCTCCGGCGGCCATACTCGACGCGCCCATAGCCGCACCGATGGCGGCACCTGCACCGAAGTTGCCAATGCCGCCAGCGCCACCGATCCCCGAGCCGGTGATGATGCCGGCGACAAGCGGGGGCACACGATTGACCAGCATGAGCAACGCCACGCAGAACACCAGCATCACGCCCAGCTCTTCAAAGTTCAGGGTGCCGGTGTTCATCCTGGCGTAGAAGCTGGAAAGCAGGTCGTTCCCGATGCCGACCAGGAGCACCATCGTCATGATCTGCGCGGCCACGCCCAGCACGGTCTTGTAGTAGTTGATCGCCATGTCGGAAGTCCAACGGCTTCCACCGAAGCCGAGGAAGAAGATTCCGGCGTACATCAGCAGCCAGCCTGATACGAGCAGCAGCAACATATTCACGGCGACAACAGCCAGCAGGATCAGGATGCCGACGCTCAAGGCCACACCGATGAAGCTATCCACGGGCGACCAGATCGACGAGTTCCTGAATGCCTGCTTCAAGATCATGAAGCCGATATCCACAATGCCCGAGGGTGTCACCGACGCCACCCCGGACGCCTGCTCGCCGATCCGGGCCAGTGACTGGATGATCGAGTTGGCGAAGGCCGGGCCGTTGCGCAATAGCCAGAGGAAGAAGCCGAAGAACAGGATGAACCTGATGAACTCGGCGAAGAACTCGCCAATGTCAGCCTTGCGCAGCGCCATGAAGCCGAAGGTGAAAACCAGCGAGATCGTGCCCAGCGTCCAGAACAGGAACATCGCGGCATTCATCACCACCGTCTGCCAGGACGTGGCTCGCGTGGCGAACTCCGTCACCACCTGGTCAAGCATCCCCTGATTGGTGAGTTGGGCCGATGCGGCGGTGGAGTAAAGCGCGAGGGCGACGCCGATCAGCGCCGCCTTGTGCAGTGTTTTCATGGCTTCGCCTCCTTCTGGTCTTTCGGGTCGGCCAGTTCGAGCCAGTTCATGGGCTTCTCGGTCGGCGCGATGCCGCCGGCGGCCGGCGACCGGCGCGAGCACAGCCCGGCGAATTTCTCGCGCGTGGCCCTGTCCTCGATCTTCTTGATCGCCTCGATCTGGCAATTGGTGTCATTGACCTCGGGCATGGGCGGGATGGCCGGCTTGTTGTCGCAACCAGCCACCAGCACCACCACGAGGCCGGTAAGCAGCATCGTTTTCTTCATGGTGCAGGGCCTCCGTCAGCGGGTCAGTTCGAGCCAGTTTCTCGGGTTGGCCGTCCGCTCGATCCTGGACTCCCGGGAAGTCGCGCCGGCGGCCTGCTGTTGCGCCTCTAGGTCGGCCTGCGCCTGCATCCTGGCCGTCGCGGCGTTCTGCTGTGCGATCAGCAGGCCACGGATTTGCAGAAGCTGGTTTGCCTGGTTGGCGGCGAGCTGGTTGGCGTAGCCGATGGCCTGCATCTGCCCGGTCGCGCCCTGCGCGGCGGACTGGAGCCGTTCGAGCTGGCGAGCATCGGCGGAAAGGTTGCGCTGCTGTTGCTCCAGGCCCTTGAAAAGCGCGTCGTTCGCCTTCTTCTGACTCTCGCTCGCCAGGCTGCGGTTTTGCTCCATCGCAGCGCGCTCGGCATCCGAGCACCCAGCGGCCGAGAAGCAAGGCGAACCACGGTAATAGGCCACATCCTGGAACTTGCCCAGGTACGCATCGATGCTGCCGAGCTGATTCCGGTAGTAGTTCAGCGTGTCGGTGGCGGCCATCAGTCCATTGATGGTGGACTGCGCCTGGTCCCAGATATAGGCGGCCGGAGCCATGGTGTTTTGCAGCATGTTTTCGTACTGCTGCAATTGAGTCTGGTACTGCTCGATCTGCTTGAGCGTCTGCGCCACCGACTCAATGGCGGTCATGACGTTCTGCACCAGGTTGCCGCCGTCGATGACGGGGATGCCGGCCTGCGCCGGGGTGACGATGATGCTGCCGGCCAGAGCGGCGGCGAGCGCGGTTTTAGCCGCTAAAAAACGGACGTGCTTCATGGTCGCAATCTCCATTCGATGAAAGAAAGGCAATGCCTTGACCAAGCTCGCGCTTGCCCACGGCAAGGTTTCATCGAAGAGCTACGCCACTAGCTAATCGGTATCGCCCTTGGCACTGAGGCCCGGGCTTCGGTGATTCTGCTCTCGGCCCTTACGGGGTGTCCCTGGCCTTATGCGTCCTCCCGAGAGTTGATAACGCTCAGGCCGGCGGCCTGGAAGTGCCTCGTGTCGCGTCCGGCACACGGAAATTTAGCCGCTAAAACTCTCAACGGTCGGCCCTCGGCTGCACCACCGATTTCATAAGCCGACTCATTTCATCCTGAGTAGCTTCGATCCGAGCCAACAGGGCGAGAATCGTTGCATCGCCGAAACGGGCAGTGCGCGGATCGTCGGTCAGCCAGAGCTTGAGCAATCCGCCCAGCCGGCCAAGGTCGCCATTCACCCGCGCCAGCTCGCGTACGTAGTGGTAGTCCATGACTCCCTTGACCTGGTAGCCCTGGCCTACGTCGCGCAGATAGCGCGCCACGCTGATCCCCGCCATCTTGGCGTTCGCCTCAATCAGTTCGCGTTCTTCTGGAAGGCAGTACACCTTGATCGGCGGGCTGCCCTTCCTGGTGATTCGATTCTCGTCACCCATGTGTCCTCCAACCGGCGGTAGCCGGCAGCCTCGCAGAGCAGGATGCCCGTTGAGCGCCCCGCGCGAATAAGGGACAGTGAAGAAGGACAACCGGCTTGCCGGTGGGCCTACTTCACACATCCTGCCCGCCTTACGGCGTTGTTTTTGCCTCGTATGACTCATCGAACTTCGCGCTGTAACCGCACCGTTGCTTCGCAACAGCGCGCCAACAGCGGGAAAACCAACGGAAATTGCCAATGTCCGCGTGCTTGCAGAGATCCAAGAGGCCGGTAACAGCGTTTCAGCCATGCGCTTGCAGCGATTGAGCATGGAACTTTGCTTACTTCGTACCCTGCCCCATTGAGCTAGGCCGCGCATTGGTGATGTGCTGGCGAACGTACTTCAGGAACGTCTCATACCGGAAAGGGATGCGCCCGACCTCGCGCAGGTGCTCCCAGATGATCTTGAGCGCGTAGCCGGCCTCCATCGCTTCCTTCACGTCCGAGCGCACCGCCATGAAAGCGGCCAGGTAGTCCCTGCGCTTTGTTTGCGAGGTCTTCTGCTGAAGAGCCAGCCGTGCGGCCAGCTCCTCGGGGTAGCTGCTTTCTGTCGTCGCCATGTCCGTAAACCTCCGTTATCAACTGAACTACTCCGAAGGTTACGGAGTGCTGGCCTACACAACATTCCAATAATTGGCCGAAATGGTTGACATAGAGCCGATGACACAGGCACGCCCATCGAAACAGGGATGGCAGCTCATTCAGCACGGAAAATTGAACGCCAAGAGGGGAGTAGGCCGGGAGATCCCCGCCGCTCGGCCCCTCAAGTGTCAAAGAGAGGATCGCATCGTCAGAAGTGGCGATGCGAGCTCCAGCGCCGGCGGCCGTCATCGTCAGAACTGGCGATGGGGCCCTCGGTGCATCGTCGGACGTGGCGATGGTCGACCATGGCCCGGACATGGCCAGCCTCGCCGGAGATGACGATGCTGCAGCTCGACGTAGCGCGCGAAAGAAAGGCCGATCTCATGACGTGGCCAGGGCATTGAATTGAACTGTTGTATGTTGTAGCGCGCTACAACATACAACATACAACATCTTATTGACACTTGAGGGGCGCAGCGTTTTAGCCGCTAAAAAGAACCGGCCGGAGCTGACCGCCCTTCTGGCGTACAACTCGGCCGCAGGCCGACCATCGGCAAGGACTTGGCGTCGCCCTAAAGGGCGGCGGCAAGTGCCGCGCCTAGTGGATGATCTTGGAAGATCATGGATGGAATTTGCGGACTAGCCGCAAGCCCGCGCCGTTGCTCTGTTTTCCGGTTTGAGGCGGGGAACGTTGCTACGGGTGAAGGGGAACGTTGCTACGGAGCTTGGGGAACGTTACTACGGGCTTCGGCCTGCCAATTTCCCACTTCCCTGCCGCATACTCGCTGACCTTCCATCCCACGGTGGCAAGCTCGGCCAGAGCCTTGCGGGCCTTCTGGCGGCGCTTCTTCATGGCCTCGGCGTTCGCCTCGTCCGGCCAGACGTAGCCAGCAAGGGTATCGAGTTCCACGCGCCCGGCTTTGCCGGGGTCGATCCAGCCGCATAGCCGTTGGTGAATCAGGCGGGCCGGGTCGGTTTGCAGCGCCCGCACCTCGACCATCTCGATGCGGGTATATGGGCGCCGCCCAAGAATCGCCTCTGCAATCTGAGGATTCAACGCGACAAACAGCCGTCCGTCATCCTCATCGAAGGCATAGCTCATCAGGTGAAAAGACCTTTGCCGGCTTCCCTTGGTGAGCACCACCGTCACGTTTGCCATGCGCAGCAAGCACGCCTTGATCGCCCGGATGTTGTCACCGCCATCGGTCAAGCCGATTTCGCCTAGCAGGCGGGTCATGCTCTCTCGCACGACCAGCGCATCCTGCCCCACCGCGTCGAACTTCGGCTCAAGGAATAGACGGAGTTGCTTCGGCAAGTCCGCTGTTGGCTCTGGCGTCAGGATGATGCCCTTCGGCCCTCCAAGAGCCACAAGACCTTGCAGCAGCCGCATGTCATCAGCGCCAAGAGGCTCGAAACCGACGAACCGCGCTTGTTCAGTCCCGGCGTAGTGATACGTCACATCGAGCTTGAGTTTCTTCCGTTCACCGCGCTTGAGACTGCGGAACAAGCCGGGGACCAAGCAGTGCATTGGGTCGTGCCTGGCATGGGTGAGGTCAAAAGCCATCGCCTCGCCTCCGACTATTACGTCTTTCCTCATTCCTGCTGGCCTCATACAGCTCCACCGGCACCAGCACGCCGCCGGCGTGCCGCATGTACCAGCGATCAAGCGGCGTGGCGTCGTAGTTCTGCTTGCTGACGCCGAAACGCACGAAGAAGCCGCGCCGCTCATCGCCGATGGGCTGCCGGTCATGGGCGCGGTCGCTGAGGCGCTTCGCCTCGTCCTCAGTCATGCGGGCGACGTAACCGCACCACCTGGCGTTGTCGATCAGCGCGGACGCGCCACGCGCGGCCTGCTGCTGGTCGGTCTGCCCTTCGCGGGCGCTTCCTTTGCTGACGTGGTGCAGGTAGAGCACGGATGCGCCCGTGGTAGCCGCGACCTGCTCCAGCACGGCCACGAGGTGGGCCATGTTGCCGTTGCTGTTCTCATCGAGGGCGTGGATGCGGCTCAGGGTGTCCAGCACGATCAGCCTCGCCCCGGCGCTGTACTCGATGACGCGGCGCAAGTGAGCCTCGTCCATGACGTTCAGGCGCTTGCCCATGATCGGCTCAAGCACGAGGTTCTCGGCGATGGCTTGGCGGGCTGTATGCCCAAGGTGCTGGCCGATGGCGTGAATGCGCCGGACAAGCGCGGGCGGCGGGTCTTCCCCGGCCAGATAGACCACGCGCCCGGTGTGTGCGGGGGCCAGGCCCACGAGGTCGCCGCCGGCAACGCTGCATGCGATGCTCATGGCCGCTTCCAGCGCCCAGAAGCTCTTGCCCGTGGCCCCTGGGGCGACGAGCGCGCCGACGGTTCCCGCGAGGAAGCCCGGCCATATGAAGTCCAGCACCGGCGGTTCGCACTCGAACGCCGCCAGGACGTCAATCGCCACGACTCAGTTCCCCGTTCCGTACAGGGATTCGTCGCTCAGCACCTCGGCGATCTGCGAGGTTCGAAAGTAGACGCGCCGACCGATCTTCAAGCGAGCCTTGTTGATTCGCCCCGCCCATTCGCTCGTCGTGCGCAAACTGACCCGCAGGCCATCCGGTGATCGATCCAGGACGGAGGCGAGCTGTGCCATGCTCAGCAGCGGGCCGAAGCGTTGCAGTAGCGTGTCTTCTATCGTCATTGCGTAAACCTCCGTTATCAACTGAATTGCTACGAAGGTTAGGCGTTATTGGGGGTTGCCTACATCTTATTAGTTGTCCAAAATGGTTGACATGAAGAACGATCCAACCATTGTCATCTGGGAAGGCTGCGATCCCACTGTCTCGGAAGCCATCGGGCAGTTTGAGGATCGCTGGCGGCCGTATTCCGCCTCCTCGCGGCGCTACCCCATCGTTGGGCTGTTACAGGAACTTATTGACCCCGCCGTGGCTGCGTACACGGCGACGCTGCCACAACGCTACTTGGGCCATATCCCCGGAGCAGGAACAGGGGTGAGCTTCAGCGGAATCATTCGACTGATTGGACTTGATGCGATGGTTCGCATGCAGCGGCAGTTGCTGCGCCAGTTCATCAAAACGGAGGATAGGCAGACGCCAAGAGATCGGCGGTTTGTTGCAACACTCGAATCGTTGATCGGGCTTGTATGGGACTGCGCCTGCAAACGGCCGGTGAAGTCGAAGGTGCGCGACACCCGACTGAATGGCGAACGCCTCCAGGGGTTCTGCCGGTTCTGCGGATCACTCGCCGAGCTGACCTCATTCGCCGGCGGGAGCGATGATCCGAAGGCGGACGATCCAGAGGAAAGGCTTCGACTAAGCAGCCTGTATTGCCTGGATCACCGGCCTAAATTGCCGAGCGGCGCATGGAACCCTGTCTACAGACAAGCAAGGCGATCCCTCGCGCAATTCGACCTCGAACTGGCGAGACTCAACCAGCAATGCGCGAAGCCGGCCACTGCCCAAGTGAAATCGGGCGATCAACTGGTTGACAGCTACTTCTTCCACTATGTCGCAGGCCAGACCTTACAGCCGGCGGACAAGGCAGAGCTGCGCAATCAAGCACGGCTGATGGTGGACTCAAAGCTATCGGATCGCAAAAAGCAGATGCTGATGCTCCAGCGGTCTGGACTCAACCAGTCGGAGATTGCGCGAAAGCTAGGTATAGAACGCCAAGCCGTATCGAAGGCACTGACGTCGATCCCTGCGATGTTCCACTTGAGTTCAAAGTCGCGCTCGCGGCGTCAACCAAATTGACCAACTAATAGGACGAAACAATCCGCATTCACAGGCACCATCAGGCACATGTTCGCAAGTGACTGAAAGAGGCCAAGGGATGCAGACAACGACAAGTAAGACGCTCATCAACCGCAAGAAGCTACTGGCGATGATCCCGCTGTCTGAGCGCACGATTTTCAATATGGAGCAGCGGGGGGAGTTTCCGCGTCGCATTGCGCTCACCAGCCGAAACGTCGCCTGGGACTTGGCCGAGGTCGAGGAATGGATCGAGGCGCGCAAGGCATCGGGCACTCAGGCCATGCGTCCCGGCTTCACCCCGTCGGTCGCAGCAGCCACTTTTTAGCGGCTAAAACGCTACGCCCCTCAAGTGTCAATGAAACCCGGGGCCATGCCTCGATGTTCGGGCAGGCGAGCGAACTGTAATCTTCTGGCTTACGCCTTCGGCCGCTTCAGTGTCCATTCGTCGATCATGTCCGCCCAGTCTTGCAACATCGCCGTCCGCTGCTCGCGGTACTCGGCCTTGTTGTAGACGGCCCTGACGCCTCGCTGCTCGTGCGCAAGGCACTTCTCAATCCAGTCCGTGTTGTAGCCGGCCTCATGCAACAACGTGCTGGCCGTGCGCCGCAAGTCATGTGGCCCGAACTTGGCGAGCGACTTCCCTTCCTTCTGCGCCAGCCGATACGTCAGCGTCAGCACCTGGTTGAGCGTGGCGCTGCTCATGGGCAAGTCCGAGTCGTACCGCGACGGCAACACGTAGTCCGATCCGCCGGCAAAGGTCTTGAGGGCAATGAAGATGTCCAACGCCTGCCGGGACAGGAACACCAGGTGCGGATTGCGTCGCTTCATCCGCTCCTTCGGGATGGTCCAAAGCGCCTCGCTGAAGTTGATCTCGCTCCAGGTCGCGTTGGTCAGCTCGCTCTTGCGCACCATCGTCAGCAGCAACAACTTGGCGGCAGCCCGAATGGATGGCGTTGTGCCGATGCGCTCCATGTACTGATACATCAGACCGATCTCGTCGGGCGTCAGCGCACGGTCGCGCGGCTCGAACTTGGCGATAGTCGTCGGCCGCACCAGCTCTGCCGGGTTCTCGACCTTCTGGCCGCGCTCGATGGCCCAGCGAAAGACCTGCAACATCACCTCGCGAGCATGCACTGCGGTCGCCGGTGCACCGCGCTCCACGATGGCATCGGTCAGCGCCCGCAAGTCCTCGTGGGTGATCTCTCCCAGTTTCTGATTGCCGAATTTCGGCTTCAGCTCGCGCTCGTAGACTGAACGGCGCATGTCGCGGGTGGAGTCAGCCATTTGGTAGCCGCGCAGCCACTTTTCCGCCCACGCCCCGAACGTCTCCGCATCCTTGACGCGGGCCTTGTCCCGAGCCTTCTCTTTGGCCGGCGACTTCCCGGCTGCGATCATCTTCTTAGCCTCTCCCAACCGCTCGCGGGCTTCCGCAAGGGTGATGCCGCCGACGCCATAGCGGCCGAAGGTGATGGTCTCCTGCCGACCGTGGATCGAGTAGTTGTAGCGGAACGAGATCGCCCCAGCGGGCGTGACGGCCACATAGAGGCCGTCACGGTCATTTTCCTTGTAGAGCTTGTCCCTCGGCTTGAGGTTACGCAGCTTGGTATCGGTCAGCATGGTTCTCGCCCTGATTCGGCTTAAATACCATGATCTGGAACCAACCCCACCTTGGCGTAAAAACACAATGAAATCATTGCACTACGCTATATCAATACCATGATCACCAGAAAGGCGGTTACATGGCATCGGCGGCATCTCATGGCATCGAAGCATTCAATGCCATTCATCATGCCATGAAAAAACGGTGCTTGGCGATACCAAAGATTGCCAGCCAGTGCCGGAAGAAATCACAAAAAAGCCCGCAGTGACGCGGGCTTAGGTGTGTTTTCGTGCTACTCGGTGCCAGCCGATGCCAGACGCCAAATCACTCCCACTCGATCGTCGCTGGCGGCTTCGAGCTCACGTCGTAGGTCACACGGTTGATGCCGCGTACTTCGTTGATGATCCGGCTCGACACCTTTTTCAGCAAGGCATAGGGCAGCTCGGCCCAGTCGGCGGTCATGAAGTCGCTGGTCTGCACGGCGCGCAGCGCCACCACGTAGTCGTAGGTGCGGCCGTCGCCCATCACACCCACGCTCTTGACCGGCAGGAACACGGTGAAGGCCTGGCTGGTCAGGTCGTACCAGCTCTTGCCGCTGGGGTGGTCGATGGTGGAGCGCAGCTCTTCGATGAAGATGGCGTCGGCCCGGCGCAGCAGGTCGGCGTACTCCTTCTTCACCTCACCCAGGATGCGCACGCCCAGGCCCGGCCCCGGGAAGGGGTGGCGGTAGACCATGTCATGCGGCAGGCCCAGTGCCACGCCGAGTTCACGCACCTCGTCCTTGAACAGGTCGCGCAGCGGCTCCAGCAGTTTCAGGCCCAGCTGCTCGGGCAGACCGCCCACGTTGTGGTGGCTCTTGATGGTCACGGCCTTCTTGCTCTTGGCTCCACCGGATTCGATCACGTCCGGGTAAATAGTGCCTTGTGCCAACCACTTGGCGCCTTTTGTTGATGCACCACTTGAAATGAGTTTGGCGGCTTCGGCCTTGAATACCTCGACGAATTCGCGGCCGATTATCTTGCGTTTGGCTTCCGGATCGCTCACGCCGGCCAGGTGGCCGAGGAACTGGTCGGCGGCGTCCACGCGGATGACCTTGGCGTGCAGCTTGCCGACGAACATGTCCATCACCATGTCGCCCTCGTTCAGGCGCAGCAGGCCGTGATCGACGAACACGCAGGTGAGCTGGTCGCCGATGGCACGGTGGATCAGGGCCGCGGCCACCGAAGAATCCACGCCGCCGGAAAGGCCCAGGATGACTTCCTCGTCGCCCACCTGGTCGCGGATCTTCTGCACCGCTTCTTCGATGTGGTCGCGCATCACCCAGTCGGCCCGCGTGGCGCAGATGTCGAGCACGAAACGCTCCAGCAGCGCCCTGCCCTGCACCGTGTGCGTCACTTCGGGGTGGAACTGCACGGCGTAGTAGCCGCGATCCACATCGGCCATGCCGGCGATGGGGCAGCTGTCGGTGCTGGCCATGAGCTTGAATCCCGCAGGCATCTCGGTGACCTTGTCGCCGTGGCTCATCCAGACCTTGAGCATGCCGTGGCCTTCCGGGGTGTGGAAGTCGGCGATGTCTTTCAGCAACGGTGTGTGGCCACGCGCGCGTACTTCGGCGTAGCCAAACTCGCGCGTGGTGCCCGCCTCGACCTTGCCGCCCAGCTGCTGCGCCATGGTCTGCATGCCGTAGCAAATGCCCAGCACCGGCACGCCCAGTTCAAACACCGCATCGGGCGCCTTGTCGTCCACCTCGTAGACGCTGGCGTGGCTGCCGGAGAGGATCACGCCCTTGAGCTGGCCGTCGGCGGCGAACTCGCGCACCCATTCGCTGCTCACGTCGCAAGGATGCACCTCGCAGTACACATGCGCCTCGCGCACGCGGCGGGCGATGAGCTGGGTGACCTGGGAACCAAAATCAAGAATGAGGATTTTCTGGTGTTGCATGGCGGACGGTGGACTTCAGAAAAACAAAGGTCGCCCTGAAGACGACCCGTGGTGGCGAGAGGCTGCTCCAACCCCGGGCAGCGCGGAACCGGCTTCGCCGGGCCGCCAGTACCGCCCCTGGGGGTGACGCCGCAGGTGGCGCGGGGGGTCATTCAGCTCTGTAGTTCGGGGCTTCCTTGGTGATCTGCACGTCGTGCACATGGCTCTCGCGGATGCCGGCCGAGGTGATCTCGACGAACTCTGCCTTGTGCCGCATGTGCTCGATGGTCGGGCAACCGCAGTAGCCCATGGAAGCGCGCAGGCCGCCAGACATCTGATAAATGATGGACACGACCGAGCCCTTGTAGGGCACGCGGCCTTCGATGCCTTCAGGCACCAGCTTGTCGGCATTGGGGTTGCCGGTGCTGCTCTCCTGGAAATAGCGGTCGGCGCTGCCCTGCTGCATGGCACCGATGGACCCCATGCCGCGGTAGCTCTTGTAGCTGCGGCCCTGGAACAACACGATCTCGCCCGGGGCTTCTTCGGTGCCGGCGAACATGCCACCCATCATCACGGTGTTGGCGCCGGCTGCGATGGCCTTGGCGATGTCACCGCTGTAGCGGATACCGCCGTCGGCGATCATGGGCACGCCGGTGCCCTGCAGGGCGGTGGCCACGTTGTCGATGGCCATGATCTGGGGCACGCCCACGCCGGCCACGATGCGGGTGGTACAGATCGAGCCCGGGCCGATGCCCACCTTGACGCCGTCCGCGCCGGCTTCCACCAGCGCCATGGCGGCACCGCCGGTGGCGATGTTGCCGCCGATCACGTCCACCTGCGGGTAGTTCTGCTTGACCCAGCGCACGCGGTCGATCACGCCCTTGCTGTGGCCGTGTGCCGTGTCCACCACGATCGCGTCCACGCCCGCCTTGACCAGCGCTTCCACGCGTTCTTCGGTACCCTCGCCCACACCCACCGCGGCGCCCACGCGCAGACGGCCCGCAGCATCGCGCGCGGCGCTGGGGAAGTTGAGCTGCTTGGTGATGTCCTTCACCGTGATCAGGCCCTTGAGCTCAAAGTTGTCGTTCACGAGCAGCAGGCGTTCCAGCTTGTGCTTGTTGAGCAGGGTCTTGGCCTCGGCCGGTGTGGTGCCGTCGGGCATGGTGATCAGGCGCTCGCGCGGCGTCATGATCTCGCTGACCGGCAGGTCGTAGCGGGTTTCAAAGCGCAGGTCGCGGCCGGTAACGATGCCGACCACGCGGCCTGCCTCCAGCACCGGGAAGCCCGAAATGCCCAGGTCGTCGGACAGCTTCATGACCTCACGGATCGTGGTCTGCGGCGTGATGACCACCGGATCGCGCAGAACGCCCGACTCGTAACGTTTGACCTTGGCCACATGGGCGGCCTGCTCGGCTGGGGTGAGGTTTTTGTGGATGATGCCGATGCCGCCTTCCTGGGCAATGGCAATCGCCAGCCGGGCCTCGGTCACGGTGTCCATCGCAGCCGAAACCAGGGGCAGGTTCAGCTTGATGTTGCGGGAGAACTGGGTAGCGAGGGAGGTGTCCTTGGGAAGGACCTGGGAGTACGCTGGCACCAACAAGACATCGTCGAAGGTGAGCGCTTTGCCGAGTAGGCGCATGGGGTAAAGCTCCAAAAACACTATTGTATCCGGGCGCCCAGTGCCGTTGCGGAGTGCCCATGCCTTCCCGTGCCGCGTAGTGCGAGGCAAAAATGCCTCTGCGAATCGACTCTGGCACCGGCGCGGCAGACCAGACGCCCTAGGCGCCAGATGGAGACGTTAAACTGGATGGATGGAACTCTCAACCTTTTCCCTGGCCGGTTACCTCAAGTTCGCGCTCGGCGCGTTGACTGTTTTGGCCTGCAGCAGCGCCCCCGCCCAATGGCTGTGGATTGATTCTGCCGGCAACAAGGTGTTCAGCGACACCGCCCCGGCGCCCGGGGTGCCTGACAAGAACATTCTGAAGCGGCCCAGCTTGCGCAGCGCCCCCGCAACGGTGGAAACTGAAACCCCGGTTGGGGCACCCCAGGCGGCCGCGCCCTTGAGCCCACCCAAACCCAGTGGGCGCGACGCGGCGCTGGAAGCGAAGAAAAAGCAGGCCGAAGAAGCCGAACTGGCGAAACAGAAAGCAGAGGCCGAAAAAATGGCCAAGGCACGGGCAGAAAACTGCGATCGAGCACGGCGTGCCAAAGCGACACTGGATTCGGGCGTTCGTGTGGCGACCACCAACGCCAAAGGTGAACGCGAGATCATGGACGACCAGGCTCGGGCGGCCGAAACTCAAAGGCTCAGCGAGATCATCCGCACCGATTGTGGCCCTGCTCCCCAGGCCCAAACCCAAGCCCAGTAAGACCAGTCCGAGGGATGGATTCACCCCTCCAAGGACGATCAGTAGCCCGCTTTGGAGCCCGGCCGGCGCCGGGCAAACAAGCCTGCCCCGCGGGCACCCTGCCCCACAAAACGCTCCCTGCGTGCCACCTTCGGGTCCACCCGGAGAGCGCGGTACACCTCCACCCGATCACCCTCCCGCAGCACCGTGGACGGCGTGGCTTTGTGCCCCCAGATACCCAGAGCCAGCGGCTCATTCCGTATTTCCGGAAAAAGACTCAGCCAGCCGCTTTCCGTCAGCGCCTGGGCGACGCTGCAGCCATCGGCAACCTGCAACACCCGTTCATGCACCGTGCGCGGCGCACTGGCGTAGACCAGCGTGACCTTCATGCGCCGTACACCGCGTCGGCGCGCTTCACGAAGGCATCCACCAGATTGCCCGCGATCTTGTCAAACACGGGCCCCACCAGCTTGGCCAGTGTGTTGCTGGAGAACCCGTAGGTCAGACGGAACTCCACCTTGCAGGCCCGCTCCGTACCGTCACCCAGGGGCGTGAAATCCCAGCAGCCTTCCAGATGCGAAAACGGTCCATCCACCAGCTCCATCAGCACCTGGCGGTCGTCCACGTGGGTGTTGCGGGTCGTGAAACTGTGGCGCAGGCCGCTGATGGACATGCCCACTTTGGCCACCATGCCCTCTTCGCCGCGTTCAACCACTTCGCCGTGGTCGCACCAAGGCAAAAACTGCGGATAGTGGTGCACATCGGTCACCAGCGCAAACATTTCGTGTGCGCTGTGCCAGAGCAAGACAGACTTTTGAATCGTTTTCATACAATCAGGCGGGCATTTCAGGCAACCCGCCAACAATGACATGCCGCCCGGCAGCTTCTTCGCTGCCATTGTATTGGCCAGAAACGGCCGCAACTGACACTCCATGGCCACCAAACCCAGTAAAAGCGCGCCCACCAAGGGCGTCGACAGCCGCATTGCCGACAACAAGAAGGCGCTGTTCAACTACGCGATCGAGGAGCGTTTCGAGGCCGGCATGGTGCTCGAAGGCTGGGAGGTCAAAGCGCTGCGCGAAGGCAAGGTACAGCTGACCGATGGCTATGTCGTCATCCGCGAAGGCGAGCTGTTCCTGATCGGGTGCCAGATCAATCCGCTCAACACCGCCTCGACCCACGTCAGCCCGGACTCGGTGCGCACCAAAAAACTGCTGCTGCACCGCGACCAGATCAGCCGCCTCATCGGCAAAATCGAACAGAAGGGCTACACCCTGGTGCCGCTCAACCTGCACTGGAAAAATGGCAAGGTGAAGTGTGAAATGGCCCTGGCCAAGGGCAAGGCCGAACACGACAAGCGCGACACCATCAAGGAGCGTGAAGGCAAGCGCGAGGTCGAACGGGCGATGAAGAGCCACAGCCGCTGAGACCGGGCGGTCGATCAATGGCGTATGCCGATGAACTCAGGAGGAAGGCGCCTTTGAAATACCTGTTCATCCACCAGAACTTTCCTGGCCAGTTCCGTCACCTGGCGCCTGCGCTGGCCGCGCAACCAGGCAACCAGGTCGTGGCGCTGATGGTGCAACCCAAGGGCGCGCCGCAGACCTGGCGCGGGGTGCGGGTGCTGCCCTACCCGCTTCAGGGTGCCAACACGCCGGGGCTGCACCCCTGGCTGGTGGACATCGAAACCAAGACCCTGCGGGCGACCGCGTGCTGGCAAGCGGCGCGCTCGTTGCGGGATCAGGGCTTTGTGCCCGACGTGATCGTCGGACACCCGGGCTGGGGTGAGCCACTGTTTGTCAAACAGGTCTGGCCCAAGGCCCGCCTCGGCATGTACGCGGAGTTCTTCTACCAGATCCAGGGCGCCGACGTGGGCTTTGACCCCGAGTTCGCGCCGCCGGATCCGGAGGCCGATGCCTGCCGCCTGCAGATGAAGAACCTCAACCACCTGGCCCACCTGGACCAGGCGGATGGCGCTTTGAGTCCGACCCACTGGCAGGCCAGCACTTTCCCCCCCGCTTGGCGCGACCGCATCTGTGTGGCGCACGACGGCATTGACACCGACGCGCTGTGCCCCGTCCCCGATGGGCGTTTTCCGCTGCCAGGCGGTTCGGGTGAGCTGACCCGGGACGACGAGGTGATCACCTATGTGGCCCGGAACCTGGAGCCCTACCGCGGCTTTCATGTGTTCATGCGGGCCTTGCCTGACTTGTTGCGTGAGCGGCCGAAGGCACAGGTGCTGCTGGTGGGCGGCGAAGAGACGGGCTATGGGGCCGCTGCGCCTGCCGGGCGCACCTGGCGTGAGGTGTTCTGCAGCGAGGTGCAAGATCAGATCAGCGAAACCGACTGGGCCCGGGTTCACTTCCTGGGACGTCTGGAGCGCGAGGCGTTCACCCGACTGTTGCAGGTGTCGCGGGTGCATGTGTACCTGAGTTACCCTTTTGTGCTGAGCTGGAGCCTGCTGGAAGCCATGAGCGTGGGTGCCGCGATCGTGGCCAGTGACACCGCGCCGGTGCGCGAGGTGATCGCGCCGGGAAAAACCGGTCAACTCGTGGATTTTTTCGACCGGACGGGGCTGGTGCGGTCCATTGGCGCGCTGCTGGACGACGCCAGCGAACGCCAGCGGCTGGGCGCCGCGGCGCGTGCCTTCGCCCAGTCACACTACGATCTCGGCCGCGTGTGCCTGCCGCAACAGTTGGCCTGGGTGCAGAGTCTGTCGGCCGGTCTCTGACGATCCGATCAGCTCAGGGACCGCAGCGGATGCGCGTGCGCAGGCCAGGGGCTGACGAAGAACGGCTCAACCATCTCGGGTGTCACCGCGTCAACGCGTGCGGGGTTCCAGCGCGGAGCGTGGTCCTTGTCCACCGCCAGCGCGCGGATGCCCTCCACCGTTTCACTCGCCGCGCCGGGGCGCAACTGGAAACAATGGCGCACCATGTCGCGCTCCATGCGCAAGGCGTCGGCCAGGCCCATGCGACGGGCCCGGCGCACCTGCTCCAGCACCACGTGCAGCATCAGCGGCGAGCGCTTGTTCAACACCGCCAGTGTCTGTGCCGCCCAGTCGCCAGGGGTCGTGGCCAGCGCTGACACGATCGCCCCCACGCTGTCCAGCGAAAACACCCGGTCGATCTCTGCCAGCGGCCAGGTGACGCGCGTGAAGACCTTTTGTTCGTGGTTGCGGCACCAGCGCTCGACGGCCTCGCCGCTTTCAAACGGCGTCTGGCCCAGCGTTTCCCACAAGCCGGTCAGGCGGCCGCTGTCCATCAAGGCATCGGCCAGGCCCATGGTCATGGCCTCGGTACCACCCAGTGCGTGTCCCGTGAGCCCGAGGTATTCCCCCAGGCGACCGGGGCAACGGCTCAGGAAATAGCCGCCCCCCACGTCGGGAAACAGGCCGATACCGGTTTCGGGCATGGCCAGTTTGCTGCGCTCGGTGACGATGCGCAGGCTGGCCCCCTGGCTGATGCCCATGCCACCCCCCATGACGATGCCGTCCATGAACGCGATATAGGGCTTGGCGTAGGTGTGGACCAGGTGGTTGAGCGCGTACTCCTCGGTGAAGAAGTCCTCCAGCTCGGGGTTGCCGGCCAGCGCTGCCTGATGGAAGAACCGGATGTCGCCGCCCGCACAGAAAGCACCGAATGGACCTTCCTTGCCCATGCCGCGCACCACCACGGCCAGCACATGGGTGTCGTCGCGCCAGGCGATCAGGGCGGCGGTGATGTCGCGGATCATGCCCAGCGACAGGGCGTTGAGCGCCCTGGGCCGGTTCAGCGTGATGCAGCCGACGCGGCCGCGGACTTCGGCCACGACGTGGGTTTCGGAATGGGGCGTTTTGGTCATGGAAATGATCCTCGGTTCAATCGGTCTGGGATTCGCAGGCGTCGGCACTCAGGGTCTGTATGCGGGGTGTACCCGCGCGCGACCGCCAACCCATCAGTTCGTTGATCACCAGGGCAACGATCACCAGGCTGCCCCCGGCGAGCACCTCGGGCCCCGGCACCTCGTTCGCCAGCCACCATGCAAGGACGATGCCGAAGATCACCTCCAGCAGGGCCAGCAGGGACACTTCGGGCGCCTTGAGCACGCGCGCGCAGACGACCGACAGCACGCAGGGAATGGCCAGTTGCACCAGACCCAGCAAGGCCAGCCAGCCGATGTCACCCCCGGTGGCCTCAAACGGCACCGCAAGCGCAAACGTGTAGAGCGAGGACAAGACCGCACCGAGCAGCACCGACGGCACGAGGTCGATCGACTCACCATGCGACTGGCTGCGCTGCACCACGGTCCAGTTCACGGCAGCGGCCACCGGCACGCACAGCGCCACAAGAGAGCCCAGAAACAGACCCGATGCGCTGGCCTCTGCGTCGGACAAGGCGGCCAGCATCTGGCTACCGTACATGTAGGCAATGCCCGCGCCGGCCGCCACGATGGCCAGCCAGGTGCGCAACGGCAGGCGCTGCCCGATGGCAAAGCGCGCCAGCAAGGCCGTCATCAAAGGGCCCAGCGCCATGATGATGAGCACATTGGCCACGCTGGTGAAGGTCAGCGCCAGCATGAAAGCGGTGAACATCACGCTCCAGCACACGCCCGACACCCAGAACGCACGCGACTCGGGCAACAGGCCCCAGTGTTGATGGAGGGTTCTGCCGATGGCCGAGCGCTCCTGCGGGTCGATCGGCTGCACGCGCCCCTGACGGCTGGCCGCACGCCACACCGGCAGGATGATCAGCAACGACAAGGCCGTGAACGCGCTGCGCCAGAAGGTCACCTCAAAGCGTGCTGCCGATTCCAGCTGGCGCGACACCACCCCGGCGATGGACCACATCAGGGTCACCGCGATCATCAGGAACACCGCCTGGGTGTGGCTCAGGCGGCTCAAGGCGCGAAAAGGCATGGTGCTGAATCAACAACACGGCGCCAGGCCGTGTTGAAGATGCATCAGTCGCGGTTGCGCTTGCGGTCGCTTTCTTTCAGGAAGCGCTTGCGCAGACGGACCGACTTGGGCGTGATTTCGACCAGCTCGTCGTCTTCGATGAATTCGACACCGTATTCGAGGTTCAGGTCGATCGGCGGCGTGATCTTGATCGCGTCTTCCTTGCCCGATACACGGAAGTTGGTCAGCTGCTTGGTGCGCGTGGCGTTGACCACGAGGTCGTTGTCGCGGCTGTGGATGCCGACGATCATGCCTTCGTACACCGGGTCACCGGCCTTGACGAACATGCGGCCACGGTCGTCCAGCTTGCCCAGGGCGTAGGTGAAGATTTCACCGTCGTCCATGGAGATCAGCACGCCGTTCTTGCGGCTGGCGATGTCGCCCTTGTGCGCTTCGTAGCTGTCGAAGATGTTGGAAATCAGGCCGGAACCACGGGTCAGGTTCAGGAATTCGTTGGTGAAACCGATCAGGCCACGGGCCGGGATGCGGTATTCCAGGCGCACGCGGCCGCGGCCGTCCGGCTCCATGTTGACCAACTCGCCCTTGCGTTCGCCCAGGGCCTGCATCACGCCGCCCTGGTGCTGCTCTTCGATGTCGGCCGTCACCAGCTCGATCGGCTCGTGGCGTTCGCCGTTGACATCGCGGAAAACCACGCGCGGCTTGGAAACAGCCAGCTCGTAGCCTTCGCGGCGCATGTTTTCCAGCAGGATGGTCAGGTGCAGTTCACCGCGGCCCATCACCTCGAAAATGCCGTCTTCGCTGGTTTCGCTGACGCGCAGCGCCACGTTCGATTGCAGTTCTTTTTGCAGACGGTCCCAGATCTGGCGGCTGGTCACGAACTTGCCTTCGCGGCCGGCCAGCGGGCTGGTGTTCACGCAGAAGTTCATGGTCAGGGTCGGTTCGTCGACCTTGAGCATCGGCAGGGGTGCGGGGGTGAGGGGATCGGTCACGGTCACGCCGATGCCGATGTCGGCGATGCCGTTGATCAGCACGATCTCGCCGGGGCCGGCTTCGGTGGCCTGCACGCGGTCCAGGCCCTGGAAGGTCAGCACCTGGTTGATGCGGCCTTTGATGGACTTGCCGTCGGGACCTTCCATCACCAGCACGTCCATGTTGGGCTTGATCGTGCCCTGGCTGATGCGGCCCACGCCGATACGGCCGACGAAGGTCGAGAAATCGAGTGCGGAAATCTGCAGCTGCAGCGGCGCAGCCGGATCGCCCGTTTGCGCTGGCACGTGCTTGAGCACGGTTTCAAATAGGGCCGACATGTCGGGGCCCCACTGCTCACCCGGCGCGCCCTCTTCCAGCGAGGACCAGCCGTTGATGCCGGAGGCGTAGACCACGGGGAAGTCCAGTTGTTCGTCGTTGGCACCCAGCTTGTCGAACAGGTCGAAAGCGGCGTTCACGACCTTGTCGGGGTTGGCGCCGGGCTTGTCCACCTTGTTGACCACCACGATGGGCTTGAGGCCCAGGGCCAGCGCCTTCTTGGTCACGAAGCGGGTCTGCGGCATCGGGCCTTCCTGGGCGTCGATCAGCAGCACCACACCGTCCACCATGGACAGGGCGCGTTCGACTTCGCCACCGAAGTCCGCGTGGCCGGGGGTGTCGACGATGTTGATGTGCGTGCCCTGCCAGCTCACGGCGCAGTTCTTGGCCAGGATGGTGATGCCACGCTCTTTTTCGATGGCGTTGTTGTCCATCACCGTGTCCACGACTTTTTCGTGCTCGGCGAAGGTGCCCGACTGGCGCAGCAGTTGGTCGACCATAGTGGTTTTGCCGTGGTCGACGTGGGCGATGATGGCGATGTTGCGGATCTGTTTGCTCATGTTGCGGTTTCCAGGATTTGCTGTATTTCGATGGGGCTCAGCAGCCGCCCCGGGATGAGTTCGCCGCCCTCGGTGTGGCCACTGCCGAGCAGGACCGCCGAGGGGTTTGAGGTTTCGGTGGAGGTCGCCGGCGCGGGGCCGAACACCGCCACCTGGCTCTGGTCAGGCCAATCGCCTCGCCTGCGCACACCACTGAGGTAGCGCCCGGCATTGTCGGCGTCCAGCGTGACCGGCACGTGTCCTTCAAGCAAGACCTGGACCGGCGCCAGGTGCGCCAGACGCTGACCTTCGTCTTCCGAAGCCAGCGCATCCAGGGTGATGCACTGTGTGACGTCAAAAGGCCCGGTGGCGGTGCGGCGCAGCATGGTCAGGTGCCCGCCACAGCCCAGCGCTTCGCCGATGTCTTCCCCAAGGGTGCGGATGTAGGTGCCCTTGCTGCAGCGCACGCGCAGTTGCAGGCAAGGCGTGTCGCCATCAAGCTGCATGTCCAGCAGGTCCAGATCGTGAATCACCACCTGGCGCGCCTCGCGCTCGACCGTCTGGCCGTCGCGGGCGTATTCGTACAGCGGTTTGCCGTCTTTTTTCAGCGCACTGTGCATGGGCGGCACCTGCGCGATCGGACCCATGAAGCGGTCGAGCACCTCGACCACCTGGCCCGGGGTACAGGTCACGGCGCGGGTCTCGATCACCTCCCCCTCTGCATCGCCGGTGCTGGTCTTCAGGCCCAGGCGCACGGTGGTCTCATAGGTCTTGTCCGCGTCGAGGTGCAACTGGCTGAACTTGGTGGCGGCACCGAAACACAGTGGCAGCACACCCGTGGCGAGCGGGTCCAGCGTGCCGGTGTGGCCGGCTTTTTCGGCGCGTAGAAACCACTTGGCCTTTTGCAAGGCCTGATTGCTGGAGAGACCCAGCGGTTTGTCTAGCAGCAGCACCCCATGCACAGGGCGCCGTTGCACCCTGGTGCTTTGGCGCTGCATGGTCATTCCTCGTCTTTGGAACGCGAAGCCACCGCCTTGGATATCAAGGCGTTCATGTCTGACGCGCGCTCGGTGGTGCGGTCAAATATGAAGTGCAGCGTGGGCACGGTGTGGATATGCAGCCGATTGAAAAGCCCGCTGCGCAGAAATCCGGCGGCGGCGTCCAGGCCTTGCTGGGTTTCTTCAGGGTCGCCAGTCAACAGGCTGAAGAACACCTTGGCGTGCGCGTAGTCGGGCGTGACCTCAACCGCGTTGATCGTGATCATGCCGACCCGGCGGTCTTTGAGCTCGCGCGCAATCAGCTCGGCCAGATCGCGCTGGATCTGGTCGGCCACGCGGAAACCGCGGTTGGGAGTGGAAGACTTCTTGACAGCCATGACGGTGCTCGAAACGTACCCCGATCAGAGGGTACGCGCCACTTCCTTGATCTCAAAGAACTCGAGCTGATCGCCCTCTTTGATGTCGTTGTAATTCTTGAGCTTGATACCGCACTCAAAGCCTTCCTTGACTTCGCGAACGTCGTCTTTCAGGCGCTTCAAGGTGTCGATCTCGCCGGTGTAGATCACCACGTTGTCGCGCAGCAGACGGAAGTGTGCGTTGCGGGTGACCTGGCCCGAAGTGACCATACAGCCTGCCACGGTACCGATCTTGGACGCCACGAACACGGTGCGGATCTCGGCCGAGCCGATGATTTCTTCGCGTTTCTCGGGTGCCAGCATGCCGGACATCGCAGCTTTCAACTCATCGACGGCGTCGTAGATGATGTTGTAGTAACGCAGATCCACGTCGTTGCCTTCGGCCAGCTTGCGCGCACCCACGTCGGCGCGCACGTTGAAACCGATGATCACGGCCTTGGAGGCGATGGCCAGGTTGACGTCGGACTCGCTGATGCCACCCACGCCGGAGAACACCATTTGCACCTTGACCTCGTCGGTCGAGAGCTTGAGCAACGAAGCGCCCAGGGCTTCCTGGGAACCCTGCACATCGGCCTTGACGATGATGGGCAAGACCTTGACTTCGCCTGCCGACATGTCGGTGAACATGTTTTCCAGCTTGGCGGCCTGTTGCCGGGCCAGCTTGGTGTTGCGGAACTTGCCGGCGCGGTAGGTAGCGATCTCGCGCGCACGGCGCTCGTCGGTCATCACCATGAAATCGTCACCGGCCTGCGGGACTTCCGACAGACCCTGGATTTCCACCGGAATGGAAGGACCGGCGGACTTGATGGTCTTGCCGTTCTCGTCGAGCATGGCGCGCACGCGGCCCGAGGTCTGACCAACCAGGATCACGTCGCCGGTCTTGAGCGTACCGCTCTGAACCAGCACCGTGGCCACGGCACCGCGGCCCTTGTCCAGACGCGCTTCAATCACCAGGCCCTTGGCCATGGCATCGACAGGCGCCTTGAGCTCCAGCACCTCGGCCTGCAGCAGCACCTGCTCCAGCAGGGCATCCACGCCCTCGCCGGTTTTGGCCGACACGTTGACAAAGGGCACGTCGCCGCCAAACTCTTCGGGCACGACTTCTTCGGCCACAAGCTCCGAGCGCACCTTTTCCAGGTTGACGCCGGGTTTGTCGATCTTGGTCAATGCGACCACCATGGGAACACCCGCCGCTTTCGCGTGCTTGATGGCTTCCTTGGTTTGCGGCATGACGCCGTCATCGGCCGCGCACACCAGGATCACGATGTCGGTCGCCTGCGCACCACGGGCCCGCATGGCGGTGAACGCCTCGTGACCCGGGGTATCGAGGAAGGACACCATGCCACGCGGTGTTTCCACGTGGTAGGCACCGATGTGCTGGGTGATGCCACCGGCTTCACCCGCGGCCACCTTGGCACGGCGGATGTAGTCCAGCAGCGAGGTCTTGCCGTGGTCCACGTGGCCCATCACGGTCACGACCGGGGCACGCGGCAGCAGCTCGGCTTCGTGTTGTTCGCTGTCTTCGTCCGTGAACGCTTCTGGATCGTCCAGCGCGGCAACGATGGCCTTGTGACCCAGTTCTTCCACCAGGATCATGGCGGTGTCCTGGTCAAGCGGCTGGTTGATGGTGACCATCTGGCCCAGCTTCATCAACTGCTTGATGACTTCCGACGACTTCAGGCTCATCTTGTGCGCCAGTTCGGCGACCGTGATGGTCTCCGGCACGTGCACCTCAATGACCTTGAATTCGGTCGGCGCCACGAAGCTGCTCTGACCCGTGTCACGGCTGTCGCGGTCGTTGCGACGGCCACCACCGCGCGGACCACCGCGCCAGTTGGAGCGCCCGGCGCTGGTGTCACCGCGGGTCTTGATTTCTTTCTTCTTGGCCGCGTCGTCTTTCCAGGTGGAAGACAGGTTTTCGGATTTGACTTCTTTCTTGCCGGCACCGGCGGCGGCGCCAGCTGCAGCCGCGGTCGTGCCCGCGGGCTTGGCGCCCGGCGTGCCAGCGGGCTTGTGCAGCGTGCCCTTGATGGCCTTGGGATCCGGCGTGGGCTCGGGCTTCTTGGCGACCATGGTCTTGGCCGGCGCAGCCATCATGGCGCGGATGTTGGCGGCTTCGGCTTCGGCCTTGCGGCGACGCTCGATCAGGTCCTGGGCGCGCAGGTCGTCGGCCTTCTGGACCTCTGCCTTCTTGTCGGCCAGCACGCGAGCGGCCGATTCACGTTCCAGCGACGCGGCCTGGGCTTTTTCGTGTTCGGCGATGCGGGCTGCAGCGCTGCCCGCGGCATCGACTGAAGCCGTGGATTGGGCGGCTTCACGCTCGGCGCGTGCGGTGGCTTCGGCCGCTTCGGTCGCCAGACGTTCCTGCTCGGCTTTGGCAGCCCGGGCTTCTTCGGCTTCGCGTTGCAGGCGCTTCTGCGTCAGCTCTTCTTCCTGGCGGCGCAGCAGCTCTGCCTGGCGCCGCGCGTCTTCCTCGCGGCGAGCGAGTTCGGCTTCGTCAACCACCGGGGCGGCTGGCTCTTGTGGCTCGGCCACAGGTTCAGGCACGACCACCTCGTCATCGCGCTTGATGAAGGTGCGCTTCTTGCGCACCTCCACCTGGATCGTGCGGGCACGTCCGGTGGCATCGGCCTGCTTGATCTCGCTGGTGGACTTTTTCACCAGCGTGATCTTCTTGCGTTCACCGCCCGCAGTGCCGTGGCTGACCTTGAGGTGGTTCAGCAGCTTCTGCTTGTCGGACTCGGTGATCGGGTCGTTGCCCGCGTTCTTGGGCACCCCGGCCGCAGAGAGTTGCTCCAGCAGCGATGAGGTGGGCTTGTTCAGCTCGGCAGCCAATTCGGCGACGGTGGTACTTGTCATAGGTTCTTTTCTCCGCTCAGGCCTCCGCGGTTCCGTTCGATGCAGGCGTTTCGTCATTGGTGAACCAGTGAGCGCGGGCCTTCATGATCAGAGCGGTAGCCTCTTCAGGCGTCTGGCCGGTGATGTCGGTCAATTCGTCGGTGGCCAGGTCGGCCAGCTCGTCGCGGGTGTGCACACCACCGTCGGCCAGCTTGGCAACCAGTTCCAGGGTGACGCCATCGAGATCGCGCAGGTCTTGCGAGACTTCCTCGACGCTTTCTTCCCGGGCAATTTCCATGGTCAGCAGGGCATCCTTGGCGCGCGTGCGCAACTCGTTGACCGTGTCTTCGTCGAACGATTCGATCTCCAGCATTTCCTGCAGCGGCACATAGGCCACTTCTTCGAGGCTGGTGAAACCTTCCTCGATCAGGATGTCGGCGATTTCCTGGTCCACGTCCAGCTTGGCCATGAAGATCTTGCGGATGCCGTCGGCTTCTTCGGCCTGCTTCTGGGCCGACTCGTCAGCCGTCATGATGTTGATGCGCCAGCCGGTCAGCTCCGAAGCCAGGCGCACATTCTGCCCACCGCGGCCGATCGCGATCGCCAGGTTTTCTTCATCCACCACCACATCCATGGCGTGACGCTCTTCGTCCACCACGATCGAGACCACGTTGGCTGGCGCCAGAGCGCCAATGACGAACTGGGCCGGGTCTTCGGACCACAGCACGATGTCGACGCGTTCACCAGCGAGCTCGTTGGTCACGCCGTTGACACGCGAGCCGCGCACGCCGACACAGGTGCCGATGGGGTCGATGCGTTTGTCGTGCGAGAGCACGGCGATCTTGGCGCGTGAACCGGGATCGCGGGCGCAGGTCTTGATTTCCAGCAGGCCTTGTTCGATCTCGGGCACCTCCTGGCGGAAGAGCTCGATCATGAAGGAAGGGGCTGATCGCGACAGCAGGATGGGGGCGCCGCGCAGGGTCAGGTCCACATCCATGATCATGGCGCGCACGCGGTCACCGGTCCGGAAGTTTTCTTTCGGGATCGTCTCGCTGCGCTTCAAACGGCCTTCGACACGGCCGCTCTCGATGATGAGATCGCCCTTGTCCATGCGCTTGACGGTGCCGACAAAGATCTTGTCCCCACGCGACATGAAGTCATTGAGCAGCATCTCGCGCTCGGCATCGCGGATCTTCTGCAGGATCACCTGTTTGGCCGCCATGGCACCGATGCGGCCGATGGGCACACTTTCAACCGGCTTCTCGATGTAGTCGCCTTCTTCGATGTCGGGAATTTCATCGCGCGCATCGGTCAGCAGTTCCTCGGCATCGGGATTCTGCAGGCCCGCTTCGTCGGGCACGACGAGCCAACGGCGGAAAGTCTCGTAGGAGCCATCGTCCGGACTCATGGCCACGCGGATGTCCACGTCGCCTTTGTAGAGTTTTTTGGTGGCCGAGGCCAGCGCCAGTTCCACAGCGCTCAGCACAATGTCCCGTTCGACATTTTTCTCGCGCGAGATGGCATCGATCAGCATCAACATTTCGCGGTTCATATCACTCGCCCACCTTTCCGAAGCTCTTTTCCAGAGTCACAAACATTTTTTGCATAAATGGTTCGCACAAATCACACTTCAAACCGGATCCGATCCACCTGAAGCCGACTGGCGACCCTTGAAATTCACAATAGGCGCCAACCGGGCCTGCTGGACATCGTCCAGCACAAAGCCCAGCGCCTGCAACGGCGGCGGAACGCGCTTCTTGCTCACACGCTGCCCGGGCTTGGGTTCGGGCGCATCGCTCCAGACCAGTTGCCAGGAAACCCCATCAGCAGCCCGCTCCAGCGTGCCGCGAAACTTTTTTCGACTGGCGGAAATGCCCGAATCCGTGACGCCGATCGGCGCCTTCAGCGTGAGGTCAACCATGTGACCCTCAAAACGGATGTAGTCGACTTCATGACGCAAGGGACGATCGATACCCGGCGAACCCACCTCCAGCCGGCGGTATTCGAGACCTTCGACTTCCAGCAGATAGTGCAGCTGGCGCGTCACCTTCTCGCAATCTTCCACCGTCACGAACTGGGGCACCGGTGCGGGCTGGCCCGCTTCTGGCGGTTGCCAGGGCAGATCTATCGTGACACGCAACAAACCACCGGCGGAACGCTCCAGATCCACCAGGTCAAAACCCAGTCCAGTGACGGTTTGCGTGACGGTTTCTTGCCAGGCCATTGGTGCGGTATCTGCCTTGTTCGGTGTTGGTTGGAAAAGCGTTCGGCCAAAAAAAATGGGCCGGTAGTAACCCGCCCATTTGGTCGTGAAGCTCGCATTGTAACCTGTCCGAGACCCCTATTGCAATATCCGAGCCACCGACGCCATCAAATACCCAACACCCACTGGATGATGTTTTTGGCAACAAAGCCCAGCATGCCCAGCGAGAGCACCAGAAACAGGATGAACGAGCCGAATTTGCCCGCCTTGGACTCCAACGCGAGGTTGAACACGATGAACAGCATGTACAGGATGAACGCGCCGACACCGAAGGTCAAGCCGAACTGGGCGATCTGGCCCTCGGTGTAGCCGAAAAGGGTGGTTTCCATGGAAAACGGTCGCGGTGCGGCTCAGACGGCGGGCGCCGTGGACGTGGGGGGTTCGGGGCAGAGGTCGCGGTAGGCGTGCCAGCTGGCATGGGCCACCAGGGGGATGACCACGATCAGGCCCAGCAAGGCGGTGATCATGCCCATGCCCACCAGCATGCCGATCAGCACCGCCCACCAGACCAGCGGCCCGGGGTGATCGGCCACGGCGCGCCAACTCGCTGTCACCGCCATGCTGACGGGAACGCTCTTGTCCACCAGCATCGGTATGGCGACCACGCTGGAGGCAAAAACCGGCGCAGCGAGCAGCGAGCCCATCAGGAGCCAGACCTCGAACAGGCCGGGTTCCCGCACCAGCACCACGTGGCGCAAAAAATCAACCGGCTTGTTGATAGGGATCTCGGACCAGAGTGTGATCAGGCCGGCGGAGGTCAATACCCAGCCGGTACCCGCCAGGCCCAGCAGCAGGCCAAAGCGCACCAGGCGCCCATCAAACGTGCGCCACAGCGCGAACACATCGGCCAGGCCCGCCTGCCGCCCGACGGCTCGTTCACGGCTGACGTGGTACAGGCCGGTCGCCAGCACCGGGGCGACGATCAGGAAGCCGGAGAAGGCCCCTGCAAGCAGCCAGAATTTCTCGCGCGCCGCCCACATCAGCAACCAGCCGAAGGCCGTGATCAACGCGCCGTGAGCCAGCCCCGGTATCGGGTTGGCCCGCAGATCGTCCCAGCCTCTTTCGACCCAGCGGACTGGCGAAATCATGTCCACGGGCACGGCGGCAGTTGGGGAAGGCGCTGGCGGTAGGGTCTGGGTCATGGATGAGGGTGGAAGGGGTTCGCGCGAAGACGCGCCACGGCGGCCAATGCTGGGGAGTGATGTTAGTTCAAGCCCGCACACGCAGCTCAGGCTGCGGCCCGAACCAGCGCCTGGGTGTAGGGATGTTGCGGCTGTTGCAGCACCCGGTCCACGTGACCCCGTTCGAGCAATACCCCGTCTTTCATCACCACGACCTCGTGGGCCATGGCAGCGATCACGTCCACGTCGTGGGTGATCAGCAAGTAGCTCAGCTCCCGCTCGCGCTGCAGACGCTGCAGCAATGCGAGCACCTGTTTCTGCACCGTCACGTCCAGCGCACTCGTGGGCTCGTCGAGCACCAGCAGTTGAGGCCCCACGATGAGCGCGCGCGCAATCGCCAGGCGCTGGCGCTGGCCGCCGGAAAATTCGTGGGGGTAGCGCTGCAGCCAGTCGCCGCCATGGCGAGGGTCGTCCACCAGCCCGACATCGGCGAGCGCAACCACCACGCGCTCCCGGCGCTGGGCGGCGGACAGTCCGGGTTCGTGGACCAACAGGCCTTCGCCCACGATCTGCTCCACCGTCATGCGCGGCGACAACGAAGAAAACGGGTCCTGAAAGACGACCTGGATGCGCTGGCGCAGGGCGCGGCTCTGGCCCGACTTCTGGGCTTCGTTCCAGTCGGTCCCGGTCACCCGCAGGCTGCCCCCGTGCGGCAACAGGCCCAGCGCGGCCAGCGCGAGCGTGGACTTGCCCGAGCCCGACTCACCGATCACCCCCAGCGTGCGTCCAGGCGGAATATCGAGATCAGCCCCTTGCACGGCCACGAACTCGCCTTTCTTGAACCAGCCGCTCAGGCCCGGCAGCGGAACCGGGTAACTCACGCGCAGACCCCGCGCCTGCAGCACCGGCTCGGCCGCGGTGGCGGGCGCCTCGACCACATCGCGAGCGGGTTTGCTGGCCAGCAGCATGCGGGTGTAGGCGTGTTGCGGTGCGGCAAACACCTCGCTCACACCGCCCTGCTCCACCAGATGCCCGCGCTCCATCACCGCCACGCGGTCGGCGAAGCGCCGCACCAGGTTCAGATCGTGCGTGATCAGCAACACCGCCATGCCGTGCTGGCGTTGCAGATCGGCCAGCAGGTCGAGGATCTGGCCACGCAGGCTCACATCCAGCGCGGTGGTGGGCTCGTCGGCCAGCAGCAGCTTCGGCGCACTGGCCAGCGCCATGGCGATCATGGCGCGCTGGCGCTGGCCACCGCTGAGCTGGTGCGGGAAGGCGTTCGCGCGGCGGGCGGGCTCGGGGATGCCCGTGGACGCCAGCAGCTCCACCGTGGCGGACCGGGCCTGGCCCGCCGTCAGCCCTTTTTTCAGTTGCAGCACTTCGGCGATCTGGTCGCCCACCGTGTAGAGCGGGTTCAGCGCGGTCATGGGTTCCTGGAAGATGACGGCCACGTCGTCGCCGCGCACGCCGCGCAACTGGTGCTCGGTCATCTGCAGCAGGTCCCGCCCCGCCAGCATCGCCGAGCCAGTGACCACGGCGTTGTGCACCAGGCGCAGCAGCGAGAGCGCCGAGACCGTCTTGCCCGAGCCGGACTCGCCCACCAGGGCCAGCTTTTCGCCAGCAGCGATCGAAAAATCGATGCCGTGCACCACCTCCTGGTCGCCGAACGATACCCTCAGGTTCCGGACCTCCAGCAAAGGTTTCATCGGTCCTGCTTTCTGGGGTCCAGCGCATCACGCAGCGCATCCCCCATGAAGGTCAGCAGCAGCAGCGTGATCACGAGCACGGCGAAGGTGGACATGGAAATCCACCAGGCGTCGATGTTGTTCTTGCCCTGGCTGAGCAGTTCGCCGAGCGACGGCGTGCCGGGCGGCACGCCCAGGCCCAGAAAGTCCAGCGAGGTGAGCGCCAGGATGGCCGCGCTCATGCGGAACGGCAGAAAAGTCACCACCGGCGTCAGGCTGTTGGGCAACACGTGGCGCCAGATGATCTGCCCGTTCGACAGGCCCAGGGCACGCGCCGCGCGCACGTAGTCCAGCTGGCGGTTGCGCAGGAATTCGGCGCGTACGTAGTCGGACAAGCCCATCCAGCCAAACAGGCTGAGCAACACCAGCAGCAGGCTGATGCTGGGCGCGAACACGGCGGAGAAGATGATGAGCAGGTAGAGCTCGGGCATCGAACCCCAGATCTCGATGAAACGCTGGAAGGCCAGGTCGGTCTTGCCGCCAAAAAAGCCCTGGATGGCACCGGTGATCACGCCCAGCAGGACGCCGATGAAGGTGAGTGCCAGCGCAAACAGCACACTGACCCGGAAGCCGTAGATCAGCTGGGCCAGCAGATCGCGGCCCCGGTCGTCGGTGCCGAGCCAGTTGTCGAGGGTGGGCGCCGAAGGATTGGGCTCTTTGGCGAAGTAGTTGAGTGTCTTCGGGCCATAGGGGTTGGGCGCATAGACCGCCCAGTTGTCGCAGCGGTTCAGCTGCTCGCGGATGAAGGGGTCCAGGTAGTCGGTGCTGGTTTCAAAATCACCGCCGAACGTGGTTTCCGGGTAGTCCTGCACCATGGGGAAATAGGTGCTGCCCTCGTAACGCACGATCAGCGGCCGGTCGTTCGACAGCAGCTCGGCAAACAGGCTGGCGACCACCAGCACGCAGAAGACCACCAGGCTCCAGTAACCCAGGCGGTTGCGTTTGAAGCGCTGCCAGGCGCGGCGGGAAGGAGAAGCGGCAGCCATCGGATTCAATCGAACTTGACGCGGGGATCGACCCACACGTAACAAAGGTCGGAGATCAGTTTGGTCACCAGCCCGATCAGCGTGAAGAAGAACAGCGTGCCCAGCACGACGGGATAGTCGCGCCGGATCACGCTCTCGTAGCTCAGCAGACCCAGGCCATCGAGCGAAAACAGCGTCTCGATGAGCAGCGAACCGGCGAAGAACGCGCCGATGAAGGCCGAGGGAAAGCCGGTGACGATGGGAATCAGCGCGTTGCGGAAGACGTGCTTCCACAACACCTGGCGCTCGCTCAGGCCCTTGGCGCGCGCGGTCATCACGTACTGCTTCCGGATTTCTTCCAGAAAGGCGTTCTTCGTGAGCATGGCCGTGACCGCAAAACTCCCGAGCACCATGGCGGTCAGCGGCAGGGTGATGTGCCAGAGATAGTCCACGATGCGCGCACCCCAGCTCAGTTCCTCCCAGTTCGATGAAGTGAGTCCGCGCAGCGGAAACCACTGTAGCTGTCCGCCAAAGATCACCAGCAGCGCCACACCCAGAACGAAGCCGGGGATGGCATAACCGATCAACACCAGCAGCGTGGTCACCAGATCAAAACGGGAGCCGGCGCGAACCGCCTTGGCCACACCCAGCGGCACGGCCACCAGATAGCTGATGAAAAAGGTCCACATGCCGAGACTGATCGACACCGGCAGCTTTTCGACGATGAGTTCGGACACCGCCTTGTTCTGGAAGAAGCTGGTGCCCAGGTCGAAACGCGCGAACTGCCCGAGCATCTGGAAAAAGCGCTCGTGCGCCGGCTTGTCAAAGCCGTACAGCGCCTTGATCTGCTCCAGCCGTTGCGGGTCCACACCTTGCGCGCCGCGGTACACCGAGCCACCCTCCGCACCACCGCCCTGCCCTGTGCGCGCCTCGGCCAGGTACTGGTCCACCGGCCCGCCCGGCACGAACTGGATCACCACGAAGGTCAGCAGCAAGACCCCGAACAGCGTCGGGATCATGAGCAGGAGGCGTTTGAGGATGTAGACCCACATGGTCAGTTTGTACCTGATCTCGTCGGGCAAGCGATGGCGGTGGTCACTGCTTGCTCCACCATGTGTCGATGGCCCAGGCTTCGCCGGCTGCGTAAGGCGGCATGTCCTTCGGGCGGTCCAGCCGCCAGGCGTTGTAGACCATGCGGTGGGTGGTCGCAGACCACTGCGGTATCAGGTAGTGGCTGTGGCTGATGATGCGGTCCAGCGCCCGGCAGGCGGCCAGGAAGTCGGGCTTGATGCGCGCATTGACCATCCGGGCCAGCAGCGCATCCACAGCGGGGCTGCTGACGCCCGCGAAGTTGCCTGAGTCTTCGGTCTTGGCCGCCTGACTGCCGAAGAGGTCGGCGTATTCGGCGCCGGGGTTGGGCGTGCCGCCGTAGGCGATGGAAATGATGTCGAAGTCGAAACCGCGCAGGCGCTGCTGGTACAGCGCGAAATCCACCGGCCGGAACTTCAGCTCGATGCCGAGCTTTTCCAGATTGCGCGCCCACGGTGTGACAACCCTCGCCCCGGTTTCGGCGCTGTCCAGATATTCCAGCACCATGGCTTGCCCCCGGGCGTTGCGCAATTGCCCTCCCTGCACCGTCCAGCCAGCCTCACGCAACAGCGCCTGGGCCTTGCGCAAGTTGCCGCGCAGGGAGTAATGGCCGTCGGTGCGCGGCGGTGCGTACATGGGGCCAAAGGCCGCGGCGGGCAACTGGCTGCGCCAGGGTTGCATCAACGCGAGTTCGTCGGGTCCAGGCTCGCCCGTGGGCGAACAATCGGTATTGCCAAACAGGCCCTGCACGCGCTGGTAGGCGCCGTAGAACATCTGCCGGTTCATCCACTCGTAGTCCATCGCCAGACCCAGCGCCTCTCGCACGCGGATGTCGTCGAGCGGCTGGCGGCGCGTGTTGAGCACATAACTCTGGAAGCCAGTGGGCAGGCGGTGCACCAGCTCGGCCTTGACCAGCTCGCCGGTGTTGAAGCGTTTGCCATTGACGCGACGCGCCCAGTCGCCGGCCGAGAAGAAGCGCATCAGGTCAAACTCGCCCGCCTTGAGCGCTTCGAGCCGCGCGGTGGCGTCCTTGTAAATCTTCACCGTGATGCGGTCGAAATTGGCGGTACCGCGGCGCACCGGCAGGTCGCGCGCCCAGTAGGCCGGGTCGCGCACGTAGGTGATGTCCTTGCCAAACTGCACGGGACCGATCTTGTACGGACCGCTGCCGATCGGGAAATCCATCACCACCTGGTCAAAGCTCTTGCGCTGCCCAGTCTTGGGATCGGGTGTGTTGCCCCAGGCACGGCTGAACACGGGCAGGCCACCCACCGTCAACGGCATTTCGCGGTTGGGCTTCTTGAACCGGTAGCGCACCGTGCGCTCGTCGATCACGTCCAGTCCCGCCACGTCTTCCAGGATGGTCTTGTAGGCGGGCGAGGTGTAGGGCCCCATGAGGGTGTCGAAGCTGTGCTTCACGTCGGCGGCCAGCACCGGGTCGCCGTTGTGGAAACGCGCCTCGCGCCGCAACCGGAAGGTGACCGACAGGCCGTCGCTCGCGGCATCCACGTCTTCGGCCAGCAGTCCGTAGCCGGCACCCGTTTCGTCCAGCGCACCCGTGAGCAGCGAGTCGAACATCAGGTCGGACAGGTAGGCCGGTGCACTGCCCCGCAAGGTGAACGGGTTGTATTTGTCGAAGGTGGAAACGCGCAGGTTGCTGACCAGCCGCAACTCGCCCCCTTTGGGCGCGGCAGGGTTCACGTAGGCAAAATGGTCAAACCCCGGTGGGTATCTGAGGTCACCCCAGAGCGCATAGCCGTGCGCCGACCAGACCGGGCTTGCAGACAGCGCCAGCACGGCCACCGAACACAGACCAGCCAGGCGTGAACGGAGGCGGTGAAGAGGTGGGTGCATGCGACAATTCTGCTGGATTTTTCATCGGAGGTAGAGCCATGGGTTTTCTGAGCGGCAAAAAACTGCTGATCACGGGTGTGTTGTCCAACCGATCCATCGCCTACGGCATCGCCAGAGCCTGCCACCAGCAGGGCGCCGAACTCGCTTTCAGCTATGTGGGGGAACGCTTCAAGGACCGCATCACCGAGTTCGCGGCCGAGTTCGACTCGACGCTGATCTTTGACTGCGATGTCAGCGACGACGCCCAGATTCACCAGATGTTTGCCGATCTGTCGAAGACCTGGCCGAAGTTTGACGGCTTCGTGCACAGCATCGGCTTCGCGCCGCACGAGGCGATCGCCGGCGACTTTCTCGATGGCCTGTCGCGCGAAGCTTTCCGCATCGCCCACGACATCAGCGCCTACAGTTTCCCCGCCATGGCCAAGGCCGCCCTGCCCTACCTCAACGACAGAGCCGCCCTGCTCACACTGAGCTACCTCGGCGCGCTGCGCATCATTCCCCACTACAACACCATGGGCCTGGCCAAGGCCAGCCTGGAAGCTTCGGTGCGCTACCTGGCCGAGTCGCTGGGTCCGCGGGGCATGCGTGTCAACGGCATCAGCGCCGGACCGATCAAGACGCTGGCCGCCAGCGGCATCAAGGACTTTGGCAAGCTGCTGGGCATGGTGGCCGCCGCATCGCCCCTGCGTCGCAACATTACCATTGAAGACGTCGGCAACGTGGCGGCGTTCCTGCTGTCCGACCTGGCTTCGGGTGTGACTGCGGAGATCACCCATGTGGACGGGGGCTTCAGCCAGACCGGCGGCGCCAGCCGGGACAGTGAACCGGTGGTTTCCTGAACATGCAAACAGGCCATCAACCCTCCATTCATCGGCGGGCTTGGTTGCTGGCGGCACTCGGTCTGCTGGCGTTCGGTGGCGCCGAGGCGGCCGCCCCCAACAACACCCCGACCCTGATGCTGGCCAATGTCTACCGCCCCGGCATCGATCTGGGTGCCTACTGGCTCAGCGAAAAGTACGACGGCGTGCGCGGTTTCTGGGATGGCCGGCGCTTGTTGACCCGCGGCGGGACCGAGGTTCAGGCACCGGCCTGGTTCACCCAGGGCTGGCCCGCCGAACCCATGGACGGTGAACTCTGGGCCGGACGTGGCCGCTTCGAAGAAACGGTCTCCACCGTGCGCCAGCAAACGCCCGATGACGAGGCCTGGCGACGCATCCGTTTCATGGTGTTTGATCTGCCGGCACACCCGGGCGTGTTCAGTGAGCGCATCGTGGCTTACCGGTCACTGGTCCAGGGCATGGACCGGCCGTGGGTGCAGGCCGTGCCGCAGGAACGGGTGTCCAGCCACGAGGCGCTGGGCCATCGGCTGGACCGGATGGTGCGGTCGGGTGGCGAAGGCTTGATGCTGCACCGTGGCGACTCGCTGTACCGCGCCGTGCGCAGCGACGACCTGCTCAAAGTGAAGACCCACGAAGACGCAGAAGCCCAGGTGCTGGGGTCCGTGCCCGGTCGGGGCAAATACGTGGGCGCCATGGGCGCCCTGCTGGTGCAGTCACCGGATGGACGCCGGTTCCGGATCGGGAGTGGCTTCAGCGATGCCCTGCGCCAGCAGCCGCCACCGACGGGCACCTGGGTGACCTACCGCTACCGGGGTCTGCACGACAGTGGCCTGCCGCGCTTCGCCACTTTTTTGCGCATCCGCAGCGACGCCGACTTGTCGGCGCCGGTCGGTGCGCAGACCCCTGCCCTGCGTTGAACAGGGGATTGGACCGCGCTGCTCAGGTGCTGGCCTGGCGCAAGAGGCCGTAAATCTGGTCCTTGAGCAGCAGTTTTTCTTTTTTCAACTGCTCAATCTCGACCTGCGAACCGGGTTCAATGTGCGCTTCCTTGTTTTTGATCACCTGGTCCAGTTCGTTGTGCTTGTCAAACAGGCGCGTGAAGTGGACGTCATGGCCCTTGAGTCGGGTGATGAGATCGCGGTATTCAGGGAACATCGGTAAGCCTCCGGTTGGGTGGTGGGCATGCAACGGTGCACGTTCCATTGCGCTTCCCGCGCAGCGCGGGTTGCCAGAACATCTTACCGTGTGCCCTCCGGATCGCCGTGTCCGGCGGTTTCAGACACCCACACAGTCGGCAAAGTAGCTGACCACGCCGTCCACCCCGCGCTCTTGCACCAGCCCGTGGATATCGGTCTCGAACCCGGGGCACTCGCGCGCGAACTCGCGGTTGAACTTGAGGTAGTCCACGATCTTCTTGTTGAACACCTCGCCGGGGATCAGCAGCGGGATGCCGGGCGGATACGGCGTCACCAGGCTGGTGGTGATGCGGCCCTCCAGATCATCGATCGGCACGCGTTGCGTGGTGCGGTGGGCGATGTGCGCAAACGCGTCACTCGGTTTCATGGCCGGCGTGTGATCGCTCAGGTACATGTCGGTCGTGAGGCGTGCGATGTCGTACTTGGCGTAGAGCTCGTGCACGTGCTGGCAGAGGTCGCGCAGGCCCATCTGTTCGTAACGGGGGTGTTTCTGGCAGAACTCCGGCAGGATGCGCCACATGGGCTGGTTCTTGGCGTAGTCGTCCTTGAACTGCTGCAGCGCGGTCAGCAGCGTGTTCCAGCGGCCCTTGGTGATGCCGATGGTGAACATGATGAAGAAGCTGTAAAGCCCGGTCTTCTCCACCACCACGCCGTGCTCAGCCAGGAACTTGGTGACGATGGAGGCCGGGATGCCGGTGGCGGCGAAATCGCCGTTCATGTTCAGGCCGGGCGTGACGATGGTCGCCTTGATCGGGTCCAGCATGTTGAAGCCCGGCGCCATGTCGCCGAAACCGTGCCAGGCTTCTTCGCCATCGGAAGGCTGCACGCCATCGGCGTCGGTGCGCTTGAGCACCCAGTCGCTGGCGCGGCCGATGCCCTCTTCCACCAGGTTGTCGGGTCCCCAGACCTGGAACCACCAGTCGTCTTCACCGAATTCCGCCTCGACCTTGCGCATGGCGCGGCGGAAATCCAGGGCTTCGGCGATGCTCTCCTCCACCAGCGCTGTGCCGCCGGGCGGCTCCATCATGGCCGCCGCCACGTCGCAGCTGGCGATGATGCTGTACTGCGGGCTGGTGCTGGTGTGCATCAGGTAGGCCTCGTTGAAGAGGTGGCGGTCCAGCTTGGTGGTCTGCGAGTCCTGTACCAGCACATGGCTGGCCTGGCTGATGCCGGCCAGCAGCTTGTGGATGGACTGCGTCGCGTAGACCACCGAATGCTGCGGACGCGCGCGCTTCTTGCCCATGGCGTGGAAGCTGCCGTAGAACGGGTGGAAGGCCGCATGGGGCAGCCAGGCTTCGTCGAAGTGCAGGTTGTCCACCCAGCCATCGAGCAGGTTCTTGATGGTCTCGGTGTTGTAGAGCACACCGTCGTAGGTGGACTGCGTGAGCGTCAGGATGCGCGGCTTGACGGTGTCGGCATCCACGCCGGCCAGTAGCGGGTTGGCGCGGATCTTGGCCTTGATGGCGTCGATCTCGAACTCGCTCTGCGGGATCGGGCCGATGATGCCGTAGTGGTTGCGCGTGGGCTTCAGGAAGACGGGGATCGCGCCCGTCATGATGATGCTGTGCAGGATGGACTTGTGGCAGTTGCGGTCCACCACCACCACGTCGCCCGGCGCCACCGTGTGGTGCCAGACCATCTTGTTGCTGGTGCTGGTGCCGTTGGTGACGAAGTAGCAGTGGTCGGCGTTGAAGATGCGCGCCGCGTTGCGTTCGCTGGCACCGATGGCGCCGTTGTGGTCCAGCAGCTGGCCCAGCTCTTCCACCGCGTTGCACACGTCGGCCCGCAGCATGTTCTCGCCGTAGAACTGGTGGTACATCTGGCCCACCGGGCTCTTCAGGAAGGCCACGCCGCCCGAATGACCCGGACAGTGCCAGGAATAGGAGCCGTCTTCGGCGTAATCGAGCAGCGCCTTGAAGAACGGCGGCTGGATGCCTTCGAGATAACTCTTGGCTTCGCGGATGATGTGACGCGCCACGAACTCGGGCGTGTCCTCGAACATGTGGATGAAGCCGTGCAGCTCGCGCAGGATGTCGTTGGGCAGGTGGCGGCTGGTCTTGGTTTCGCCGTGCACGTAGATCGGCACATCGGCGTTCTTGCGCCGCACTTCCTGGATGAAGTTGCGCAGGTTCAGCACCACCGGGTCCAGATCCGGCCCCGGGCTGAACTCTTCATCGTCGATGGACAGGATGAACGCGCTGGCGCGGCTCTGCTGCTGCGCAAACAGGCTGAGGTCGCCGTAGCTGGTGACGCCGACCACCTCGAACCCCTCCGTCTCGATGGCTTGCGCCAGGGCGCGAATGCCCAGACCGGAGGAGTTCTCCGAACGGAAGTCCTCATCGATGATGACGATGGGAAAACGGAATTTCATGGCGGTCTCCAGCCGCGGACGCGGCCATCAGGTGCAAAAGGAATCGAAACAGGCGCGAAGTGTACGGAAATCGAGTGGCCCTGCCCTTTTGACGCAGGGCATTTGTCGCAGAATGTGGCACGGGTCAGACATTCAGGGGAATGCCTGCCGCATTGGAGAGCTTACATGTCGGATTCCACCCTTTGGTGGCTGCTGGTCGGCGCGGCCGTGGCGCTGGAGTTGTTCACCGGGACTTTCTACCTGCTCATGCTGGCCGTGGGCATGGTCGCCGCGGCACTGGCCGCCCATGCAGGCGTCGGATTGAGCATGCAGCTGATTGTGGCTGCGGTGATCGGATCCGCGGCCGTGTTCTTCTGGCACCTGATCAAGCGGCGGCGCCCGTCGGACCCGTCGGTGCGCGCCATGCGCAGTGTGAATCTCGATGTGGGTGAGGTCATACAGATCGAAGAATGGCTGCCCGACGGCACAGCAAGCGTCAAATACCGGGGCGCGCAATGGACCGTGATCCAGCGGGCGGGCAACCCCCCGATTCCGGGGGCCTACCGCGTGGCAGAACTCGTGGGCAGCCGTCTGCTGGTGGAAAAAGTCTGACTATCAGACTGCAACCTTGCCCGTGGGGCATGATGCAAACCCTCTTCTCACCACAACGGAATCACACACATGGAAATCGCCGTACTTCTGTTTGTCATCGCCGCCATCTTCATCACCCGCTCGATCAAGGTCGTGCCGCAGCAGAACGCCTGGGTGGTGGAGCGTCTGGGCAAGTACCACGCATCCCTGGCGCCCGGCCTGAACTTTCTGGTGCCCTTCATCGACAAGGTGGCCTACAAGCACAGTCTCAAAGAAATTCCGCTGGATGTGCCCAGCCAGGTCTGCATCACACGCGACAACACGCAGTTGCAGGTCGACGGCATCCTGTACTTCCAGGTCACCGACCCCATGCGCGCCAGCTACGGCTCGTCCAACTACATCATGGCCGTGACCCAGCTCGCACAGACCTCGCTGCGCTCGGTCATCGGCAAGCTGGAGCTGGACAAGACCTTCGAAGAGCGCGACATCATCAACGCCCAGGTGGTTCACGCCATCGACGAAGCCGCGCTCAACTGGGGCGTGAAGGTGCTGCGCTATGAAATCAAGGACCTCACGCCGCCCAAGGAAATTCTGCTGGCCATGCAGGCGCAGATCACCGCCGAGCGTGAAAAGCGGGCCCTGATCGCCGCGTCCGAAGGTCGGCGCCAGGAGCAGATCAACATCGCCACCGGTGAGCGCGAGGCCTTCATCGCCCGCTCCGAGGGTGAAAAGCAGGCCGCCATCAACAACGCCCAGGGCGAGGCCGCGGCCATCACCGCGGTGGCCGACGCCACCGCGCAGGCCATCGAACGCATCGCAGCGGCCATCCAGCAACCGGGCGGCGAGCAAGCCGTGCAGCTGAAGGTGGCTGAACGGGCTGTTGATGCCTACGGCAAGGTCGCGGCGGACGCCACCACCACGTTGATCATTCCTGGCAACATGACCGAGGTCGCGGGCCTGATCGGCTCGGCAATGAAGATGATCGGTACCGGAAAAGCAGTCTGATGCTCCGGTAGGCGCCGTCTGGCCTGCTACAATGCAGGGCTTCGCGGAGAGGTGGATGAGTGGTTTAAGTCGCACGCCTGGAAAGCGTGTGTGGGCTAATCCCCACCGCGGGTTCGAATCCCGCCCTCTCCGCCAATAATGAGTCCCAGAGCGTCCCAGGACGTCTCGAAAGACACCCTGAAAGCCCCGGTTTACCTCGTGTTCCGGGGCTTTTTTGTTTCCAGGCGTCCCGTAACGGTTCTTGCCATCCCAGGATTTTTGGGGGTATCTTTGGGGGTCCGTACCCCACTAGTTGGGGGTATTTCACCTTCGGGGTACGGTTTGGAGCTCGAAATGGCGCTGACCAACACCGAAGTTCTGAAGGCAAAAGCCGGCCCATCACCCATCAAGATGGCTGACGGCAGGGGCCTGTACCTGCTGATCACGCCGGCAGGTTCCAAGCTCTGGCGCTGGAAGTACCGTTTTCTGGGCAAAGAGAAACTGATGGCTGTCGGCGCCTACCCAGACGTGTCACTCGCCCAGGCCAGGGACAAGGTGGACGAGGCCCGCAAGCAGCTCGCAGCGGGCTCCGACCCGATGGCGGCCCGCAAGTTCGAGAAGATCGCCCGCCGTCTGGCTGTCGAAGACACATTCGCGGCCGTGGCGAAAAAATGGTGGGAAAGCTGGAAGGCCGCGCGCAGCGACAGCCACACGGTCTACGTTTGGCGGCGCCTGGAGGCCGACGTCTTCCCGGCCATTGGCTTGCGGCCTGTCGCAGAGATCGAGGCACCCGAGCTGGTTGCGATGATGAAAGCCATCGAAAAGCGTGGCGCCCTCGACATCGCCAAACGCGCCCTGCAGACCTGCTCCCAGATCTTTCGCTACGCCATCGCCCACGGTTTGGCGAAACGCAACCCGGCCGTTGAGATTCGCCCCAGCGATGTGCTCGCCTCGCGAAAAAAGGAAAACTACGCGCGGCTGGACAGCAAGGAACTGCCGGAGCTGTTGCGCAAGATCGAGGTCTACAACGGCAGCACCGTCACCCGCGTGGCCATCAAGCTCATGGCCATGACCTTTGTGCGCACCAGCGAGCTGATCGGCGCGCGCTGGGAAGAGTTCGACCTCGACGGCGGACGCTGGGACATACCGGCGTCACGAATGAAGATGAAGACGCCGCACGTGGTGCCCCTCTCCACCCAGGCGGTGACCCTGCTTCGAAGCCTGCACACCCTGACCGGTCAGAGCCCCCTGCTCTTCCCCGGTGAGCGTGACCATCAAAAGTCGATGAGCAACAACACCATCCTGGGCGCTCTGGACCGTATGGGCTATTCGGGGCGCATGACGGGCCATGGTTTCCGGGGCATCGCCTCCACCCTGCTGCACGAACAGGGCTGGCCGCACGAGCACATCGAGCTTCAGCTGGCCCACCAGGAACGGAACCAGGTCAGTGCGTCGTACAACCACGCCATGTACCTCCAGCCGCGAGCCCAGATGATGCAGGCCTGGAGCAACTACCTGGATGCCTGTGTGGCAGGCAATGTGGTGCCATTCAGGGGGAAACGGGCTTAGCCATCCCTGCAAGTTGGCTTGAAGGCCCTCTCCCGACCCTGCAGGGCATTCGGCGTCCAATCATCACTGACAGCTGTGCAGCGAGTCTGTGTGATAACTCGCAAGGAGCTCGCGCGACACGGGCGCTGCTTGCAGCTTTGCGGTTTTCTTCGTCTTGGCCGCATCTGCGACCCGTCAGAGTGACCTGGAGCCCGCTCGGGTGGCAATTTGGGCCTGCTGCGAACGCAAAAGGGCGCCTATGCGCCCAACAACTGCATCACTTTCCTGGTCCTCTCGAAGCCCAGGATACTGAGGACGCGTTTGAAGTTGTACGCCAACATATGACGCTGAGTTCACATCGTCAGTGATCGGCTTTAGCTCGCCGTATTGCTGCAAATGGTCTTTGTCAAACTGGATGCGAAATTTGGCATCAAAGATGCAGAAGCGCGAGGCACTAGTGAACTGAATGAAGTTCTTCGGCTGGCGAGGCAAGCTGCCCGCCCAGCACCTTCCACAGCGCCACTCGGTTGGCTTGCTCGGACTGGCGCAGACCGATCAGTGTCTGCTGCGCGGCGTACAGGCTGCGCTGGGAATCAAGCACCGTGAGGTAGTTGTCCACGCCAGAGGTGAAGCGCGCCTCGGACAGCTCGAACACCCGCGCGTTGGCCTCCACCACCGCCTGCTGTGCCGACAGGCGTTCCTGCCACTGAGCGCGCTCGGCAAGTGCATCCGAGACTTCACGGAAGGCGGTCTGGATGGCTTTCTCGTACTGGGTCACGGCGATTTCGCGGTTGGCCTGCGCCACAACCACGGCCGCGCGTGCACCGCCGCCATCGAAGATGGGCCAGCGGATCTGGGGCACGAAGTTCCAAGTGTTGTTGCCACTGCCGAGCAAGTTGTCCAGCTCACGGCTGCCGAAACCGATGCTGGTGCTCAGGCTGATGGTCGGGAACAGCGCCGCGCGCGCCGCTGCCACGTTGGCCGAGAGGGCCTGCAGGTTGTATTCGGATGCGCGCACGTCGGGGCGTTCCAGCAGCAGGCTCGATGGCAGATCTGCGGGCAGCACCATCAGGGCCGCGGGCGCCGCCGAATCGCCCCGCAGCGTCTCGGCCGTGGGGAGCCAGTCGGGATTCAGGCCACTACCGACCAGGGCGTCCAGAGCATTGCGGTCCTTGGCCACCTGGCCGGTGAAAACGGCAACATCGCCGCGGGCGGTTTCAACCGTGACCCGATTTTGTGCCAGTACCAAGCCGGACGTGCCGCCCAACTGGTGTATGCGTTCGGTGAGCTGGTAAGCCTTCACCCGGCCGGCCAGGGTGTCCCGGGCCAGGGTCAGGCGGGCCTCGTTGGCGGCCAGATTCAGCCACGCGTTGGTGACATCGGCCACCAGCGTGATCTGCACGTTCTGCTGATTCACCTCCGATTGCAGGAACTGCTGCAGCGCCGCCTCGTTGAGGTTGCGCACGCGGCCCCACAGGTCCAGCTCGAAACTGGTGACGGCGAGTTGCGCCGTGTACTGGCTGGAGGTAGCGGGCTGGCCGTTGCTCGACAGATCCGCCGACGTGCGGCTGCGGCTGCCCTGTGCCGTCGCGGCCACCGTGGGCAGTTGAGCCGCACTCGTGATGCCGTACTGCGCACGCCCCCGCTCGATGTTCAGCAAGGCCACTCGCAGGTCGCGGTTGTGCGTGAGCGCCTGCGCAATCGATTGGCGCAAACCCGGGTGCTGCACCCAGGTCAGGCGCGCGGCGGTTTGCACGGCGACGGGGTTCGCATCGGTAACGGCCAGTGGCTGGCCCAGCGTGGGGGGAGCCACGCCCTGTACACCGGGCTTGGCCGGGGGCAACTGGGCACAGCCCGCCAACAGCAAGGACAGAACGCCGAAGACGGCGACCCGTTTGAACACGGCATTCGCTCGGCGCATCAGGCTTCTCCTTGAGAGGACAGCGTGGGCATGGGAGTGGGCTTGGGGGCGGCGGTGTCTTTCGGCCGTTTCCTCATGACCCAGCTGCGCACCAGGAGGAAGAACACCGGCACGAAGAACAGACCGAGCATGGTGGACAGCACGGTGCCACCGAGCACGGCCGTGCCGATGGCCTGGCGGCTGGCGGCGCCCGGGCCAGTGCCCAGGGCCAGCGGCAGCACGCCAAAGCCGAATGCCAGCGAGGTCATCAGGATGGGACGCAGCCGCCGGCGCACCGCCTCCAACGTGGCGTCGAACACGCCCCTGCCCTGATCCATCAGCTGCACCGCGAACTCCACGATCAGGATCGCGTTCTTGGAAGCGAGACCCACCGTGGTGAGCAAGCCGACCTGGAAGTACACGTCGTTGGACATGCCCCGGAAATAGGTGGCGAGCAAGGCACCGACCACGCCCAGTGGCACGGCCAAGATGACCGAGAACGGCACGCTCCAGCTCTCGTACAGCGCCGCCAGACAGAGGAACACAAAAAGGATGGAGATGGCGTACAGCAGCGGTGCCTGCGCGCCGGACTGCCGCTCCTGCAGCGAAGCACCCGTCCACTCGTAGCCGATGCCCACGGGCATCTCCGCCATGATCTCCTCGACGGCGCGCATCGCAGCGCCCGAGCTAACACCGGCGGCGGTGTTTGCGACCATCTCCATCGACGGAGATCCGTTATAGCGCAGCAGCTGCGGCGCACTGCTGGTCCAGGAGGTCGTGGTGAACGCAGAGAGCGGCACCATCTCGCCGTTGCGGTTGCGCACTGTCCACTGCCCGATGTCCTGCGGCAGCATGCGGAACGGTGCATCGCCCTGCACGTAGACGCGCTTGACGCGGCCGTTGTGCACGAAGTCGTTCACGTACGAACCGCCCACCGCGCTGGAGAGCACGTTGTTGATGTCCTGGGTGGACAGGCCGAGTGCGGCCGCCTTGCGGTCGTCGATCACCACCTTGAGTTCGGAAGTGACGTCGAAATCGGTGGTGCGCATGTTCGCGAGCTCCGGCCGCTGGTTGGCCAGATCGATCACACGGTCCTTTGCCGCCCTCAAGGCATCGTTGCCGAGCCCGTTGATGTCCTTGAGCATGAAGTTCACGCCGGCGTCCGAACCCAGGCCTCGCACGGCGGGCGGCATCGACACGAAGATGCGGGCCGAGCGGATGCGCGACAGGTCACGAGTGGCCTTGCGCGCGATGAAATCGGCGCTCTGCTCGGCGTTCGGCCGGTCGTCCCAGGGCTTGAGTCGCACGAAGATCCTGCCCGAACTCTGGTTGCCACTGTTGCCCGCCAGTGAGTTGACCCGCAACACATCGGGCTGGGCCATGAAGTAGCGGGTGATGTCCTGCAGGACCACTTCCAGCTGCGCATCCGAAGAGCCCGCCGGCAGCGTCACGCTGGTAGAGATGAAGCCCTGGTCTTCGATCGGCAGGAAGGAGGTAGGCAGCTTCTGGAACAGGAACACCACACCGCCGATGAGCAAGGCGAACACGAGCAGCACGCGCTTGCCGCGCACCAGCAGCTTGCCGACGACACCCTGGTAGCGCGTGGCGCGGCGATCGAATCCGGCGTTGAAACCCTGGAAAAACCGGTCGATCCAGCCCAGAAAACCTCGACGGACGGGTGCTCCCTCGTAAACGTATTCGGTGGGTTTGAGCAGCGTGGCGCATAGCGCTGGCGTGAGTGTGAGCGCCACCAGCACGGAGAACGCCATGGCCGAGACGATGGCCACGGAGAACTGACGGTAGATCACCCCCACCGAGCCCGAGAAGAAGGCCATGGGAATGAACACGGCCGACAACGTGAGACCGATGCCCACCAGCGCCGGCGTGATCTCGGCCATGGACTTGATGGTCGCCTCCTTCGCGGGCAGCCCCTCCTGGTGCATCACCCGTTCCACGTTCTCCACCACCACGATCGCATCGTCCACCAGCAAGCCGATGGCCAGCACCATGGCGAACATGGTGAGCATGTTGATGGAGTACCCCATCACCGACAGCACCCCGAAGGTGCCGAGCAACACCACCGGAACGGCAATGGCGGGAATCAGCGTGGCGCGCAGGTTCTGCAGGAAGATGTAGATGACGATCACCACCAGCAGCAAGGCTTCAGCCAGCGTGATGACCACCTCCTTGATCGACGCTCGCACGTAAGGCGTGCTGTCCGAGCTGATCACGCCGGTGATGCCGTCGGGGAAGAACGGCGCCAGTTCGGCCATCTTGGCGTTGACCGCATTGGCCACCGCCATGGCGTTGGCGCCATCGGCCAGCACCACACCCAGTCCGGCGCCCGGCTGGTTGTTCAGGCGGGACTTCACCGTCAGGTTATCCGCGTCCAGTTCCACGCGGGCGACGTCACCCACGGTGACGAGCGAGCCATCGGCCGCCGCCTTGAGAACAACGCCCTGGAACTCCTCGACCGTCTTGAGCTTGGTGCGCGCGGTGATGGTGGCGTTGAGCATCTGGTCCTTCACCGCCGGCAGGGCACCCAGTTGCCCGGCGGACACCTGGGCGTTCTGCGAGCTCAGCGCGGAGATGAGGTCCGCCGGCATCAGTGCGAACTGCTCCAGCTTGCCCGGGTCCATCCAGATGCGCATGGCGTAATTGGTGCCGAACACGCTCACGTCGCCCACACCGTCGATCCGAGAGATCACGTCGACCACGTTGCTCGTGATGTAGTCGCCGATCGCGACCTGCGTGACCGTTGGGTCGGGCGAGGTGAAGACGAAGGTCATCAGGTTGTCCTGACCGCCCTTGTTGACGAACACGCCACGGCTCTTCACCGCCTCGGGCAGCCGGTTCATGGCGGTCTGCAGCTTGTTCTGCACCTGCACCTGGGCCACGTCGATGTCTGTGCCCGGGGCAAAGGTCAGCTGCGTGCGCGAGCGGCCCGCGGAGTCGCTGGTCGAGTTCATGTAGAGCACGTTGTCGATGCCCTTGAGCTGCTGCTCGATCACCTGTGTCACGGAATCGGCCACGGTCTCGGCCGAGGCGCCGGTGTAGGTGGCGTTGATCGACACGCGAGGGGGTGCGATGTCGGGGTACTGCTCCAGCGGCAGGGTGAAAATGGACATCGCCCCGGCCAGCATGATGACGATGGACAGCACCCAGGCGAAGACGGGACGGTGGATGAAGAAATGGGCCATGGCGCAGCGTATGGTGTTCGGTTGGCTCGAAAAATTGCAGGGTCACCCGGGTCGGCGTGGCCCCATCGAGTCGGTCAGGGCTTGGGCTCTTCAGAGGCTTGCGCCTGGCCGGCCAACGCGGAAGCCTGTGCCTCCACCACACGGTTGCCGTCAACGCGCATGGCCACAGGCGTCACGGCCTGGCCCACGCGGGCTTTTTGGAAACCATCGACCATCACGCGGTCTCCGGCCTTCAGGCCGTCCAGCACCAGCCACTGTGCGTCCAGGGCCTGACCCAGCCGGATCGGGCGCTTTTCGATCTTGTTGTCGGCGTTGATGAGTTGTACGCTGGGTTTGCCCGCCGGGTCCCGTTGCAGCGCCTGCTGGGGCAGCACGATGGCTTCGCCCGACTCGCCCGTGGACAGTCGCGCACGCACGTACATGCCGGGCATCAGCAACCGCTCGGGGTTGGGGAACACCGCGCGCAGGGTGATGGCACCGGTGCTCTGGCCGACGGTGGCACCCGTGAACTGCAGTTTGCCAGCGTGCGGATACGCACTGCCATCCTCCAGCGTCAGGCGCACCGGGGCGCCGCTGATCTCGACCTTGCCGAAGGTCCCGGCCTGCCACTGGCGCCGCAGCTCAAGCAACTCGGCACTGGACTGCGTGATGTCGACATGGATGGGATCGAGCTGACTGATGGTCGTCAGCGCCTGGGTCTGGTTGGCGGTGACCAGCGAGCCGGGAAGCACCGCGGACAGGTCGATCTGCCCGCCGATGGGTGCGGCAATGCGACTGAACTGCAGGTTGATCTGGGCGTTCTCCAGCGCCGCCTGCGCCACGGCGACGTCGGCTGCCGACTGTGCGACCTGCGCCTGGCTTTCATCGAACACCTGGCGACTGATGGCGTCAATCTTCACCAGTTCGGCATTGCGCTCGGCGTTGGTGCGGGCGGTCTGCGCGGAGGCCCGCGCCTTGGCCAGTGCGGCCTCGGCGCTCTTGACGGCGGCCCCCAGCGTGCGCGCGTCGATCTGGTAGAGCGGCTGACCTGCCTTGACCGTCTCACCCTCGGTGAACAGGCGCTTCTGGAGGATGCCCGACACCTGGGGGCGCACTTCAGCGCTTTGTGAGGCCCTGGTGCGGCCAGCCAGCTCAGTGTGCAGTCCCTGTGTTTGAAGCACCACCGTCAGAAAGCCGACTTGGGGCGCGGCGGGGGGAGCGCTGGGCGCCTTCTGGTCGCCGCAGGCGGCCAGCCCGAGAGCGGCCACTCCCACAAGCACCCAGGACCAGCGCCGTGCTCCGGCTTGCCGAACGGGTCGAGATGAAGCCATCACAGGCGTGGTGGTCGCCCAGCGTGGTACAGCGGATGAAACGAGTGGCAGTGACATGGGCATCGGCACGGGGCCTGGGTGGAGACGCAAGGCATGGCGCCGGTCAGGGGCAGATCACACCCCAAAACCGCTATTTTGTGCATGCAATATGTCTGGGATGTAAACCGAACCAAATGCCCATATAAAGCCGTGTTCCGCGACAACCGCATCGCCGGTGTCAGCGGCTGCAGGTCGTAGACCGCGAGTAAGAGCTTTCGATATTGGGCAGTGGATGGAGTGTTTGATTTTTTGCGATCGCAAGATTGCGAGGTTGAAACTACGAGGTGATCAAAACCGGCGCTCGCTGATACCGCTGCGCGGCATGACCTGTTCCAAAGCACACAGCCGCTATAGGCCGATGGCGGCTCGAAGAAGCTCACCCTCCAAAGCAGAGGCGCTCATGGCCTGACGTCACTTTTCGACAGTCCGATGCGATGTGTAAGTCAGCCGTCCGGTTCGATAGGCCGAAATGGGGTTGCCGACCCAAAAGCGCCAGTGAGGTTGCGGGATCTCAGGATCGGGGCTGCTTCACCGCGACCAACCTGAGACCCTCGCCTTGACTGAAGTAGTACTCGCCTTGCGGACTGATTACGACAGCGCGATCCGCGGCAGGGTGCGAGAAGTAAAGCCACCCTTCACCAGGCTGGCCTGGGCCGGCAGTGGTAAGCACAGTCTGCATCCCGTGGTCGACCCCATCATCTGGATGCGTGCGCCTTGCTTGCTCGCGGTTCTCGCTTACTCCATCAAGGTCCGTTTGTTCGTCACGTTTGCGGGAGTCCCATGCCAGTTGAATGCGGTCTTGGCCATGGCCGGACAGAATCACCGCGCCTTGGTCCGCACGATGCTCGCGGGCATCGGCCAGTGACAAGGTGCTGGTAGCCACGGCCAACACTCCTATCGAAGCAAAAAGCAGGGTCTTGTTCATGATGAAGTCCTCGGTGTGCAACCCCAGTCGACTTTGACTGTGACTTCAGTTTGCAGCTGCCGCGATGTACAGACACTGAGGAACTCGTTCACCTGCTGTTCATCTGGCACTCACCCACGGACTGCGCACAAAGTCGGCAAAGCGTCAGATCGCGAGAGTCGCTTACGCAGAAAACCGTTTTGCACATGCGAATGCTTTGTCACGCGGCCAGGTTCACTCGGCTGCTTCTTGTCAATCCAGATTGCTCTTCAAACGCAAGGCCAACCAGGCGGTCATCGAGCTGATCACGGCGAAAGCCAGGGCGACCAGCGCCCAGTCGGCGCCGTGTAGCGGCCGCAGATTCAAAGCGCGGCTGATCTCCGGAATCTGGACGATCACACCGAGCGACACAAGCGTGGCGACAACGAGCCAGATCGCGGCAGCGTGGCGAAGCTTGGTCAGGCCAGTCGTGATTCCAGCGCTTGCAGCCAACAGCACGGTCAGCGCCATCGCGCGCGCGTGCTCGATGTTGTGGTCAGCGCCGAGTGCGTGGAGGTAGCTCCAGACCACGGCAACGCTCACGAGACCGCCGACCAGGCAGATACCCAGCCAGGCCTTGATCGAGAAGAAGCGTGATCTTCGTTGGCGCTGCACCGGAGCGAGGGGTCCCTGCAATGGCAGATCCTGGAAAGCCAGCATTGCTGTCGGATGAATGACCAGCTCAAGCCACACGATATGGATCGGCAGGAACAGCAAGGGCAGGCCCATCAGCGGAATTGCCGCAGCGCCGACTACAAGCGGCAGGTGCACCAGCAGAAGGTATGCGAAGGCCAGACGCAAGTTCTGGAAGAGTTGGCGGCCTTCCGCAACGGCTTCGACGATGGTTTTGAAGTTGTCATCGAGCAGAACCATCGGTGCAACTTCGCGTGCGCTGCGCGTACCGCGTTCGCCCATGGCCACGCCGACATCGGCCTGTCGAAGCGCCGGTACATCGTTGACCCCGTCGCCTGTGACGGCGACGATTTCTCCTTCGGATTGCAGTGCCTGCACCAGCGCGAGCTTCTGTGGTGGTGTGGCGCGCGCCACAACGTGCAATCCGCCGTTGGTGCCGAGCACGGCGCCTGCATCTTCGTCAGGTGCAAGAACGACGACTTTTGGCGCTTTTCCGCCCAATCCAATCTCGCGAGCGATCGCCGAGGCCGTGGCGGGATGGTCTCCCGTGACCATGATGACACGCATGTTCGCTGCCATGCAGGCTGCAATCGCCTCTCTCACCCCATCGCGGACAGGATCCTCGAAGGCCAGCAGACCCACAAATTCGAACCCTCGCTCAGGTTCGACGCTAACGGGTTCGCCCGCGGGCAATTCGCGTCGAGCGCAAGCGACAACCTTGTGCCCAGATTGGGCGTACGCCTCCACTCGGGCGAGCCAGCCGTTTCGTTGGAGTTCGGACAGCTCACACGCGGCCAGCACCGTCTCAGGGGCGCCTTTCATGAAGGCCGACGAATGGCCGGCAGCCTGGGACCAGACGACCGTCTCGCGCCGTCGTGCTTCCGTAAATGGGAAATCAGCCAGCCTTGTGGCTTGTGGCAGTGGCCCTGCAGCCCCGTGCAGTGCCTGGTCGAGCGGATCACCGCTGTTTGGTCTCGCGGCAAACGTGGCCACTTCCAACACAGAGGCTTCGTCAAGTCCGTCAGCCGGTGCCCGATGTGCAAGCACCAGCGAGCCGGCAGTGATCGTTCCGGTCTTGTCCGAAACAATGCAAGTGATGCGTCCAATGTTCTCGACCGCGACCGCGCGTCGCACCAACGCCTTCTTTTTCGCCAGCCTGAAGACCCCCACACCGAGAAAGAACGTGTAAACGACGGGGAACTCTTCGGGCAGCGCAGCCACGGCCAGTGTCACCGCGCTCAGGAGTGCATCGATCCACCCGTGGCCTTGCCATAGCCTGACCGCGGCGAGGGCGATGCACACGATGATCGCAACACCGATGAGCACGGTAACCAGTTCACCGATGGCCTTCTGCAGCGGAGTTGCGGCATGGCGGCCTTCGGTGGCCGAGCGGACGATCTCCCCATAGCGCGTCTCGCTGCCGATGCAGACGATGCGCAGCCGGGCAGTGCCGGTCAACAGTCGTGTACCCGCTGTGCCCCAGTGCTCCTCTGAGGAGCTGGCGGGCAGGGGTGTTGTGGGCTCAATGGTGCGCTTGGGTACCGGCAAGGACTCGCCGGTCAACGTCGATTCATCCACCTGAAGACCAGTGCCGGACACCAGCAGGCCGTCAGCAGGGAAGTACTCTCCGGGCGTTACCTCTACCAGGTCGCCTGTCACCAAATCCCGCGACGCGATGTCCTGCCATTTCCCGTCTCGCAGGACCCGGGCCGAACTGGCCAACCGACTCGCCAAACCCGCGGAGGAGGCGGTCGTTCGTCGGTGCAAGTAGGCGTCCATGCCCAGCAGTGGGGCCATCGCGACGAGCAGCGTAAGCGACTCCGAGACCTGGCCCAGCAGTGCGAACAAGCCCGCGGTTATCACCAGGAACCACAGCATCGGATCCCGCGCGGTGTCACGTGCGACAACCAGCCAGCCGCTCGCGGTCTGCGGAATGATGTCGTTGAAACCGAACGAGCGCTGTGTCTCGACCTGCTCCGCAATCAGACCCGTCGTGCCACACTCCAAGGTTGGCATTTTGTCGAGGGGGACGTGGCGCTGGCTCATGAAGATAGGGTGCTGCACCTGAGAGCGACCCGAACAAAGTGTCGTTTCACGGCCCGGCAACCCGCAACGGAACTCCGCCTGTTCGCTGCATGTACAAGACAGATCACCGGACCAGCAGCACTGGGGTTGTGCAGAGGGACAGAACCTTGGTCGCCATCGAACCCATCACCACCCCCGCCACAGCGCCATGCCCGTGCGACCCCATGAGCAGCAGGTCGTAGCCACCTTGCCTCGCAAGCTTGGCGATGTTCATCGCGACAGGGCCGATGCGCAGCACGAATTTTGCAGTGATGCCATGCATCTCGAAGAACGCACGGATCGGCCTAAAAATGATCTCCGCATCGTCCTTGTAATACAAGCTGACCTGCTCGGGAACTAGGAAAGCAGCGGCGCGGTGCGGAATCGCCGCCACGCCGTGCACCACCGTGTAGGTGTGGTGTGTCCCCAGCCATTCATCGTGGGCCGCGAGGTAGGCCAGCGCGCGCTTGGTGTAAGGGCTGCCATCAACCGCAATCAAGATTTTCATCGCTCGTCACCTTCCAGTCGACTATTTCGGCACCCGTCATGCTCGTGAATTTTGTCGCCACATGAAGCCCGTTCCGCTGGTGTTGTTCGCGGGACGGAGGTATCCCGCCCGGCTATTCAAATCTTGAATGCCTTCGCCGCTGTGCTTGGCACCTTCGATTGCATGTGCGTATTTAGGTACGTAGCAAGTATGAGGCAACGAACCAGGCAGCAGGTCACTGAGCTGGTCTCAAGTTGGCTGCTGGGTGCGTTGTCGAACAGGCTGGCATTGCTGACGCAGACAGGATCGGAACATGCGAAATCGATTGAGCTTTTTGTGAGTCCGTCCAGGACGATGGCTGCATTTGGCATGCTTCACATGTCTCTGCCAAGCCACCACGGTCTAGAGCTGGTTCGATGAGCGACACCGCACGGAGCGCAACTGACGTACTGAAAGATCCGAAAGATCCTTCCATTCAGACTCCACATTGCCAAGACAGACAGAACAAGGCAGCGAAGGGGCAGCTCAGCTGCACGAGACCATGGGCCAGCGTTTTCCCTTTTGGGCGATGAACAGAAGATGAATGCACCATTCAGCATGCATACAAGGTGGATTTTCCACAATGCCATTGAACAACAAAGCAGAACCCTCATGCGTATCAAAGCCAACTGGAATTTGGTTGCAGTGCATCATCCTTGGCATTTGCGGCTGTTGCGCCGCACGATCTGGAGCGACCTGTACACACGCTGTGACCACTGGCGTCTTGGGTCCGACCCTCGCGCAGCCATGCGAAGCCTGCACCACAAACCGTTTGTCATGTGCTGACCCGATTGAAAGGAGCCTCCCATGAAATACCCCGCCACTTTGCACAAGGGCCTTCTCGTTCTATCACTGGGGCTGGCCGCGCTGCCCGCCTCAGCCGATGACGATTGCGACGCGCCGCTGAATCGCTGGCAGTCACGCGATGCCGTGCGACAGATGGCCGTCGCACAGGGCTGGCAGATCCAGCGATTGAAGATCGACGACGGCTGCTACGAAGTACGGGGTACCGATGCCCAAGGCCGCGCCTTCAAAGCCAAGATCGACCCGGAGACCCTGAAGGTGTTGAAGATGAAGCAAGACGACCGCCAGCGTGCACGGGAACGCGATCGCAATGACCAGGGTGCCGCGCAGCAGGCCCGACCAACGCAACCGGACGGCGCCGCCGTGCCATCGCCTTTGTTGACCCCTGGCACCGTGCCGCGCGGCCAGACCGAGTAACCACCCTTTCTACAGGAACATCACCATGTCCAAACCTCTCTTGACCATTTTGGCCACCGCCTGCGCGCTGGCCCTTCCCGCCCTGGCACACAGCCGCCCGGTCACGCTCACAGCCCAGCTCAAGAACTACGGCGGCGACGGCGCCTACCTGGCGGCGTACCTGACCGATGCCAAAGGCGCCTACGTGCGCACGCTGTGGGTGTCCGGCAGCAAGGCGAAATACCACAAGCACTTGTCTGACTGGAGCCGCCTCTCGGCGGGTGACGCCAAGCGCCTGGATGGCGTGACCGGCGCCAGTGTGGGCGCCGGGCGCACGCTCAAGGTCACCGCCGATCTGGCGGATGCACTGATCGACGCGGGCTATGAAATCCGCATCGACGCCGCCGTGGAAGACATGCGAGACAGCCCGTCGGAGGTCCGCATCCCGCTGTCCAAAGCGAACGTCGGCAAGCCGCAGGCCGGCAAGCAGTACATCCAGTCGGTGACCTTCCAACTTCAGTAAAGGGACTTGCATGAGCTGGAAAGTCATCCACCGCTGGCTGGGCCTGACCGTTGGCACCCTGGCTGTGGTGCTGGGCATCACCGGCTCTGTTTTGGCGATCGACCCGGTGCAGCAGGCGTGGCAGGCGCCCGCCGCTCCGGGCGACTTGCCCGTGGCCACGCTGGTGGAGCGCGTGACGCGCACCGTCCCGGGCGCGGAAGAGATTCGCCACCTGCCCTCGGGTGCCATCGTGGTGTTCAGCTTTGCCGGCGACCAGCCGCAGGCGCAGTACGTGGACCCGGCTGATGGCCGGGTGCTGGGTGCCTGGCAAGCCTCGGCGCTGCCGCGCTGGGTGAAGAACCTGCACCGCTCGCTGCTGCTGGGCGACGCCGGGCGCTGGGGTGCAGCGGGCATTGCACTGGCCATGGCTTTGTTGTGCGTCTCTGCCCTGGTGCTTTTGCTGCGGCGCATGGGCGGCTGGCGGCAGCTGGCGGCGCGGGTGCGTGGCTCGCTGGCGCAGCGCATCCACGTGGTCGCGGGCCGTGTGGTGCTCGCAGTGCTTTGCCTGACATCGCTCACGGCGCTGACCATGAGCGCCTCGACCCTGGGACTGGTGGAACTGGACTCCCGGGCCGAGCCTGAGGTGCTCTCGGTGCTCACCGGCCAGCCCGACTTGCCCGGCGCGCAGCTGGCCGCGCTGCAAAGCCTTGCGGTGCAGGATTTGCGCAAGCTGAATTTTCCCGGCCCCACCGACCCGGAAGACACCTGGAACGTGGCCACCGCCCAGGGTCAGGGTTGGATCGACCGGTACTCTGGCCAGATGCTGGCCTGGCAGGACGCCACCCTTGCGCAGCGCGTTTACGACTGGGCCGTGGTGCTGCACACGGGCGAAGCGTCCTGGCCCTGGGCCGTGGTGCTCGGGCTCGTGGGCGCCAGCGTGCTGCTGTTCTGGCTGTCGGGCGTTGTCATCTGGTGGCAAGCGCGCAGCCAGGCGCCACACATCACCGGCAACTCCCCGCTGGCACAGGCCGACGTGCTCATCTTCGTGGCCAGCGAAGGCGGCAGCACCTGGGGTTTTGCCCAGACGCTGCAAGACGCGCTGAGCCAGGGCGGCCACCGCGTTTACACCAGCGCGCTGGAGAACTTTCAAACCACGGCCGCCACGCGGCAGGTGTTTGTGCTGGCAGCAACCTATGGCGAAGGCCAGGCGCCGGCCCACGCCAGCGGCGCCCTGGAGCACATCGCCGGGCTCAGCGCCAGCGCTGTGCCGGTGACGGTGCTGGGCTTTGGCGACCGGCAGTTTCCGGCCTTCTGCGCCTTCGCCGTGGCGCTGGATCAGACGCTGCGCGCCCAGGGCTGGCCTGCGCTGCTGCCGCTGGAGTGCATCCACCAGCAATCGGGCCAGCAGTTCGCGCTCTGGGGCGTTGCACTGGCGCAGGCGCTCGGCGAACCCCTGGTCCTGGAGCATGTCCCGCGCGTGCCCCCCACCGCGACGCTCACGCTCATGGCGCGCCAGGACTATCCCGGGGTCACCGGGCAGGCCACGGCGATCCTGCGCTTTGCGTGGCCGGCACAGGGACCGGGCGCACGCCTGCGCGGGCACGGTCTGGCGCGGTTTGCAGCCGGCGATCTCTTGGGCATCGTGCCGCCGGGCTCGGCCGTGCCGCGCTACTACTCGCTGGCGTCGGGCTGGGAAGACGGGTTTGTGGAAATCTGCGTGCGCCAGATGCCCGGCGGTCTGTGCTCGACGCACCTGCTCGGCCTGCAGATGGGGGACAGCATCACCGCCTTTGTCCGGTCCAACCCCGGCTTTGCACTGCCGCGAACGCGGCGGCCTGTGCTGCTGATCGGGGCGGGCACAGGTGTGGCGCCGCTGGCCGGCTTCATCCGCCGCAACGACAGACGCCGCCCGATGCACCTGTACTTTGGTGGGCGCGATCCGGCGCGGGACTTTTACTTCGGCCCCGACATCCAGCGCTGGCTCGGCGAAGGACGCCTGGCAACGCTGGAGACGGTCTTCTCCCGCGTGCCCGACGGCGGCGGCTATGTGCAGGATGCCCTGCGCCGAGACGCCGAGCGCGTGCGCGGCCTGGTGGCACAGGGCGCCATCGTGCGCGTCTGCGGCAGCCGTGCCATGGCGCAGGGCGTGGCGGAGACGCTGGACATGGTGCTGGCGCCACTGCAGTTGAGCGTATCGACGCTGAAAGCCAAGGAGCGTTATGCCGAAGATGTCTTCTGAGCCCGCTACACCCTGCAAGCGCACCACCTTTCACGGCCCGACCATGGGCACACGCTGGTCTGCCACTGTCGACGCCGACAACACCATGGACCTGGCGGCCTTGCGCCAGGACCTTGCCGCTGCGGTGGAGCAGGTGGACGAGCAGATGTCACCCTGGAAACCGGACAGCGACCTCATGCGCCTGAACCGCGCGCCCGTGGACAAATGGGTGGACCTGCCCGCTGAAATCCTGGAGGTACTGGACTGTGCGCTCGATGTCCACCGCCTGAGCGCGGGTGCATTCGACCCCTGCGTGGGGACGCTGGTGAATGCCTGGGGCTTTGGCGCGGTGCGCGATGCACCCGACGCGGAAGCGATCCGCGCCGCACGCCTGTCCACCCCCTCCACTGGGCACGGACGCCTGGAACTCGACAGGCCCTCTGGTCGCGCCCGCAAGCTTACGACCCTGCAACTCGACCTGTGCGGCATTGCCAAGGGCTACGCGGTGGACCGCATGGCCCATGTGCTGCAACAGCACGGCGTGCGGCATGCGCTGGCAGCGCTGGATGGCGAGCTGCGCGCCGTGGGCGCTCAGGCCAGCGGCGTGCCCTGGGCTGTGGCGCTCGAACGCCCAGAGCCCGGGCGCCGCGCGGTACAAGGCGTCATCGAGCTGGAGGATCTGGCTGTGGCCACATCGGGCGACTACCGACGCTTTTTGCAAGTGGGCGATGCACGCCTGGCGCACACCATGGACGCGCACCGCTGTGCACCCGTGAACAACGCCGTGGCGTCGGTCACGGTGCTGGCGCACACCTGCATGCTGGCTGACGCCTGGGCCACAGCCCTGCTGGTGGCAGGCCCCGACGAAGGTCTGGCCATGGCACAGCGCATGGGGCTGGATGTGCTGTTCCTGCTTCGCCGCGCTGAAGGCTTGATCGAGCTGGGACTGGGTCGGTTTGGCAGATAGAGGTTTTCAGCACTGCCGCGTCGGGCATGGGGACCGGATCACGGGGGCGTGTTTCATCACGGCTTGACGGTCAATTCGTCGTGGATGCTATGGGCGCCCTCGGCGCCCCGCGCAGTGCCAATGGCGGCGTCGACCTGCGCCTGGTTGGACACCACACCCGTGAGCCGAACATCGCCCTTGGTGGTGACGACGGTGATGTCCAGCCCCGCCAAACCCGATTCGTTGTTCAGTGCGGATTTGACATGGGTCGTGACGTCAGCGTCTGAAATGTTGGCAACTGCGCTGGCCGCCGGAGCTTGAGTCGGGCTCGCGTTCTCTGCCTTGTTGCAGGCGGTCAGCAGCATCGTGCAGCAGGCGGTCAAGAGGAAGAATCGGTTGATGGATTTCATGGGTTTGTTTCGTGGGATGCAGGAGAGAAAACCACTTTGTTCTGCGGCTTCTCTCGGTGTGAATGAATCACAGGGGCAAAAGGGTTCAGGTCATGTGACGCATGTCGGTCTGCTGCGACGGTACCTGGGGATCTCCCGGGTGCTGCTCAAGCACGTAGGGCACTGAAAGGAAGGCCACGGTGAACACGACAAACAGTGTGGCGGCGACAACCTGTGTGATGGGTTGGCAAAAGTTCTTGAGGTCGGCGTTCATGGTGGATCCTGTGATGGCTGAAGGTTTCAGGGATTGAGGGCCTGTGGTCTGTTCTGGACCTTGGAGCCATGTTGCAACCGTGTGGCTGAACCTTTGCTGAACGGTCTTTACTGGGTACGTACACATTGGAGTCAGCGGTGGGTCGTTCAATTCGAGAAGTTCCTCTGCTTTGTTTGGGGCGGGCACAACCGCTCACTCTGGGCGCGACGAGTCATTCTCGAAGCGCGACCGGGCTGGCCTGTGTTGTGTGCCCGGTGACTGAGGTGCAGCGGTCGTTCGGCTCTTGCATCCTCGAATGACAGGAGACCGCGGTGGTTGACATTTAGGCGTGCCAAGTCACCGGCCGAACCCAGCCTACAGCGGTTGCATGCGATCAAACAAATCGGGCCACCGCCGTGACGGGCTCGCCTGTCTCAGTGAGTACCGTGGTGAACGCGAACGCCGCGCATCCAGGCCGTAAGGTCAATAGGGCTGGACGTGCCAGCGCCGGGCTTCGCTGTCTTGGACAGGGATTTCTTGAGCTGGGGTTTGTGCTGCGGCTGGTGGTGGGCCGTACTGCCCAGTGAGAGCTTTTCCAGGATGGCGCAATGGGGTTGGTCGTCACCGTGGCAGGCGTTCACCAGCACCGACAGGCCGTCCATCATCTGATCGATTTCGCGTCGCTTTTCTTCGAGGTCGGCCAGGTGGCGCTGGGCCACGGCCTTGACTTCGCGGCTGGTGCGCCGTGAATCGCTCCACAGTCCGATGAGCTCGGCGATTTGTGCCATCGAAAACCCGAGGTGGCGCGACTGGCGGACGAATCTCAACACCGAGACTTCACGGTCGCCGTAGAGACGGTAACCCGATTCGCTGCGTTCGGCCTCTGGCAGCAGACCGATCTGCTCATAGTGACGAATCATCTTGGCAGAGACGCCTGCAGCGGCGGCCGCTTCGCCGATGTTCATGAGGGTGGTCATGGTGTGCTCCGTGGACTGGGGGACTGCATGGATCGAAGGATGTAGCTTGTCATGGTGGGAAGGTCAAGACCCTCACCTGGAGGGTCTTGCTTGACCTTCCCGGTTCAGCGCGGCGGGTAGCCGGCTTCGGTGAGCGCTTCGACCAGGGCCTCGCGATCTTCGCCGCTCTTCACGCTGACCAGCTGCCGTGGCAGATCGAGCTGGATCTCGCAGGCTGGATCGACCCGCTTGAGGGTCACATTCACCTTGGAGGCGCAGTGGCCGCAGGTCATGTCGGGGAGGTGGAATTCGTGCATGGATGGCTCCGTAAAGGGTTGGGGAAATCCGCACTCTGGGCATTGCCACAGGGGCAAGGTCAAGCCGGATCGGCGGTTGCGCTTGACACCGTGTCAAGGCCAAACATCCGCTCCACCCTCAATCACAGGAGCCTCCCGTGAGAACCGCCACAGCTTCCCTCATTGAACGCCAGCTCCCCATCGAAGGCATGACCTGCAACTCGTGCGTCGGCCGCGTCGAAAAGGCCTTGAAGGCCCCGATTCAGCGCATCGTGGACCGCGTGAGCGCCGTCTTCGTGCCGGTGGTGCTGGTGATCGCTGCGCTCACCCTGCTCGGCTGGGGCCTGGCCACCGGCCACTGGGAGCAGGCCATCCTGAATGCGGTGGCGGTGCTGGTGATTGCGTGTCCGTTTGCCCTGGGCCTGGCCACGTCCACCGCCATCATGGCCGGCACCGGTGTGGCCGCGCGCCAGGGCATCCTGATCAAGGACGCCGAAGCGCTGGAAGTGGCGCACCGCATCGACACCGTGGCGTTCGACAAGACGGGCACGCTCACCGAAGGCAAGCCCACACTGGTGACCGCACTCGCTGCACCGGGCCATGAAGACAATCTGCTCTCGTGGAGTGCCGCCATCCAGGCGGGCAGCGAACACCCGCTGGCCCGCGCCGTGATGAACGCCGCCGAACAGGCTGGCCTGGATCTGCTCTCGGCCGCCAAGGTAAGCGCTGTGCCTGGACGCGGCATGTCGGCCGAAGTGCAGGGCCGTGCCTTGCGGCTGGGCAGCCCGCGCTACATGCAGGAACTCGGCGTGGACACCTCGGTCCTGGCCGAGTCAGCGCGCAAGCTCCAGGACGACGGGCGCACGGTGTCGTGGCTGGCCGATGTGACGGCGTCACCTGCTCTGGTCGGCATGCTGGCCTTTGGCGATGCGCCCAAGGCCAGCGCCATCACCGCCATCCGGAGCCTGCGGGCCCTGGGCATCCGCACGGTGATGGTCACCGGTGACAACCTGGGCAGCGCCCTGGCGGTGGGCAGTGTGCTCGGTATCGACCACATCGAGGCCGAGGTGCTGCCCGCCGACAAGGCGTCCATCGTGAACCGCCTGAAGGACGGTGGCCACTCGGTGGCCATGGTGGGCGACGGCATCAACGACGCGCCGGCCCTGGCGTCGGCCGACGTGGGCATCGCCATGTCCACCGGCACCGACGTGGCCATGCACGCCGCCGGCATCACGCTCATGCGCGGTGACCCGGCGCTGGTGGCCGACGCGATCGACATCTCGCGCCGCACCTACCGCAAGATCCGCCAGAACCTGTTCTGGGCCTTTGCCTACAACGTGATCGGCATCCCGCTGGCGGCGGCCGGCCTGCTCAACCCGGTGGTGGCCGGCGCGGCCATGGCGCTGAGCAGCGTGAGCGTGGTGAGCAATGCGCTGCTGCTGCGGGCCTGGCACAGGAGAGGCTGAGGTCCAGAGGGGGCTTCAATGGATGGGTCGATCCGTCTTCGCGGCCACCGCCCCCCTTGGCTTGCGCATCAGCCGATAGATCACCGGCACCACCAGCATGGACAGCAGCGGTGCGCTGAGCATGCCGCCGACCATCGGCGCGGCGATGCGCTGCATCACCTCGCTGCCCGCGCCCGCGCCCCAGAACAGGGGCAGCAGGCCGGCCACGATCACCGCCACCGTCATCGCCTTGGGGCGCACGCGCAAGACCGCGCCATCGCGGATCGCGTCGAGCAGGTCGGTGTCGGTGTCCCGCCCCTGGTCCAGCCGCGCGGCCCAGGCCTGCTTCAGGTACAGCAGCATGATCACGCCGAACTCGGCCGCCACGCCGGCCAGCGCGATGAAGCCCACCACGCTGGCCACCGACAGGTTGTGCCCCAGCGCCCAGAGCAGCCAGATGCCGCCGATGAGGGCAAAGGGCAGCGTCGCCATGATGAGCAGGGCCTCATCGAGGCGGCGAAAGGTCAGGTACAGCAGCAGGAAGATCACCAGCAGCGTGAACGGCACCACCAGCTTGAGCTGGGCGCTGGCGCGCTCCAGAAACTCGAACTGGCCCGACCACGACACCGAATAGCCGGCCGGCAGAACCACCTTTTCGGTGACGGCCTTTTGCATGTCCAGCACGGCGCCATGCAGGTCGCGGTCGCGGATGTCCACGTAGACGAACCCGGCCAGGCGCGCGTTTTCGCTGCGCAGCATGGGCGGACCGTCGGCGATGCGCAGGCGCGCCACGTCGGCGAGCACGAGCCTCTGGCCACGCGGGGTGACGATGGGCAGCTCGCGCAGGGCGGCGAGCGAGTCGCGCGCGTCGCGCGGGTAACGCAGGTTGATCGGATACCGCTGCAGTCCCTCCACGGTCTCGCCGATGTTCATGCCGCCCACCGCGCCCGAGACCACGTCCTGCACGTCGGCAATGTTCAGACCGTAGCGCGCCGCTTCGTCGCGGCGGATGTCCACGTCGATGAAGCGCCCACCGCTCAGGCGCTCGGCCAGCGCGCTGGTGACACCGGGCACGCCCTTGACCACCGTTTCAATCTGCTGCGTGAGTCGGTTGATGGTGGCCAGGTCGGCGCCGGCCACCTTCACACCCACCGGGCTTTTGATGCCGGTGGCGAGCATGTCGATGCGGTTGCGGATCGGTGGCACCCAGATATTGGCCAGTCCGGGCACACGCACCGTGCGGTCGAGTTCGTCCACCAGTTTGTCTGGCGTCATGCCCGCGCGCCATTGCTCGCGCGGCTTGAACTGGATGGTAGTCTCGAACATCTCCAGCGGCGCCGGGTCGGTGGCGCTGTCGGCGCGGCCGGCCTTGCCGTACACGCTGTGCACCTCGGGCACGGTCTTGATCAGGCGGTCGGTCAGCTGCAGCAGTTCGGCGGCCTTGGCGGCCGACAGGCCGGGCAGCGCGGTCGGCATGTAGAGTAGGTCGCCCTCGTCCATGGGCGGCATGAACTCGGCGCCGATGTGCCGCAGTGGCCAGAGGCTGGCCACCAGCAGCAGCGCGGCCACCAGGAGCGTCCGCTTCGGGCCCTTGAGAACGGCGTCGAGCACCGGCCGGTACAGCGCAATCAGTCCGCGGTTGAGCGGGTTGGCGGTCTCCTCTGGAATGCGCCCGCGCACCAGGTATCCCATCAGCACCGGGATCAGGGTGACCGCCAGACCGGCGGCCGCCGCCATGGCGTAGGTCTTGGTGTAGGCCAGTGGCGCGAACAGCCGCCCCTCCTGCGCCTGCAGGGTAAACACCGGGATGAAGCTCAGGGTGATGATCAGCAGCGAGAAGAACAAGGCGGGGCCGACCTCCGCCGCCGCGTGGCCGATCACTTGCCAGCGTGGCTCGCCATCGAGCGTCTCGCCCGGATGTTCGTGCGCCCAGCGCTCCAGGTGCTTGTGGGCGTTTTCGATCATCACCACCGCGGCGTCCACCATGGCGCCGATGGCAATCGCAATGCCGCCAAGCGACATGATGTTGGCGTTCACGCCCTGCTGCTGCATCACGATGAAGGCCGCCAGAATGCCCAGCGGCAGCGAGACGATGGCCACCAGGGCGCTGCGCAGGTGAAACAGGAACAGCGCGCACACCAGGGCGACCACACCAAACTCCTCCAGCAGCTTGATGCCCAGGTTGCTGGCTGCGCGTTTGATCAGGCCGGAGCGGTCGTACACGGGCACGATCTCCACCCCCTCGGGCAGGCCACGCTGCAGCTCCGCCAGCCGTGCCTTGACCGCTTCAATGGTCTGCAAGGCGTTCTTGCCCGAGCGCATGATCACCACCCCGCCGACCGCTTCGCCTTCGCCGTTGAGTTCACCGATGCCGCGCCGCATCTCGGGCCCGACCTGCACGCGCGCCACGTCGCCCAGCCGCACCGACACACCGGCATCGGTGGTCTTCAGGGGCAGCGCCCGGAAGTTGTCCAGGGTTTTCAGGTAACCGTTGGCGCGCACCGCGTATTCGGCCTCGCCGAGCTCCAGCACCGAGCCGCCGGCCTCCTGGTTGCCGCGTGCCACGGCCTCGCTCACCATCTGCTGCGTGATGCCGTAGGCCGCCAGTTGGTTGGGGTCGAGCACGATCTGGTGCTGACGCACCATGCCGCCGATGCTGGCGACCTCGGCCACGTCGGGCACCGTCTTGAGCTCGAAGCGCAGGAACCAGTCTTGCAGCGAGCGCAACTGGGCCAGGTCCTGCCGCCCGGTGCGGTCGATCAGCGCGTACTGGTAGATCCAGCCCACGCCCGTCGCGTCGGGGCCGAGCGACGATTTCGCCGTGGCCGGCAGCCGGGACTGCACCTGGTTCAGGTATTCGAGCACCCGCGAGCGCGCCCAGTACAGGTCCACGCCGTCGTCGAACAGCACGTAGACAAAGCTGTCGCCAAACATGGAGAACCCGCGCACCGCCTTGGCGCCAGGCACCGAGAGCATGGTGGTGGTCAGCGGGTAGGTGACCTGGTTCTCCACCAGCTGCGGCGCCTGCCCGGGCCAGCTGGTGCGGATGATGACCTGCGTGTCCGACAGGTCGGGCAGCGCATCCAGCGGCGTGCGCAGCATCGACACCACGCCCCAGGCTGTGATCATCACCGTGGCCATCAGAACCAGGAAGCGGTTGGCGATGCTCCAGTGAATCAGGCGCGCGATCATCGTTGCGCTCCGGTGGCCGCGGGTTCGATGCGCGTGATCTGCGGCACGTCGCCGTCGCGCATCTCAAATTCGATGTGCACCGCGCTGCCCGCAGACAGGTTCTTGGGCCGCTGGTCGGCCGGGGGCAACTGGAAATCCATGCTCATGGCCGGCCATTTGAGGGCCGGTATGGCCGGGTGTTGCAAGGTCACGGTGTCGCCGTCCACCGCTTCGACCAGGGCATCCGTCTGGTGGGTCGTGGGCAGGCTGGCCGCTGGTTTTTCGGAAGCAGCCTCTGGCGCCGGGCTCAGCCGCGCCAGCAAGCCGTTGAGGCTGGCCTCGGAGTCGATCAGGAACTGGCCCGAACGCACGACTTTTTGCCCGGCTTGCAGACCGTGCAGGATCTCGGTCTGGTCCCCCGCCTCGCGCCCGGTGCGCACCTCGACCGGGGAGAAGCGGCCATCGCCCTCGGCCAGCATCACCACGCTGCGCTGGCCGGTGTGGATCACCGCGTCGCTGGGCAGCAGCAAGACGTTTTTGGTGCTGGGGTTGGCGAAGCGCATCTGCACAAACATGCCCGGCACCAGCCGGCCCTGGGGGTTGGCGAGTTCGAGCCGCGCCTTGATCGTGCGCGTGGCCGGGTCGACCGAGGGCAGCAGCGCCTGCAGGCGACCCGTGAAGGTCTGGCCTGGGGCGGCCGGACTGGTGGCGCTGACCTCGGCACCGGGCTGGAGCTGGGCGGCCTGGCTCTCCGGCACCTGGCCTTCGGCCCAAACCGTGCCCGTGCCCTGCAGCCGCAGCAGCGCCATGCCCGGCATCACGGTCGCGCCTTCGCTCACCATCAGTTCCGTGACCACGCCGGCGAGAGGCGCGGTGAGCGTGAAGCGGGGCTGCAGGCTGCCGCTGCGCACCACGCGCTGAATCTGGGCGGGGCTCATGCCCGCCTGGCGCATGCGCTGTGCGGCGGCGTCGCGCAGAGCCTGCAACTGGGGGTCCTGTTCGGCCATGCGGGCCACCGCCAGATACTCTTCCTGCGCCGCCACCCAGCTGGGCACGTAGATGTCGGCCAGCGGCGCACCCTGTGCCACGCGGTCCTGCGTGGCGCGCACGTGCAGGCGTTCGACGAAGCCCAGCGACCGTGCACTGACCAGCACCTGGTCGCGTTCGTTCCAGGCCACGTTGCCGGCCACCGACACCGCACTGTCCAGCCGGCCTTCGGTCACTTCCACCGTGCGCAGCCCGAGGTTTTGCTGCGTGCGGGCACTCACGGTGACGCCACCGGTGTCGGCTGCGTTGCCACCGGCGTAGCGGGGCACCAGCAGCATGTCCATGAAGGGCGACTTGCCGGGTGCGTCGAAGTTCTTGCCCGGCACCATGGGGTCGTGGTAGTTGAGGATTCTCAGCCCGGTCACCGGGTCCACGTCTCCGGCCTTCAGTCCGTCGCGCATGTGGCGCTCGGTGGCTTCGAAACCTTGCGTGATGGTCCAGGCGCCGGGGTCCTGTGTTGATGGGGTGGCCCCATTGGTGCCGGTGGAAGCACCCTGGGGCATGGCCATGGACATGCCGGCGTTCATGCCGACGGTCCAGGCACCGTAACCCACGGCGCTCAAGGTGGCCAGGGCGACAGCCGTCAGCCCGATCCAGTTGGATGTTTTCATGGGGTCAGTCCTTTTGGGTTGCGGCTGCAGTCGGGGCGAGGGGCGCGGCATCTGTGGGTGAAGCGTCGGGCAGGAGGTACGCCAGCCGGGCCCATAGGCGGGCGGTCGAGAGGTGCAGATCGACGCGCTCCATCTCCAGGGCCAGCGCCATGCGCCTTGCGGCGAGCACGTCGCTCAGCCTGGCGTTGCCGCCGCGGTAGGCCGCCTGTGCCAGGTCCACGCGCTGGCGCGCCCAAGGCAGGCGCTCGCGGTCGATCAGAGTCACTTGTTCCAGACCGGCCCGCCAGGCGGCCAGCCAGCGCTCGGTCTCGGCGAGTGCCTCGCGCGCCCGCTCTTCTCGCTCGGCCTGCAGTTCGTTCACGCGCGCCAGGCGCGCGGCCAGCAGGCGGTCCTGGCGCTGCGGCCGGTCCCATTGCAGCGGCACCGACACCGCGAGCGAGACCATGTTGTCGTAGCGCGGGCGCCGGTGGCTGAACATCAGCTCGCCGCTCCAGTCGGGCTGGCGATCCTGTCGCGCCAGCTCGGCGTCGGCCTCGGCGGTGGCCAGACGTGCGCTCGCCAGCGCCAGGTCCGGGTGTTGCTGCAGCTGGGGCGCGAAGCCATTGGCCGACAGCGCCAAGGAGGTCAGCGCGGGCGCATCGCCCAAGGGTTGATCGGGGGTGGTTCCGGTCCAGCGGGCCAGCGCCTGGCGCGCGTTGACCAGCCCGGCTTCGGCACCGAGCAGGGCTTGCTGCGCCTGGGCGACCGCGTCGCGCGCATTCAACCAGTCCACCGACGGGCTGTTGGTGCCCCCGGGCAGTGCGCCGCGGGTGGCCGCTTCAGCCGCCTGCAGCTGCAGGCGGGTTTCGTTCAGTAACGCACGCAGCAAAGACACCCGCTGTTCCTGGGCGTGCCTTTCAAACCAGGCGACCGCGGTGTCGCGCCGCAGGCTGGCTGCGCGCTGTGCCCGTGTGGCCATGGCCACGTCGGCTTCGCGCTCGAAACGTTGCGAGCGGGCCTGGCGCTTGCTCTCGGCGGGGAACGCCTGCATCAGCGAGACGGCTTTGCTGGTCATGGGCTCGCTCGATGTGCTGAAGCGGTTGTCGCCCTCGATGGGCAGGCTGTTGAGGGAAAACCGCAACACCGGGTCCGGACGCTGCCCCGCCGCTGCGGCGGTCTCCCGCGCCGAGCGGGCTGCGGCATCCTGGGCACTGAGGGCCTGCGAGCGCGCCAGCGCGGCTTGCACGGCCCCTGCAAGACCGAGCGGTTCGATGTCCGAGGCCAGGCCGGGCATTGGCACGCCCAGCATCAAGGCGATCAGCAGGGCTGTGGTGTTGACGATGCGGTTGGGCGCCATGGCGCGAACCACCGGGCTCGCGGGCCGGCTCATGGCCATTGGAAGGGCTGACATATCTCTGCTCCATGAAGATGAACATGGGCTGCGCACGACACAGGCGGGCAGCCACGTCACGGACGGCGCGCCAGCCTCAGCAGCGGCGCGCGGTCCGGATCAACGGAGTCAGAGGGTGGGGGGGCGCCAGACGCTGGCGGGAGCGCCGCGCGGTGGCGTGGGTGTAGCGGTCACGAGCAGCAAGCTCGTCGGCAGGGCCTGAACGATGGGCTGCAAGGGCGTTGTGAGCCAGCCGGTGGGCGCCTGGCATTCCTGGCCGGTTTTGCAGAGTTTGCCAGTGAGCGTGGCGGTCGCCGCGTCATTGCAGCAGTCAGCGAGGTCGGCCATCGCTTCGCTGGTGTCGTCGGCGTGCATCGCCACCATGTCGCCCATGGGGCAAGGCGCTTGCACCACCGCGCCCGCAGCCCAGCCCTGGAGCGGGATGGCCAGGCAGAGCAGGATGGCGATGAACAGACGCATGGGCGGATTCTAGGTGGGCGTTGCGGACGCAGAGCGCTTTTTTGCGTAGGCGATCAGGGAAAGGTATCTCCGTGCTCAGCGACGGCGCCAGACAACCACCGCAATGATCAACATCGCCAGGTAGTTGGCGACCATGAACCACGGCGTGTTCCAGGCGATGCCGTCAAAACCCCAATAGGTCACAGGGTAAAAAACGGGGGATGGATAGAAGTCTGCGGAATGCGTGAACACATCGATCAGGATGTGCGACCACCAGCCCAACAAGGGCATCCAGAAACGGCCCAGCCACACCCAGCTGATGGCGGTGACCACACCGGCCACCAGGGCGCTGTGCATCACACAATGCAGGTGGTGGGTGAGTTCCGTGACGACCGGAGACAGCGCAGGCTCATACCCCGGCAGAGCGTTGGCGTAAGCCAGCAGGACCGTCCAGCCGTCGGGCGAGAACAGTGCCAGATAAACCAAAGGCAACAACTGTGCAAGGTCGGGCACCACAGCCAGACCCACCGCCAGCACCGCGGTTCGGCGGTCCAGGCGCCGATGCCGATGCATCCAGGCGGCACCGACGCCCACCCACAGACCGTGTGCCAGGATGTCCACGGTCAAGGGTCCGTGTGTGACGCGCCCGGCTGGATTTTGGCCGCCCGCAAGCGCAGGGCATTGCCAATGACCGAAACCGAACTCAGGCTCATGGCCAGCGCGGCGATCATCGGTGAGAGCAGCCAGCCGGTGAACGGATACAGAAGACCCGCGGCAAGCGGAATGCCCAGCGCGTTGTACATGAATGCAAACGCCAGGTTCTGTTTCATGTTGGCCACGGTGGCCACCGAGAGGTCGCGCGCCGTGGCGATGCCGCGCAAGTCCCCCTTCACCAGCGTGAGCTGGGCGCTGTTCATGGCCACGTCGGTACCGGTGCCCATGGCGATACCGACATCGGCTCGCGCCAGCGCCGGTGCGTCGTTGATGCCGTCGCCCGCCATCGCCACCACGCGGCCCTCGGACTGGAGGCGTTCGACCAGCTTGAGTTTGTCGGCGGGTTTGACCTCGCCATGCACCTCATCGATGCCAAGGCGCTGGCCCACGGCGCGCGCGGTGGTCAGGCCGTCGCCCGTGGCCATCACCACGCGGATGTTGGCCTCGCGCAGTGAGGCCAGGGCATCGGCCGTGGTGGCCTTGACCGGGTCCGACACCGCCAGCAGACCGGCCAGGGTCCGGTCCACCGCCAGGTGCATGACACTGGCCCCCTGCCCTCGCAGCGCTTCGGCTTCGGTGGCCAGCGGCGACACATCCACCCCGAGCTGCTGCATCAGCGCGGTGTTGCCCAGCGCCAGTCGCTGCGAACCCACGACACCCTGCACACCGATGCCGGATTCGGAATCGAACTGCTCGGGCTTGTCCAGCACCAGCCCCTGCTGTTTCGCGGCGGCCACGATGGCGGCAGCCAGCGGATGTTCGCTGCCCTGATCGAGGCTGGCCGCCAGGCGCAACACCTCGTTCTCTGAAAACCCACCGAAGCCGATCGACCGCTCGAAGGTCGGCCGCCCTTCGGTCAGGGTGCCGGTCTTGTCCACGATCAGGGTGTCCACCTTGCGCAGGTTCTCGATGGCGGCGGCGTCTCGGAACAACACACCATGCGTGGCGCCCCGCCCCGTCGCCACCATGATGGACATGGGCGTGGCCAGGCCGAGCGCACACGGGCAGGCAATGATCAGCACGGCCACCGCGTTGATCAGGGCATAGACCCAGCTCGGCTCGGGCCCGAACAGGCCCCAGCCCAGGAAGGTGAGCAGGGCGGCGCCCACCACGCCGACCACGAAGTAACCCGCCACCTGGTCGGCCATGCGCTGCATGGGTGCGCGCGAGCGCTGCGCCATGGCCACCATCTGCACGATCTGCGCCAGCACGGTGGCCGAGCCCACGTGTTCGGAGCGCATCACCAGCGCGCCGCTGGTGTTGAGCGTGGCGCCGATCAGCTTGTCGCCCACCCGTTTCGTGACCGGTAGCGGCTCGCCGGTGAGCATGGACTCGTCAAGTGCGCTGCTGCCCTCGACCACGGTACCGTCCACCGGCACTTTCTCGCCGGGTCGCACACGCAGCAGATCACCCACGTGCACGTGGCCCAGCGGCACGTCTTCTTCCTGGCCGTCGGCGCCGATGCGGCGCGCGGTCTTGGGCGCCAGGCCCAGCAGGGAACGGATCGCCGCCGAGGTCTGCGAACGCGCCTTGAGCTCCAGCAATTGCCCCAGCAAGGTGAGCGAGATGATCACCGCAGCCGCTTCGAAGTACACCGCCACGCGCCCCATCGAAAGAAACGAATCGGGGAACACCTGCGGGGCCACCGTGGCCACCACGCTGTACACAAAGGCCGCACCCGTTCCCAGACTGATGAGGGTCCACATGTTGGGGCTGCGGTTCATGATCGACTGCGCGCCGCGCACGAAGAAGGGCCAGCCCGCCCACAACACGATCGGCACCGAGAGCACGAGTTCGATCCAGCTCTGCACCGCCATGTCGAACCAGCCCAGGCTGTGGCCGAACATGGCCAGCACGGTCACCACGACGGTGAGCGGCAGGGTCCACCAGAAGCGGCGCTGGAAGTCCCTGAGTTCGGGGTTCTCCTGTTCCTCCAGCTCGGGCAGCAAGGGCTCCAGCGTCATGCCGCACTTGGGGCAGTTGCCGGGGTGGTCCTGCCGGATCTCCGGGTGCATGGGGCAGGTGTAGATCGTGCCGGCCACCGCAGGGGCCTGTTCCTGCGGCGGCGCCGGGGCGAGGTATTGCAGCGGGTTCGCCGCGAACTTGCCCTGGCACTTCGCGCTGCAGAAAAAGAAGGTCCGGCCTTCGTGCACCGCCTGGTGAACCGATTGTTCGGTGACGGCCATGCCGCACACGGGGACCTTCAGCGCCGCCGGATCGGTCTGGTTGTCAAGGGAATGCCCGGCCGGGTGCCGGTGCGCTGTCATATCCATGGCGTTCTCCTTCCTGGCCACGGCACACCAGGGCGACCCGATGGCTTGGCCCCGTTTGTTTTTCAAGGACTCACGCTGATCCCGTTGGGTCCGGCGCCCACCGCGACGGTGGCAACGGACTTGCGTGTCTGCACATCAATGACCGACACGGTGTTCGCATAGAGATTGGTCACATAGGCATGGCGTCCATCGTTGCCCACCACCACGCCGTGGGCGCCATTGCCCGTGCGGATGCGCTGCGTGCTGAAGGTCGAGAGATCGATCACGCTCACAGTATTGCCGGGGCTCTTGCGGCTGCCCTGATTGGCCACAAAGAGGAAGCGGTTGTCGGGTGTCGCATAAAGCTGGATCGGCACATTGCCGACCCGAACCTTGCGGATCACCTTGCGGCTGGCCGGGTCGATGACGGCCACGCTGGCCTCTTGCGACAAGGACACGAAGGCCCGTTGGCCATCAGCGGTGAATCCCACCTGGGCTGGGCCTTTACCTACCGCGATCCGGCTGATTTCCTTGCGGCTTTCCGTATCGATGACCGACACCGTTCCGCCCTTCAGGTTCGCGACATACGCCTGCTTGCCATCCGGGCTCAGCCGGATGCCGTGAGGAAATGCACCGGCAGGAATGGTGTCGACGACCTTGAGCAATGTGGTATCCACCACGCTGAGGGTGTTGTCGCCGCCGTTGGTGACATAGGCCCAGCGGCTGTCGGCAGACACCACCACATGGGCCGGATGTTTGCCGACCACCACCCGGGCGACCACCTCGTCGGTAGCGGTGTCGATGGCCCAGACTTCGCCCGCGTCCGCCATGGCGCCGTGTTCGGCGGTCGACATGCCCGCATGGGCCATGCCGGCAGTGGCGGATTTTGGGGTGCCGTTGTTGGTGACCCACGCCAGTTTTCCATCGGGTGACACCTGGACGTTGTGCGCTCCCGCACCCACCGCAATGTGCCGAGTGACCTTGAAGGTTTCGGCGTTGATCACGCTGACGGTACCAGCCCCTTCATTGGCCACGAATATCTTGCGATCGGCGGCGTAGGTGGACAGGCTGCCGACCAGAAGCAGTGCGGGCAGGAAGGCCTGCATCCAGGCCAAATATTTGGGTTTCACAGGTGTCTCCGGGTGGAAGGATTGCTGTCGCTTCAGGTTCATGGGTGAGCGTCCGGCACTGCCTGACGTTGTCAGCGTGTCAAATGGCTTTTCAGGCTTTCACCGTGTAACACAACATCATTCCCGCTTCTGCGTGTTCCAGCGTTTGGCAGTGAAAGACGTAGTCCTGATCACCCGCGTGCGGGTGGGCGAAGTCGATGGCAACCCGCGCCGATTCGCCGGGCCACACGTGCACGGTGTCGATGACACCCTGATCCTGTCACCCAGTTTTCGCAGGCACCGCGTTGCACGCTCAATTCCGCCATTGCCCGTCAGTTGCCGGCGGGTGGGGTGGCTGCGGCCGGCATGCGCTGCATCATCATGTCCATCATGGACTGCATCATGTCCATGCGTATTTCCATCATCTGTTGACGCTGTGCGGGGTCTGCTGGCGCGGCACCCGGGGCGCCCATGCCGGGCATGCTGCCCATCGCATTCATGCCTTTCATCATGTCCATGCCCTCGTGCATGGCCTTCGAGTGATCGGCCATCAGGGCTTGGCGTTCGGCCGGGGTCTGGGCGGCTGCCATCCTGGCGTGCAGTGCCTGCATGGTGGCCATGTGCTGCTGCATGTGTTGTTGCATCTGCGGCATCGAAGCCATGCCCATGGGCATGCCCGCCTGCGGTGCAACGGCGGTCGAGGGTGCGGGGGTCGCCGTTGCAGCAGGATGGTGCTGGTTGTGCTCAGCGGCTTGCTGCGCTGAAGCAGAGAACGTCACACCCGTGACGACGACCATCAGCAGGGTGGGGATCCACTTGGACATGTCAAATTCCTTTCATGACGGGCCTCTGGCGGGATTGCCAGAGCAGGCTTGGAGGTGATCGGCATCCCATGTGATGCGCCGGTCCCTGATGCCATGCCATCAATGTAGGTATCGGCCGGGGTCGGCAAGATGACCCGAAGATGACAAAAAAGTCAGGATCAGCGCTGCGCCGCCTGGTTCGCCTGGCGGTTGATGGCGTCGTGGTGGGCCTGGATGTCGGACGACCACCGGGACTTGATCCAGGACAGGACGGCCACGATGTCGGCGTCGCTGAGCGAATCGCCAAAGGTCGGCATGCTGGAGACGTAGTCCGGCAAGCCTGCGGCCTTGGCCACGCCGTCTCGGGTGATCCGGATCAGGAGCTCGTCAGGGTGGTGCCAGGTGTGACCACTCTCGTCATGGGGTGGCGCTGGAAGGCGCCCGTCGGCCCCCCGCTCCCGCCAGTTCGCCTGCCCTTCCAGGTTCGCGCCATGACAACTGGCGCACTGTGCCTGGTAGATCTGCGCTCCCCGTTGGAGCATCACCGGGTCATCCAGGCGAAGCACGCCTGGTGGGTTCGACCCGAATGGATCGGTGAATCGCCACCAGAAAAAGGCCGCAGCCACCCCTGCCAGTGCAAGGCCGGCTGCAGCCCAACGGAGGGACCGGGAACGCAGGATCACTTCGCGGGCTGGATGTCGGTCACCATCATCTGACCGTTCTCGTTGGTGGCCATGAACTGGACCTTGGCACCGACGGCGGTCTTGTCCAGCAGGGCCTTGTCCTTGACCACGAAGACCATGGTCATGCCGGGCATGTCCATGTGCTTGATGTCACCGTGCTTGATGGTGATCTTGCCCGCGTCCTTGTCGATCTTGCGGACTTCGCCATCGGTCATGCCGGGCGCTGCCGCCATGCCCATTTTTCCATGGTCCATGTTCATCTGAGCGAATGCGGGACTTCCGAGAAGGGATGCGAGGGTCAAGGCAGCTGCGCCCAGAACCCGTTGTACGTTTGTCATTGATAGCTCCTGAAATGGTGAGATGAAACTGTGCCGGATGCACGACGCCCTTACTTGGCCGCCACCTTGACCTGGCCCTTCATGCCGGCGTCGAAGTGACCCACGTGCAGACAGGCGAAGTCGACGGGGCCCGCCTGGGTGAACTGCCAGATCACCTCACCCTGTTTGCCGGGAGCGAGTGAAATCTTGTTGGGCTCATCGTGTTCCATGTCGGGAAATTTCTTCATCACCTCGTAGTGCTCCAGCAGCTCTTGCGGTGTCCCCAGGCTGAACTCGTGTTTGACGCTGTCGGTGTTCTTCAGCACGAAGCGGATCGTTTCGCCTTGCTTGACCCGGATGTCCGAGGGCTTGAACCGCATGCCGCTGCTCATGTCGACCTGGATCGTGCGAGTGACCTTCGTTGCCACACCGGGCTTTCCAATCGGAGACTCGTGGTGCCCGCCGGCGTGGTTGCCGGCGGCCGTTGCTGCCGTGGTGGCCAGCAAAACGCCAGAGAAAAACAGCGCAGAGCGAAAAGACAGGATGGATCGGGAAAATGTCATGGGACTTCTTTCAAGTGAGGGTCTGACAACGGGGAAGCGGAAGGAAAACAGGGGAAAGGCGCCGGGCAAGCGGTTCCAACCCAGAGACACCGTGGAACCGGCTTTGCCGGGCCACTGGTGTCGTCCCCCTGGGGGGAAGACGCGAAGCGGCGCAGGGGGGTATTCACTTCAATGCGACATGCCTTTGGCGGTGGGCTTGATCGCCTTGGCGGTCGCGGGTGTCGTGTCGCTGCTGGCCGCGGGGCGCGGCGCCGGAGGGGGAACACCGTTCCATTCGTAAGCCACGGTGCCTTCTGGAAACTTGTACGGACCCGGGTCCTTGTAGTCGCCCGGCTGCTGATCCTTGCGGACCTTGAAGACCGTGAACATGCCGCCCATCTCCAGCGGGCCGAACTGCCCGGTGCCGGTCATCATGGGGGCCGTGTTGTCGGGAATGGCCATCTGCATCTCGCCCATGTCGGCCATGCCGCGCTCGCCCATCATCATGTAGTCGGGTGCGACCTTCTGGATCTTCTTGACCAGGCCGCGGTGGTCCACGCCGATCATGGTCGGCACGTCGTGGCCCATGGCGTTCATGGTGTGGTGGCTCTTGTGGCAGTGCATGGCCCAGTCGCCTTCTTCGTCGGCAATCAGCTCGATCTGGCGCATCTGCCCCACGGCCACATCGGTGGTGACTTCGTACCAGCGCGTGCTGGGCGGGGTCGGGCCGCCGTCGGTGCCCGTGACCAGAAACTCGTGCCCATGCAGGTGGATCGGGTGGTTGGTCATGGTGAGGTTGCCGATGCGGATGCGCACGCGGTCGTTCAGGCGCACGTTCAGGGTGTCGATGGCCGGAAACACCCGGCTGTTCCAGCACCAGATGTTGAAGTCCGTCATGGTGTTGATCTTCGGCGTCTTGCTGCCAGGCTCCACGTCAAACGCATTGAGCAGGAAGCAGAAGTCCCGGTCCACGGCGCTGATGTGCGGGTGCCTGGTCTTGGGGTGGGTCACCCACATGCCCATCATGCCCATGGCCATCTGCACCATCTCGTCGGCGTGGGGGTGGTACATGAAGGTGCCGGGGCGGCGCGCTTCAAATTCGTAGACGTAGGTCTTGCCCACGGGGATGGCCCGCTGGGTGAGCCCGCCCACGCCGTCCATGCCGCTGGGCAGCCGCTGGCCATGCCAGTGGATGGTGGTGTGCTCGGGCAGCTTGTTGGTCACGAAGATGCGCACGCGGTCGCCTTCGACCACCTCGATGGTGGGTCCCGGGCTCTGGCCGTTGTAACCCCACATGTTCACCTTGAAGCCCGGTGACACCTCGCGCACCACGGGCTCGGCCACCAGGTGGAATTCCTTGACGCCATCGTTCATGCGCCAGGGCAAGGTCCAGCCGTTGAGGGTCACCACGGGGTTGTACGGCCGGCCGGTCGTGGGAACGAGTGGGGGCGCGGTCTCGACGGAGGTCTGGATGACGGGCTCGGGCAAACCCGCCAGCGCGGAGCGGGTCACGGCCAGGCCGGCCACGGACGCGGCGGCGCCTGCGAAAAACTGTCGTCTGGAGTTGGTGCTTGTCATGTGTTGTGTCCTTTCAATGTCCTGCTGCAGCGGGGGTATCTCCACCCACTCCACCCAACGAGACGAAGCTGTCGGGCTCTCCACCCTGCAAGACCCACTGAAGATCGGTCTCAGCGATCCAGAAGTCGCGTTGCGCGCCGATGGCATCCACCGTGGCTTGTGACTGGTTGCGAACTTCGTCCAGCAGGTCCCAGACGCTCTTGAGCATGCCGTTGTAGTGAAGGACCGTTTCTTCGGTGATGAACTCACGGGTTTTCAGGACATCCCCCTGGCTGTCGAGCGCCAGCGCATGGGCGGCCATGTAGGCGTTCATGGCCCCTTTGGACAGCGCCCGGTTGCGGAGGCTTTCTGCGGCAGGCAACTGGTTGCGAATCGCATCGGCGCGCTTTTGCAGATCGGCCTCGGCCATGGGCTTCGCCGGGATGGCTGGAAGTTGGTCCGGGAGCGAAAAGGCCTCCTGAAGGCCCGTTTGCCCCATGGTCTTGACCAGATGGCTTTGGGCCTGGGCGGCGACTTGCTGCGCACGCCGGAGATTCATGCGGGCGGTCGTTGCGGCCAGTTGAACGGGCGACAGCTGCAACTGGCTCCAGTTGCCCACCGTCACCATGCGCTGTCCCAGCTCATGGGCGGCCTGGGCAGCTTCCAGCATGTCGCGCTGGTGCTTCAAGACCTGCTGAGCCGCCACGGCCTCAACCCAGGCCTTGCGCCCCGCTGCAGCCACCTCCAGCACCTCGCCGGCATCCTCGACGCGACGCTGCAGGCTGGGATCGAGCTCTATCGAGCGGCCCTCAGCGATCAATTGCACGTTCTTTGAACCCAGTTTCGACAACGGACGGGCCAGTTCGCGATGCACCGTCCAGGCCATGCGAACCGCGGCCTCTGCGTTAGGGATGGCGACACCCGTGGCGCTGACTGGCGCCGTGGTCGATGCACCCGGATGGGCCTGCTCCCACTTGAGCACGTCGGCATGACCCCGTTTGAGCGCGCCCACCGCGTCGTTGGCCCGGCGCCAGTCGGATTCTTGTGAAGGGCTGGCCGTCTGCGCGGAGAGCGCAAACGGCAGGGCCAGGACGCCCGCCACCAGCAGTTGGCTCGTGGCTCGGTTGTTAAACGAAGATCTCACTGCAGTTGCTCCTTTTTGATATAGATCAAACGGGGCGAATTCTGCGGGTGGTCGTCCGTCAACTCCCTGTCGGGTTGATTACAAAACTGTCATTTTTCTCCGCCCGGCCGCCCGCGCGGGCAAACTAGCGGTCAGGAGCACGACCGTGAAGATTCTGATTGTTGAGGACGAGCCCAAGGCGGGCGACTATTTGAGGCAAGGCTTGCGTGAGGCCGGCTATGTGGTGGATCTCGTCACCAATGGCGTGGACGGCCTGCACCATGGGCTCGAAGGTGACCACGATCTGGTGATCCTGGACGTCATGCTGCCCGGCATGGATGGCTGGCAGGTTTTGAGCAGCCTGCGCAGCCAGGGACGGGAGATGCCGGTGCTGTTTCTCACCGCCCGCGACCAGGTGGAAGACCGCGTCAAGGGCCTGGAGCTGGGAGCCGACGACTACCTGGTCAAGCCGTTTTCGTTTGCCGAACTGCTGGCCAGGGTACGCACCATCCTGCGGCGCGGTCGTTCGGGTCTGGAAGCCACCACGCTGCAGGTGGCCGACCTGGAGCTGGACCTGTTGCGCCGGCGCGTGACCCGATCGGGCAAACGCATTGACCTGACGGCCAAGGAGTTCGGCCTGCTGGAGCTGCTGATGCGCCGCCATGGCGAAGTCTTGCCGCGCTCCCTGATTGCGTCGCAGGTGTGGGACGTGAACTTCGACAGCGATACCGATGTGATCGAGGTGGCCATGCGCCGCCTCCGGGGCAAGGTGGACGACCCCTTTGAACCCCGTCTGATCCAGACCGTGCGCGGCATGGGCTATGTGCTGGAAGTACCGGAGGCGTCGAACTGATGCTCGGGCGACTGTCACTGACCGCGCGCCTGACCGCCTTCTACGCGCTGGTGTCGGCCACTGTGCTGGTGGGGCTGGCGATCCTGGTGGCGTTTGCGACGAGCCGGCACTTTGTCGAACTCGACCGGGGTTACCTGCAGGACAAGATCGGGCTGGTCCAGAAAATCGTCAGCGAATCCCCGTCGCCGCAGCTGCTGGTCAGCCGGCTCGATGAGCTGCTGGGCAGTCACCACGGACTCTTCATTGACCTGCGCCAGGGTGATCGTGTGGTGTACGGAACCGAGGGCATGGTGTTTCCCTCAGGCCTGGCGCCACAAGGCGCCACCCCCACGGACTGGACCCTTCACGATCAAACCCTGCGCGGCCTGAGCGCGCGCGTCGATCCGCCCTCGACCCCATCGAGCGAGCCGGACGCTGGCGGCGCGCCGATGCAACTGCGGATCGCCCTGGACACCGGGCACCACCTGCATTTCATGCGGTCCCTGAGCCAGACGCTGGCGTTCTACTCGCTGGTGGCCATCCTGGTCAGCGGCTTGCTGGGCTGGTGGGCGGCTCGCCGCGGCCTGGCGCCACTGCGCATCATGAAAGAGCGCGCCTCGACGGTCACCGCGCAAAAGCTGGACCAGCGCATGCCCGTCGAGGCCGTGCCGGTGGAGTTTGCCGATCTCGCCGAAAGCCTCAACACCATGCTCGGGCGCCTGCAGGCGGACTTTGCGCGTCTGCAGGAGTTCTCCAGCGACCTGGCCCATGAGCTGCGCACCCCCATCAACAACCTGCTGACCCAGACCCAGGTGTCGCTGGCGCAGAAACGGGATGCCGAAGCCTACCGGGACATCCTCGCCTCCAACGCAGAAGAGTTCCAGCGCCTGGCGCGCATGGTGTCCGACATGCTGTTCCTGGCCAAGACCGAACACGGACTCGAACTCCCCAACACGGAGGCGATCTCGCTGGATCAGGAAGCGCTGGATCTGTTCGACTTCTACGATGCCGTGGCCGATGAAAAGCGCATCCGCTTGAAAATCCTGGGCGAGTCCCAGGTCATGGGGGACCGCTTGATGGTCCGGCGAGCCATTGGCAACCTGTTGTCGAATGCACTCAGGCACTCGCCTGCCGAAGCCGAAGTCGTGGTTGCCATCGAAGTGCGACCAGGAGAAGCCACCCTGTGCATCACCAACAGCGGGACGACCATCGCGCCTGAAGTCCTGCCACGTTTGTTCGATCGCTTCTTCCGCGTCGACAAATCGCGCAGCCATCCGGAGTCCGATGGCACAGGTCTCGGCCTGTCCATCACCCAAGCCATCATGACGGCCCACGGCGGTTCCGTTTCAGTCACATCGGACCAAGGGCAGACCACTTTCTGCCTCGAGTTTCGCAGCACACGTGTGGTTTGAGCCTTGAATGGCGGCTAGAAGAAGCTCATTTCGGCAAGGCTGAGAGCCCTCACCAGTCGTTGCCATTCTCCAGAAGAAGCGCCGGGCTTGGCTCAGGGAATCGGTCAAGCGGTGTGCAGGATGAAGCCCACGCGTGTGATGCCTTCGCTGGACTCCGCTGCAGGACCGCCATCGTGCATGCGTGCAATGGCTTCAGCTTTCACCAGAGCGCTGTGGGGGCATTTCCATTGAGCCAAATGGGAACGGCCCAGTCCTTTTTATACTTCATAGTAATATTTGAAACTCAGTAGTTTCAATCGTTTGCCTCTTGCGCGCACCGCTGGTGTTTGCAGTGGACACCACTTCTGTGCCTTTGATTGCAGCCTCCTCGGATGCCGCGGCGATTGCTCCCGTGGTTGGGCAGACGCTCAGTGGCAAGACCGCCACCGTATTCATTGACGTGCGGCATTCGTGGCGGCTCTTCTTCTCCCGAACGCTGGCAAGGAGTCCTTCGCGCTCGACTCGGCAAGGCCCTGACCAGCCAGGTTCAGAACAAACACGCTTTCTGAGTTCACCCATCGAGGCATCCCCATGAAAACCATCACCGCACTGCTTGCGTTCACAGCTCTGGCCGGCGCATCTGGCCTCGTCCACGCCCAGTCTGACTTCTACCGCAGCGTCACACCGCCGAACGTGCAAGAAGGGGGCGTTGCCAGTGCTGCCGTACTCGTTGGACGCGAGTACCAGGGTTCCGACGAATCCCGTGCGCGGGTCCTCCCGAACATCGAATACCAGTGGAGCAACGGACTCTTTGCAGGTGTCCTCAACGGTGTCGGCTACAACGGTTCGACGCAGCCAGACATGGCCTACGGCGTACGCGTCACAGCGGATTTCGGTCGCAAGGAGCGTCGCAGCGACGCACTGCGAGGCCTCGGTGACGTTGACCCTCGGCCCGAACTCGGGGCCTTCTTCAACTTCAGTCCGACGCGCGGCGTCACGCTGAACTCCTCGGTGCGCTACGGCAGCGGGAACGAGCGCAAGGGGCTGCTCGTGGACCTGGGGGCCGGCTGGAGCACCAGCCTCAGCCCCCATCTTCGATTCGGCACGACCCTGGCAACCACCTGGAGCAACACCGACTACGCACAGGCGTACTTCGGCATCGATGCCGTGCAAGCGGCGCGCAGCGGACACGCGCGGTTCGTCCCTGGCTCCGGCTTCCGGGATGTTCGACTGGGTGCATCGCTCATCTACCGTGTCGCACCGGCGTGGAGCCTGGCCGGGTCCATCACCTGCTCCGAGCTTCTGGGAGACGCCAGGCGCAGCCCCATCGTGCGTGACAAAAGCGCCCTGACTGCTGTGGTTGCTCTGGGCTACAGCTTCTGACTTTGGCGGCATGCGCCGCTTGACCTGAGGGCGCGAAGCCCCAAAAAAAAGCCTAACCGGCTTGCCGAACTTCTGGAGGTCCGGTATTTCCTCTTCCAACGGGGGTGAACATGGCCCTGACCGACATCACCCGGGCTGAAGCTGGCGGAACTGAGCGACCAGAAACGCCTCTTCAGATATACGCGTTCACCGGCTTGGCATGCCGCATGTGCAGCGACAGCCCCAGAGCGGCCATGTGGTTGCTGTTGCGACCCAGGATCTCTTCGCTCAAGGGCAGGAACTCGGTTTCTTCATAGGCCGCGTGCGCCTTGTACTCGGTCACCAGACGGTGCAACTCGCTCACATCCAACCTGGTGCTCTGGCCCTTGGCGACCGGCTTCAGTCCTTTTTCCAGTTGTTTCCACAGCGCTTCAATCGCACGGTGTTCGTCCGTCAGGCGCTTGGCCATGGCCTTGACACGCTCAAGCTCTGCCCCGGGCTGGGCGCTGGCGATCACGGCGGGAAAGAGTTCGCGCTCTTCTTCCAGGTGGTGCTCGAAGATGGCTTCGCGAAAAAACTCGAGCGATTCTTCGGCAATCTGGCGGGCCTTGGCGGCCGGCTCCAGCAAGGCGGGCAGCTCATCCAGGGCTGTCAGGCGCTTGACAATGCCAGCGTGGCAGTCAGAGAAATTGTTCAGGGGTTCGTCGGTGTTGACGGGGGTATTCATGTTGACTCCTCATGTGCTTTGTACCGTGAATCTGCCGCGGAAATTCGACAGCACACTCACGATGCAAGCACCAGTCTAGAGACTACCAGTTTGGCGACCTTGACGCATGTCAAGGGCTGCCCCATCTCAGTGCGCACCGGAGGTCGCTTTGCCGCGGATGCGGCTCCAGACATTGAACACCATCACCACAGCGGCCCCGGCCACAAAACCGGCCAGGCCACCCAGCAGGCTGTTCGTCAGACTGGCGGCCCACCCCAGGCCGTCGGTGAAGTGCTCGATGCCATGGCCAATGGCAGGGACTCCGTGCACGAGGATGCCCCCACCCACCAGGAACATGGCTGCCGTGCCGAGCACGGACAAGGCCTTCATGAGCCAGGGTGCAAAGGCCAGCAGGCCGCGGCCAAAGGCCTGTTTCCAACTGGCGGCCTGGCGCGCGAGGTACAGGCCGGCGTCATCCAGCTTCACGATGCCGGCCACGAGGCCGTAAACACCCAGGGTCATGAGGAGGGAGATGCCCACCAGCACGGACACGCGCTGCCCAAAGCTGGCCGCCGTCACGGTGCCCAAGGTGATGACGATGATTTCGGCCGAGAGGATGAAATCGGTGCGGATCGCGCCCTTGATCTTTTCCTTCTCGAACGCCACCAGATCCACCTTTTCGTCGCTCACGGCCTTCACCAATTCGGCATGCTGCGCATTCACTTCGTCGGGCTTGTGAAAGAGCTTGTGCAACACCTTTTCCGCACCTTCGAAGCAGAGAAACAGGCCGCCGAGCATGAGCAGCGGCGTGATGAGCCAGGGCACGAAAGCACTGATGGCCAGCGCCGCCGGCACGAGGATGGCCTTGTTGAGCAGCGAGCCTTTGCACACCGCCCACACCACAGGCAACTCGCGGTCGGCTTTGACGCCGGTGACCTGCTGCGCATTGAGCGCCAGGTCGTCGCCCAGCACGCCCGCCGTCTTCTTGGCCGCCATCTGCGTCATGGCTGCGACATCATCGGCCGCCGACACCCCCTGGCGGGCGGCGACCTTGGTCATGACGGCCACGTCGTCGAGCACGGTGGCGATGTCGTCGAGAAGCGCAAGAAGGCTGGTGGCCATGGTGGACGATCTTCAGAAAGGAATGAGAAAGGCAGACGGCGGATTGTCCTCGGTCAGCTGACAAATTTTCTGGCGTTGCGCCAGATGCGCATCCACGGGCTGTGGGCGCTCAGGTCGCCGCTGGTCCAGCTCATCTGGATGTTGCGGAACACGCGCTCGGGGTGCGGCATCATGGCCGTGAAGCGGCCGTCGGCCGTGGTCACCGCCGTCAGGCCGGCCGGGCTGCCGTTCGGGTTGAACGGGTACTGCTCGGTGGCCGCGCCGTGGTTGTCCACGAAGCGCATGGCCGCAATGGCCTGCGCGGGGTTACCGCGGTGCTTGAAGTTGGCGTAACCCTCGCCGTGCGCCACGGCAATCGGCAGGCGGCTGCCCGCCATGCCCTGCAGGAACAGACTGGGCGATTCGAGCACTTCCACCATGGACAGGCGGGCCTCGAAGCGCTCGCTCTGGTTGGTGGTGAAGCGCGGCCAGGCTTCGGCGCCGGGGATGATGTCGGCCAGCTCGGCAAACATCTGGCAGCCGTTGCACACGCCCAGGCCGAAAGTGTCGGCGCGGCCGAAGAACCCCTGGAACTGTTCGGACAGCAACGGGTTGAAGGTGATGCTGCGCGCCCAGCCGATGCCGGCGCCCAGCGTGTCGCCGTAGCTGAAACCACCGCAGGCGACCACGCCCTGGAAGTCGGCCAGCTTGGCGCGGCCGCTTTGCAGGTCGGTCATGTGCACGTCGTAGGCCTCGAAACCGGCCTGCGTGAAGGCATAGGCCATTTCCACATGCGAGTTCACCCCCTGCTCGCGCAGGATCGCGACCTTCGGTTTCGTCAGGTTCAGGAACGGCGCGGCCACGTTGTCGGCCGGGTCGAACGTCAGCGACACGTGCATGCCGGGGTCGGCAGCCAGGCCTGCGGCGGCATGTTCGGCGTCGGCGCAGGCCGGGTTGTCGCGCTGCTGGTTGATCTTCCAGCTCACGCTGTCCCAGACCTGGTGCAGGTCGAACAGGTCGGCGCTGAACACGGCCTTGGTGTCGCGCCAGACCTGCAACTGGCCCTTGCCCACGTCCATGCCGGACGATGCCGGTCGGGTCTTGCCGATGAAGTGGCTGTGTTTGGACAGGCCGTGCTCGCGCAGGGTCTGCATCACCTCGTTGCGGTGCTCGGTGGCCACCTGCAGCACCACGCCCAGCTCTTCGCTGAACAGGGCCTTGAGCGTGAGTTCCTGGCGGCGCGCGGCCACCTGGGTGGCCCAGTTCTTGGCGTCGCCGCTGTCCATGCGGCTGTCGGAAATGCCGTCGCCCTCCAGCAGTAGCATGTCCACGTTCAGCGCCACGCCCACGTGGCCGGCAAAGGCCATTTCAGCCACGGTGGCCAGCAGGCCGCCGTCGGAACGGTCGTGGTACGCGAGGATGCGGCCCTGGGCGCGCAAGGCGTTGATGGCGTTGACGAGCTTGACCAGGTCTTTGGCGTCGTCCAGATCGGGCACGGTGTCACCGAACTGGCCGAGCACCTGGCCGAGCACGCTGCCGCCCATGCGGTTCTGGCCCTTGCCGAGGTCGATCAGCACGAGCGTCGTGTCTTCGATCTGGTTGTTCAGCTGCGGCGTGAGGGTGCCGCGCACGTCGGCCAGCGTGGCGAAGCCGGTGACGATCAGGCTCACCGGCGAGGTGACTTTTTTCTTGTCCGAGCCGTCGCTCCATTGCGTGCGCATGGACAGGCTGTCCTTGCCCACGGGGATGGAAATGCCCAGCGCCGGGCACAGTTCCATGCCCACAGCCTTCACGGTCTCGTAGAGCGCGGCGTCTTCGCCCGGTTCGCCGCAGGCGGCCATCCAGTTGGCGGAGAGCTTCACGCGCGGCAATTCAATGGGTGCTGCCAGCAGGTTGGTGATGGCCTCGGCCACCGCCATGCGGCCCGAGGCCGCGGCGTTGATCGCCGCCAGCGGCGTGCGCTCGCCCATGCTCATGGCCTCACCCGCGAAACCCTGGAAATCGGCCAGGGTCACGGCGCAGTCGGCCACGGGCACCTGCCAGGGGCCCACCATCTGGTCACGATGCGACAGGCCGCCCACGGTGCGGTCGCCGATGGTGATGAGGAAGCGCTTGGACGCGACGGTCGGGTGGCTCAGCACGTCGATCACGGCCTGCTGCAGGTCCACGCCGGTCAGGTCCATGGGCTGACCCGAGCGTTCGACGGTTGTCACGTCGCGGTGCATCTTGGGCGGCTTGCCCAAGAGAACATCCATCGGCATGTTGACTGCGGCCCCCACGCTCCCCACTTCGTGTGGTTCGCTGCCCCCCGAGGGGGCTGTGCTTGCTTGGGGCGGCCCGGCGCGGCGCACGGCGTCTTCGTTGCCCACGAACAGGTGCCGCTCTTCCGTGGCCACACCGACGACCGAGAATGGGCAGCGCTCGCGTTCGCAGAAAGCCTTGAACTGTTCCAGCGACTCCGGCGCGATGGCCAGCACGTAGCGCTCCTGGCTCTCGTTGCACCAGATCTCTTTGGGCGCCAGGCCGCTCTCTTCCAGCGGCACGGCGCGCAGGTCAAAGCGTGCGCCCCGGCCGGCGTCGTTGGTCAATTCGGGGAAGGCGTTGGACAGGCCGCCCGCGCCCACGTCGTGGATGAACAGCACGGGGTTCTGATCACCCTGCGCCCAGCAGTGGTTGATGACCTCTTGCGCGCGGCGCTCGATCTCGGGGTTGCCGCGCTGAACGGAGTCGAAGTCCAGCGAGGCGGCGTTGGTGCCGCTGGCCATGGAGCTGGCGGCACCGCCGCCCATGCCGATCTTCATGCCCGGGCCACCGAGCTGGATCAGCAGCGAACCGGCAGGGAAATCGATCTTCTTGGTCTGCTTCGAGTCGATGACGCCCAGACCACCCGCAATCATGATGGGCTTGTGGTAACCGCGGGTCACACCCGCCACGTCCTGCTCGTATTCGCGGAAATAGCCCAGCAGGTTGGGCCGGCCGAATTCGTTGTTGAACGCGGCGCCGCCCAGCGGGCCCTCGGTCATGATCTGCAGCGGGCTGGCGATGTGCTCGGGCTTGCCGCCCGGCTGGTCGCTCAGGCCACCCCAGAGTTTGGAGACGGTGAAGCCGGTCAGGCCGGCCTTGGGCTTGGAGCCGCGGCCGGTGGCACCCTCGTCGCGGATCTCGCCGCCCGCGCCGGTGGCGGCGCCGGGGAACGGGGAAATCGCCGTCGGGTGGTTGTGCGTTTCCACCTTCATCAGGATGTGGTTGGTCGCAGTCTGGCTGGCGTAGGCCGGCGAAGCGCCCTGCCCGGCCCGTGCCACGAAACGCTCGACTTCGCTGCCTTCCATGATGGAGGCGTTGTCGGAGTACGCGACGATGGTGTGCTGCGGCGCCGTCTGGTGCGTGTGGCGGATCATGCCGAACAGGCTCTTGTCCTGTGCCACGCCGTCGATGGTGAACTGCGCGTTGAAGATCTTGTGGCGGCAGTGTTCGCTGTTGGCCTGCGCGAACATCATCAGCTCGACATCGGTCGGGTTGCGTTTCAGGCCATTGAACGCGTTGACCAGGTAGTCGATTTCGTCATCGGCCAGTGCCAGGCCCCATTCGACGTTGGCCTTTTCCAGCGCCACGCGTCCGCCACCCAGCACGTCCACGTGCTCCATCGGTGCCGGGTGCAACTCGGTGAACAGAGCTTGTGCCTGGCCGCGCTCGGTGGTCACGGCCTCGGTCATGCGGTCGTGCAGCATGTCGGCCACGGCGCGAAGTTGTTCGGCGCTCAGGCTGGCCTTGCCCAGCAGGCCGCTTTTCAGACCGATGCGGAATTCGACCAGCCGCTCGACGCGGTGCAGCGCCAGGCCGCAGTTGTGCGCGATGTCGGTGGCCTTGGACGCCCAGGGCGACACGGTGCCCAGGCGCGGCATCACCAGCAGGGCCGGAGCGCCGGATTTTTCCAGCGCCAGGTGGGCTTCGGTGCAGGGCTCGCCATAGGCCATGAGCTGGCCCACGCGGTCCAGCGTGGCGGCGTCGGGCGCGGCGTCAAACGACGCCAGGTGCACGAAGCGGGCCGAGAGGCCGGTGATCTTGTCGGAAATGCCCGCGAGACGGGGCAGGATTTGCTGGACTTTGAAGTCGCTGACGGCGTTGCCGCCGTCAAAAAAGCGCAGGTGCAGGGTCACGGTGGGTGGCCTTGGGGCTGACGGGCGCGGGGTGGCCCGGGGGATGGGTGGAAACCCGGGATTTTACCCGGGGCGCCCTGGGACGAGCCACACAGGGAATGCAACCAGCCCCTGCTGACGGAGCGCGTGCATCCACCAGCACACGCCGGGGATCCGGCTCCGCCGGTCCAAGGGCGTGGTCCCCCTCGGGGGGAAGCCGCGCAGCGGCGCAGGGGGGTTAAAAGTTGTAGCCGAAGCTCACCTTGATCACCGGCAACACCTTCGCGCTGTCCAGGTCGTCCTGCACCTTGCGCTCTTCGGCCGCGATGGCGGCAGAGGCTCCAGGCTGCGCCATCAGGCCACCGGAGCCGGTCAGGGTGACTTTCGGTTTGCCGATCGAGACACCCAGGTCCAGACCGAAGGTCCAGCCGGGCTCGTTGAAGCGGCCATGGCCCCAGCCAACGCCCAGGTAAGGCATGGTGTTCGGGTACTTGATGGTGGCCAGCAGCGAGTTGCCGGTGGCGCTGAAGGTCTGGCCATCGATGGTCACTGTGCCGTCGGTGGTCTGGGCCTGCAACGCAGCGGAAGAACCGGTGAACGTGGCGCCCGCAACCAGGCGGAAGGTGCCAAGAAACGGGCGGAAGTCGGCGAACACGCCGTTGCCGCGCAGTTTGAGGTCACCCTTGTAGGTGATCTGGTCTTCGGTGTAGGTGTCGGACGTCGTCAGCTGCGCCAGTTCGCCACGCAGACCGAAAGCCGGGCCCACCGGCAGGTTGAGACCCACGCCAAGGCCGCCGGTGCCGGCCACGCCATACACACCGACACCCTGGGCCATCGCCGAACCCGACAGCAAAACCAGAGCCAGACCCGCTGCGTGCACCGTTTTCATCGAAAACCTCATCTTGATGGATTGAACTGCGCGCGAGTATAGGTGTGCACCCGGCGATTCAGGGGTGCATTGACCCTTCGTTTCAAAGCGTTGCAGTCCGCGGGATAATAGCCCCCCATGAGCATCACCTACAAAGACGATACCGGCATTGCGGGCATGCGGATCGCCGGCAAACTGGCCTCCGAAGTGCTGGACTACCTCACCCCGCACGTGGTGCCCGGCGTCACCACCGAGGCGCTGGACAAGCTGGCGCACGATTACATCGTGAACGTGCAGGGCGCCATTCCGGCGCCACTGAACTACGCACCCTCGGGCTACATCCCCTACCCCAAAAGCATCTGCACCTCGATCAACCACCAGGTCTGCCACGGCATCCCGAACGAGAAGGCGCTCAAGAAGGGCGACATCCTCAACATCGACGTGACCGTCATCAAGGACGGCTGGCACGGTGATACCAGCCGCATGTTCATGCTGGGAGGCGAAAGCGCGGCCTCGATCGCGGCGAAGCGCCTGTGCGCCATCACCTACGACGCCATGTGGAAAGGCATCGTCATGGTCAGGCCCGGCGTTCGCCTGGGCGATATCGGCCACGCGATCCAGGTGTTTGCCGAGGGCAACGGATTCTCCGTGGTGCGCGAGTTCTGTGGCCACGGCATCGGCCAGAAATTTCACGAAGAGCCCCAGGTGCTGCACTACGGCAAACCCGGCACACTTGAAGAGCTCAAGGTCGGCATGACGTTCACCATCGAACCCATGATCAACGCCGGCAAACGCGACATCAAGGAAATGGGCGACGGCTGGACCATCGTCACCAAGGACCGTTCGTTGTCCGCCCAGTGGGAACACACGATCCTGGTCACGGAAACCGGCTACGAAGTGCTCACGCTGTCGGCGGGCAGCCCGCCACCGCCCGAGTTCGTCACGCCAGCGGTCAGCACCGTGGCCTGACCCGTGACGGGCCAACAGGAGAGCGCCATGGGCGATCTGAGCGCACTGCGGTTGCAATACCGCAGCGACAAAGCCACCCTGATGAACCGGCTGGGTGTGCAGGGCACCTCCACCCGGGGGGTGCGCAGCGCCCTGCAGAAACTGTCGCGCCTGACCGACCAGACGCTGCGCGAACTCTGGACCCGCTCGGGCTTCGGACCCACGTTTTCGCTCATCGCGGTGGGCGGCTATGGCCGCGGCGAGCTGTTTCCGTATTCGGACGTGGACGTGCTCGTGCTGCTGCCCGACGGCAGCGAACCCGACCGGGACGAAACGCTCAAGAACCGACTCGAAGGCTTCATCGGTGCCTGCTGGGATGTGGGCCTAGAGATCGGCTCCAGCGTGCGCACCATCGCCGACTGCGTGGCCGAGGCCTCCAAAGATGTGACAGTGCAGACCTCGCTGCTCGAATGCCGCCTGATCTGCGGTGGGAAATCGCAGTTCACCACGCTCGTCACCCAGCTCAGCGAAGCGATGGACCCCAAGGCGTTCTTCGTCGCCAAGACGCTGGAAATGCGCCAGCGCCATCACAAGTTTGAGAACACGCCCTACTCGCTCGAACCCAACTGCAAGGAATCGCCCGGTGGCCTGCGCGATCTGCAGATCATCCTATGGGTGGCCAAGGCGGCGGGACTGGGCCGCAGTTGGGACGAACTGGCGCGAAAGGGCCTGGCCACGCCGCTCGAAGCGCGCCAGATCAAAGCCAACGAGGCCCTGCTCAACCTGATCCGTGCGCGCCTGCATCTGTTGTCCAACCGGCGCGAAGACCGGCTGGTCTTCGACCTGCAGAACGCGGTGGCCGAATCGTTCGGCTTCAAGCCACAGGTGCCGGCCGTCATCACCCCCAGCGGCCCCGGCCCCCACGCAGCCCCTGTCGTGCGCGGTGCGCGACGCGCCAGCGAAGTGCTGATGAAGCGCTACTACTGGGCCGCCAAGGCCGTCACCCAGCTCAACCAGATCCTGCTGCTCAACATCGAGGAGCGCCTCGCCAGCGACGACGTCGGCGTGGACCGCATGCGCCCGATCAACGAGCGCTTCTTTGACAAGGCGGGCATGCTGGAAGTGGCCAGCGACAACCTCTACACGCAGCACCCGCACGCGATCCTGGAAACCTTTCACATCTACCAGACCACCGTGGGCATCAAGGGCCTGTCGGCGCGCACGCTGCGCGCGCTCTACAACGCCCGTCCGGTGATGAACGCGAAGTTCCGCAACGACCCGGTCAATCGCGCCACCTTCATGCAGATCCTGATGGAGCCCGAGGGCATCACGCACGCCATGCGACTGATGAACCAGACCTCGGTGCTCGGGCGCTACCTCTGGGTGTTCCGCCACATCGTGGGCCAGATGCAGCACGACCTGTTCCACGTCTACACCGTGGACCAGCACATCCTGATGGTGCTGCGCAACGTGCGCCGCTTCTTCATCGCCGACCACTCGCACGAATACCCGTTCTGCTCGCAACTGGCCGCCGGCTGGGACAAGCCCTGGATCTTCTACATCGCCGCGCTGTTCCACGATATCGCCAAGGGCCGCGGCGGCGACCACTCCGACCTCGGCGCCAAGGACGTGCGCAGCTTCTGCCGCCAGCACGGCATCGAACGGGCCGACGCCAAACTGATCGAGTTTCTCGTGGCCGAGCACCTGACCATGAGCCGCATGGCGCAGAAGGAAGACCTGAGCGACCCGGACGTGATCAACGGTTTTGCCCAGCGTGTGGGCAACGAGCGCTACCTCACCGCGCTCTACCTGCTCACCGTCGCCGACATCCGCGGCACCAGCCCCAAGGTCTGGAACGCCTGGAAGGGCAAGCTGCTGGAAGACCTGTACCGCTACACCCTGCGCGCGCTCGGTGGCCGCGCGCCCGATCCGGACGCCGTGATCGAGGCCCGCAAGCGCGAAGCCCTGTCGATGCTGGCCCTGCATGCCCTGCCCCACCTGGCGCACAAGGCGCTGTGGGACACGCTGGACGTGAGCTACTTCATGCGACACCAGGCCGACGAAATTGCGTGGCACACGCGGGTGTTGACCCGCGAACTGGCTGTTCGAGCCGTGGCTTCAAAAGCCGCCAGCCCTGAAGCGGTCGGGCATGAAGCGCAGGAACCGGACAACAGCATCGTGCGCGCCCGCCTGTCAACCGAGGGCGAGGGCCTGCAGGTGCTCGTGTACGCACCCGACCAGCACGACCTGTTTGCCCGCATCTGCGGCTACTTCGACAACGCCGGCTTCAGCATCCTGGACGCCCGGATCCACACCACGCACACCGGCCACGCGCTCGACACCTTCCAGGTGGTGGCGCCCACGCTGTCCGAGCACTACCGCGCGCTGACCGCCATGGTGGAAAACGACCTGGCCCTGGCCATCGACCAGCGCGGACCGCTGCCCGCGCCCAGCAAGGGCCGGCTGTCCCGCCGCGTCAAGAGCTTTCCGATCACACCGCGCGTGGACCTGCGGCCCGACGAAAAAGCCCAGCGCTGGCTGCTCAGCGTCTCGGCCAGTGACCGCGCCGGCCTGCTGTACTGCATCACGCGCGTGCTCGCGCGCTACGACATCAGCGTGCAGCTCGCCAAAATCACCACCCTGGGCGAGCGCGTGGAAGACACTTTCCTCATCAGCGGCTCCCAGCTGCAGGTCAACAAGCGGCAGATCGAGATCGAAACCGAGTTGCTGGAGACGCTGGAAGGTTAGGCGCGAACCGCTCAGTCGTCCTCGGCCGCGTCCAGGCCGGGAAACAGCACCTCGGTGAAGCCGAAGCGGCTGAAGTCGCGCACCCGCATCGGGTACAGCACGCCCTGCAGGTGATCGCATTCGTGTTGCACCACCCGGGCATGAAAGCCCTCGGCTTCCCGGTCGATGGGGTTTCCTGCAAGGTCAAAGCCCTGGTAACGGATGCGCTGCCACCGCGGCACGATGCCGCGCAGACCGGGCACCGACAGACAGCCCTCCCAGCCCTCTTCCTCCAAGTCGCCCAGCGGGGTGATCACCGGGTTGAGCAAGACCGTGCGCGGCTCCATGGGCGCCTCGGGATAACGCGGGTTCGCCGCGCCGGTACCGAAGATCACGAGCTGCAGGTCGACGCCGATCTGCGGCGCGGCCAGTCCCGCCCCGTTCGCCGCGGCCATGGTCTCGACCATGTCGGAAACCAGGCGGTGCAGCTCGGGCGTGTCGAACCGGGTCACGAGCTGGGCCACGCGCAGCAGCCTCGGGTCGCCCATTTTCAGGATGGCATGAAGGGTCATGTTGTGGAGGTCCGGGCTGAATCGGGGCCTTCTTCAATGTAGTGCTGATGGCGCTTGCGGACCACCGCCGCGGCCTCGTCGTACAGGAACGGCAGGTACATGTAGCGCCGGCCGGCGGTCACGGGCATGGCCTCGTGCAGCATCGAGCAGGAGAACACCACGGCACCGCCGCTGGGCGCGGTGTACAGGCTGTTGCCGTATTCCGGAAACCGCAACTGTCCGCCGCTGTATTCCCCGGTGTTGAGGAACAGCGAGACGGCAAAACGCCGATGGGCCGTGCCCAGGGTGGTGTTATCACGGTGCGCCCGGAAATGCCCACCCTCGGCCGCGTCGTAACACGCCACCAGATGGCGCTCCAGGTGTGAAGCCTCGAACTGAAACGCGTTGCGAATCTGTGGCACCAGGCGATGGCGGATGGACGTCACACACTGCTGCCGTAAGGCCGGATCCGCGATGGTCCAGTCACTTCGCACCTTGTGCCGGCGGTCCTGAAGCTGAACCGTCTTGCCGTCCACGTCGCGCATGAAACCGGAAGGCGCTCCACCATGGAGGTCATAGGCGGCCCGCAGGACGCGGCACAAGCCAGGGCTGAACACCCGCGGGACGATCAGCACCGGCGCAAATGCCCCCACCGGATGGGGTGGATCGAAACGCGGCAGGGTGGGCAAGAGCTGAAACAAGCGGGAGAGGCTGGTGGCCGTGTCCCCGCCCAGGCGATAGGCGCTGACCACACGCAGGGTCGGATCCAGCAGGTAGACCGATTTGCGCAGCGTACCGTCCTTCTCACGCAGTCCGAAGCCCGCAGCGATCGCATGGTCGAAGTCCCAGAACACCCGCAAGCCCGGCATCTGGCGCGTGATGCGGGACTGGGTCTCGTCCTCGGGGTCATGGCTGACCCGGAAATACGACAGTCGTTCGTCGTCGAACAGGTCCCGGTGCTCCTGCACCGCCTGTTCAAGTTGCTGGCTGTCGGCGTCCGCGGCCGACCCGAAAAAACCCAGCAAAACAAAGCGGCCAGCGGCGGAGTCGAAACTGAATCGGGGGTTGGTCGAGGACCGGGCATGGAACCAGGGCGCAGGCTCGCCGATGACCAGAGGATTGTCGCGGGGATCCATGGAGTGGGCAGTGGGCTGTCGTCAACGCCGATGGCTGAAGGCGGGACCATTGTGTCTCAACTCCGCAGCGGGCAGCCACCTTGAGGGCACTGGTTTTCCCGGGTGTGGTCCCTGCGGGCACAGGGTGTAAATTGGGCGCTTCCGTGCGCAGCCCGCGGCCAGCACGAAAGCGCCCCACAACAGGAGGACCCGTCAACATGAACCCCACCCCCATCCGCCCATCCATGCCCTCCCATCCCGCCTCTCACCGGGCGTTGCGATACCCGCTCATCGGGCTGGGCGCGGGTCTTCTCCTTCTGGGTGCACTGGTCGCAGGCCAGGCGCGCGCCCAGGGCGCAGAGATCTTCAAGGGCGCCGACCTGGCGCTGGGCGAAAAGATGATCACCGAGCACAAGTGCGTGGCCTGCCACGTCAGCAAGGTGGGCGGCGACGGCAGCGCCATGTACAAGCCCATGGGCAAGATCAACACCGCCGGCCTACTGCGCGGCATGGTGGAGATGTGCAACACCACCATGAACCTGGGCATGTTCCCGGAGGAAGTCAGCGCCGTGGCCGCGGTGCTCAACCGGGACCACTACAAGTTCAAGTGAACCGAAACCAGGCCCCCACGCTCCGCCGCTGACGCGGGTCGCTGCCCCCCGAGGGGGTGCGAATTCAGCTTGGGGCGGCCCGGCGCTGAATTCAAGCCTGCAACAAGGCCAGCATGGCGGCTTCATCCAGCACAGTCACGCCCAGCGTCTGCGCCTTCTCCAGCTTGCTGCCGGCTTCCGCGCCCGCCACCACGTAGTCGGTCTTCTTGCTCACCGAGCCAGCCACCTTGGCCCCCGCGGCTTCCAGCAGGTCCTTGGCGGCGTCGCGGCTGAGCGTGGGGAAGGTGCCGGTGAGCACGAAAGTCTTGCCCGCCAGCGGTCTGGGCGCCTGCGCCGCGGGTTCGCCCTCTTCCCAGGTGACGCCACACGCCCGCAGCTGCTCCACCACTTCCCGGTTGTGCGGCTGGTCAAAGAAGGTCCGGATGCTTTGCGCCACCACTGGGCCGACATCGTTCACTTCCAGCAACTGTTCCACCGTGGCGTCCATGATGCGGTCGATCTGGCCGAAGTGGCGCGCCAGGTCTTTGGCCGTGGCTTCGCCCACATGGCGGATGCCCAGGCCGAACAGGAAGCGAGGCAGCGTGGTCTGCTTGGACTTCTCCAGCGCGGTCACAATGTTCTGCGCCGACTTGTCGGCCATGCGGTCCAGGCTGGCCAGCGCGGTGAAGCCCAGGCGGTACAGGTCGGGCAGGGTCTTGACCACGCCCGAGTCCACCAGCTGTTCCACCAGCTTGTCGCCCAGGCCCTCGACCTCGACCGCGCGGCGGTGGGCGAAATGCAGGATGGCTTCCTTGCGCTGGGCGGCGCAGAACAGGCCACCGGTGCAGCGGTAGTCGACCTCACCCTCTTCGCGCACGGCATCGCTCCCGCACACCGGGCACTGGTGCGGCATGGTGAACACCTCGGCGCCTTCTGGCCGCTTCTCGGGCAGCACCCCCACCACCTCGGGGATCACGTCGCCCGCTCGCCGCACGATCACCGTATCACCCACGCGCACGTCCTTGCGGCGCGCCTCGTCCTCGTTGTGCAAGGTGGCGTTGGTCACGGTCACGTTGCCCACGAACACCGGCGCGAGCTTGGCCACGGGCGTGAGCTTGCCGGTGCGTCCCACCTGCACGTCGATGGCGAGCACGGTGGTGAGCTGTTCCTGCGCCGGGTATTTGTGCGCCACCGCCCAGCGTGGTTCGCGGGTGACGAAACCGAGCTGCCGCTGCAGCCCGAGCGCGTTGACCTTGTAGACCACGCCGTCGATGTCGTAAGGCAGCTGGTCGCGGCTGGCGCCGATGCGCTGGTGGAACGCGACCAGCTCGTCGGCCCCCGTGGCCACCGTGGTCTGCTCGGCCACCGGAAAACCCCAGGCCTTGAGTTGCATGAGCAGTTCGAAGTGGGTCTCGAACGCCGGGCCGCCATGCTCCGGCGGCGTGATCTCGCCCAGGCCGTAGGCGAAGAAGCTCAGCGGGCGCTGGGCGGCAATGCCCGAATCGAGCTGGCGCACCGCGCCGGCCGCGGCGTTGCGCGGGTTGACAAAGGTCTTTTCGCCCTTGGCACCGGCGGCGATCTTCGCGCGTTGCTTCTGATTGAGTGCATCGAAATGATCGCGGCGCATGTAGACCTCCCCCCGCACCTCCAGCACCGCAGGAGCGCCCGCTGGCAAGCGCAAAGGAACCTGGCCGATGGTGCGGATGTTGTTCGTCACCTCCTCACCCACCTCCCCGTCGCCGCGCGTGGCGGCCTGCACCAGCACGCCGTTTTCATAGCGCAGGCTCATGGCCAGACCGTCGAACTTGAGTTCGGCCACGTAGTCCACTGGCGGGTCGGCTTCGGTCAGCCCCAGCGCGCGGCGCACGCGGGTGTCGAAATTGCGCGCGCCGCTGGGTTCGGTGTCGGTCTCGGTGTTGATCGAGAGCATGGGCACGGCGTGGCGCACCGGCGTGAAGGCATCCAGCACCCGACCACCAACACGCTGGGTCGGCGAATCCGGCATCAACAGTTCGGGGTGCGCGGCCTCCAGCGCCTGCAGCTCACGGAACAGCCGGTCGTATTCGGCGTCCGGAATCTCCGGCGCGTCCAGCGTGTAGTACAGGTGGGCGTGGTGGTTCAGTTGCTCGCGCAACTCGGCCGCGCGTTCGGCCGGCGATGGTTCAGCGGAAAAAAGATCAGAAGTGCTCATGCAGCGAGAGAAGTGAGTTCAACCCAGGATGCCGCGGAACCGGCTTTGCCGGGCCGCCTGCATCGCCCCCTGGGGGGTCACGCGAAGCGTGGCGGGGGGGTCAACTGAACAGCCGCCTCGCCTGCGGCGAACCCGCCGACAGATCATGGCTGTCCAGCGCGTCGTACAGGCTTTCCAGGTCGGCGCCGATGCCGTCCATCGTGTCGGTTGACAGCGGCTGTCCGGCGTCGTCGGTGATCACGCCTTCCATGGCCTCGGCCAGCGCAGCGGCGGCCTGGCGCATGCGCAGAAACGGTTGTTCGCTGCGCGGCACGTGGGTGACTTCGAGCGACAGCGCCACCTCGCGCAACGCACTTTGTTCCGGGTCTTCGGCCATGGCGGCCTGCGAATCAAACGCCAGGCTCAGGATGGGCGCTTGTCCCGCCGCGCTGGCGGGCAGCACCATGCGCCCGGGCAACACGCCCGCAACGAATCCGTGCCGCGCCGCATTCTGGGCCACATATCCGGGACTCCAGGCGCTGCGACGGGCGCGCAGCGTGAAGCCCAGCTGGGCATCGTGGCCGCTGGCAAAGGCGTCCAGTTCGCGGGCACGGGCCACCTCGGCCCTCATGTCGGGGAAATCGGGTGCGGCGCCCACCGCATCGGCAAAGGCCTGGGCCTTGACGACGAACTCGGAGAACTCGATATCGTTGAGCGCGCCGGCACGGTTCGCCAGCTGCACGCCGGCCTGCAGCGCGTGGTAACGCTGCCCGGGCCGGGGCCCTTCCCATTCACCGCTGATCTCGTTCAGGCCTTCGACGGCAAACGGCTTGCTGCCGACCCGACGCGTGCCAGGCAACGCAGCCAGCAAGGCATCGCCCGACACCGGACCTTCAATCGCCAGCGGCGTGATGACGTCGATCAGGGCGTCCAGCCCGGGCCGCTTCTCGGGTGGATTGACGACGTTGTTGAGCGTGACAGGCACCACCACCGGAGCGCGCGCTTCGCCATCCCCCGCCACCTGCGGTTCAGGCTCGCTCGCGGCCTCGAACGCATGGCCCATCACGGGTTCGATGCGTTCGGATACCCCATCGTGGTCCGGCTCGGTCACCGGGCCGGTCAGCGGGCTTTCAAAGCTGTGGGGTTCGCCCGCACCGTCTTGCCCGGGGCGTTCGCGGGCGGTTCGCGGGGCGCTCTTGCTCGTGACCCAGGCGTTGTAGGCCACGACGCCGGCCAGCACGAGCCCTCCGATGATGGCCAGACTGATTTGCAGAGTGCTCATGTGTGTTCAGCGGTGGGTGGCGTGATCAGACGGATTCCAGCATGCCGGCAGCGGACTCCATGTCCACCGCGACGATACGCGAAACACCCTGCTCCTGCATGGTCACGCCGATCAGCTGCTCGGCCATTTCCATGGCGATCTTGTTGTGGCTGATGAACAGGAACTGGGTGCCCTGCTTGCTCATGCTGGTCACCAGGCGCGAATAGCGCTCGGTGTTGGCGTCGTCCAGCGGAGCGTCCACCTCGTCGAGCAGGCAGAACGGCGCCGGGTTGAGCTGGAAGATGGCGAACACGAGGGCGATGGCGGTGAGCGCTTTTTCGCCGCCCGAAAGCAGGTGGATGGTCTGGTTTTTCTTGCCTGGCGGCTGCGCCAGCACCTGCACGCCCGCGTCCAGGATTTCCTCGCCAGTCATCACCAGACGGGCATTGCCGCCACCGAACAGCTCGGGGAACATGCGGCCAAAGTGTTCGTTGACGGTGTTGAAGGTGCTGCCCAGCAGGTCGCGCGTTTCGGCGTCGATCTTCTTGATCGCGTCTTCCAGCGTGGTCATGGCTTCGACCAGGTCGGCCGACTGCGCGTCGAGAAAGGTCTTGCGCTCGCGCGCCGCGGTGAGTTCGTCCAGTGCCGCGAGGTTGACCGCACCCAGCGCCTGGATCTCGCGGTGCATGCGGTCGATCTCGCCCTGCAGACCCGTGAGCCGCACATTGCCCTCCGAGATGCTCTGCGCCACGGCGGCCAGGTCGGCCTGGGCCTCTTCGAGCTGCTGGCTGTACTGCTCCACCCCCAGGCGCGCGGCCTGTTCCTTGAGCTGGAAATCGGTGATGCGCTGGCGCAGCGGGTCGAGCTCGCGCTCCAGCTTCAGGCGGTGTTCGTCGCTGGCGCGCAGCTTCATCGTGAGGTCGTCGTACTGGCTGCGCAGGGCGCCCAGGGTCTGCTCGCGTTCGAGCTTGACGGCCAGCACGTTCTGCAGCCCGGCCTGGGCCGCGGCGTCGCTCAGGCGGGCCAGCTCTTCGGCGGCCCGCTGCTCTTCGTCGGCGAGCGACTTTTCCTGCGAGGCCGCGGTTTCCAGTGAGCGCTGCAGCTCACCCTGGCGCGCCTGCAGGCTGCGCAGGGCGAAGGTGGCCTCCTGCGCGCTGCGCTCCAGCGAGCGCTGCTGCTCGCGTGCCGCATTCAAAGCGCGCTCGGCATCGATCACCTTGTCGTCGAACTGGGCGTGGCGCTCCTGGCAGTCGGCGAGCATCATGTCCAGCTCGTCGAAGCGGGCCTCGGCCGTCACACGGCGCTCCTGCAGATCTTCCAGCTGGGCATCCACCTCGGCCAGATCGGAAGCGATCTGCTCGCTGCGCGCGCGGGTCTGTTCGGCCAGCTGCGTCAGGCGCAGGGCCTCGACCTGCAGCTCGTGGGCCTTGCCACGCGTTTCGGCGCCTTCGCGGCGCGCGCTCACGAGCCGCTGCGAGGCGTCGCTGTAGGCCGCTTCCGCGCGCACCAGCGCGGTCCGGGCCTGCTCGGCGATCAGTGCCTGGGCCCGCAGCTCCTTCTCAAGGTGTTCAATTTCCTGCGCGCGCGCCAGCAGGCCGGCCTGCTCGCTGTCGGGCGCGTAAAAGCTCACGCTGTGCGCGCTGACCGCGTGGCCGCTGGGCACGTAGATCACTTCGCCGGCCTGCAGCTGGGCGCGCTGCGCCATCGCTTCGTCCAGGCTGGCCGCCGTCAGGCAACCCTGCAACCAGTCACCCAGCAGGGCCTTCTGCCCGGCGTCGTTCAGGCGCAGCCAGTCGGCCAGCGGTTTGAGCCCGCTGTGGCTGGCGCTGCCCGACGCCACGGCGGACGGGCTGTAAAACGCGAGCTTCGCGGGAGGGGCATCGTTGCCGAACGAGCGCACCATCTCCAGCCGCGACACTTCGAGCGCACCCAGGCGCTCACGCAGCGCGGCTTCGAGCGCGTTTTCCCAGCCGGTTTCGATGTGGATGCGGCTCCACAGGCCCTGCAGGCCGTCGAGTCCGTGCTTGGCCAGCCAGGGTTGCAGCTTGCCGTCGGTCTTGACCTTCTCCTGCAGCGCCTTGAGCGCTTCCATGCGGGCCGACAGGTCGGCCTGTTTCGCCGATTCCTGGTTCACCGCCTGCTGGGCGGCGCGGCGCTGCTCGTCGAGCTGGGGCACGCTGTCCTGCAACTCGTGCAGCACAGCGTCGGCCACGTCGGCGGCTTCCTGCGCCACCACCAGCTGGCTCTGCGCGTCCAGCAGGCGGGCCTCGTCGGGCGCGGCCAGGGCGTTGCGGTCGGCGGCCAGGCGTTCGCGTCGCTGGTTGAGCTGACGGCTCTGCTCTTCAATGTTGCGCTGCTCGGCGGCCAGCACCTGGATCTGCTGCTGCACCTGGGTCACGCTGCCACGCTGTTCGTTCGCCCGGTTCTGCGCCTGGCGCAGGCCGTCTTCCAGCGCGGGCAGGGCCACACCCTGCTCTTCGCCTTGGGCGGCGAGCACCACCGACTTTTCTTCAGCCTCGACCATGGCTTCGGCCAGCTGCTCCAGCTCCACACCGGCGTCCTGGCTGCGCGTGGTCCACGAGGCCATCTGTTCCTTCAACTGCACCAGCCGCTGTTCGACACGGGTGCGGCCTTCGATCACGAAGCGGATCTCGGCTTCCAGCTTGCCCACCTCGGCGCTGGCTTCGTACAGCTTGCCCTGCGCCTGGTTGACCTGGTCGCCCGCGGCGTAGTGCGCCTGGCGGATGGTTTCCAGCTCGGACTCGACCCGGCGCAGGTCGGCGGTGCGCGACTCCAGGTCGTTCAGCGCCTGGGCGGCGTCGGTCTTGACCTTGATCTGGTCGGCCTCGGCCTCGCTGCGCTTCAAAAACCAGAGCTGGTGCTGCTTGAGCGTGGCGCCGGCCTGCAGGGTGTTGTAGCGCGCAGCGACCTCGGCCTGCTTCTCCAGCTTGTCGAGGTTGGCGTTGAGTTCGCGCAGGATGTCTTCGACCCGTGTGAGGTTTTCGCGCGTATCGCTCAGGCGGTTGGCCGTCTCGCGGCGGCGTTCCTTGTATTTGGAGACCCCGGCGGCTTCTTCGAGGAACAGGCGCAACTCTTCGGGCTTGCTCTCGATGATGCGGCTGATGGTGCCCTGGCCGATGATGGCGTAGGCGCGCGGGCCGAGGCCGGTGCCGAGGAACACGTCCTGCACGTCGCGGCGGCGCACCGGCTGGTTGTTGATGTAGTAGCTGCTGGTGCCGTCGCGCGTGAGCACGCGCTTGACGGCGATTTCCAGGAACTGGCCCCACTGGCCGCCGGCGCGGTGGTCGGCGTTGTCAAACACCAGCTCGACGCTGGAGCGGCTGGCCGGCTTGCGGTTGTTGGTGCCGTTGAAGATCACGTCCTGCATGGACTCGCCACGCAGCTCGGACGCCTTGCTCTCGCCCAGCACCCAGCGCACCGCGTCCATGATGTTGGACTTGCCGCAGCCGTTGGGCCCCACCACGCCCACCAGTTGCCCGGGCAGCATGAAGTTGGTCGGCTCGGCGAAGGACTTGAAGCCCGATAACTTGATCGAATTGAGGCGCACGGGAATTCGGTCGCGGGAAGCTAACTGTTTGATTTGTAACGATAATCCTCCCCCGAGCGGGGCCGGACCGCAAGCCGCATGATACCGTGTCCGCCTGGCCTTGAGCCCGCCCCGAGGGGGCCTGAAGCGGCCTTGGGATAATCGGCGCCATGAATCCCAAGTTGTCCCTCCTGCAGCCCTACCCGTTCGAGCGGCTGCGCCAGCTGTTTGCGGGCGTCACACCCAACCCGGCCTACCGCCCGATCAGCCTGGGCATCGGTGAACCCAAACACGCCACGCCCCAGTTGCTCAAGGACGCGCTGGCCGCCGCACTCGACACCGGCCTCACCGGCTACCCCGCCACCGCCGGCGAGCCCGCGTTGCGCGAAGCCTGTGCGGCCTGGCTGCAGCGGCGCTACGGCGTCACCGTGAGCCCCGCCAACCAGGTGCTGCCGGTGAACGGCTCGCGCGAGGCGCTGTTTGCCTTCGCCCAGACGGTGCTGGACCCGACACAGCCTGGCGCCACGCTGGTGTTTCCCAATCCGTTCTATCAGATCTACGAAGGCGCGGCCCTGCTCGGTGGCGCCCAGCCGTACTACGTGCCCAGCGTGCCGTCGCGCAACTTCGCGGTGGACTGGGACAGCGTGCCGGAAGACGTCTGGGCCCGCACGCAGCTGATCTTTGTCTGCTCGCCCGGCAACCCAACCGGCGCCGTGATGCCGCTGGACGAATGGAAAAATCTGTTCGAACTCAGCGACCGCCACGGCTTTGTGATCGCCTCCGACGAGTGCTACTCCGAAATCTACTTCCGCGACGAACCGCCGCTGGGCGGGCTGGAAGCGGCGGTGAAGCTCGGACGCACCGACTTCAGGAACCTGATGATGTTCACCAGCCTGTCCAAGCGCAGCAATGTGCCAGGACTGCGCAGCGGTTTTGTGGCCGGGGATGCGGCGCTGATCAAGGCCTTCCTGCTCTACCGCACCTACCACGGTGGCGCCATGAGCCCGGCGGTGCAGGCCGCCAGCGTGGCCGCCTGGGGCGATGAAGACCATGTGATCGACAACCGCCGCCAGTACCGCGAGAAGTTTGCCCAGGTCACGCCGCTGCTGGCCTCGGTGATGGAGGTGGCGCTGCCTGACGCGGCCTTCTACCTCTGGGCCGGCGTGCCGGCGGCCTTCAATCACCGGATTCCGGGCCTGAGCGCCGACGAAGCGTTCGCCCGCGAGCTGCTGGCTCAATACAATGTGACGGTTCTGCCCGGCAGCTACCTGGCTCGCGAGGCACAGGGTGTCAATCCGGGCCGCGGCCGGGTGCGCATGGCCCTGGTGGCCGAACCCGCCGAATGCCTGGAAGCCGCCGGCCGCATCGTCGAGTTCCTCTCGCCGCGCGCCTGAGACCCTTTCCGTTCCATCCAACTCTTTCTGACCGTTCGAGACAACATGACCCAACAACTGCAAACCCTGATCGACAACGCCTGGGACCAGCGCGCCGACCTGTCCCCCGCCACCGCACCCAAAGAAGTGCTGGACGCCGTGGAACACGTGATCAGCGAACTCAACACCGGCAAGCTGCGCGTGGCCACCCGTGAAGGCGTGGGCCAGTGGACGGTGCACCAGTGGATCAAGAAAGCCGTGCTGCTGTCGTTCCGCCTGAAGGACAACGAGATGATGGGCAGTGGCGACCTGGCCTTTTACGACAAGGTGCCCACCAAGTTCGCCCACCTGAGCGAAGCCGAGATGAAGGCCACCGGCGTGCGCGTGGTGCCGCCGGCCGTGGCCCGCCGCGGCAGCTTCATCGCCAGGGGCGCGATCCTGATGCCCAGCTACGTGAACATCGGCGCCTACGTCGATGAAAACACCATGGTCGACACATGGGCCACCGTCGGCTCCTGCGCCCAGATCGGCAAGAACGTGCACCTGTCCGGCGGCGTCGGCATCGGCGGCGTGCTGGAGCCGCTGCAGGCCGGCCCCACCATCATCGAAGACAACTGCTTCATCGGCGCGCGCTCCGAAGTGGTCGAAGGCGTGGTGATCGAAGAAAACTCGGTGATCTCCATGGGCGTCTACATCGGCCAGAGCACCCCGATCTACGACCGGACGACCGATACCGTGAGTTACGGTCGCGTGCCGTCTGGCTCGGTGGTGATCAGCGGCAGCCTGCCCAAGGACGGCGGCAAATACAGCCTGTACGCGGCCATCATCGTCAAGCGCGTGGACGCGCAGACGCGATCGAAGACCAGCCTGAACGACTTGTTGAGGGATTGAGTCCCCCCTGCGCCGCTTCGCGTCCCCCCCGGGGGACAACACCTGCGGCCCGGCAAAGCCGGTTCCGCGGTGTTCTGGCCTCAAAGCACGGTCGCCGATGAGATTTTTTTTGAGTTCTTGAAAGGTCTGGCATGAGCAGCGGAACGATGGAGCGCATCCTGCGCCTGATGGCCGAAAAGAAGGCTTCGGACGTGTACCTGTCGGCGCACGCGCCGGCCATGATCAAGATCAACGGGCAGACGCTGCCGATCAACAGCCAGGTGATGCCGCCGGAGGCGCCGCTGAACCTGCTGTCCGAAATCGTGCCGCCCACGCGCATCGAGGAACTGCGGGAAACCGGTGAGCTCAACATGGCCGTGCCGCTGGAGGGTGTGGGCAATTTCCGCGTCAGTGCGATGCGCCAGCGCAGCACCTACGCTGTGGTCATGCGCTTCGTCCCGGGCGATGTGCCCTCGCTGGACTCCCTGAACGTGCCGCCCGTGCTGTCGGATCTGGTGATGGAGAAGCGGGGACTGGTGTTGATGGTCGGTGCCACGGGCGCTGGCAAGACCACCACGCTGGCGGCCATGATCGACCTGCGCAACGAACTGAATACCGGCCACATCCTCACCATCGAGGACCCGATCGAATACGTCTACCGCAACAAGAAGTCGGTCGTCAACCAGCGTGAAATCGGCCCCGACACCGCTTCGCTGCAAGTCGGCCTGAAGAACGCGCTGCGCCAGGCGCCCGACGTGATCCTGATCGGCGAGATCCGCGACCGCGAAACCATGTCGGCCGCCATCGCCTACGCGCAGTCGGGACACCTGTGTCTCGCCACGCTGCACGCCAACAACAGCTACCAGGCACTCAACCGCATCCTGAGCTTCTACCCGGTCGAAGTGCGTCCCACCATGCTCGGCGACCTGGCCGCCGCGCTGCGCGCCATCGTCTCGCAGCGCCTGCTGCGCACCCACACGGGCGGCCGTGTGCCCGCCGTGGAGGTGATGCTCAACACCGCCCTGATCGCCGACCTGATCCAGAAGGCCGATTTCTCCGGCGTGCGCGAGGCCATGGAAAAGTCACTGGCCGTGGGCTCGCAGAGCTTCGAGCAGGACCTGGCCCGACTGGTGCGCGACGGCATCGTCTCGCGCAACGAGGGTCTGGCCCACGCCGACTCGCCCAACAACCTGTTGTGGCGCCTGCAGAACGACTTCAACGCTTCCAAGTCCAACCTGGACGCCAAGCCGTCCGATGAGGACCAGAGCGACAACGCCACCTTCACCGAGTTCTCGCTCGACGTCAAATTCTGATGACCGCCACCCTGCGCCTGACCGAAGAACTGATCGCACGCCCCTCGGTCACGCCGCTGGACGAGGGCTGTCAAGCCCTGATCGCCGACCGCCTGCGAGCGCTGGGTTTTGTCTGTGAAACCATCGAAAGCGGCCCGGCCGATTTCCGCGTGACCAACCTCTGGGCCCGCCTGGGCACGGGCCAGCAGCCCACCCTGGTCTGGGCGGGCCACACCGACGTGGTGCCCACCGGTCCGCTGGACGCCTGGGGCAGCGATCCCTTCGTGCCTTCGCACCGCGACGGCAAGCTTTATGGCCGCGGCGCCAGCGACATGAAAACCTCGCTCGCCGCCATGGTGGTGGCCTGCGAAGAATTCGTGGCTTCCAACCCCCAGCCGCCCATCGACATCGCCTTCCTGCTGACCAGCGACGAAGAAGGCCCGGCCAACGACGGCACGGTGATCGTCTGCGACAAGCTGCGCCAACGCAGCGAACGCCTGGACTGGTGCATCGTCGGCGAGCCCACCTCCGTCGAGCGCACGGGCGACATGATCAAGAATGGCCGCCGCGGCACCATGAGCGGCAAGCTCACGGTCAAGGGCATTCAGGGCCATATCGCCTACCCGCAACTGGCGAAGAACCCGATCCACATGGTCGCCCCGGCCCTGGCCGAACTCGCCGCGACGGTCTGGGACATGGGCAACGCCTACTTCCCGCCCACCAGCTGGCAGGTGAGCAACATCCACGGCGGCACGGGCGCGAGCAACGTGATCCCCGGCACGGTGGTGATCGATTTCAACTTCCGCTTCTCCACCGAGTCCACACCCGAAGGCCTGCAGCAGCGCGTGGTCGACATCCTGCAGCGCCACGGCCTGCAGACGGGCGCCGACCACGACCTCGCCTGGACCATCGGCGGGCGACCTTTTCTGACCCCGCCCGGCACGCTGGTGGACGCGGTGCGCTCGGCCATCCAGGCCGAGACCGGCATCGAGACCCAGCTGTCCACCACCGGCGGCACCAGCGACGGCCGTTTCATCGCCCAGATCTGCCCCCAGGTGATCGAACTCGGCCCGCCCAACGCCACCATCCACAAGATCGACGAACACGTGGCCGTGGCCGACATCGAGCCCCTGAAGAACATCTACCGCCGCGTGCTTCACAACCTCGCCCAACAGCAGGCCTGCGCGCGCTGAACCCATGACTCTGCAAGACCTGCTCGCCGGGGCCACGACACGCCTCGAAGCCGCCCATCTGGCCTATGGCCACGGCACCACCAACGCCCGCGACGAAGCCGCCTGGCTCGTGCTGTGGCAACTTCACCTGCCGCTGGACGGCGACCTGGAAGAGATGGCCGAAACGCCCGTCTCTGACGAAGATGCGCTGGCCGTGGCCGAGCTGATCACACGCCGCATCGAGACCCGCCAACCAGCCGCCTACCTCACGCACGAAGCCTGGCTGCAGGGGGTGCCGTTTTATGTGGATCAGCGCGCCATCGTGCCGCGCAGCTTCATTGCGGAGCTGCTCGCCGACGGTGGCTTCGACGCCTGGCTGGGCGAGCACACGATCCATGTGCTGGACCTGTGCACCGGCAACGGCAGTCTCGCCGTGCTGGCAGCCATGGTCTGGCCGCAGGTGCAAGTCACGGGCGCCGACATCTCCACCGATGCGCTGGCCGTGGCCCGCATCAACGTCGACCAGCACGGCCTGAAGGACCGTATCACGCTCATCGAGTCCGACGGCCTGGCGGCCTGCCCCGGCCCGTACGATCTGGTGCTGTGCAACCCGCCCTATGTCAACGCACAGAGCATGAATGCGCTGCCCGCCGAATACCGCGCCGAACCCGCGCTGGCACTGGCGGGCGGCGCCGACGGCATGGATTTCATCCGCACCCTCTTGCAAGACCTGCCCTCGCGCCTGTCGCCCCACGGCGTGCTGGTGCTCGAAATCGGCAACGAACGCGAACACTTCGAAACCGCGTTCCCGCAACTCGAAGCCGTGTGGCTGTCCACCAGCGCCGGCGACGACCAGGTCCTTCTTCTCACTTCCGATTCCCTTTCGGCAATGGCCCAGCCGCCAGCGCCCCGCCCATGATCACACTGAAAAACCTGGTCCTTCGTCGTGGCACGAAGGTCCTGCTCGATGGCGCTTCCGCCACCATCAACCCCGGCGAAAAAGTCGGCCTCGTGGGTCGCAACGGTGCCGGCAAGTCCAGCCTGTTTGGTCTGCTCAACAAGACGCTGCACGAGGACAAGGGTGACTTCTACGTTCCGGCCCAGTGGCGCATGGCCCAGGTCGCGCAGGACATGCCCGAGACCGACATGCCGGCCACGCAGTTCGTCATCGAAGGCGACGTGACCCTGCTCGCCGCGCAGCAGGAAGTGACCGCATCGGAAGAAAGCAACGACGGCGAGCGCATGGCCCACGCCTACATGGCGCTGCACGATGCGGGCGCGCACGATGCACCGGCCCGCGCGCAGGCGCTCATCCTGGGCCTGGGTTTCCGCACCGACGAGCTCGACAACCCGGTCAACAGTTTTTCGGGCGGCTGGCGCATGCGCCTGCAGCTCGCGCGTGCCCTGATGTGCCCCAGCGACCTGCTGCTGCTCGACGAACCCACCAACCACCTGGATCTGGACGCCCTGGTCTGGCTGGAAGCCTGGCTCAAACGCTACGAGGGCACCATGCTCGTGATCAGCCACGACCGCGAGTTTCTCGACGCGGTGACCGACGTCACCATCCACATCGAGCGCGCCCAGCTCACGCGCTACGGCGGCAACTACAGCAAGTTCGAAGACATGCGCGCCGAGCAGATGGCGCTGCAGGCCACGGCGTATTCCAAGCAACAGGAGAAGGTCGCGCACCTGCAGAAATTCATCGCGCGCTTCAAGGCCAAGGCCAGCAAGGCCAAGCAGGCGCAGAGCCGTGTCAAGGCGCTGGAGCGCATGGAGAAAATCGGCCCGGTGCTGGCCGATGCCGACTTCACTTTCGAGTTCAGCGAGCCGCAGAACCTGCCCAACCCCATGCTGGCCATGAACGAGGTGAGCTTTGGTTATCCGCCACCCGTCGCGGGCGGCGAACCGATCACCATCGTGCGTAACGTCAGCCGCTCGGTGCTGGCCGGCCAGCGCATCGGCATCCTGGGCGCCAACGGCCAGGGCAAGTCCACCGTGGTGAAGACCATCGCCCGTGATCTGAAGGCCATCAGCGGCGAGATCATCGAAGGCAAGGGCCTGAACATCGGCTATTTCGCCCAGCAGGAACTGGACGTGCTGCGCCCGGCCGACACCCCGCTGGAGCACATGATCCGCCTGGTGCGCGAGTGCACGGCGCAAGGCCGCCTGAGCGGCCAGGCCACACGTGAGCAGGACCTGCGCAGCTTCCTCGGCAGCTTCAACTTCACCGGCGACCAGGTGAAGCAGGCGGTCGGCAGCATGAGCGGCGGCGAAAAGGCGCGCCTGGTGCTGTGCATGATCGTCTGGCAGCGCCCCAACCTGCTGCTGCTCGACGAGCCCACCAACCACCTGGACCTCGCAACCCGCGAAGCCTTGTCGATGGCGCTCAACGAGTTCGAAGGCACGGTCATGCTGGTCAGCCACGACCGCGCCCTGCTGCGCGCCGTGTGCGACGAATTCTGGCTGGTCTCGCGCGGCGGCATTGCACCGTTCGACGGTGATCTGGACGACTACCAGCGCTACCTGCTGGACATGGCCAAACAGTCGCGGGAAGCCCAGCGCCAGGAGCAGAAAGACCTGCTGCGGGGCAATGTGGCGGCGCCCGCCGTGGTGGCCGTGACAGTGGCCGCGCCGGCACCATCGGTCAATCGCAGCTCCGAACAGCGCAAGCAGGACTCCCAGCGCCGCCAGCAGCTCACCGAGCAGCTGCGCCCGCTGAAGAAAGAGCTGGAGCAAAACGAAAAACGCACCGCCGCATTGAGCCAGCAGAAAAACCAGCTGGAGGCCCGCCTGAGCCAGCCCGCGAGTCCCAAGGACATGGCCGACGCGGGACGCGAACTGAAAGCGGTGAACGATCAGATTGAAACGCTGGAATTGCGCTGGCTGGAACTCACCGAACTGATCGAAGGCGCCAGCGCCAACGGGTGAGCGCCCCGCGCTCAGTCTGTGACATGCACGTTGCAGTGACGGCGTTCACAGGCAGGTGTGCTGCATGGGAAGGGTGAGAGCGAAAAAGCGGGCTTGGCGCTACAGTGTGATCCCACACCTTGCTCAATCCGACACATCGAAAGGCAGCCCGCCCATGTCCATTCTGATCACACTCTTCATTGGCTTGATCGCAGGCTTCATCGCCCGCGCCATCAAACCCGGCGACGACAACATGGGCTGGATCATGACCGCCTTGCTGGGCGTGGCGGGATCGTTCCTCGCGAGCTATGGTGGCGCAGCGCTGGGGCTTTACGCTCCGGGCCAAGCGGCGGGATTCATTGCCTCGGTGATAGGCGCTTTGATCCTGCTCGTGGTCGTCGGCCTGATCCGGAAGAAATGAGCCATTGACCGGCAAGCGCGCCCCATCCAGGGTGTCGTCTGGGGCACTCGACATCAAACTGTCACCGAACGGGTAACGGGAGCACAAATGAAAAAGCCTGCTACCGAATCAGTAGCAGGCTTTTCAACTCCCGCGAGGGGAATCTGGTGGGACGTGCGGGGGTCGAACCCACGACAAACGGATTAAAAGTCCGCTGCTCTACCAACTGAGCTAACGTCCCAACATTCAAAAAACATCAACGGCGACCGGATGAGAGACCATCCAGATGCCAGCATCTGGTGGGGCGTGAGTGACTCGAACACTCGACCTACGGATTAAGAGTCCGCTGCTCTACCAACTGAGCTAACGCCCCATCTGGCCTTGCAAAGTTGGCTTTTACTACATCGCCAAGCCTCAAATTATAGCGTCATTTTCAACCTATTTTCAAGACCAGCAGGACTTTTTGAATCGCTCGCGATCGCGTTCATCAAAGCACCCGCGGCGGCCATGCCAAAACTGGCCGTCACACTCACCGCCGATCCATAACCGTGGCAATTCAACGATCCGTCTCCCGCGTCGGCCAGTGCGCACGAGGCGTCGGGTGGCGACACGGCTTCGCGGCTGAACACACAGCTCACACCCATGGGGCCGTTGCGTGCGCCGTCATGGTGTTTGCGCAACTGATAACGCAGTTGCGCCAGCAAGGGGTCGTGTGTGGTGAAGGCCAGATCGGCCACCTCCATGGCATGGGCCAGTCGTTTTCCACCCGCGGCTCCCACGGTCACGAAGGGCACGGCCTTTTTCACGGCCCAGGCAGCCAGCACGGACTTGGCCCGCATCTGGTCGCAGGCATCAATGAGGCCAGAGGGCCTCGCCCCAGCTTCAACCATCGTTTCACCCAAAAGTGCAGGCCAGTTCTCAGGCGTCACAAACTCCTCGATCACGTCAACCACACAGGTCGGGTGATACATCGAGATGCGCTCGCGCATGGCCTGTGCCTTGCTTTGTCCCAAGGTGATGTCCAGGGCATGAATCTGGCGGTTGATGTTGGATTCAGACACGTGGTCCAGATCAATCAGGGTGAGGCGCCGCAGACCGCTGCGGGCCAGGGCCTCGACAGACCACGATCCGACACCGCCAATGCCCACCACCACCACATGGGCATCAAAGATGCGTTGGGAGCCCTCTTGCCCGTAGAGTCGGCGCAAGCCACCGAAGCGGCGTTCGAAATCGGGCGTCATGACAGGCTCGCTGCCCTTGTCGTACTCACTCACGTTCCAGCAACCAGAGCTGGAAGCGCACACCGCCAACTGCGCCGAGCACGATGCCCGCTACCGCGATGGCACTGGTGAGACTCAGTGTGGACAGACCCGAAAGACCTTGGCCCACGGTGCAACCCAGCGCGGTCACTCCCCCCACGCCCATGCAGAACGCACCACCCATGTGCAGGGCCGTGTCTTGCGTGCTGCGAAAGCCTTCCCAGCGAAAACTGCCTTCCAGCCGTGCCTGGGCAAAAGCCCCGACCACCACACCCGCCACCGTGACCACGCCCAGGGTCAGCACGTTGGACTTGTCGCTGAAGAGGATCAGCCAGTCCAGGGCGTAGGCCATCGGTGCTGTGAAGGTCAGGGATTCCATGCGCCCGGTGTTGGTGGCGAGGTAAACCGATTCCAGTGTCTCCGGATGTTCGGCAACAAACGCCATGTGTCCACTGACCCACCACATGGCCGCAATCACAAGCCCCAGGCCCACACCACCCAGCAGGTTGTTGGCGTTGCGAAAATCGGCGTCCATCAGGGCCCAGATGACCAGCCCCCCTCCCAGGATCAATGCAGCCAGCAGACCAGCGTTGCCCGACTCCAGTCCCACGGCTGCAACGATCCACATCGGCACGGTGCCGCCCGCCCCGATATCAAAGGCCACCAGATCGACGGTGTTGACGCGAAGCACCGCGAGCACGCCGCGCAAGGTCGCGTAGGCGGCAAAGCCCATGACAAAAAACACCACCAAGGACTTCAGGCTACCGGCACCGATGCGCACCAGCGTCTTGCTGCCGCACCCTGAAGCCAGCACCATACCAAAGCCAAACAGGGTTCCACCCACAATCGCAGACAGCCAGATGATCCGGCCTGACCCATAGATGGTCTGACTGGTATCGATCCAGCCCAGCCAGCCCATGGTGTAAAAGCCGATAGACGCCACCCCCACAGCCATGCCCCACATGCGCATGCGCGTCCAGGCGCCCATGTTGATGATGTCGCTGATGGCGCCCATGGTGCAGAACTGGGTGCGCTGGGCAATAAAACCAAACACCGCCGAGACCGCGAATGCGGCCCAGAGCACTTGGGTATGCAGTGTTTGAATATCGGCGATGTCCATCATGGCCGACATTGTAGGAGGAGCCCTCCGGTCACCCGGACTGGAAGGCCATGTCGACAAACCCGCCGCGATCAGCGCAGGCGGGCGAGACGCTCGCGTCCAGCCGCTGCGGCCTCGGACTGGGGATGGGCCTTGATCAGATTTTCCAGCGTGCGCCGTGCGGCCTTGCTGTCCTTGAGTTCGATCTGGCTGTTGGCCATGGCCAGAAGTGCCTCGGGCGTACGGGGATGGTCGGGAAACTGGCTCGCCAAGCGGTGATGACTCTCGATCGACTCCTTGTAGGCGCGGTTGGCGTACTGGGCGTTGCCCAGCCAGTACAGAACGGAAGGCGTGTAGCCACTGCTGGGATAGCGACGCAGCAAACCCGCAAACCCCGCAGCAGCTGGTCCAAACTCCGATCGGCGCAGCAACTCCATGGTCGCATCGAAGTCGCGCTTCTCCTCGGGCGAAGCCGTGAACTCGCGGCCATCCAGAGAGACCGGCACTGGCTCCACCTGACGCAAACGGGCATCCACGCCGGCCTGTGCGTCTTTTTGTTGACGCTGAAGCTCTGAAACTTCACGGGCCAGCTGCTCGTTCTGCCCAAGCAGACGCGCAACCTCACCACGCAGCTGTTCGTTCTGGTTGGCCAGCTCCAGCAGACTGCGCTGGGTCGAGGTCTGGCTATCCCTCAACTCCTGGGCCATGCGAGACAATGAGTTGTCGGTCGACTGGCGATGGGTATCGAACTTGTTGCGCAGCTCGATGATGGCTTTGCGCGCCTCATCGTCGTCGAACAACGCATGCGCCTGCAAGGGCCAAAGGCTGCTGATCAGCAAGGCCGCTGCACTCAAGAGCGAGGGAACTGAACGGTTCATCAAGGACATCGGCTCAACGGTAGGTCAGTTCCACCCGACGGTTCTTGGCGTAGGACTCTTCGTCCATACCCAATGCAGCAGGCTTTTCTTCACCAAAACTCACCGGCTCCATCTGCGACTCGCTCACACCCATCAGTGAGAGTGAGCGGCGCACGGCTTCGGCGCGCTTCTGTCCGAGTGCTAGGTTGTATTCACGACCACCACGCTCGTCGGTGTGGCCTTCCAGGGCGATCTTGCGGCTGCTGTTGGCCTTCAGGTAACGTGCGTTGGCTTCCAGGGTTGCGGCGTATTCGCCACGCACTTCGAAGCTGTCGTAATCGAAATACACCACGCGCGCCATGGCTTCGGGTTGCTGCGAATCCATGCCCGGCACCTCGACACCCGACACACCCCGAGGATCCACGCCACTGCCCGTGCCCCCCCCTGCACCAGCCTGCCCGGCCGCACCGCCGGTGCGGTCTTCAACGGGAACATCGTCGAGCTTGACGCTGGATCCGCAGGCAGCCAGGGAGGCAACCACCAGCAGACCCGCGAAGCGGGTCAGCCAAACACGTTTGCCACCTGTTGCGGTCGAATGGGTCGATTTAAGGTTGTTGTTCATGGGTGTATCCCTTTCTGGACAGGTTTGAATGGTTGAATGATGGCGCAGATCTGAAACAGTTCGCCGTCAGCGGGTGAATGGGCCCCATTCGGGCTCCCGAATGTCTCCCCCTGCGCTGGCAAGGCGGGTCTTGATGCGACCATCCACCGTGCTGGTCATGAGGGCCTCCTGTCCGCGTTCGCGGGTGGCGTAGATGATCAGGCGACTGTTGGGTGAAAAGCTGGGGCTTTCATCGGCGCTGGTCTCGCTGACGGCTGTGACATTGCCCGAGGCCAGCTCCATGACGTGAAGACGAAACGCCCCGCCAACACGCGAGATGAAGGCCAGCCAGCGTCCATCCGGGCTGGGCGCTGGCGAAATGTTGTAGTTGCCCGTGAAGGTCACGCGTTGCGGGTTCGCGCCCTGCACGCCCATGCGGTAGATCTGCGGCGAGCCGCCGCGGTCGCTGACGAAGAAAATGCTCTTCCCGTCGGCACTGAAAACAGGCTCGGTGTCGATGCTGCCCGACTGGGTCAGGCGGCGCGGCGCACTGCCGTTGGCGTCCATGGCATAGATCTGCGCGTTGCCGGAGATTGACAGGGTCGCCACCAGCTGGCGACCATCGGGCGACCACGTTGGGGCGCTGTTCGATCCCCGGAAGTTGGCGAGCAGGCGGCGCTTGCCCGTGGCCACGTCGTGCGAGTAAATCACGGGCTTGCGCGATTCGAACGACACATAGGCCAATTGGGCGCCCCCCGGAGCCCAGCTCGGCGAGATGATGGGCTCCGGGCTGGTCAACGTTGCACGGGCGTTTTCGCCATCGGAATCGGCCACCAGCAGCGTGTGCCGCTGCCCGGCCTTGGTCACATAGGCGATGCGTGTCGAGAAGACGCCTTTTTCACCCGTGAGTTTTTCGTACACGTAGTCGGCGATCCGATGCGCGGCGAAACGCAGATCCGTGGTGGACACCGGGTAACTCAGTCCACCCAGATCCTGACCGCGCACCACATCCCACAGACGGAACCGCACGTCAAATCGGCCATCGGCCAGACGCGAAACGCTGCCGGTCAGCACCGCGTCACTGCCCTTGCTGCGCCACGCAGCGAACTCAGGTCGCGAGGTTTCATCGAGCCGCGCCGGCAAAGGCTCGACAAAGCGGAACTGACCACTGCGCTCCAGATCGGCCCGGACAATGGCGGCCATGTCCTGGTTGACCACGCCGTTGTCGCGGAAGCTGACCGCCGATACCGGAATCTGGGTCACCCCGGCCCCGGAAACTTCGACGCGGAATTGGGCCAGTGCGTCTTGCAATGGCCAGGCCATCAGGGGAAGTGCGGTGGCCTGGGCCAGAAGGGACCGCCGCGAGGGCTGCCAGTCAGATCTATTCAATGCCTGCATTCGGTATGGGTTGGGTGATGTGGCTGGAAAGCGGATTGTGAAGCCCGTTTTCCAATTGCCAGCAGATAATACCGGAAGCACTTTCTGCACCCGTGACAAGTTGTGCTTTTTTTGTACAGGCTGTGCCCACGGGCACGCTGTACCCAGCCCAGCCACCCTACCCCGCCATCCAAGGCCGCGCAGACTTGACCGATTCCAACGCTTCCAGCAAGCAGCCAGCCAACACCATCATCCAGCGACTGCGCCAGTTCTGGCCGTATTTCCGCTCCGCCAAGAGTGGCATCGTGTTGGCCGCCATCTGCACCATCGTGGGGGCCTTGACCGAACCACTGATCCCCGCCTTGCTCAAGACCTTGCTGGACCGGGGCTTTGCCGAGGGCAACATCGACCTGTGGATGGTGCCCGTCGCACTGATGGGTCTGTTTGGCATACGTGGTCTGGCAGGGTTTCTGGCCCAGTATGCGTTGTCCTACACAGCCAGCCTGGGTCTGCTGAACCTGCGGCGAGCGATGTTTGTCCGGCTCAACGATGCCCAGATGACCTTGTTTGCCCGTCAAAGCGCCAGCAAGCTCTCGAACACCCTGGTCTACGAGGTGCAGACGGGGTCGTCCATGCTGGTCAACGCCATGTTGAGCCTGACCAAGGACAGCCTGACGCTGCTGGCCCTGCTGGGCTATCTGATGTACCTGAACGGAAAGCTCACGCTGATCGTGCTGCTGCTGTTTCCTGGCCTGATTCTGGTGATGCGTGTGCTCTCGCGCCGTCTGTACCGCCTCACGCGTTCCAGCCAGCAGGCCACCGACGAACTGGCCTATGTGGTGGAAGAAAACGCGCTGGCCCACCGCATGGTGCGCCTGCACGGGGCCCAGCAACGCCAGACCCAGCGTTTCGACGGACTCAGCGTTTCCCTGCGGCGCCTGGCCCTCAAGTCCACCGTGGCCCACGCCGCCATGACCCCGCTGACCCAGATGCTCGCCGCCGCCGCGTTGTCGGCCGTGATTGCTGTGGCTCTGTGGCAAAGCACCAGCAGCGGTGTGACCGTGGGCAACTTTGTGGCCTTTGTCACCGCCATGCTGATGTTGATCGCACCGATCCGGCACCTGGCCGAAATCGCCGGCCCGATCACCCGGGGACTCGCCGCGCTGGAACGGGGTCTGGAACTCATCGATGAAACCCCGCCACAAACATCGGGCACCCACCGGGCCGATCAGGTGAAGGGCGCCATCACCCTGCGCGACGTCTGGGTGCGCTACCCGACGCGTGACGAGCAGCCGGACGACGGCCACATCAGCCGCAGCGCGCTGCGCGGCATCAACCTGAGCATCCAGCCGGGTGAAGTGCTGGCCCTGGTGGGCCCCTCGGGTTCGGGCAAGACCACGCTGGCCAATCTTCTGCCACGCTTTGTCGAAGTGGACCGCGGCGAAGTGCTGCTGGATGACGTGCCCCTGCCCAGCTGGGATCTGGCCAGCCTGCGGCGCCAGTTCGCCATGGTCAGCCAGGAAGTGATCATGCTCAACGACAGCCTGGCGGCCAACGTGGCGCTGGGGGCAGCCGACGACCAGATCGACGAAGAGCGCGTGCGCGCGGCCCTGGCCTCGGCCAACCTGCTCGATCTGCTGGAGCGCCTGCCCCGGGGCATGCACAGCACGGTGGGACACAACGCGGCCGAACTCTCCGGCGGCCAGCGCCAGCGGCTGGCGATCGCGAGGGCCATCTACAAGAACGCACCCATCCTGATCTTGGACGAAGCCACTTCAGCCTTGGACAACGAGTCCGAGCGGCTGGTACAGGATGCGCTGGCGCGGCTCATGAAGGGGCGCACCACCATCGTGATCGCCCACCGACTGTCCACCATCGAGCATGCCGACCGTGTCGTTGTACTGGCCGACGGGCAGATCAGTGAGATGGGTCGCCATGAAGAACTGCTCCGCAGCGACGGTCTGTATGCCCGTCTGCATGCACAAAAACTCACCCCCGAAGCCGATGCGTAAAAAAGCCGGAAGCACCTCCAGGGTGCTTCCGGCTTCCAGGGCATCCAGAGATGCCATCAACTTCAGAAGTTGTACTGCAGGCCCAGACCGAAGTAGTCGACGTTACCCCAGCGTGGGTTGTTGGATCCACGAAGCTTGTAGTGGTCCGCATCGCCGCGCAACATCAGGGTTTCACTCAACGCATAGGTGAAGCCCACACCCACAGTCGGTCGGGTCTGCGAGCTGGAATGGCTCGGCAGATCCGCAAACTGGCCACTGGTGTGTTTCACACTGGCCACGCCCAGCTTGCCAAACAACCTCAGTTTTTCCGTCACGTTGCTGCCAGCCGTCACACGTGCGCCAAACACCTTGGCCTTCGCGGACAAGTCCACGCCATTCAGCGCGGTGTACTCATGGCTCTTGCCGGTTTGATAAAAGACTTCTGCGCCCAGGATGTTGTTGAATTGCAGACCGGCGCCCACTTGCAGACCGATCTGACGATCACTGTCGCCAACGAGGATGCTGCCATTCTGACCGCGATGCACCACGCTGTCGTTGACGACACCCAGGGTACCGAATACGTAGGGCGTCATACCTGGAGCCGGTGGTGCAGGAGCCACCATGGGTGCGGCTACAGGAGCCGCTGCCACCGGCGCTGGAACAGGTGCTGGCGCTGGTGCGGGAGCCACGGCGACCGGTGCGGGCGCAGGCGCAACCACCGGCAGCGGCACGGCGCGCGGCATCACGTCCGAGAAGCGGTTGTCGCACTTCGCCATGCTGGCGCGCACGGCCATACCTGAATTGTCAGCATAAAGATTGATGGGCATGTCGGGGCTGTAGGGCACGTACTTGCCAACCAGCGCCTTGGCCACACCATTGCGGCCGTTCGCGCGGCTCACGCCCACGTCACAGGCACCCAGCTTGTATTGCGGACCGAGATCGGACAGGCGCGCAGTGCGAACCGTCGCTTCACCCTTGCGCCGCAGTGGCGGCATGGTGGTCGATGCCTCATAGAAGCGGGCCTGGCCCGCCTGAACCGCTGCGTCGCACTCGGCAGCGGTGTCGTAACCTACATTCCCGTGGCTGTCATTGACCATACCAGCATGACCGAGCGAGGCCACCAACAAACCACCTGTCAGCAGAACCGAATTCAATGGTGTGAGTTTCATGATTTCTCCATATAAGGAAAGTTAAAAGAGCTTACGAAATGAAACATTGTTTGATGTAAATGCACCCATCTCTCGTCACAGGCGGATTATCAACGCATCAGCACGCCAACTCGGTAACGAGAGGCTTCAATACAACAATGTTCGTTATCGCACAGACAGACGTGCGAGAGCTTTTTCGGGTGTTTTCATCGGTCCACCGAGAGAGCATTAAAGCAGCACGATGTCGTATTGTTCCTGCGTCATTGAACTTTCGCTCTGCAGCGAAATGGGCTTGCCGATGAAGTCGGACAAGCCCGCAAGGTGGTGGCTTTCTTCGTCAAGGAAGAGCTCGACCACCTTGGCCGATGCGACCACACGGAACTCGCGCGGGTTGAAGGCTCTCGCCTCGCGCAGGATCTCGCGCAAGATGTCGTAGCAGACGCTGCGCGCGGTCTTCACCACACCTTTTCCGCTGCACGCCGGGCAAACTTCACTCAGCATGTGGGCCAGCGATTCACGCGTGCGTTTGCGCGTCATCTCCACCAGCCCGAGCTGGGAGAATCCACCCGTCATGGTTTTCACCCGATCTCGGGCAAGTTGTTTGCGGAATTCGGTCAACACCGAATCCCGGTGGTCTTCGCGCACCATGTCGATGAAGTCGACGATGACAATGCCGCCCAGGTTTCGCAGCCGCAGCTGGCGCGCAATCGTCTGCGCGGCTTCCAGGTTGGTACGGAACACCGTGTCATCAAAATTGCGCGCGCCCACGAAGCCGCCCGTGTTCACATCCACGGTGGTCAGCGCCTCGGTCTGGTCGATCACCAGATAGCCACCCGATTTCAGATCGACCCGGCGGCTCAGTGCCCGCACGATGTCTTCGTCAATGTTGAACAGGTCGAAAATCGGACGTTCACCGGTGTAGACCTGCAGCTTGGCTACCGTGTCGGGCATGAACTCGCTGGCAAAGGCCTGCAACAAGCCGAACTGCTCGCGCGAATCGATGCGGATCGACTGCGTCTGCGCGCTCACGAGATCGCGCAAGACGCGCTGCATCAGGTTCAGGTCCTCGTGCAGCAGCGTGGCCGCCGGCTGGCGCGTGGCGGCCTCCTTGATCCGTTGCCAGGTCTTGCGCAGGTAGGCGATGTCCTCGCTCAGTTCCTCGTCGGTCGCATCCTCGGCATTGGTGCGGAGGATGAAGCCCCCGGTCACGCTGCCATCCTGCGGCACGGCCAGGCCCAGCACACGCTGGCGCAGGGCCTCGCGCTGGGTCGGCGGAATTTTTTGTGACACCCCGATGTGGTTGTCTTGCGGCAGAAACACCAGCAACCGCCCGGCGATGCTGATCTGTGCCGTCAGGCGCGCGCCCTTGGTGCCGATCGGGTCCTTGAGCACCTGCACCATCAGCGCCTGACCCTCAAAGATCTGCCGCTCGATGGGCAACACCGGATCGGGCTTCAGCACCTGGTTGCTGGATCCGTTGTCGCCATTGAAGGCGCCTTCGGCGCGGACGCTTTCACTGACCCCTTCCGCTGGCACTGAAGCCTGACTGCGTTCGCGGGGCGCTGCGTGCTTGGCGGCGATATTGGGCATCAGATCGGCCACATGCAGAAACGCCGCCCGGTCCAGGCCAATGTCGATGAAAGCCGACTGCATGCCTGGCAGCACGCGCGATATCTTGCCCAGGTAGATATTGCCCACCAGGCCACGCTCCAGCGTGCGTTCAAGGTGCACTTCCTGCACCGCGCCCTGCTCCACCACCGCCACCCGGGTTTCCTGGGGCGCCCAATTGATCAAGATGTCCTGGCTCATGGCGATCGTTTGTCTCGAATTCTGGAGGTTCGCAGTGTCAGAGCAGCCGCACACCGGCCTCACCGAGCACCTGTGCCGTCTCGTGCGCAGGCAGACCCATGATGCCCGAATAACTGCCACTGATGTGGCTGGTCCACAGCGCCGCATGGCCCTGGATTGCGTAGGCGCCGGCTTTGCCCATGGGCTCGCCGCTGTCGACGTAGCGGCGGATCTGTGTCGCGCTGAGCGGGGCAAAACTGACCCACGAGGTGGACAAAGCAGCCCACTGGCGAAGACCACGTCCCGCCGGTTTGCCCACCGCCACGGCCGTCAGCACCCGGTGGCGCCGTCCTGCCAGATCGGCGAGCATGCGGCATGCCTCGCCAGCGTCACCCGGTTTGCCCAGGATGCGCCGGCCCAGCGCCACGGTGGTGTCGGCGCACAGCACGGGCGCGGGCGGCAAGCCCCGGCGCTTGAGCCGGGCGAGCGAGGCCTGGAGCTTGAGCCCGGTCACCCGCTGCACGTAGCTGGCCGGCGCTTCGCCGGGCAACACCGCTTCGAGCGCCTCGACGTCTTCGTCCACATCGGGCAGCAGCAGTTGACAGCGCACGCCCCATTGCTCCAGCAACTGAAGACGGCGCGGGCTCTGGGAGGCGAGATAGATGAAATCGGTCATATCGGTTCGGGCAATGCGTTTCGCCGCAGGGCTGCCCCGGCCAGGCGCGGTCGTTCACTCGCGGTGATAAGGGTGATTGGCATTGACGGACCATGCCCGGTACAGCTGTTCGATCAGCAGCACCCGCACCATCGCGTGGGGCAAGGTCAGATCCGACAGACGGATGCGCTGGTGTGCCGCGGCTCGAAACGCCGGCTCCAGGCCATCGGGCCCGCCAATGACCAGGGCCACGTCATCGCCCTCCAGTTGCCATTGCTGCAACTGGAGGGCCAGGGCTTTGGTCGTGAAGGTGGTGCCGCGTTCGTCGAGCACCACCACACGGCAACCGCGTGGCAATGCCCCCTGAATGCGCTCACGCTCGGCAGCCAGCAGCGTCTCCAGGCTCTTGGAGCCGCGAGGCTCGGTCTTGACGGTCTTGATCTCCACCCGCAACTCGGGCGGGAAGCGTTTGGCGTAATCGTCGTAGGCGGTCTGGGCCCAGTCGGGCATGCGCTGCCCGACCGCGACGATCAGCAGCTTCATGCCTTTTTCTTGGGAGCCGCCTTGGTGGCCACAGGCGCGCGCTTGGCCACCGTCTTGGTCGCGCTCTTGGCCGCCGTTCGGGCAGTCTTGGGTTTGACCACCACGGTCTTCAACGGCGCCTTGGCGGGTGATGTCTTGGTCGCGGTCTTGCGGGCTGCCGTGGGAGCGACACGCTTGGCTGGGCTCTTGGCAGCGGTCTTGGCAGCTGTTTTGGCCGCGGTCTTGGCCACGGCTTTGACACCGGCCTGTGTGCCGGGCTTGGCGGCGGTCTTCGCGGGCGCAGCAGCGGCCGCAGCAGAAACCGCCTTCGCCGCCTTGCGGGCCACCGACTTCGCGTCAATCGGTTTCACTTCCTTCTGCACGCCCTTTTTGCTGGTCTTGCTCGTTGCCTTCTTGGCTGCGGTTTTGGCCACGGGTATGGCTTCTGCAACCTTTTCGGCGCCGTGTTTCAGGCGCACCGGCTTGGCACCCCAGATTTCTTCCAGGCGGTAGTACTGCCGGATGACCGGCTGCATCACGTGGGCCACGGCCGCGCCGCAGTCCACGATGATCCATTCGCCGTTTTCTTCGCCTTCGATGCGCGGCTTGTCAAAGCCTGCTTCACGCACGGCATCGCGCACGCTGGACGCCAGCGCTTTGGTCTGCCGGTTGGAGGTGCCGCTGGCGATGATCACCCGCTCGAACAAGGGCGAGAGGTGTTCCGTGTTGAAGACCACGATGTCCTGGCCCTTGACGTCCTCAAGCCCCTCCACAATGGCGCGCTGGAGTTTCTGGATGTCTTTTTTGGCGGTGGTTTCGCTGGTCATGAAGGCTCTTGATAAAGGTGATGGAGTGAAATATAGCTTGCGACGGCTTCGGGCACCAGAACCGACAGCAAGTTGCTGCGGTCTACGGGCTGGCCGACATGGGCGCGCACTGCGGTGGCGCTGATGTTCTGGAGGGGCATTTCAAGACGCCGGAAAGGCAGGTCCACAGAGGAAAGGTCCGCCTCAAGCGCATGCTCGCGCAAGGCATCGGCTCCGATCTCTGCGGCCCGGTTCGCCACCGCCAGGGTGGCCAGCTCCAGCACTTCGGACCACCGAACCCAGCGCTTGAAAGCCAGCAACTGGTCAGCGCCCAGCACCAGGAACAGCTCGGCTCCCGGGTATTCGCCGGCCAGTTCGCGCAGGGTGTCGGCGGTGTAACTCGGGCCCTCGCGCTGGATTTCTCGGCGGTCAATGCGGGTGCGGGGCAAATCGCCGAAAGCCAGCTCACACATCGCCAGGCGGTGCTCGGCCGACGTCAACGAGCGCGACTTGTGCCAGGCCTGACCGGTAGGCAAGATGTGCAACACATCGAGCCCCAACTGAGTCAAAGCGGTTTCCGCCAGTATGCGGTGTGCCCGGTGCGGCGGGTCAAACGCGCCGCCGAACATGCCCACACGCAGGGGTTTGGCACGCTGTTCCGTCTTTTCAGCGGATTCTGGAATGAGCGTCAAACCCAGTCCTTGCGCACCAGGAAGTGGGTGTAGAGACGTGCTTCGGGCGAGGCCTTGGCGTTTTTGCGCTGGTACGACCAGCTCACCAACGGCGGCATGGACAGCAGGATCGACTCGCTGCGCCCGCCCGACTGCAGGCCAAAGTGTGTGCCGCGGTCCCAGACCAGGTTGAACTCCACATACCGCCCGCGGCGGTAGAGCTGGAAGTCCCTCTCCCGTTCGCCGTAAGGTGTGCCCTGGCGGCGGGCGACGATGGGCAGGTAGGCGTCCAGGAATGCATCGCCCACCGAGCGCAGCATGGAGAAGCTGCCATCGACCCCGAGTTCGGAAAAATCATCGAAGAAGACACCACCCACGCCACGCTGCTCGTCGCGGTGCTTGAGGTAGAAATACTCGTCGCACCACTTCTTGAAGCGTGGGTACTTGTCGACCCCGAAGGGGTCGAGGGCGGTCTTGCAGGTGCTGTGAAAGTGCACCGCGTCATCCTCAAAGCCGTAGTACGGTGTGAGGTCCATGCCACCACCGAACCAGCACACCGGCTCGCCTCCCTTGGGCGTGGCCGCGATCATGCGCACGTTCATGTGCACCGTCGGCACATAGGGATTGCGTGGATGGAACACGAGCGAAACGCCCATGGCCTCGAATGGCGCGCCTGAGAGCTCGGGCCGGTGCTGCGTGGCCGAAGGCGGCAGGCGCGGGCCGGTCACGTGCGAGAAGCCGCAGCCGGCGCGCTCGAACACCGCACCGCCTTCCAGGATCTGCGTGATGCCCTGGCCTTGCAGGGTTTCGCCGGCGGGCTTCTTCCACTGGTCCACCACAAACTGGCCGCCATCGACCAGTGCCACGGTAGAGGTGATGCGTTCTTGCAGGCCGGTCAGGTAGTCACGCACACGCTGTGTCTGTTTGCTCATGGGGTCTTGATGCTCAGAGGGCGCGGAAGCCGATGTCACGGCGGCATTGCATGCCGTCGAACTGGATACTGTCCACCACACCATAGGCCTTCTGCTGCGCATCGGCCACCGTGTCGGCGAGCGCTGTGACACACAACACCCGCCCCCCGGAAACCTCGATGGCACCGCCCGGGCCGCGGGTGGTGCCCGCATGGAACACCATGGCATCGGCGGCGTCCGCCGGCAGACCGGTGATGGCGTCACCCTTGCGCGGGTTGAGCGGGTAGCCGGCCGCAGCCAGCACCACACCCAGCGCCACACGAGGATCCCATTCCAGCGTCACCCGGTCCAGCTCGGCGCGGGTGGCCGACAGCAGCACCTGCGCCAGGTTGCTCTTGAGCCGCATCATGATCGGCTGGGTTTCCGGGTCGCCCATGCGGCAGTTGAATTCCAGCGTCTTCACGCGGCCATCGGGCGTGATCATCAGGCCGGCGTAGAGGAAGCCGGTGTAAGGAATGCCATCCGCCGCCATGCCGCGCAGCGTGGGCAGGATCACCTCGTCCATCGCGCGCTGGTGCACCGCGGGCGTGACCACCGGCGCGGGCGAATACGCGCCCATGCCGCCGGTGTTGGGACCCTGGTCGGCGTCGAGCAGGCGCTTGTGGTCCTGGCTGGTGGCCAGCGCGAGTGCGTTCACGCCGTCGCACAGCACGATGAAGCTGGCCTCTTCGCCTTCGAGGAATTCCTCAATCACGACGCGGGCGCCGCCTTCGTTGTGCGCCACGCCCAGGGGGTTGTCCAGCAGCATGAAGTCAATGGCTTCGTGCGCCTCGGCCGGGCTCATGGCCACGACCACGCCCTTGCCTGCTGCCAGACCGTCCGCCTTGACGACGATGGGAGCGCCTTTCGCGTCCACATAGGCGTGCGCCTGCACAGGGTCGGTGAAGGTCTGGTACTCGGCCGTGGGAATGCCATGGCGCTGCATGAAGGCCTTGGAGAAGGCCTTGGAGCTTTCCAGTTGGGCGGCCTTCTGCGTGGGGCCGAAGATGGCCAGGCCGTGGGCACGGAATTCGTCCACCACGCCGGCCGCCAGCGGCGCCTCCGGGCCAACCACGGTCAGGCCGATGCCGTTGGCCTGTACCCATTCGCGCAACGCCACCTTGTCGGTGATAGGCAGGTTGGTCAGTTGCACATCGCGTGCGGTACCGGCGTTGCCGGGCGCCACGAACACCTGCTCCACACCCTCGGACTGCTTCAACTTCCACGCCAGCGCGTGTTCGCGGCCTCCGCCGCCAATCACCAGGACTTTCATTCGTTGATCTCAGCGTTGTGAAAGACTTCCTGCACATCGTCCAGGTCTTCCAGGATATCGAGCAGCTTTTGCATGCGCGCAGCGTCTTCACCGGTGAGGGGAATGCTGTTCTCGGCACGCATCGTCACTTCGGCTACTTCAGGCTTAAAGCCTGCGGCCTCCAGCGCGTTTTTCACGGCTTCGAAATCCGTGTAAGCGGTCAGCACCTCGATGGCACCGTCCTCGTCGGTGATCACGTCTTCCGCACCCGCTTCCAGCGCCACTTCCATCACCTTGTCTTCCGAAGTGCCGGGCGCGAAGATGATCTGGCCACAATGCTTGAACTGGAACGCCACCGAGCCGTCGGTGCCCAGGTTGCCACCGTACTTGCTGAACGCGTGGCGCACTTCGGCCACTGTGCGCACCTTGTTGTCGGTCATGGTGTCCACGATGATGGCCGCGCCGCCGATGCCGTAGCCCTCGTAGCGGATCTCTTCCAGCGCCTGGCCCTCGAGGGCGCCCGAGGCCTTGTCCACGTTGTACTTGATGCGGTCGGCCGGCATGTTGGCGGCCTTGGCCTTGTCGATCGCGAGACGCAGACGCGGGTTCATCGCCGGGTCACCGCCACCGGTGCGGGCGGCCACCGTGATTTCACGGATGACGCGCGTCCAGATCTTTCCCCGCTTTTCGTCCTGGCGACCCTTGCGGTGTTGAATATTTGCCCATTTGCTGTGTCCGGCCACGAAAGATTCCTTATCCCCGTTTCGGGTTTGATCTAATAAGCAGTCGATTTTACGTTTTCACCCACCTTGCCCCCGGAAGGACCACATCCATCATGGCCGAACCGATGCTGATTGCCCAGAACGCCACCACCCAGTGTCACCTGCTGCCGGGCCTGGCCAACCGACACGGCCTCATCACCGGCGCCACCGGCACCGGCAAGACCGTGACCCTGCAGACCCTGGCCGAGCAGTTCTCCAACATCGGCGTGCCGGTGTTCATGGCGGACGTGAAGGGCGACCTCACCGGTATCAGCCAGATGGGCAGCTTTGGCGAGAAGATCAGCGCCGTTCTGAAGGACCGCGGCATCACGCTGCCCACCTCGCAAGCCTGTCCCACCACGCTGTGGGACGTATTTGGCGAACAGGGCCACCCGGTGCGCGCGACGGTGAGCGACATGGGCCCGTTGCTGCTGGCTCGCATGCTGAACCTGAACGACACCCAGGCTGGGGTGCTCAACCTGGTGTTCAAGATTGCCGACGACAACGGCCTGCTGCTGCTGGACATGAAAGACCTGCGCACCATGTTGCAGCATGTGGGGGACAACGCCAAGCAGTTCACAACCGAATACGGCAACATCAGCGCGGCCAGCATCGGCGCCATCCAGCGCGGGCTGATGCAGGTGGAGCAACAGGGCGGCGACCAGTTCTTTGGCGAGCCCATGCTCGACATCAGTGACTTCATGCAGACCGTGGACGGCAAGGGGGTGGTCAACGTGCTCGCGGCCGACAAGCTGATGAACTCGCCCCGGCTCTACGCCACCTTCCTGCTGTGGATGCTGTCCGAGCTGTTTGAGCAGTTGCCCGAGATCGGCGACCCCGAAAAACCCAAGCTGGTGTTCTTCTTCGACGAAGCCCACCTGCTGTTCAACGAAGCGCCGAAAGTGCTGGTCGAGCGCATCGAGCTGGTGGTGCGCCTCGTGCGATCCAAGGGCGTGGGCGTGTATTTCGTGACACAGAACCCGCTGGACATCCCTGACAGCGTGCTGGGCCAGTTGGGCAACCGCGTGCAGCACGCGCTGCGCGCATTCACCCCGCGCGACCAGAAAGCCGTGAGGGCAACGGCAGAGACCATGCGCCCCAAGGCCGGCCTGGACATCGAAGCCGCCATCACCGAACTCGCCGTGGGTGAAGCGCTGGTGAGCCTGCTCGATGCCAAGGGCCGCCCGAGTGAAACCGAACGTGTGTACGTGCTGCCCCCGGGCAGTCAGCTCGGCCCCATCACCTCCCAGCAACGCCAAAGCCTGCTGCAGGGCTCGCTGGTGGCCGGGGTGTATGAGAAAGACGTGGACCGCGAAAGCGCCCACGAAATCCTGCGTGCCCATGTCGACGCACGCACCCCCCAGGCGGAGCCGGAAGTTGCCGGCACGCCAAGAATCCCGCGCATCCCAGGGGTGGCGAAACAGCCTGTCGAGGCAGCAGGAGGTGGTGGCATCGGCGGCATGTTGAACGAAGCCCTGTTCGGGCGCACGGGCCCGCGCGGTGGCCAGTACGACGGTCTGGTACAGACCATGGCCAAAACCGCCGCCCGCAGCGTGGCCAGCGGAATTGGTCGGCAGATCGTACGGGGGGTGTTGGGTGGTTTGCTGGGCGGCAAGCGCTGAGCCGGTGGCTTCACCGTCCATTCCCGCAGTCTTGCCTGTTTGCCGCGTGGGACTGCTCAAAGCGCTGCTGTACGCCCTGCTCGTCCTGGTCGTTCTGGTCCCGATCGGCGCCGGGTTCGGCTGGCTCAGCGGTGATCTGCCTTCCGACCTCGGTGTGATGCAGGGACGCCTGAAGCCGCCGTCCCTCACACGCAACAGCGTCTCCAGCCAGGCCGGCCTGTACCCGGACCACCCGCAGCGGGCCCACGCGTTCATACCACCCCTGCCCCTCAAGCATGGCGACGCCACGGCCTCGCTGCGCACGCTGGCCACCGTGTTGCAGACGCTGCCCGGCGTCACGCTGGTGGAGCAGCGACCGGACTACCTCTACGCACAGGCCCAGACGCGCTGGCTCAGGTTCGTGGACGACCTCGAGTTCTGGTTCAACCCGGCGCTGGGCGCGATCGAAGTGCGCAGCGCAAGCCGCCTGGGTCGCGAGGACACCGGCCTGAACCGGCGGCGCATGGATAACATCCGTGCGGCCTATCTGCGTCAATGAACCTCTTGCGAAGCCGATTCCCCATCGGCAACCCGATCAAACGACTTTTCCGGATGCTTCATGCCTCGAAAAATGACCCCATCCCGTGCCGCCTTGCTGGTGCTGACCGCGGTGCTCAGCGCCTGCGGCGGCGGCGACTCTGACGACGCCTCGGGTGACGCCACGACAGCGCTCAGAGTCGCGAGCTGTGGTCGCGAGGGTGGCGCGCTGCGCATCATGCCCCTGGGCGATTCGATCACCCAGGCCGAGGCGGGGCACAACAGCTACCGCCGGGTGCTCTGGCAACGCCTGAACGCCGCAGGTTGTTCGGTGGACCTGGTGGGCAGCCGCTCCGGCGTCTCCAGCGGCTACCGCGACAGCCCGCAAACCAGCGCCCCCGACCCCGATTTCGACCCCGATCATGAGGGCTACTGGGACTACCGGGCCCACGAGCTGGCACCCCAGGTGGCCGCCAAGGTCGGCGGCGCCCGCCCCGACATGGTGCTGCTCCACCTGGGCACCAACGACGTGCTGGATGGCCAAAGCGCTGCGGGCATCATCGGGGAACTCGGGGGCGTGATCGATGCCATCCGCGCCGGCAAGGCCGACACCTACATCGTGCTGGCCAAGATCATTCCCGCCGCCCCGGACACGGCGGGAACCGCGGCCCTGAACAGGGGCATCGATGGCCTGGCGGCCTCCCGCAACACCGCGCTCTCACCCATCGTCGTGGTGAACCAGGCTGCGGGCTACTCGGTCGCAGACAACTACGACGGTGTGCACCCGAACGCCACCGGTGAGGCCAAGCTCGGCAACAAGTGGGCCGAGGCCGTGCTGGCCTGGCGCACACGCTGACCGGTTGACGGCGGTCTTTCTGCAAAAAAAAAGGCCCGGATGTCCGGGCCTTTTTGGTGTCTGCCGAGTAGAACTGCCTCAACCCGCCGTGGCTTCCTCGGGCTTCGCCTTGCCTTCCTTCTTCGGCAACGGCTGAATGTCGAGCTTGACTTCCTGGGTTTCCTTGCCGTCCTCGCCGGTCTTGGTTTCCAGGTCCACCGTCAAGCGCCCGCCATCGGTGAGGCGCCCAAACAGCAGTTCGTCGGCCAGGGCCCGGCGGATCGTGTCCTGGATCAGGCGCTGCATCGGACGCGCACCCATGAGCGGATCAAAGCCCTTCTTGGCCAGGTGTTTGCGCAGCGCATCGGTGAAAGTGACCTCCACCTTCTTCTCGGTCAGCTGGCCTTCCAGCTGCAGCAGGAACTTGTCCACCACGCGCATGATGACGTTCTCGTCCAGCGCCTTGAAGCCCACGATGGCGTCCAGGCGGTTGCGGAACTCCGGCGTGAACAGGCGCTTGATGTCGGCCATCTCGTCGCCGGCTTCGCGCGGGTTGGTGAACCCGATCGTGGCCTTGTTCATGGTCTCCGCACCGGCATTGGTCGTCATGATGACGATGACGTTGCGGAAATCGGCCTTGCGTCCGTTGTTGTCGGTCAGCGTGCCGTGGTCCATGACCTGCAGCAGCACGTTGAAGATGTCCGGGTGCGCCTTTTCGATTTCGTCGAGCAACAGCACGCAGTGGGGCTTCTTGGTGATGGCTTCGGTCAGCAGGCCACCCTGGTCAAAACCCACATAGCCCGGAGGCGCACCGATCAGGCGACTCACGGCATGGCGCTCCATGTACTCCGACATGTCGAAGCGGATCAGGTCGATGCCCATGATGTAGGCCAGCTGCTTGGCGGCTTCGGTCTTGCCCACGCCGGTGGGGCCGCTGAACAGGAAGGCACCGATGGGCTTGTCGCTTTTGCCCAGGCCCGAACGTGCCATCTTGACGCTGGAGGCCAGCACTTCAAGGGCCTTGTCCTGACCGAACACCACGCTCTTGAGGTCGCGCTCCAGGGTCTGCAGCTTGCCGCGGTCGTCGTTGGACACGTTCGCGGGCGGGATGCGCGCGATCTTGGCCACGATCTCTTCGACCTCGGTCTTGCTGATGGTCTTCTTGCGTTTGGACGCGGGCAGGATGCGTTGTGCCGCACCCGCCTCATCGATCACGTCGATGGCCTTGTCGGGCAGGTGGCGGTCGTTGATGTACTTGGCGCTGAGTTCGGCCGCAGCCTGCAGGGCCGCCAGGGCGTACTTGACATTGTGGTGCTCTTCAAAGCGCGACTTCAGCCCTTTGAGGATGTCCACGGTCTGCTCCACCGTCGGCTCGACCACGTCGACCTTCTGGAAGCGGCGGCTGAGCGCGGCGTCTTTTTCGAAGATGCCACGGTACTCGGTGAAGGTGGTCGCGCCGATGCACTTCATCTGGCCACTGGACAGCGCGGGCTTGAGCAGGTTGGACGCATCCAACGTACCGCCCGATGCCGCGCCGGCACCGATCAGGGTGTGGATCTCGTCGATGAACAGGATCGCGTTGGGCTTGTCCTTGAGCGACTTGAGAACGCCCTTCAGACGCTGTTCAAAATCGCCGCGGTACTTGGTGCCGGCCAGCAGCGCGCCCATGTCGAGCGAATACACCTGGGCTTCGGCCAGGATTTCCGGCACGTCGTTCTGGGTGATGCGCCAGGCCAAGCCCTCGGCGATGGCGGTCTTGCCCACGCCGGCTTCGCCGACGAGCAGCGGGTTGTTCTTGCGGCGGCGGCACAGGATCTGGATCACGCGCTCGACCTCGTAGTCGCGCCCGATCAGCGGATCGATCTTGCCGTCTTTGGCGAGCTGATTCAGGTTCTGGGTGAACTGCTCCAGCGGCGACGCCTTTTCATTCTGCTTGGCTTCGCCAGCCTCTTCGTTTTCGGCCGCACTCTCCCCCGGCTTGCTCGCCTCGGGTGGATCGCTCTTGCGGATACCGTGGGCGATGAAGTTGACCACGTCCAGCCGGGTCACACCCTGCTGGTGCAGGTAGTACACGGCGTGGGAGTCCTTTTCGCCAAAGATCGCCACCAGCACGTTGGCGCCTGTGACTTCCTTCTTGCCGTTGCCGGTGGACTGCACGTGCATGATGGCGCGCTGGATCACCCGCTGGAAACCCAGCGTGGGCTGCGTGTCCACCTCGTCGGTGCCGGCGACCTGCGGCGTGTTGTCCTTGATGAAATTCGTCAGGGACTTGCGCAGGTCGTCCACGTTGGCCGAGCAGGCGCGCAGCACCTCGGCGGCGCTCGGGTTGTCGAGCAGGGCGAGCAGCAGGTGCTCCACCGTGATGAATTCGTGTCGCTGTTGCCGGGCCTCGACGAAGGCCATGTGCAAGCTGACTTCAAGTTCCTGGGCAATCATGGACACATCCTTTGGGCTGGTGGTGGTTTGAAACGCTGGGGTCCGGGTACGTAAGGTGTATCGGGTGGATGGCCATCAAATGGGGCGGATCTGGCGTTATTCAATCGGCTCGCTCAAACACTGCAACGGATGCCCCGCGTTCCGGGCAGCCTGCGACACCTGGTCGACTTTGGTGCTGGCCACATCGCGCGTGTATATCCCGCAAATGCCTTTGCCTTCGAGGTGTATCTTGAGCATGATCTGGGTCGCGGTTTCACGGTCCTTGCTGAAATATTCCTGAATGACGTGCACAACGAACTCCATGGGGGTGAAATCGTCGTTGAGCAGCACCACCTGAAACATCTGAGGGGGTTTGGTGCGCTGCGCACGCCGCTCAAGCACCACCGAATCGTCATTGCCCACACTGGGGGGAGCGACGGGGTTTTCGGGTTTCTTGGGGTTCTGGGTGGCCATGAAAATGATTCTAGCGGGGTGCGCGCGTCCCTATGTGCTGCTCGGGATATGTATTTGCCGTGACAACACCGTGTTGTTGACCGCCCCATCGTTGGCGGTGGATCAGTAACAGAGGCAAAGGCGCAGCGCGGCATGCCCCATTGTGTCGTTTCGACGCAAAAGAAAACCGCCGAGGAAGGCTGCTTCCGGGCGGTTTTTCCAAGGGTTCTGCCCGGCACCGGCTTCATTGACCGGCGACGAGCGGAATTGGCGGGTTATCGATCATGAGGCCTCAATCGGTTGCAGCACGCCGCAGGCTGTGGCACGGCGTTGCGCTGGCGTCGCTCCATGGGGCCAATCATGGAGCCATTGCTGGCCGCAGCTGCAACTCATTCGCTCTACTTCGCTCCACAACGCTGCGCCCCCAACGAGTACACCAGGCACCCCACGCGTGGAGGCGCCCGCCCACGCCAAAAACGGTTCTACGGAGCCATTACGGGCAGCGCATCCATGCTCACTCCGCTCTTAAGGCCGGTGGAGCACCATCGTTTGGCTCGACGGTGGCAAACCGAGCAGCCAACAGATCGGCCTGCTCGGCAAACTTCTTCGCATTGGTCTTCTGCAACTGCGCCAGGTTCTGCAGCTTCCATCGCACGCCCGGCAGATGTTCGAGGTGATCAATGCCCAGCCGCGCCCACTCCGGTGCACCGGCGACCATCGATAGCAGAAAAAGCCGCTCCTCCTCGTCCAGTCCCAACTGGATCTCGCGCACCAGGCGCTCACGGGCGGCGAGCAATGCGTCCAACGGCACCGGCTCCGCCGTCATGCCATGAAAGTTGTGCGTGAAGTCGTACTGGATGTCCCGCAGCGGCGGGAACAGCACTTCGTGCACCGGACGGTTGCTGCAGGCCAGGTAGACCACAAAGGCGCGCCGGATGCCGGGCGTGATGCCTTCGTGCGAAAAAAGCTGCATCACGTCGAACAGGTCGCGGGGATGCTGCCGATCCAGCGCCGCCACCAGCTTGCCGCCGTAAACGTCTTCCAGCGAGACCACCGGGATCTCCAGGTCGGCCATCAGCACATCACGCGCGGTCGGCGTGAGCGAGGCTTGACGCACCGGCAGCACGGTGCCCCGCATCACGAAATTCACTTCGATCTTGACCTGTACGGGTCCACGCCGCACCAACAGCTTGGTCTCCCCCTCTGCTGCCGCCGGCGCGTGCACCTGCAAGCCTTGTTTCTTCAAGCGCTCAGCCGCTTGCCGGATGGCCTCATTGATGCGAACCAGCGCTTCGTCACGTGGCAGCGTGTGGTCGGGAAAGACCAGATCAAGGTCCACCGACAGGCGCGGCATGTCGCGCACGAAGAGGTTGATCGCGGTTCCACCCTTCAGCGCCAACGTGTCGTCCACGAATACCAGCGGCGCCACCTGCGTCAGCAGGCGCGCGGTATCAAGATAGGTCTGATTCATCGTTTTAGCACCAGCAGGCCGTCGGCCGATCGGGACACCCAGGGCCGGTCGCTGCCCGTCGGTAACGTGGCCGGATCGAGCTTGGCTGCCCAGGGCAGCGATGCCTCGCGGCCGAGTTGCAGGCAGAGCCGTACGGTCTTGACGCTCGTGCAGCGCTGCAGCAGCTCGCGCAGCACGTCGACACGCAGGCTGTAGGCGCTTTCCACGAGCTCGCGCGCCTCCTGCAACGGCTGGCGGACGCCGACGTCGCTCAGCAACTCCAGCAGTGCGCGCTCCGGCGCCGATACCTGCGGCGCTCCGCTACGCTTCTCGAACGGCCCGGCGTGCAGCAAGGCGCCAGGCTGCTCATCGAAGAGCCGCTTGCGGTGGTACTCGGCCGGAAAGCGCTCGGTGAACCATTCGGGCAGGCGCCCGGCCGCCCAGCCATAGAGCTGCAGCACCGGCTGCTGCGCCACATACTGGCGCACGCCATACCAGTCCAGCGCCGACTTGCCGCCTACGTGCAAGCCTTTGAGGCGACGCTGCAGCAGGGTCAGGCTCGGATGCAGCGCTAGGGTGTCGTTGGGCCGGCAGAAAACCCCGCGAGCCAAGCGCGTGAGCCAGCCCGCGCGCACATAGTGCACGGCCAGATCCGCAGAGATGCCCAACGCCGCCAGGTCTTCCGAGGTCAGCGGCATCCCCGGCGGCAGGCGGGTATAGAGCGCATTTAGTTTGCTCGTTCCAGTCGTAGCCATACTGCGATTCAAACACTTTATTCAAACTTCAGTCAACTTGAAATGTGATTTTGAATCGTAGCTCGACTACGACAATAGAACTTTTTCAAAATAACCGGGCTACCCGTCGACAGCCAAGCAAGAAATCCGCACCAATCCGCCCGACGCTGTGCATCCTTCGCTGGTTGCGGTGGGGCGTTTGATTGAGCGGCACTGCACATCGACCCAGTCGCGAGAAACGAAGCCTCCAAAAAATAGACCGATATCTTCGTGCCCTGCACACTGTGACAGAACGGGGTCGGCCCGCTCCTGCCTGACATCCCGTTACTCCGGTTACTATTTGCCGAGCAAGGGGAACGAAGGGGGAGCACATCCAGTGCTGACAACAAACACGGCAGCAGAACTGTTTCGGCACCTGAGCGCGGACAAAGCCGTGCTCTACCGCAGCATCATGGACGTATTCGCCGCAGCCAAGCGGCAGTACCGCCTCCAGCTGCGGCCAGACGAGGTCCTCGCTGAAGCCAACTGGCCAGGTTCACCACCGCGCCTTGAAGAAGTGAGCATCGCCCTGGCACAACTGGCAGCGTGGGGCAACCTCGAATCCCAGCCCGACACCGCGCGCGTATCGTCGCTGAACGACTTCTACCGAGCCCGCTTTCTCTATCGCCTGTCCCACGGGGGCGAGGCAGTGGAAGCCGGTCTGGCGGTCTTCTACCAAACCCTGTACCGTCGCGCCGAACTGCAGACCGTTGCCCTAGAAGACATCACCAGCCGCCTTCTAGCGTTGCGTCAACTGGTTGACGACATGACGTCACCCGATGGCCCTGACGTTGCCAAGATGCATGAGGTGTTGCGTGATCTGGTCCGCGTTTTTGAGGATCTGGCCGAAAACGCTCAAGCCTTCATGGCCGGTGTGGCTCGCAGCCTGGAGCTGCAGCAGGCGGACGCGAACGCCGTCGTCACCTACAAACGGCGGCTGATCGACTATCTCGAACGGTTCATGGGCGATCTGGTCCGCCGTTCGGAGACCATTGCCCAGCTCATTCATTACCTCTCCTCCCGTATCGATCACATCTTTCTGCAGATTGCCGAGCGCGAGGCCACCGACGCGGCGCCGGGTGATACCCAGGACCAGATCGACGAAAAAATGCGTCGCTGGCAGGGCTGGCGAGAGCGATGGAAAGGACTTCAAGGCTGGTTCCTGTCAACGGGTTCGGAGCCCCCTCAAGCGGAACTGCTGCGCGCCCGGGCGCGGGCCGCGATCCCTCAGTTGCTGGGCGCCATCGCGGCCATGAACGAACGACGCAGCGGGCGCAGCGACCGTTCGGCGGACTTTCGGATGCTCGCCCAGTGGTTTGCGGCTTGCGAAACCGAGAGCGAGGCGCACCGCCTTGCGCGGGCAGCTTTTGCGCTCCAGCCTGCCCGACATTTTTCGCTGAACCCGCAGTCTGAAGACGACATTCCCGCGAGCACCTCCTGGCTGGATGCGCCGCCCTTGCAGATCAGCCCGCGTCTGCGTGAGTACGGGGAAGCATCGCCCCGCGGCCCGCTGGCCCGGGTGCGTGACCGCAGCGAAGAACGGGCGCTGATGGCACAACAGCTCTCGGAAGAATCGCGCCAAGTGGAGGCGGCACGGCAACGTCTGGCCACCGGTCAACCGATCAAGCTGTCTGAACTGGGCGATCTGGACACGCACGCATTTGGCTTGTTCCTCAGCCTGCTCGGTGAAGCACTGGCCGAGCAGGCACACCCGGATCAAATTGTGGAGCGCCAGACAGGTGACGGACTCCTCCACATACGGATGGAGCCCCTGGAGGCGGACAGTCGTGCCCGCATCTCCACATCCTGCGGGGTGTTCTCTGGCCGGGATCACCTGCTCACGATCTCCCTGACCCAGGAGTCGATGTGAACATTCGCGTTGCGCCACGACAAGACAACCAGCGCATTGGGGATCTCCAGAAGGCGCAGCAGCAAGACGAGTTCAGCAGAGGCTTGCGTGCACTGTTGATGCACCCCTTGATGGCAGCAGGACACGAGGACTTTTCTGCAGTGCGCCGCCAGGCCGAACGGTTGAGAGACTGGTTCGCCAGGGAAACCGGCTGGCCACTGCACGTGGACCGCGAGGGAGCGCGACTGTTCAAGCGACCCGCCAACCTCAGCGACGACACGAGGGGCATGCCCTCCTACGACAAGCGCCGCTATGTGTTGCTCTGTCTGGCTTGCGCCGTGCTGGAGCGCGCCGACCCCCAGATCACCCTTCAACTGCTTGGCGAACGCGTGATGCAGTGGGCATCAGAAGCCACGCTGCAATCGCGAGGCTTTGAGTTCACGCTTCGCACCGCCGCAGATCGGCGTGACCTGGTCGCTGTCTGCAGAACCTTGCTGGAGTACGGCGTCTTGCAACGCGTTGCAGGCGAGGAAGAAGGCTTCATTCACGATGGCAATGGCACCCAGCACGACGCGCTCTACGACGTGCAACGGCGAATGCTTGCAGGCATGTTGGCCGCTGTGCGTGGTCCCTCGACCTGGCGCTCCGAGGATGCACCCATTGAGTTCGAGGACCGCCTGCGGTCTCTGGTTGTCGAACACCAGGTCGAGAGCGAACAAGGGCGACGTGACACCTTGCGCCATCACCTTGCTCGGCGCCTGTTGGACGATCCCGTGATCTACACCGCCTCGCTCGATCCGGATGTGCAAGCGTATTTCATCAATCAGCGGGGCACCATGGCCAGCCGCCTCTGCGAAGCGGCCGCCCTAACCGCTGAGCAACGCGCCGAAGGGCTGGCGCTGACCGACGAGTCCGGTCAGTTGACCGATGTCTCGATGCCAGCAGAAGGCACCGAAGCGCATGCCACGCTGCTGGTGGCCGAACATCTTGCCCAGCGTCTGCGTCTCGATTCCGGATCTGCAGGAACCACGGACGAAGCGGTTGCAGCTTTCTTGCGTGGCGCCGTCGAGCGGTATGGCCGCTATTGGCGAAAGTCGGTACGGGAGCCCGGCGCGGAACGAGAACTGGCCGACATCGCGCTGGACAGGCTCTACAAGCTCCAACTGGTCCATCGCCAGGAAGGTTGGATTCATCCCCGTCCAGCCATCGCAAGATTTGCGCTCGGAGAAACCCAGGTGCGCCCGCCCACATCACGCCCCGGCCGTCCAGATACGCTTTTTGACGAATGACAGACGCCCTCTTCACTCCATCGCCGTCACACCGCCCTGCCCTCCCCGAACCTCAGCGGGAGCGCTGGCAGCCACTGAGGCTGGGTCTGGTCGAACTCTTTCACTACGACAGCGAGGAATTCTGGTTCAGGGACGGCCATCTGCTCCTGCGAGGCAACAACGGAACAGGCAAATCCAAGGTGCTTTCGCTGACCTTGCCGTTCTTGTTCGATGCCCAGTTGCGGCCATCACGCATTGAGCCCGATGGCGACAACGGGAAGAAGATGGCCTGGAACCTGCTGATGAGTTCCTATCAACGACGCATCGGCTACACCTGGATCGAATTTGGTCGCCGGACAGCAGATGGTGTTTCACACTACCTCACCCTGGGCGCCGGCCTGTCAGCTGCGGTTGGGAAAACACAGGTGGACAGCTGGTTTTTCATCCTTGAAGGCGGGCCCAACGGCGCTGATCCCCGCATTGGCCAGGATATCTGGCTCACCAATGAGCAGAAGATGGTCCTCACCCGGGAGCGCTTGCGCGAAGCGGTTGAAGGACAAGGTCGAGGCAAGATTTTCGAGAACGCCCACAGCTACCGCCGCGCAGTCGATGAGCGCTTGTTCAATATAGGGACCAAGCGCTATGAAGCGTTGATGGACACCCTGATCCAGCTGCGCCAGCCCCAGTTGTCAAAGAAGCCGGACGAAGCAGGGCTGTCGCATGCATTGACCGAGGCGCTACCGCCCATGCCCATTGAGCTGCTCGGAGATGTGGCTGAGGCTCTCAACCAGTTGGAGGAGGACCGTATCCAGTTGGAGGACATCCGCTCATTGGAACGTGCCATCAACCACTTCGAACAGCGCTACCGCACGTATGCAGGCACGGTGACGCGACGTCAAACGCGAGAGCTCAGGCAGGCCCAGACGGGGTTCGACAAGGCGAGCGAAGGACGCAACAAGGCCCATGCGGATTTGAAGGATGCCCAGGGCGCAGAAGTCCTGGCCCAAACCGATCACGCGGAGACCAAACAGATCTTGGCCGCTGCCAGGACCCGCCTGCAAACGCTTCAAAGCGATCCGGCCAATCAAGACGCCAACCGCCTGAGTCAGGCAGAAACCGATGCCAAGGAAAGGAGAGCCGAGGCCGAAGCCGCCGAAGCGCTCCGCAATCAGGCAAAGAAAAACCTGGATCGAGAGGAAGAGCGCAGCCGCCAATCAAACCAGCGCTCAACAGCGGCCAAGAGCGAGCTCCTGACAGCAAGAGCTCATTGCGCCGAAGCAGCAGAAACGGCGGGTACGGCGTCCTCGCTCACGGACAACCTGCTGATCACCCTCGTGCCGGAAGATCTGCCCCGGCTGGCTCCTGCAGAAATCCAGCAAGCGACAACTCTGCTGCGCAATGCCACCAGCAAACGCCGGGAGGACATTCGTCACCTGGAGTCGCGACATACGGCGATGAATGTCAAGCAACAGGCTCTGGTCAATCTGCAGGACTCGCAACGTGATCGCCAGGCAGAGCTGGAAGAAGCGGCTGAGCGACGGGCTGTAGCCGACCTGGATACCGAAACCGCTGGCAACCAGCTGATCGACGCTTGGCACGCCCATTGTTCCAACCTGGTCCACCTTCACCTTGACCAAGTTGCACCACTGGAACAACTTGTCGATTGGGTTGCACGTCCAGAAGGTGCAAACCCCATTCGAGAGGCATTGACCGAGGCGTATCGGAAATCGACCCAACGCCATGCCGCCCAGCACTCGGCGTTGACCACCCAACAGAACACCCTCCAGTCCGAACAGGAAACGCTCAGCACTGAGAGGGATCGGCTGCTCGCCGGACACGATGCGGTTCCCACGCCTCCAGCCATGCGCGCCGCAGGGGTCCGCGATGGACGTCCAGGGGCTCCGTTGTGGCGACTGGTGGACTTTCAGCCGGATCTCGACGCGAAACAGCGAGCGGGATTGGAGGCCGCGCTTGAAGCCTCGGGCCTGCTGGACGCCTGGCTGTCACCCGACGGTGCATTGGTAGACGCCAATGGTATGCAGTTGCTTGACAGCTCATGGGTACGTCGCCCGCCGATCCCTGGCCACCACCTTGCGAGCGCGCTGCACCCCAACGTCCCTGACGACAGCGCAGTGACCGCTGAACTGGTCGCGTCCTTGCTTGCCACCGTAGCGTATGGGTCGGAAGATCACGGCGAGAGCGAGTCGTGGATCAGCGAGCGAGGCGGTTACCGCTTAGGTGCTCTCGCCGGCGCCTGGCAGAAGCCACAGGCTGTCTACATTGGTCACACAGCCCGCGCGAACGCACGACAACGACGCCTCAACGAGATTGCCGACCGTCTGGACGAGATCGTCACGCTGCTGGAAGAGTTGCAACAACAATTCCTGCACCTCGCACAGGATGGACAAGAGGCGGAGCGTGAATGGAAGGACGCGCCTTCCGACCATTCGCTGCGCGCGGCGATTCTCGCTGCGGCCAGTGCGGAGCGGGAAGTACTCCAGGCCCGTCAGCGTCTTGATGCTGCGGATGCCCAATGTCGAACCGCTGAAGCGGAACTTCAGTCCGCCCGCGAGACCTTGGAGCGCGACGCTGCTGACCTTCAATTGCCTGCGGTGCTTGCGGACTTGTCGCCCATCAACGAAGCATTGGACCGATTCGCCAACGCTCATCAGCAACAGGCCCTGGCAACACGGGAGTGGTGCAGCGCCTGGCCCGAGTACCAGACACAACAGGAACGTGAGAAAGAGGCTGTGGAGACCTTGAGCGAACGGGAAGCGTCGTTCTTCGCAGCCAGCGAGCGCTCAGCTGAGTCTGCGGCACGATATGAAGTCCTGAAAGGAATGATCGGCGCTAAGGTTGAAACGCTGCGCCAACAGCTGCAAGATGCATCCGCAGAGGTATCGATTGCCAATGGTGCGTGGGAAGCCGCCCAGTCTGCATTGACAACGGCCAGCGAGAAGCGTGCGGTGGCGGCAAGCCAAGCGGACACCGCTGATGCCGTGCTGGCTGAGCGAGCAGCCACCCGCGCGCACGCCATAGAACGCCTGCAGCGCTTCACCGAGAGCAGCTTGCTGGCGTCCGCTCTTCCGGACTTTCCGGTTCCGGACGGGAGCATCCCTTGGACCATTGACCCGGCCCTGAACCTCGCTCGCCGCGCTGAGCACGCTCTCGCCCACATTGCAGACGACGAGGCGGCATGGAGTCGGATTCAACGACAGATCGCTGAAGACCTGACCGAGTTACAGCGATCACTCAGTTCGCTGGGCCATCAGGCAACCTCAGAACCCAACGACTGGGGGTTCTCTGTTCATGTCATCTACCTGAACAGGCCAGAGCGGCCCGATGCCCTTTCCAATCGACTAGCCGACGAGATCGCGCAACGCAGCGAGCTGCTCACCGCCAAAGAACGAGAGGTTCTGGAAAACCACTTGCAGGCAGAAATCGCGGCCGAAATTCAGCGCCTGATGCGCGCGGCCAACAAGCAGGTGGATGCCATCAACGAAGAGCTCCGCAAACGCCCCACGTCCACGGGGGTGCGCTACCGTTTGCAGTGGCTCCCTCTGACACCGGAACAGGGCGCTCCTGAACCGCCCCGGGTTTTGAGGAGGCTCTTTTCTCTGAGAGGATTGAGCCATGAGCAAGAAGTCGAACCAGTTTTCACCTGAGGTCCGCGAACGCGCTGTTCGCATGGTGCACGAGCACCGTGGCGAGTACCCTTCGCTGTGGGCTGCTATCGAATCCATCGCCCCCAAGATCGGCTGCGTGCCCCAGACCCTCAACGAATGGGTCAAGCGCGACCAGATCGATGCCGGCGTGCGCGACGGCATCACGACATCCGAACGTGAACAGATGAAGGCGTTGGAGCGCGAGGTCAAAGAACTGCGCAAAGCCAACGAGATCCTCAAACTGGCCAGCGCGTTTTTCGCCCAGGCGGAGCTCGACCGCCGTCTGAAGTCCTGAACAACTTCGTAGACCAGCATCGACAGGCCTACGGGGTCGAGTCGATCTGCAAGGTGTTGCAGATCGCCCCGTCAGGCTATTGGCGCCACGCCGCTCACCAACGAAATCCCCAGCTGCGCTGTCCGCGCGCCCAGCGTGACGACACCCTGGTACCGCACATTGAGCGTGTCTGGCAAGCCAACATGCGGGTCTATGGTGCCGACAAAGTCTGGAAACAGATGAACCGGGAGGGAGTCGCCATTGCCCGCTGCACGGTCGAGCGCTTGATGAAGCGCCTGGGCTTGCAGGGCGTGCGCCGTGGCAAGGTGGTGCGCACCACCATCAGCGACATGAAGGCACCGTGCCCGCTGGACCGGGTCAACCGACAGTTCAAGGCCGAGCGGCCCAACCAGTTGTGGGTGTCGGACTTCACGTACGTCTCGACCTGGCAGGGTTGGCTGTACGTGGCCTTCGTGATCGACGTGTACGCCCGGCGCATCGTGGGCTGGCGGGTCAGCACCTCCATGCACACGGAATTCGTTCTGGATGCCCTGGAGCAGGCGCTGTATGCCCGGCAACCCGAGCGTGATGGCGCACTGATTCACCATTCCGACAGGGGGTCCCAATACGTTTCTATCCGCTACAGCGAACGGCTCTCGGAAGCTGGCATTGAGCCTTCGGTGGGCAGTAAAGGTGACAGCTATGACAACGCCCTGGCCGAGACGATCAACGGGTTGTACAAGGCCGAGGTGATCCACCGCCGGTCATGGCCAACCCGCGAATCGGTGGAACTGGCCACGCTGGAATGGGTGTCCTGGTTCAACCATCACAGGCTGCTCGGACCTATCGGATACATACCGCCCGCAGAAGCTGAGGCAAACTACTACCGGCAACTCGCCAGTCAGACCTCCATGGTGGTGGCCTGACTTAAACCAACCGGCCTCCACGAAACCCGGGGCGGTTCACTCCCACCGGTCTTGAAGTCGCCCGCGAACGCTTGCTCAACCGAAGTGCCGACATGTGGTCGGCTGAAGACTGCAGCGTGGTGGGCGCCATGCTTCAGCAGCAAATCGCGGCAGAGCGCGCGCAAGCAGACGCCGGCACCACAGGTTCAAGCCTGGTTGAGCAGTTGGCAAAAGCTTTGGACTATCGCCGCTGGCATCGGTTCAGCGTACAAAGGCATCAGGATGGTCAGTGGCGCAAGCTCTCTGGTCCAGCCTCCAGCGGGGAACGCGCACTCGGTCTGACTGTTCCCTTGTTTGCGGCCATTTCCAGCTTCTACGGACGAGGAGGCAGCCCACACGCACCTCGCCTGATGCTGCTCGATGAGGCGTTTGCAGGCATCGACGACGCGGCCCGAGCACATTGCATGGGACTGATACGCGAGTTCGATCTGGATTTCGTGATCACCAGTGAGCGCGAATGGGCCTGTTATGCAGAACTGCCAGGCGTATCGATCTGCCAGCTCCAACGCCGCGAGGGCGTGGATGCGGTCTTCGTCTCTCGTTGGGCCTGGGATGGTCGAGCCAAGCGACGGGAAGACGACCCGGACCGCCGCTTTCCCACTAAGTGATCCACATGGCGAACGATCCCAGTATTGATCCAAGGTTGATCCGAAGGCTCGGGGGCGGCGAGCTTGCTGAATTGCGACAGCGGATGAGGCGGCATTTCGAGCGCCATGGACGCAATCCAGAAAAATCGGGCTTCCACCTGACCAAGCTGAGCGCCGTTGAATACGAGGCGTTGGCTCTGCTCATCGGTCTACCTCCTCGATCCACCCAATCTGTCCGAATCGACATTGCCCGGTTCGACGCTGCCCTGCAGGATGCGGGCATGGCCAACTCGCTTCATGAAGCCCTGGAAATGCTGGATGGCCCCATCGTGAACCGAGCAGAGGCCAAGGCCGAGCTGCAGTCACGCTGGTCCAGCGTCACCGACGGTCAAGGGCTTCACCCCTCGCTGCAGGCGTGGTTGCAGGGTGCATCAGCCGTCGGCTTGCTCAAGCGGGTGTCCAAACAGGAGACCCAAACGGCTCACCTACTGCTTCAGCAAGCGCACGTGGTCTTGCTGCGCCTGCCAGCCCAGGGTCTGACACGCGCCCAACTGGCCGCCGAAGTGCTCGGCAATGCCCATGCCCTCGACATTGGACAAGCCGTAGCTACGGTTGTGTTGGCCGCATTGCAACATAGCGCCAGTACCGATGAGCAGGAACAACCCCCTTCTGAGGAAGCCACAGAGGAAGCAGATGGCGCTCGTCGACCCAACGAACGGGTGCGAGATATCTGGGCTCGATCGGGCGTGCTCGTCAACGAGTTGGCCCGCCCTGCCCTGTTTCTGAATCTGCCGGTCCGCACTCCATCAAACGCGCTGGCCGCACCAGGTGAACCAGGTTACCTTTCCCTGCGCCGCCTCGTGAGAACACCGCCTGACTGGGACGTTGCGGATCAGATCATCTATGTCTGCGAGAACCCCAACATCGTCTCGATTGCAGCGGATCAACTTGGTGCCGCATGTGCTCCGCTCGTATGCACCGACGGCATGCCGGCAGCCGCACAGCGTGTGCTGTTGAAACAGCTGTCAGACGCTGGAGCCAAGCTGCTGTATCACGGTGACTTTGATTGGGCTGGTATTCACATCGCCAACAACGTCATGAAGCTCTGCGATGCACGTTCATGGCGATTTGGAGCCGAGGACTATCTCCAGGCAGTCAAGTCCCTCGCGCCCAAGGAGCGGGACCTGGAGGTTGTGCGCATTGCCGCATCTTGGGACTTTGCTTTGGTCGAGTCGATGCGATTGAAGGGAGTAGCCATAGCTGAGGAGGCTGTAGTCTCGCAATTGGTTGGTGATCTGCGGCATCCCCTTTGAAGTCAAATTGAACCCAAAGTGCATTCGTGTGCACCCTGTCTCGCTTGCCTCAGCGTCCGACCACCCTAAGAAGCGCTGCTCTTTGATACGATGAGTTTCAAGATGCAACGCCTTTTCAAGGCAAACAGGGAGCACCACATGGCCAATAGCCGCAACGTATTCATCAGCCACATCCATGAAGATGATCACCGTCTCACCCCGTTGAAGGACTTGCTGAACAAAGCAGGCATGGAGGTCCGGGACGGATCCATTCACAGCGACAAGCCCAACAACGCCAAGAGTCCGGACTACATAAAATCCGAAATCCTAAAGCCCCGGATCGAATGGGCTTCAGTGCTGGTGGTTCTGATTTCCCCAGACACAAAGGACAGTGATTGGGTGTCTTGGGAGATCGAGTGTGCCGAGCGCATGGGTAAGCGAATTGTGGGTGTCTGGGACCACGGAGAGGCCCAATGCGACATGCCGCCTGCGCTTGACCAGTACGCAGACGCCATTGTGGGCTGGCAGGGTGAACGCGTGAAAGACGCGATCGAAGGACGCATCAACAATCGCGAACAGTCGGATGGCTCGCCCGCAAGTCCGCGCTCAGTCCCTCGGTATTCCTGCTAATCCATCGGCTATGCGCTTGTATTCCTATGTGGTGGCGCGTGACTATGGTTTCGCGCCCAACCCGTTCGGTGGCGTCTGCACCCTCGCCACTTGCAAGCCAGATATCCGCCAACGTGCGGACGTGGGGGATTGGGTAGCCGGGTTGACCTCGGCAGCTGATCGGGCCACGCTAGGCTTCGTTTACATCATGAAGGTAGATGAAGTTCTCACCTACGATGCTTACTGGAACGACGCTCGATTCCAGCTTAAGAAGCCATCTCGCCGTGGAAGTGTGAAGCAACTGTTTGGGGACAACATTTATCACCAGAGCCCGACAGGTGTCTGGCATCAGGCCGACTCTCATCACAGCCTTGATGGGGGCGGCGCCAACCCAAGGAACATTGCCAACGACACAAGGTCGCACGGCGTGTTGGTCGGCCGTCGCTTCGCTTACTGGGGCAGCGCGGCCATTGATGTCCCGCAAGAATTTCTTAACTTCAATGGACACAGCATTCGACTGAATCGAGGGTATCGGTCGAAGTTTCCAGATGAATTCATCCGGGCCTTTGTCTCCTGGTTCGAATCGCTGGATGCACAGGGGTTCATTGCGCCTCCTTTCATGTGGCAGCGTCAGCGCTCAACCTGGGCCCGCCCGCAAACCTGACAGGGTACCCATGGAGTCCAGATGCCAAACGCCGTTCCAAAGCAACCTCCACTAACCCTCTCGCAGTACGCCGGCGCCGCAAGCGAGACGGACCGCTTTGCCAAGGTTTCGGGTGGCACCAGCAAGCTTACGTTCGGTTTTTTCGGCGAGGTTGGGGGATTGCTCGCTGCACTTAAGAAAGTTAATCGCGATCAACTCCTGGAATCGGAGACCGAGGTAGCAGGAGAAGAAATCGGTGATGCGCTTTGGTACCTCGTCGCAATGTCGGCAGCCCAAAACGTTGATCCGCAGCAACTCGGTCAGCATTGCCTCGCTTCGCTCCGTAAGCGATTCAATGAGTGTGACCACGATGGCCATGGTGCTGTCAGCTTTAGACAGATCGACGGCATCATTGACGTTCATGGCAGCGACTTGGCTCTGCGCCGAGTCGAACTGCTAAGTGAACTCGCACGAATGAGCGGCGAGGTGGTCGGCCACGGTACCCGCGAACAGTTGAGCCTAGGGGACGCTACTCGCGCCAATCAGTTCGGCCAATTGTTGGCCGTTCTCGGCCTTGTCTGCGCGTCATTCTTGCTGAAGCTGGAGGACGTCGCCCGAGACAATCTGGTGAAAATCCACGGACGCTGGCCAGGGTCATCTAGAGCCTACCGGGATGCGTTCGATAACAGCTTCCCTGAACATGAACGGCTTCCTCGGATCCTACCCATTGAATTCATCGAACGTGGGCAAGTGGGTAGTACGTACGTGGTGCAGCGACTCAATGGAGTTCATGTTGGCGACCGTCTCACAGACAACAGCAATGAGGCCGATGACTATCGCTTTCACGACGTGTTCCACCTTGCCTACGTGGCGCATCTAGGGTGGTCACCTGTGATCCGTTCTCTGCTGAAGCTCAAGCGAAAATCCAACGCTGCGGTCGACGAAAATGAGGACGGCGCCCGCGCGATGATCATTGAAGAGGGGATCGCCACGTGGATATTCAACCATGCCAAGAGGCGCCGCTTCTACGAAGACGTGGAGCCTGGAAAACTCGACTACGGTCTTCTCAAACAAGTCCACAGTATGGTGAGTGGCTACGAGGTTGATTCCTGCCCGTTGTGGCAATGGGAACAGGCGATACTTGACGGGTTTCGCGTCTTTCGCGAGTTGCGAAAGACCGAGCACCGTGGAGGTATGGTCGTGGTGAACATGACCGATCACACCTTGACGTTTCAGCCAGCTACAAGAAGTACCGAATGAACCCGAACACCTTCGTTCGAGAACTTGCATCCATCGAACTGATCAACGTGTTCAATCCGTATACGGACACGTGCCATGTGTACGACAAGAGCAATGCGGCATCTGTGAGACGAAGGAATCTCCGAACGTACTTGAGTGCGGCCCTGGCCCAAGGTGTTGACACGATTTGGATGGGGCGGGATCTTGGATACCGCGGAGGCAGGCGCACAGGCTTGGCGTTGACCGACGAGTACCACCTGGTTGATCTGGAGCGTATCTTTCCAAACACGACCTTTTCACGTGCAACGGTCGGGGACGCCGTTGCGGAACGTACGGCCGCAGAGATCTGGCGTGCTTTGAGATGCATTCCGAAGCAGCCGTTGCTCTGGAACGTCTTTCCACTTCACCCGCACGAACCCGGGAGCCAATTGAGCAATCGCCGCTTCGCGTCGCGCGAACTAGCGGCCGTTGAGGGGTTAAACGCACAGCTCATCCGTGAGCTGGGCGTCACGAGGATCGTCTCGCTTGGTCAAGACGCTGCCCACTACGCAAAGCGATTCGGAGTGGGCGTTGAGACTGTTCGGCATCCGAGCTATGGTGGCGTGGTTGACTTTCGCCGAGGCATAGCAGAGTTGTATGGGCTTCGGGCAGACCTGATCAATCCTCAACAGAAACAAGCGTGTCTGTTTGCCGCGCAGTAGAAGGCTCCAGTGTCATTGCCCACTCGTCCGTTTCTCGTCCTTTACGTTGCGTGGCATCCAGCGTTTGAAGAAGGACATGCGATCGCCAAGAAACTTTACGATCACTATCGGCGTGAGCTGTACAGCAATGTTGCGGGTGGTGCAGGACTGAGTGTGATCTACAGGCATGCTCCGGACCCTGCAACGTCAGCGCCAGCAGTAGTCGACTGCTCAGAAAGCGAAACCTGTGCCGTGGTCATGCTGATCGACGAACACTTTGCCAGTGATGAAAAGTATGTGTCTTGGGCAAAAGACTTGTTCACTCAGACAGATGCCATCGGACTAAGTGCTCGCGTTTTTCCGATTGCCATCACCGCTGGGGCAACCCACATTGGATTTGCCGAGCAGGCTGTACGTTGGGACCGATGGTCAACGCTGGACCATGAAGCGCGGCTGCGCCGCCTGACATCCGATCTGACATATCAGTTTTGCCGGATGTTGCGCGCCTACCTTGAGCACCTTGTCCGGCCACACGAGGAAGAAACCGCACTGGAACAGTATCTTAGAAAGGTGCAGATCTTCCTCAGCCACTCCAAGCACGACGCTGACGGGGAACGCATCGCCAAAGAAATTCGACAGCGAATTTTTGCTGGCGATGGTCTAGGTACGTTCTTCGACGTTCACGACATTCCTACAGGTCTGCGCTTTGACAGCGTCCTCTTGCAACAGGTCAAGGTCAGCGCGGTTGTTGCGGTACACACCGACAGCTTTTCTTCTCGGGAGTGGTGCCGACGGGAAATTATCGAAGCGAAGCGATGGAACGTTCCCTTGGTCGTCGCGGACTGCATTTCGGACACCGACGAGCGTGGCTTCCCGTATATGGGAAACGTTCCTGTCGTTCGGATGGATCCGGTCAAGGTTGACCGAATTGATCACGTCATCGCGCGCCTGCTTGATGAAGTGCTAAAGGACTTCCTATGGAAGTGCCGGGTTCAGTTGATGCAAAACGCTGGAACGCTTGATGCCGTATTTTTCCCTCGCTCACCCGAACTTGTCTCGTTGGCTGGGCTGAGCAATCAGGCGGGAGACCGCATTCTCGTCGTCTACCCGGACCCACCGTTGGGTACTGAAGAGCAACGTCTCTTTGAACAGATCGCACCGCGCTATCAGTTGCGCAGCCTGACCGAATGGTTGGCATCAGCGAAGGCGACGCAGTGAGCTACAGCGAGCCCCTAAGCCATACTGCCATCGGAATCTCTATCTCTGGCAGCCAGGACATGGAAGCCCTAGGACTTGCCGAAGAGCATCTACGTGATGCCATGACTGAGGTGGCGCGACACTTGCTGGCGATGGGTGCGCGCTTGGTGTACGGCGGAGACCTCCGGGAGCACGGCTTCACTGAACTGCTGTTCGAATTGGTTGCGAGATACCGACGCGATGCGGACGTGGGTGACAGCCGACCCGCCATCGTGAACTACTTGGCGTGGCCGGTTCACCGCAGCATGCAACCCGAAAAAATCCAAACCCATTCCCAAGCCGTTGCAGGTCTGGCTGAGCTGCACTACCTAGACATTCAAGGCCGCAATATCGCGGCCGAGAAGCTGGAGGTATCCACCTCGCTTCCTACACCCGAAGAATGGTCCACAGGCCTTACCGCCATGCGCCACGTGATGACCAAAACGTGTGACGCGCGAATCATCCTTGGCGGGAAAGTCTCTGAGTTCAAGGGCCGTATGCCCGGTATTGCTGAAGAAGCTCTTTGCTCTATAGATTCAGGGCAGCCACTGTATGTGCTTGGGGGATTTGGAGGGTGTGCCCGCGGCATCGCCGAAGAACTGGGCTTGGTCGCTCCGCTTCAAGTACAGGCGACTCCCTGGGGCGACCGCGCCAAATTTGAAGGGTTGACCGTTAACGCCCTCAACAATGGCTTGGATGAAGCTGAGAATCTAACGTTGGCACGAACAGTTCACGTCGACGAAGCCGTCGCGCTCATTCTTAGAGGACTGCTTCGGCGCTTCAGCGATCCTGATCGGTAAATATCGGTTTTTGTGCTTTTCAAGCACCCCAAAAAAGTATCACGCGAACTTAGAAGCTGGTGCACAAGATCAAGGACCTTCAGCGGTGTCCCTGTCCGAATCGTCCCGGCGGGCCGAGCTGAGTGCCTTCTCCAGAGCTTTCTCCACCGCATCAATGCGGGACTGGCACACCTTGTAGGCGGCGACGGATTCCGTGTGAGCGTCCAGTCAGCCCATCTTGAAAGCAGGAGCGGTTCGTAGGAGCCTCGAGTCCACTTCAACTCTTGGTGGACTCGTGAACACTATCCCCGATCAACAAGCAGGTCCGCGCCAGCGGCGGCGCGTGCACAGCGATGCTTTCAAGGCCGGTGCTGTGGCGGCCTGTGCACAGCCTGGCATGTCGATGGCCGCAGTGGCAATGGCTCACGGCATCAACGCCAATCTTCTGCGGCGCTGGGTGCACGAGGTCGAGAAGAAGCCAAGAAGCGATGTCGTGCGCGCAGACGTCGTGGTTGGAGCCGCAGAGCGTGAGCCCAAGACCGTCTTCGTACCGGTCAGCTTGCCGCCATCGGCGCCACCGACCCAGGTCCCAGACATTCGCATCGAGTTGCGACGTGGACCGACGACGGTCACGGTGACCTGGCCGGCAGGTGCCGCCAGCGACTGTGCGGTCTGGATGCGCGAGCTGCTTCGATGATCCGAATCGATGCGATGTGGCTGGCCGCCGACCCCATCGACATGCGCGCCGGCGCCGACCGCCTGCTGGCGCGCGTTGTGCAAGTCTTCGGTGCAGCGCAGGCCCACCACGGCTACCTGTTCGCCAACGCCCGCGGCACCCGCATCAAGCTCCTCGTGCACGACGGCTTCGGCGTCTGGTGCGCGGCACGCCGGCTCAACGCGGGGCGCTTCGCGTGGGTACCGGCCACAACGACATCGCCCGTATCTTTGTCGCTCACCAACGCGCAGTTTGACGCGCTGGTCCTCGGCCTGCCGTGGGAGCGGTTGCCCGAATTGAGCACCATCACGCGGGCCTGACAGCAACATCGACGCTGACACTTGACCGCGCCAGCGTCGACGCAATTCGTACTTGTTCCGATGCGCTGCATACGGCGTCCTGGCACCATGCTGTCATGCTCGGCACGCACGATCTTCCCCCGCTCAACCTGCAGGCACTCCCGCCCGAAGCGGCGGCCTGGGTTGCCCGTTGGCAGCATGCCGAACAGCAACTTGCCCTGCGTGAACAGGCTCTTGTCGATCGCGACCGCGAGCTGGACCAAGCCAGGGATCTCCTGCAGCGCAAGGACCGCGACATCGCCTGGCGCGATGCCAAGATCGAGAAGATCACCTTCGAGTTGGCTCGCCTGAAGCGCTGGAAGTTCGGCGCCAGCTCCGAGGCGATGAACACCGAGCAGCGACGCCTGTTCGAGGAGACGATCGCCGAGGACGAGGCGAGCCTGCGTACGCAGCTGGAACAACTGCGACGCGAAGCCGCTGAGATCACTGTCGACGCCAAGCCGAAGGCCGCGCCGCGGCGACCACGCCGTCAGCAATTGCCTGAACACCTGCGTCGCGTCGAACACCGTCATGAGCCCGAGAGCACCAACTGCCCCGCGTCTAACTGCGGTCGACCGATGACGCGCATCGGCGAGGACATGAGCGAGCGGCTCGACATTGTGCCGGCCGAGTTCTTCGTTCATCGCTACATCTACGGCAAGTGGGCCTGCCGCTGCTGCCAGATCCTCAAGCAGGCGCCGTCCATCCCGGAACTGATCGAGGGCGGTATGGCCGCGAGCGGCCTCATCGCGCACACGCTCATCAGCCGCTGCGTTGACCACCTGCCGTACTACCGGCAAGAGGCGATCAACGCCCGCAGCGGCGTCCACACACCGCGTTCCACGCTGGCGGCTTGGGCAGGCCAGGCGGGCGCGGCGCTGGAGCCACTCTACGAGGTGCACAAGGCCTTCGTCCTCGCTTGCCGGGTTCTGCATGCCGACGAGACCCCCGTGGCGCTGCTCGACCCCGGTGCCGGCAAGACGCGCAAGGCCTACGTCTGGGCTTACGCGAGGAGCTGGCACGACCCCGTGCCCGGCGTGGTCTATGAGTTCTGCCTGGGCCGTGGCGCGCAGTACCCGAAGGCCTTCCTCGCGGGCGATGTGCGACGGGGCCGAGGGCGCTGGTCCGGAACGCTGCTGACGGACCGCTACACAGGCTACGACAGCGTGCTCGACCCGCGCATCCATGCAGATCGCATCAGCGCGGCTTGTGTCGCGCATGCACGCCGTAAGTTCGAGGAGCTGACTCGCACCGGCACGAGCCCGATTGGCGACGAGGCGATCCGTCGCTATGCGCGGATCTATGCGGTCGAGGCCGAACTCAAGGGCATGAGCGACGGCGAGCGCATGTCGCAGCGCCAGCAACTCGCCAAGCCGCTGTGGGCCAAGCTCAAACAATGGCTCGAGCTCGAACGACGGCTGGTCGCGGGCGGCAGCTCCGTGGCGGGCGCCATCGACTACACGCTCGGCCACTGGAGCGCGCTGACGCACTACCTCGATGACGGCGCAGTCGCGATCGACAACAACCACCTGGAGCGGCAGATCAAGCCTTGGGCAATGGGGCGCCGGGCATGGTTGTTCGCCGGCAGCGAACTCGCTGGCCAACGCACGGCCATGGTGATGAGCCTGGTGCAGTCGGCGCGGCTCAATGGACACGATCCATGGGCATACCTGCGCGACGTGCTGGCGCGCCTGCCGACGCAGCGCAGCAGCCAGATCGAGGACTTGCTGCCGCACAGATGGCAAGCGGCATCCGAGGCGGCACCATGACCTTGCTCACGCAGGCCGTGATGGTCCAGGCGAACATCGACGTCAACCGCATGAGCGCGCAACAGAAGGTTCAGCTGACTGACGAAATCTACGTCCAGCAGCCGAATCTGCTGGCCTCCATCCTCGTGTTGCCTCGCTACGGGGTCGACATGCAGCTGCTTGAGGAGCCGATCCACGTCCTGCTCGTCGCCTTCCAGGCCATGAAGCACTGCGGGCACGCCTTGCCAACGATCTCTGAAGACGTCCAGGAAACCTGCTTGCAGCGGCTGACAGCGACGTTGAAGTTCTCCGAGGGCGTGCCGCCAGATCTCGTCGAGCAGATGATCACGAAATTCTGCGTCGACCACCCCGAGCGCTACCTCCTGGCGTTCGTATACGGTCACCTTGGCCAGCACGACCTGCTGCGCGTGCGAACCGACGCCGAGAAGTACCTGCTGCTGGCCTGCCTCAACCTCGTGGAGTGCGTGGCTTACATCGGTGCACTGCTGCAGTCCAAATGAGCCGGGTGCGGCCGGTCAAGATGGGTTGACTGGACGCTCACGATTCCGTCACGATACTCAACAGATCATCGATGTTCGGTTCCTGCTGGTTACGCAAGGCCTGCGCGTGTTGCTGCAGCGTGCCGTAAGCTTCTTTGAACGTTTTCTGGGTCATTGGGCTCTGCCTTTCAACTCAGCGGCACGCTGGCCGTCTCTGAAATCGATGGTGATGTGGGTGTCTAGTGCAGTGGCGCTGGTGATCACCCGGCCTGTGGCGTCCCTGACGAGTGCAAAGCCTCTGTGGAGCGTCTTCTCGGGTCCCTGCCCTGCGATCTCTCGCATGAGCGCCTGAGCGTTGGAGCTTGCATCGGACAAAGTCCTTCGCGCGCGGGAACCTATGTCGTCGAAGGTTCTCGTCACGGCTTCTTGTCGTTGGCGCAGATCGGTGGACACCCTCTCGGAGACATAGCGCCATTCCGCTGTGCTCAGTACCTGCGCAGTGCGGAGCGACTGGCTGGCCTCGGCCCGGATTTCGTTCATCAAGGCCGGGACATCCCGCTGTGCCTGGTGCAGTTGCTGTTGCGCCAGGTGTTGGACGTCGGTCAACTGGCGTTGCGAGTTTTCGGCTGCAACACGCAGTTGATAAGCCGCATCGAGCTTGAGTTCAGACAACCACGCAGAGGTTTGCTGTTTCGCATAGGCCAATTCCTGTCTGGCGCCCGTTTCCACTGCGGTATAGAGCTGCATGGTCATGCGACGCGAGTGCTCCAGGGCATGTGTTGCCCTCTGGGTCACGAATTCGAACATCGCCTTGGCTTCGCGCGTGCGTTTGACGATGGTGTGCTCGATCCCGGCGATGACTTTGGAGGGGGTGTCAAAACGGGCGTTGGCCACCTCATCCAGCACGGTGTTATCCCGTTCATGGCCGATGCCAGTGAGCACGGGAATACCCAGTTCGCAGACACAACGCACCAGCCCGTAGTCGTTGAGCCAGGCGAGGTCATTGACCGCGCCACCACCGCGGATGATCACCACCGCGTCGGGGTGCCAGGGGTGGTTCAGCTCAATCTGTTGCAGGGCGGCAAGCAGTGCCGTGCGGATGTCAGCAGCGGCACCATCGCCTTGAAAACGGCTGTAGGCATAGATGAAGTGGCAGATGCCGTGCGCCTCCAGCCGTGAGGCTTCCGCCTCAAAATCCCCCAGGCCGGCGCCCCCTTCGGGCGCCACCACCAGCACATGGTTGTAGTCCCATGGTCGAGGCAACTGGCGGTTCAAGTCGAAAAGCCCCTCGCGCTGAAGCCGTTCACGGATTTCCCGTTTTCGTGCTTCCAAGTCGCCAAGTGTGTAGTCCGGATCGATCGCATCGATCTCCAGACTGAAGCCGAACTGTGGCTTGAACACGGGGCGGGCGCGGACCAGCAGCTTGATACCGGGGCCCAACTGGGCGCCAGTGGCTTGCTGAAATTCCGGAAGGATGCGGTTGGCTTGGCTGGCCCAGATCACAGCGGTCGCCTTGGCGGTGATGGCGCCGTTGCCGTCACGCTACGACACCTCCATGTAGACATGGCCGTTGCGGACACGGGTATCAACCACTTCGACCAAAGTCCAGACACCCGCCTTGAAGGCTTCGCTGATGGCTTGCGCAACGCCGGCCAGCAGACGGGAAAGCGCAATGCCCTTCTGGGGAACCGTCAGTTCGGTGCTTGCAGGTGTTGACGGTGTTGCGGGAGCAAGTGCATCCCCGGCAGCAGGTGCCGCAGCACCCTCGGGCAACCAGCTTGTGAAGGGGGCCATGTCCCGCCCCGCCGGCACATACCACTGGCGACGTGCAGGATCCCAACGGGCGCCAAGGGCTTTGACCTGATCCTTGTCAGCGTAGGTTGTGACGAGGTAAGTGGCGTTCATGCACCCTGCTCTTGGGCCATGGTGGGCACGCCGTCCCGCCAGGTTCTGACATCTGGAAAGGCACGGCCACATCCATCGCAGATGAGGGTCTCAGTCGGGCGCAACTCAGCGTGTTCGTTGCGTGCCACCATTTGGTGGTAACTGGTTCCGCCACACACGTGACAACGATTGACGGGCTTGGGGGGTGACAACTGCATGGGAAGAATTATCGAGCGATCGGGGAGCCGACGCATGACCAGGAACCAACACCGTTCCATGGCAGCCCTGTCATAGAGGAACAAAGTTCCTTCGTGCGAACGACGGCTCAATCAGAAGCCACAGCAGCGCACTCAATCCGCCTGCAGGACCTGTATGAAAATCGCCTGAGATCAAGTATCTCTGCCGGCTACCGCTCGCTGCCAATGTGGCACTTCTTGTACTTCAGGCCGCTCCCACACGGACAGGGATCGTTCCGACCGATCTTGGCGCGTGGCCATTTCTGGACTGGACCTTGGGTGCCCCTGCCGACCCGGTTCTGCATGGTCTGCGTCAATAGGTCCATGTCGTCCGAAGGCTGCCAGGGGTAGTCCAATGTCAGTCCGAAACGGATGCTTTCGTCGGTGTGCAAGCAAAGGCCAAACCACTTGCGCGCCTTCAGCGCGTACTTCCGCTTGTGACAGTGGGTTTCCAATCGATCCCTGGCCTGCCCCACGGGTCCAGGATTGCAATGCAGGCAGATCCCCTCCTCGACTTCGCCGATGGAAACGGTGAAGTCGTGTGGTTTCCCGTCGGCTCTCGCCCGACGCGTCAACTCCTGAATGCCATGCGCGAGGTGGCGGCACGTGTCTTCCCCGAGAGTCAGCAGCAGGAATCCAAGGTCGAGGGTCGCAGGATCGCTTTTCTGTTCGATCTGTTGGATCAGCCGTTCAAATGCGGTTCCTGCGAAACGGGTAAGGATGCCTTCGGGTGTCCTGTCGCCAGGCACACCGTCTCTGCGCACCGTCATTGCGAGATCCAGATCGGCACTGATGTCATCGCCAAGGATCACCAAGTCGTGCTCTGGAGAGAGCCAAAGGTTCTCCTTCAGATGGAAGGACAGCGCCACCAGTTCGTGGGACAGTTGCAAACGATCGGCATGGAGCGCCCGCTGATGGATGTAGCCCAGCAACCGTAGCGGTGACTCCAGCATCTCGGTCAGGGCATCCAGCAGAAACACATCCGTCACGAAGGGCGGCGGGATGCCCTCGGTCGCTTCATGCTTGAGGAACTGGCTCACCTGGAAGCTGAGCGCCGGGTAGTGGTCGGCGACCACGTTGAGCAGAAACACCTCCTTGGGTTTCCACTGAAGCACGACTTCGTTGCCGAGGGCATCGCGCAACACACAGTCCCCGGCGAGGATGTGCCGGGCACACACCATGCCCTGCTTGTAGGCCTTGGTAACGGCCTCCTGAAAATCCGCCCTGATCTGCCCGTCGTTGCCCCGCCGGGCTTCCAGCGTCAGCCGCTTGGACTTGGCCTGGACAACGATCACGCGGTCGCCGAAGGTCACGAGGACATCGATCTCACCGGCCCTTTGCTTGCCGCAGTACACATTAATGTTACTGCGGACATTGGCCGCCCCAAACACCTTGGCTAGGCAGCGCATCGCCATAGCCTCTGTGAACTCACCACGGTGCCTGGACGCCGTGTTCCTATAGCTGTCATCCTGCAGCATCCAGTAGAACGGGGATTCGTACAGGGCTTCCACGAGGCTGTAGTACTGGTACAGCAAGACACGACCATCGGGCAGCGGGATCAACGGTGTGGCCGAGATCGCGTTGAAAGCACTGGCATCGGTAAAACCGGCGTTGTGGCCTTGATGGGTGAACGCGAGCAGAACGGCTTGGACTTCCTCCAAGGCAACGCCACTGGCCGCAACCAACTCCTCGGCTGAAAGAAAGAAGCCCGGGAGAATGGTCCAGCTGGCCGTATCGTCCGGCGGCATGGCTAGGTGTGCCGCCATGACGTTTTCATTCTGACGTTCGCCGATGGCGCGGACCACTGCGGTGGCGGCCTGGATGCTGAAACCTTTAGTGCGTTGCAGCCACTCGTCATCCTTGCCGTACTTCTCGGGCGAGAAGTCTCGGTACTGGAACGAGTAAGCCGACTCGCCACCATAGAAGATCGGTTCACGCAGAAATGCGCCTCGACTGGTGGCCGCATCAATCGCCGGGCCTGTGACGGCAGCACTCATGTTCTCGAACATTGGCATACCGATGGCTGCATGGAGTTCGTCCATCAAGGCTTCGGTTCGGTCGATGTACGACTGCATGAGCACCGGCTCAGGCAGCGACAGATCAATGTCCTTTTGAACCATCAGTCCGATGAGGGTGGTGATCTCGGTACGAATCAGTCGCCCGCGCGTGAAGAGCTTCGCCATGTCCGGCGACTTCATTCTGGTGTCGTATGCAATGAAGTTGTCCCTATGGCAGATGTAGGCCAAGGCATGGACGTAGCCTGGACGGCAGCACAACTCAGCGAGATCACTGAAGACAGCGGACTCTGCTCTTTTGGCTCTGTGTGGACCGGGCCTGGTGGCGCTGTTGTTGGACATGGCAAAGGGAGTTCTGTTGAAACTGCATGGTTGCTCACATGACCTGCACGGAGACCGATAGTTGGGGTGATGGATCGGTCAGGATCACCCGTCGGAAAACTCAGCGGAAGCCGAACGCGTTCTTTCGACCCGGCTGCCATTGACAAACACTTCATTGCCCACGACCTCAATCAGGATCTCGCCGTAGCGACTCCTCCAGACGTACCGCAACACACCGACGGTGGCCAGGGGCAGTTCGTCGCCGGGGGCATTGATCCGCAGCAGCACCTCCTGGAACACGGGGGCGTTCATGCGCGAACCTCGTGGTGTGCTAGGCATGGGTTGTTCAGAACCAGCGCCAGACGCGGCGCAGCCATTCCGAACGGCGCTGGAAGCGAGGCTGGTACAGCTGACGGAATTCATGGTGCATGGGCTTCTCCTTTGCGATAACTGTAATTTTATAAGGGGTATCCACTTAGCTCCAGCAGATGCAGAATAACTGGATGGATATCCATACTTTAGCGCCAACGCCCGGAAAAGACTATCCGCAGACTTGGAACGAGTTTCTTGACTGGTTTGCCACCGAAGAGGCGTGCCTTGCCTATCTGGAGCGGCTGCGGTGGTCCCAAGGTTTTGTCTGCCCGCGCTGCGGCTGCGTAGGCGATGCCTATCGTGCGACGCGTACCCGGCTGATGTGCCCGAGTTGCCAACACCAGAGTTCGGTGACCGCCGGCACCATCTTCGAGAAGACCCGAACGCCACTGCGCGTTTGGCTGGCTGCGGCTTGGTACCTGACCAATCAGAAGCAAGGCGTGAGCGCGTTGGGTCTACAGCGCGTGCTGGGACTGGGCAGCTATCAGACCGCTTGGACCATGCTGCATCGGCTTCGTCGTGCCATGGTTCGACCGGGTCGCGAACAGCTCAAAGGGTTGGTCGAAGTTGACGAGACCTATCTGGCCATCACAGACAGGCGAAACCCCATCTCACCCAAAGGGCGCAAGAGCAGCACGAGCAAGGTGCTGGTGGTCATGGCCGTGGAGATGCTGGACCCCAAAGGATTCGGCCGCATCCGCCTGCGCCGCATTGCCAATGACTCCGCTGCTTGTGTGATTCCGTTCGTGGAGGAGGTTATCGAGCCTGGCGCACAGGTGCGTACCGACGGCTCGGCTGCCTACCTGACATTGAAAGACCTGGGCTTCGTCCATCAGCGCACGGTCATGTTGGGCTCCAACGTTCCGGCTCATGTCTCGATGGCTGGCGTGCATCGGGTGGCGGCTCTGGTGCAGCGCTGGATTCTGGGCACACACCATGGCTCGGTGCAGCCCGAACACCTGGATGCCTACCTGGATGAGTTCGTGTTCCGCTTCAATCGCCGCACATCCAACTCACGCGGCATGTTGTTCTATCGGTTGCTGCAACAAGCGGTCGTGACAGCACCGGTGACGTACCGGGACGTGGTGAAAAAGGCTTGACTGTTTGCCTGACTGGCATACCATTCAATACTGGTTATCCATCCAGCATTTACGATGACTGGAGCTAAGTGGATACCCCTT